>NZ_JAKKIE010000005.1 GCF_021742065.1 Rhizorhapis sp. SPR117
ATCGCTTCAATCCGGCGAACCGCCAGATTTATCGCACGAGCTTGAATCCAATGAATATTAATTTTGAGTCGGACTCTCAGCAATGCTGAGACGCCGTTTGCGCGGATATGTAGAGGACACGCTGCGTCAGGCTGGGTTCAAGCCCGTAGGGAGCGGTATCTGGTGCGCAACTTTCAAGGCCACGTAATTCGCATCGAGGTGACATCATGCAGATCGATCTCACGCCATTGACCGAACCCAGCGGTGATTCGCTCGCAATTGAGATCGTCGAGCGCAAAGGCCTCGGTCACCCCGACACGATCTGCGACCATCTGACCGAAGCGCTGAGCGAGGAGTTGTCCCGCCTCTATCTCGCGGAGGTCGGCCGGATCATGCACTATAACGTCGACAAGGCCCTGCTTTGGGGCGGCTGTTCGACACCGGCATTTGGCGGTGGCCGGGTAACGCAGCCGATGGAAATATATCTGGCAGGGCGCGCCGTCAGCCAGTGTGGCGGCAAAACCATTCCCCTTGACGATACCGTTCGCGCGGTCGTGGAAAAGTGGTTCGAGCAATGCATTCCGGCGGTGGAGCCGCGTTCGCACTTGCGTACGCATTGCCTCGTCCGCCCCGGATCCGCCGACTTGGACGTGCTGTTCGAGCGCAATGCGGCCGGCGCACCGGCTCTCGCCAATGATACCTCGATCGGCGTGGGCTTCGCGCCTCTCAGCCGGCTGGAAGCGACGGCGCTTGCCGCTGAGCATGAGCTTGGGCGCATGGCTGCGGGCGCGCATCCCGAAATCGGTCGCGACATCAAAATCATGGCATTGCGGCAAGAGGAGCGGGTTCGAATAACCGTCGCTTGTGCGTTCGTTGATCGCCATATTGGCGATCTGCAGGCCTACATTGAGGCAAAGGAGTTGGTTTCCGACGCTGTCAGCCGGATTGCTGCCAGGCACGGGATGCGGGCGATGGTCTCTGTCAATACCGCCGACGATCCGGACACCGGGGGCCTTTACCTGACCGTGCTCGGTACATCGGCTGAAAGCGGTGACGATGGTCAGGCCGGCCGGGGCAATCGCGTAAATGGTCTTATCACGCCCTTTCGCCCGATGACGATGGAATCCGTTTCGGGCAAGAATGCGGTGTCGCACGTCGGGAAGCTCTACAATATCGCCGCTGGCCTGATCGCAGACCGCGTAGCCAGACTGGACGGGGTAGATGAAGCCCATTGCCTGCTCGTCAGCGCCATCGGCCGGCCAATGACCGAGCCTCAGACAGCATCCGTCCGCCTCCGTGTCGCAAAGGGCGGCAATCCCGAAGACTATCGCATCGCCATCTCTGCAATCGTCGGTGATGAGTTGGCCCGCTTGTCGACAGCCACAATCGATCTTGCATCAGGGCGGCTTCGGACAGGTGACTGGCCGCTGCGCCGGTAGGACTGATGCGGCAATAGGCCCTTTTTCGTGGAGGGCGATGCCCAGCTGTAATCCATGGGGATTCGGAACGTCTAACGCTCGAAGCCTATCAATTGACAGGAGACCGTGATGAGCATCAGCATGAAACGAGTGAGCGCTTGGGCATTGGGACTGGCGATTGCGAGTGGTTCGCCGCATGTGGCGCAGGCTCAGGATGCGCACGCGGGACATCATCCAGTCGAGGCGCCGGCTACCACCCCCTCCCCAGCACCTGCCGGCAAGCCCGATGGTCCTATGGGCGGCGCCCCCGCTATGGGAGGGCAACATCCTATGATGGGCGGCCGCGACATGCCGATGCAAGGCATGATGGGTGGCCAGACCATGCCGATGTGCGGAATGATGGGCGGCGGCATGAAGATGTCCGATCGCATCAACGAGCGCATTACGACCATGCGCAGCGAGCTTGGAATCACGCCGGCACAATCGCGAGTCTGGGATGCCTACGCGAGTGCCCTTCGCGCCATTGCGACGAATATGGACAGAATGCATGACGAGATGATGTCCATGCCTCAGGGCGCGGCACACCTCTCACCGCTTGAGCGGCTTGACCGTCACGACCGCATGCTCACACAGGCGCAGAACTCCCTCCGGACGCTGAGGCCGGCATTAGCCGGACTTTATGCCAGCCTGTCCGACGCACAGAAGCAGAAGGCCGATGGGTTGCTCGTCCCCGGCTGCGATATGGGACGTGGAATGCCGATGGGTGATATGAAGCCTAGCATGCCAATGGACGGCATGAAGAAGCAATAGCCATGTCAACGGTGCTCTACCTGCTGTTTTGGGCAGCGCTGTTCTTCGTGTTCATGCGGTTCGGTTGCGGCGCCCATATCATGGGCCACGGGCGTCATGGCCAACATCGCCGCCGTAACGAGACCGAAGACAGGTTTAACGAGCCAGCAATGGCGGTTGACCCTGTGTGCGGAATGACGGTCGCCACGCCAGGCGCCAAGAGTACCGTCCATCGAGGCATGGTCTATTATTTCTGCTCCGTGACATGCCGGGACAAGTTCGAGGCCGATCCGCAGGCCTATCTGGGCAAGCCGGGCGCAGTAGAGCGCGACGGCATGCCTCACCGGCATGGAGCGTGATATGGCGAAAACTGACATTCATCTGCATGGCCCGCGCTATCCCCTGATTCCCGTGGTAACGTTCGGCCTCAGCCTGAGCCTGTTCCTGGTGATTTCCTATGTCCTGTGCGTGATCGGATATCTTCTGTTCCCAAGCTTGGCGATCAACCATTCATCGCTAGCGCTCTTCCTTCCGGGCTTCGAGTTGCTCAGTTGGAGGACTTTCTTCCTTGGTCTTGGCGAAAGCTTCGCCTGGGGCTGGTATGTCGCGCTGATCTTCGGGCCGCTCTACAACTTCTTCGCGTGGCGATAGGGGGTGGGAAGTGCCGCAGGGCTGGGAGCCAGGGGAGATCTGACATGGCCATGAATGACGAAAAGAAGAAGCGGTTGAACAAGTTCGACATCGCCTACTTCATCGCAATCATCTTCGTCGTGCTGATCATTCAAGATTTCTGGGCGGGCCAGGGACATGTAAAAACGATCCCCTTCAGCGAATTTCGCGCGCTCGTCGAGAAGAACGCCGTCACCGATGTCGTCATAGGGCCGACGACGATCACCGGGGCATACAAGGGCGCCGGTGATAAGGGCTCCGGTGACAAGGCTGCCGCCAATGGTGCGAGCAAGCCCCAGGAGCAGCACTTTACCACGATACGCGTCGATCCGGGAATTGCAGACGAGCTCCAGAAACGCGGCATCGTCTATCGCGGCGAGACGCCGCCTGGGTTTCTCTCAAGTCTACTGTCGTGGATCCTGCCAACGGCGCTGTTCGTGCTGGCGTGGATGTTCCTGCTGCGACCGATGGCGTCGGGCGGACAAGGCGGCTTGATGGGCATCGGGCGCAGCCGCGCGAAGGTTTACTCCGAAGAAAATGTCAAAGCGACGTTCGCCGACGTGGCCGGCGTCGATGAAGCCAAGCAGGAACTTTCCGAGGTCATCGGCTTCCTGCGCGATCCTGAGACATATGGGCGGCTCGGCGCGCGCATTCCCAAGGGCGTGCTGCTCGTGGGACCGCCAGGCACCGGCAAGACCCTGCTCGCGCGCGCCGTCGCCGGCGAGGCGCATGTGCCCTTCTTCTCGATCACGGGCTCGGAATTCGTCGAAATGTTCGTTGGCGTCGGCGCGGCGCGGGTCCGCGACATGTTCGCACAGGCGCGGCAGCAGGCACCGGCGATCCTCTTCATCGACGAACTCGACTCACTCGGCCGCGCGCGCGGCATCGACTTGCCCGGGGCCGGGCATGACGAGAAAGAGCAAACACTCAATCAGTTGCTCGCGGAGATGGACGGATTCGACCCGAGCGCGGGCATCATCGTGCTTGCCGCGACCAACCGGCCGGAGATTCTCGACCCAGCGCTGCTGCGTGCGGGCCGCTTCGATCGCCAGGTTCTGGTCGACCGTCCCGATCGCAAGGGGAGGATCGAAATCCTCAACGTACATCTGCACAAAATCCGCACCGCGCCGGACCTTGATGTCGAAGCCGTGGCGGGCCTGACTCCCGGGTTCACCGGCGCCGACCTCGCCAATCTCGTGAACGAGGCAGCGGTTTTTGCTACCCGCCGTGGTGCCGAGGCGACGACGCTGGAGGATTTCACGCAGGCATTCGAACGCGTCGTTGCCGGCATCGAGAAGAAAAGCCGGGTGCTGAGCCCGCATGAGCGCGAAACCGTGGCCCACCACGAAATGGGCCACGCGCTGGTGGCGATGAGCTTGCCGGGAACGGATCCCGTGCAGAAAGTCTCGATCATTCCGCGCGGTATCGCCGCGCTCGGCTACACTCTACAACGTCCGATCGAGGATAGGTTCCTTGCAAACCGGAGCGAACTGATGAACCGCATGGCCGCCCTGCTTGGGGGCAGAGCGGCGGAGGACCTCATCTATTCCGATGTGTCGACGGGCGCCGCCGATGACCTGCAGCGCGCAACCGATATCGCGCGAAGCATGGTGGTCAGGTTTGGCATGGCGCCTGAACTCGGCCAGGTTGCCTATGAGCCCGAAACAGGCAGTTTCCTGGTCGGCCAGACCCCCGTCTGGCGTCCCAAGGCCTATGGCGATGGCACTGCGGAAGCGATCGACGAAGCCGTCAGAAAGCTGATCGATCAGGCGTTCGCCATCGCACGCGAAATCCTCGAGTGCAATCAGGCGCTGCTGGAAGGGAGCGCGAAAGTTCTGCTCGCGCATGAGACACTCGGACCTGCGGATCTCGAGCATCTGAAGAAGGACCTCAAGTCGGCCTCTATGGCAGGTCGGCAGACGCAGCCGGCGCTCAATGCCGTGTCGGTGAGTTGATCTTGCCCGATGCGCAAGGAGGGGCGCCGGGTGGCGGCCTCGACCGAACAGAGCGACGCCGGCTGCTTGGCATAAGGGCTTTTGCAGATAAAATTGATCCCGCAATCTACGCGAGTTTCAGCTCGGTCGACGCGAACTCGCGAACCCAGTTCGAGGGGCGAAAGCCCCTTCTTGCCCGCGAACTGCTCTTTTTGAAGGAGTGAAGAAATGACAACAGGATCACGGCATTTTGACCATGCGGTTCAGCAGGGTCACCTCTGGCTAGGAGATCTGGAAGCAGAACTTGGCGACGTGGATCAGGAACACACTTATGCTTTACTACGTGCCGTCCTTCACGTTCTACGCGACCGCTTGCCGCCTGCCGAAGCCGTTCAATTCGGCGGGCAGCTGCCTAACCTTATCCGCGGGATCTATTATGAGGGATGGCACTTTCAGTCTCATCCAACGCGTCTCCACTCGATGATAGAGTTTGTGGAGGCGGTAATGGCCGCCATCGCACCGACGAAGCTGCGTCACCCGAGGCGTGCTGTCGAGGCGGCACTGACAGTCATCGGTCGCCATGTCTCGCGCGGCGAGATCAAAGACGTACAAAGCTGCCTGCCCGAAGACATACGCGCGAACTGGTCCCCAGCTCCCGCCTCTGGGCGGACCACGGACTGAATTCACCACACAATTTCACGTTCGCGTGCCCAATGTTCCACGCATCGACTGGCGTGAACCTGACGTCGGCACCAGAGGATCCCGAAACCAAGGCACCATTCAAGGGGATCAACAGATATGACAGCGGCGTCAGCTGGTATTGATGGCGGTCGTTGCCGGCGGAAACGAAGATCTACGAGGACTGTGCGAGATCGGACGGCGAGTTGAAGGAATCCTTGGCGAGCCATTTGAGCGGTATCGAAACCACTGGCCCCAACATCGGCACCGAACCCACTGCACCGAAGATCTCTTGGGGGTCGGCTTAGCCTTTGGCGGATTCGAGCAAGCCGTCAGGGACTGTGTTTTGGGCGGTTTCAAGGATCCTGACGCGCTCGAACCTGCCTCCGGCTGCCGGAATTGCCAGGAGCGCGCGGATTTCCTCGCCGGACAGAGTCTCATGCTCCATCAGAGCTTCTGCCAGGCGCTGAAGCTCGACCCTACGTTCGGTGAGCAGTTTGCGCGCCCTCGATTCCCCCTCTTCGATGATGCGCCGGATCTCCTCATCGATGATACTCGCAGTGGTTTCCGAAACATTGAGCCGAGCGCTGCCGCCGCGGCCGAGGAAGGTGTCGTGGTCGCCGTCGCTGTAACGCAGCGGACCGAGCCGGTCGCTGAAACCGAACTCGGTGACCATGCGCCGCGCAAGGATGGTGGCCTGGCGGATGTCGTCACTGGCGCCGGTGGTGATCCTGTCCTTGCCGAAGGCCAATTCCTCGGCGACGCGCCCGCCGAACATCATGGCGATCTTCGCCTCCAATTCAATGCGAGCAAGGCCGTAGCGGTCGCGCTCCGGTAGCGACATCGTAACGCCAAGGGCGCGGCCACGGGGAATGATCGTCACCTTGTAGAGCGGGTCATGGCCGGGGACATGCAGCGCAACCAAGGCGTGACCTGCTTCGTGATAGGCGGTCGTGAGCATTTCATCGGCAGTCATCGCCAGGGAGCGACGCTCGGCGCCAAGCAGGACCTTGTCCCGCGCCGCCTCCAGCTCGGCCCTCGAGACGCGTTCGGCGCCGGATCGGGCCGCGAGCAGCGCGGCTTCGTTGACCAAGTTGGCGAGGTCCGCTCCGGAAAAGCCCGGGGTCGCCCGCGCCATGATACGCGGGTCCACATCCGGCGCCAGAGGAACATGCCGCAAGTGGACACGCAGAATTTTTTCGCGGCCGCCGACGTCGGGGGCGGGTACCACCACCTGACGATCAAAGCGGCCGGGCCGAAGCAATGCCGGGTCCAGAACGTCCGGGCGGTTTGTGGCAGCGACGATGATAACGCCCTGATCACCGTCGAAGCCGTCCATTTCGACCAGCAGCTGGTTGAGCGTCTGATCGCGCTCGTCGTTGCCGCCGCCCATGCCCGCGCTCCGATGACGCCCGACAGCATCGATCTCGTCGATAAAAACGACGCAAGGCGCACTCTTTTTCGCCTGGGCGAACAGATCGCGCACACGGCGCGCTCCAACCCCAACGAACATTTCTACGAACGCAGACCCGGACATCGAGAAAAAGGGCACGCCCGCCTCTCCAGCCATCGCCCGAGCGAGCAGGGTCTTTCCGGTTCCGGGCGGCCCTGTAAGCAGACAACCTTTGGGAATCTTTCCGCCGAGCCGCTGGAACTTCTCCGGCCGCTTCAGAAATTCAACGATTTCGCTTAGCTCGAACTCTGCTTCATCGATGCCGGCGACGTCCTTGAAGGTCACGGGCGGTGCATCGGCGTCGACCTGTTTCGCTTGGGCTTGTCCGATGCCGAACACGCCGCCTCCGCTCTTGGCCTGGCGCTTCTGGGACCAGATCACATAGCCCGCGATTGCCACAAGCAAGAGCACCGGCAGCAACAAAAGGCTGAGCCAGCCAGTGGAGATCGGCTCGACGTCGCTCCGGGCAGCGGTTATTCTTACGCGATGATCGAGCAACCGCGGGATGAGGCCTGCATCCTGCGGGACGGTCGTTTGGAAACGCTTTCCATCAGCCAATACACCCTTGACCATGCTGTCGGAGATCACGACCTCGCGAACGTCGTTCCTGTCGATGCGATCGATGAAGTCCGAATAGGCAATCTCAAGATCGGGCGCGACCTTTGCTGCGGGGATATTGGCAGCAGGGTTGCTCACCAGGGCTGTGCTCCAACCGGCATCTGCGACGGCTTGCGATCGCGCCGCGGGGACATAGGCAAGGGTTGAAATGAGCAGGGCGAAGACGATGCCAACTCCTGAAACAGCCAATCTCGGCATAACGTCTGCTCCCATTCGGGCCAAGCGAGCACGCTTCACCAACATATCAATGACGCGACGGCGGCACCCGGCTTACACTTCTTGAGTGTACGTGAAATTCCGTAGATTGATGGAATTTGCCTGGATGGCTTGCGGTTCGACATTGCTTCCTCCATTGAGCCGCCGCGCACAGCCGGAGCAGCTGCACCGCGCGGTGGCCATTTCCCTGACGAATTGACCTTCAGCGAGACGCCAAGGCCAAGAACGATCAAGGGCACTTCAACAGCCTTGGAATGTCGACTTACCCGTTGGCGATCCGGAGGGGGTTCACGCCAACGCTCCAAGAAACAAAGCTTCGCCCCCTCAAGCCTGTCGAGCGGCGACCCGACTCAGGCGCCGCTTACGAAGGGGAATGTGGTCGAACCTTTTGTAAGGCCGCCGCTGCGCATACGTCCTGCAAGTCAGATTGCCTCTTGTCTGACCGGCGGGGGCTGATCGCTTGATTGCGATGTCGCAGCGACAAGGTCCAGGATATGCCCATCGATAGCCAGTTTGAACGCCTTGCCATCGCGCTTGCGATTGGCTTGCTCTTCGGTCTCGAACGTGGCTGGACCCTTCGCGAAGTACCTGAAGGAAAGCGCGCGGCAGGTCTCAGAACCTATGGCCTTTCGGGCTTGCTCGGAGGTATCAGTGCTCTTGTCGCGTCAACCGCTGGAGCGATTTTTCTCAGTTTTGCATTCCTGACGTTCGGACTGATCACTGCCGCGTTCCAATATCTTGAAGCGCGGACCGAACAAGGCTTCAGTGTCACCGGCACTGTTGCCGGACTTTTGGCATTCCTGCTCGGGGCCTATGCAATTCTGGGCGAGATGTCGGTAGCAATTGCATCGGCAGCGGCGGCGACGGCCATGCTCGCATTCAAACAGCCCCTCCATGCGTGGCTGAAAATGCTGACTTGGCCGGAGATCCGTGCATTCGTCATCCTCGTCGTAATGACCGCTCTTGTTGCGCCCATCTTGCCTGACAAGCCGATCGATCCATGGAACGCGATCAATCCGACCGAGATATGGCGTTTCACCATCCTCCTCGCCGCCGTTTCGTTTCTTGGCTATTTCGCGATCCGAATCTTCGGCGAGCGGGCCGGCCTGATCGTATCCGCGCTCGCCGGCGGACTGGCATCGTCAACCGCTGCCGCTCTGACCTTCGCGAAGATGGCAAGGACCCATCCGGACGCCTGCTGGCTCCTTTCCGGGGCTACGCTGATGAGCTGTGCCGTCATGATGGCACGGGTGATCGTCGTCGTCGGCATCGCCAATCCGGCGCTGCTCGGCCTGCTCATGCTGCCGCTGGCCATATCGGGCTCCGCAGTTTTCATCCTGGGCGCCATTCTTATTTTGCGAGCCGGCAAGCGCAATGTGGAGCGACCGCAAATCGCAATGACAAGCCCGCTGGAGCTGGGGACCGCCTTGAAGCTCGCCGGGCTTATCGCCGGGGTCATGCTTATCTCGAAACTTGCAGCGCAGTTCTCCGGTCCCGCCGGCATTTTCGGGCTGTCGGCGATTTCCGGATTGGCCGATGTGGATGCGATCAGCTTGTCCTTGTCCCGACTGTCCAAAGGCGCGCTCGATCCGCAAATTGCCGCAATCGGCATCGGTCTGGCGGTCACAGCGAATACGTTGACCAAGTCCTTTTTGGCTGCACTGACCGGTTCGCCGAAGCATGGGCTCATCGTGGGAGGGGGAAGCGCAGTGGCGCTGATCGCAGCTGGGGTAGCCCTCTTTCTGGCGATTGGCTGACGTCTGTCATAGATGCTGATGGTCGACAGCGCCGCCGCAGGCGCTTCGAGCTGGTTTCTATCGAAAGAGGCTTGTTTAGCACGTTGATTTGGTTGATAGTTTTCAACGATATCCGGCATTTATCATCGCTCAATATCGCTGTCAATCGCTGCTCATCGCTCCCCAATGTGCCGTATTGACGCGACCAGCCTTCTGCGGACCACGTTTCATATGGTCACGACCACGCTTCGCAGATTTGGACTGTTTAGCCTTGGATATTATGCACCACCGAATTGCGGCGCAAGGCATCGTGAGTTAGCCAGCCATTTGCTAGAGGTTTTCATCTATTCCAGGCCTCCCGCCACGCTGCAAACTCGCTCGGCCTGACCTGATACCGTGCAAAATTGCCTTCATGGAGGCTCAGGAGTTCGTTTTCGGCGGTCTCACGGAATTGCTCGCGCTCGGCCTCGTCGATCTTTTCGTGCGTCCAGCCCTTCAAGTGCGCAGTGGCTCGCTTCTTGTCCATGCGACCTCCGATCACCGCACGGATTACTTCGCGCAGTGCCTCGCGGTGTCGCAACCGGAAGGGATCAGGCTCACCGAGTGATTGCTGGACGGCAGCATAACGATCGGCGGATCGTTCATAGGCCCAGATGAAAACGTCCTTCAGCAATTCGACTTTGTTCAGTTCGTAAATTCCGAGCACAGCGTTGGTGTAAGCCTTGCGCGGCACCCCTTCGAATGAGAGCGGCGCGAGATTGCTTTTGATCAGGGGCATGTTTGCAGACAGACGCGACACCCGCTTGTTCACGTCATCGAAGGGCTGCAAGTAGGGAATCTGCACCATCACGAAAAAGGCCTGCTCGAACGGATCGGTGATCGCGGAGGCCGTGGCGAGAATCTGGTCAAAGCACTCTTCGATCTGCTGGGGAACCTCCAGTGGATGAAAGACCGAGCGCTCGATCCCGACGCCGATATGGCGAAGGCTGCCCGCCGCCTGCGGGTCTGCCAGCAGGTTGTTGGCAAGCAGGGCGTGAAGGTTGAGGACCGTATAGCGGTTGAAGCCGATTTCATCGACCTCGCCGATCAGAAACTCGATCGCATCCTTGTGATTGAGGATCATCTGCGCTTCGAGTCGCTGTTTCCCTTCCGCCTCTTCGCCAAAATCAATCAGGCGCTTGGTATCAAGCAGCGAATAGGTATTGCCCTCAAGACGGCTTGAGTTCCAGGACAAGTCAATCAACAACCTGTTCAGGATTTGCCTGGCGTATGTACCGGCAGGCTGCTCCGCGATTTTCGGGGTGCCGACTTCTCGTAAATGCGTCCGTTCGGCCGCCGAGAGATAGAAGCTCTCATTGGGGCGGTACGAATCCAGAAAGGCGCGATTATAACCGACAGGCTTGCGGGCCTCGACGGCCTTGCGGACATAGGCGCGGATGCCTTCACCTTCTTTGGAAAGAGGCAAGAGCGCTTCGCCTTCGGCTTGGGCTTCTGCCCTGGCCGTCGCCTCGCCCGCAGCTTCTACAATTTGCGGCACAAAATAGCGTGCCGCGCGGCCTTCGCCTTCCATGATCAGGCGGCCGTCATCGACGAGGGATTTGAGACGATATTGCAATGTGCGGCGCGGCGGCGCATTCTTCAGTGCATCGGCGATCTGCTGCACCATTGCCCCTTCGGAATGAAGGGCAACGGCCAGTTCGATTGCCTGCAAATCTTCTTCTTGAATGCGCCGTACCACGATCGTCCTCTTAATTGCGCGCAAAACCTTATACGCAACTAAGCCGCATATACGCGCAACTTACAAGCCGTAAGCGCAAAAATGTGTTGCGCGTAAGCCGCCTAATTTGCGTGCAAAGCGCTGCGCGCAAGATCCAGGCTCAGACAGCGGATAGTAACGTCACCTCCACTGCGCCCTACTGGTCATGCTTGCGCAACAGGGTACCTTGCCCCCGTTGTCAGAGCCCGGCGCGTTGCAGAAGTTCCACTTAACCGCTCTGACACGCGGGCATTCTCGCTGTAACGGTTCGCTGTAAGAACTTGCGCGGAGCCACGTCCTTGAGAATGTCAATCCCCGTGATCCCGAAGACCCGCACATGCAGATAAAACCAGGACTCGCCAACCGGACAGCCATCGCCTACTTGCTGAATCACGATCCGGGCGAAGCATCGATTTCGGCGGATGATGGCGCATGACGGAGGCGCATCCCGACGCGGGGAAGCGGTTGGATCCATCGAAGCTCGTCGATGTCGAGGGGTTGATCCGCGCTTATCATGACCGGGTCCCTGATCCGGGCAACGCCGACCAGCGTGTGACGTTCGGCACTTCCGGACACCGCGGCTCGGCGCTCGAACGCAGGTTCAACGAGGCGCATATACTGGCGATTGCCCAGGCCGTCTGCCTGCACCGTGCAAGGACCGGCATAGACGGCCCCTTGTTCCTGGGGATCGACACGCACGCTTTGTCGGGGCCGGCGGCAAGGACCGCGATAGAGGTATTCGCGGCGAATGAGGTGACCGTCGTGGCCGATGCGCGCGAGGGCTTTACGCCGACGCCTGTCATCTCTCATGCGATTCTGTCTTACAATCGCGGGCGTACGAGCGGCCTTGCCGATGGCGTCGTCATCACTCCTTCACACAACCCGCCTGAGGATGGCGGCTTCAAGTACAATCCGCCGCATGGCGGGCCCTCGGAGCCGGAAGTGACGGGCAGTATCGAGGGCATCGCCAACGCGCTACTCGACGCCAAGCTGGGCGGCGTGCGACGTATGTCTTTTGACCGGGCATATCGTTCATCCGCGTTGTCGCGGCGGGATTTCCGCTCGGCTTATGTTGACGACCTCGCCAACGTCCTCGACTTCGAGGCGATCAGCGCCTCGGGCCTGCGAATTGGCATCGACCCCCTCGGCGGCAGCGCCGTCGATTACTGGCCTGCCATCATAGACCGCTATCGGCTCGACGCTTGCCTGGTCAGCGACACCGTCGATCCCCGCTTCGGTTTCATGCCTGCCGATCGGGATGGCCGCATCCGAATGGATTGCTCATCGCCCTATGCGATGGCGCAGTTGCTCGACCTCAAGGACCGCTTCGACATATCGGTGGGCAACGACCCGGATGCCGATCGGCACGGCATCGTCACCGCCTCGCAGGGGCTCATGCTTCCGAACGACTATCTCGCTGCCTGTGTCGCCTATCTGTTCACGAACCGGCCGCTGTGGCCGCGCGAAAGCGGCATCGGAAAGACGATGGTAACGAGCGCGCTCATCGATCGGCTGGCGGCGCAGCTCGATCGCCCCCTCGTCGAGACGCCGGTCGGCTTCAGATGGTTCGTCGATGCCCTACTCGAAGGCAAGCTCGGCTTTGCCGGGGAGGAAAGCGCCGGAGCGACCCTGCTGCGCAAGGATGGCTCGGTGTGGACAACCGACAAGGATGGGATCGCGCTCGGCCTGCTCGCCGCGGAGATCATGGCAAAGACGGGTCGCGATCCCACAGCGCTCTACGCTGAGGTGACCGCCGCGCTTGGAAAACCCTTCTACCGGCGCACCGACGCTCCGGCGACAAGACGCGAGAAAGAGCAGCTCAGGCGGCTGACGCCGCGCAGTTTCGAGGCCGGACAATTGGCTGGCGAAACCGTGATCGCTGTCGAGAGCGCCGCTCCATCCGGCGGTGCTCCGCTGGGCGGCATCCGTGTACGAGCCGCCAGCGGTTGGTTCGCGGCGAGGCCCTCTGGTACCGAGGATATCTATAAGATCTACGCGGAAAGCTTCCGCGGCCTCGACCATCTCGATCAGATCGAACGCGAAGCGAAGGCGATGATCGGTGCCGCGCTTGCAGAAGCGGTGGTTCGTCGCTGACGAAGTCGAAGAAAGAGGAGGACCGCGTGACAGACGGCGCCGCATTCGCCAGCAGCAACGACGATCGCTGATCCAGGCCACCTCCAGCGGCTATCGGTGCGCCGTGAGGGGACCCTATCGGTAGCGCTATACGAAGCAGGGGTAAGATTTTTCTGTATCCCCCCGAGCTAGCCCGTGCCCGCGAGGGCTGGTGCAACAGGATTCCCATATACTGGATCCTGACTGTAAGTTTCGTTCCATCGGCACGTCTTGAATCATATCCCCGTCGGGAAGGGATCTGCGAATGGAGGTTATCATGTCGAGCCGTGTCAAAAAGAATGAGGCGCCTGCCAAGCAACCGGAGTCGGCGGGCTGCTGCTGCGGCAATAAGCAGACCTCAAGTCCCTCGGAAATCAGCGCACAAGAACTGGGCGTCACGAAAGATGCGGCGGTGAAGCACAACCAAGGGTGCAAATCGACCGGCTGATTCTGTAGGCTGGACAGTGCGACGCCGCCCTTTGCGCGCCGTACCATTCTGTTCGAGGGGTCGCACGCCCCCCTTGGCCCCTCGAACACCTGTGGCCTTGCTGAAATCAGCTGGCGAGCCACCACAACAACGGAGCCTTGCCTTGCCAACCGTCACACTTGAAGCCCGCGGGCTGTTCCAATGCCTTGATCATCTCGGGGTCGAAAAGCAGCTTTCAAAACGCGCTGGGGTGCTCAGCGCTGAAGCCAATCCCGCTTCCGAGAGCGTCACGGTCGTCTTTGACGAGACGCTGACAAATGTCGGCGAGTTGCGCGGCGTCATCAATGACTGCGGCTTTCACTGCGGCGGCCGTCTCGTCCCCAGGCATGTCTGCGCCCACGATGCCATGGTGACCCCGGATGGCGACAGCCAAATCCGCCCAGCGGTCGCGTCCGGCCACGTCCACCATCACCAACCGGGCGCTGTCGTCGCTGCTCCCGAGGAGGGTCCGCATGCCGCGCCGATGCACGACGCCATGGCTCATGAAATGGGTCACGGGGAGGGGATGGACATGGGGGCGATGGCGCGCGACATGCGCAACCGGTTCTTCATCAGCCTGATCTTTAGTCTGCCGATCTTCGGACTGTCGCCGATGGGGATGGATCGCCCGTTGCTGACGCCGCCCTTCGGCCTCGACCTCAACTTCACCTTGTTCCTGCTGGCGAGCGCGGCGATCCTCTACCCCGTCTGGCCCTTTGTGGTCGCAGCGATCCGTGCGCTGCGCAATGGCATTCTCAATATGGCGGTGCTCGTATTGCTGAGCGTCGGCACCGGCTATCTCTTCAGCGTCGGCACAACCTTCCTTTTCGAGGGCCAGCAATTCTACGAAGCCTCGGCGGTCCTGCTCGTTTTCATTCTGCTCGGCCACTGGCTCGAAATGCGGGCACGGGCCGGAGCTTCACAAGCCATCCGCGCATTGATGGACCTTGCGCCACCGATGGCGACGGTGCTGCGCGAGGGCAAGGAGATCGAAGTGCCCACAGCCGAGGTGCTCCTCGGAGATGTCGTCCTGATCCGGCCGGGAAATAAGATACCGGTCGATGGCGAGATCCTCGAGGGTAAGTCGGACGTTGACGAATCGATGCTGACGGGCGAGTCGATGCCGGTCTCGAAAGCGCCGGGCGACGCGGTTATCGGCGCCACGATCAATCGCAGCGGCAGCTTCCGCTACCGAGCGACAAAAGTCGGGGCGGACACCGCCCTCGCCCAGATCGTCAAGCTCGTCCAGGAAGCGCAAAACTCCAAGGCGCCTGCGCAGCTGCTCGCCGACCGTGCGTCGCAATGGCTGGTGCTCGCCGCGATCATAATCGGTCTTGCAACGTTTGCCAGCTGGTACTGGGCGCTGGGTTCCACCTTGCTGTTCGCGCTGACGTTGACGATCACTGTGTTCGTGATCGCCTGTCCAGATGCGCTCGGTCTCGCCACCCCGATGGCGGTGATGGTCGGCACCGGTCTTGGCGCGATGAACGGCATCTTGTTCAAGAATGCCGGCGCGCTCGAGGATGCGACCAAGCTCGATGTGATCATCTTCGACAAGACCGGAACGCTCACCATGGGTCAGCCCAAGGTCGTCGATGTGGTGGCGGCTGCGGAGTATACGCAGGACGAAGTTCTCCGCATGGCGGGGGCGGTTGAACGCAACTCGGAGCATCCGCTTGCCATCGCGATCCTGGAGCGCGCATCGGGCATCACTTTGCCGGAAGCCCGCAATTTCGCCAACCGCGAAGGCAAGGGCGCGGGGGCCGAGGTCGAAGGCGCTTCCGTTGTGGTCGGGAACCGTCAGGTAATGGAGGATGAAAATATTGCATTGGGCGCACTCGCCGAGCCCGCCGAACGATTGAAGGGCGCGGGGCGCACCGTCGTCCATGTCGCGCGCGGCGGCGAGATTCTGGGGCTGATCGCGATCGCTGATGCACCACGCCCGACCGCGAAGGCGACAGTCGCCGCGCTGCGCGAGCGCAAGGTCAAGGTCGCGATGCTCACCGGCGATAATGCCGGCACGGCCAAACGGATCGCTGCGGAACTCGGGATCGACATCGTGCTCGCCGATGTCCTGCCGGGTCAGAAAGCCGACAAGGTCAAGGAACTGCAGGCGCAAGGCCAGCGGGTCGGCATGGTCGGCGATGGCGTCAACGATGCGCCCGCGCTGACGCAGGCCGATGTCGGTTTCGCGATCGGCGCGGGTACCGACGTCGCCATGGAAAGCGCGGACGTCGTCCTGATGAAGAGTGATCCCTTCGATATTGTCGGAGCGATCACGTTGTCGCGCGCCACGTTGCGCAAGATGCACCAGAATCTCTGGTGGGCGGTTGGCTACAACATCATCGCCTTCCCGCTTGCCGCAGGCGTGCTCTATCCCGTGCTGCTGAGCCCGGAAATCGCGGCGCTCGCCATGTCGGGCAGTTCGGCGCTCGTTGCCATCAATGCACTGATGCTCAAGCGGACCAGGCTGACCGGTGTCGGCAGCAGCAGGATGCCGACTGGAAAGGCAGCACAGGACGCGGCAGTTCCGGCGACCGCGATGTAGTATGAATTTTGACCCCTCTCCAACCAATTGCGAAACGGTGAAACAATGGCTTCTTCATTTTCTCAGACCAGCAGAAAATTGCCAGCTTCGGTGACACCGTTACGGCAATCAAAAAACCGTCTGCCCCGATCGCCAAGCGAAGCTACAAAACATTTTCCATCCGACCCGCGGCCCAGTCCGGATTTCCCTACACTCGACGAGCTCGTCGATTATCAGCGGGATTTCATAGAGCGGACGATCCTGTTCTGGGATACGCTGCGTCAGCGGGCAGACAATATGCTCGAACATGAGCGCGCCGGCCTGCCGCCGCTCCTCGATTTCCAATATGAAACGCTGCTCGACGCGCGCCATTTCGAGCAACCGGCCAATTACGCTCTTCTTCGGATCACGCAAATTGACGGGGATTGCTGGGAGGATTGTGTCGATCCTGATAAACCGCCGGTCATCGTCGTCGACCCGCGCGCAGGACACGGCCCCGGCATCGGCGGGTTCAAGCGCGATTCCGAAGTCGGCATGGCCATGCGCGAAGGCCATCCGGTTTATTTCGTGATCTTCTTTCCCGAGCCCGCGCCCGCGCAAACCCTCGCAGACGTGCTCCATGCGCTGCGACGTTTCGTCGAAGAAGTCGCGCGGCGACACCCGGACAAACCGCCGATTACCTATGGCAACTGCCAGGCCGGGTGGGCAGTGACATTATTGTCCGCCGATTGTGAGGGCTTGGTTGGTCCTGCGGTTTTGAACGGTTCGCCTCTGTCATACTGGGCCGGCGAATCCGGCATCAACCCGATGCGTCTGGCGGGCGGCCTCCTTGGGGGCGCATGGCTGACGCACTTCATCTCGGATCTGGGCAACGGCCGCTTCGATGGGGCGTGGCTTGCCGAGAATTTCGAGAATCTGAAACCGGAAAAGGCGATCTGGGAAAAATATGCCCATCTGTTCGCCAATGTCGACAGTGAGCGCGAGCGCTTTCTCGAATTTGAACGTTGGTGGAACGGCTTCTACTTTCTCAGCCGCGAAGAAATGCTTGCGATCGTCGAAAATCTGTTCATCGGCAACGCGCTCGAGCAGGGGCGGTTACGCATCTGCGAAGGCGCCTTTGCCGATTTGCGCCGAATCCGCAATCCGCTCATCATCTTCGCTTCCTATGGGGACAATATCACGCCGCCGCATCAGGCGCTTGGCTGGATTCCTGCCGTCTATCGCAACACCGAGGATCTCAAGCAGGCCGGGCAGCGCATCGTCTATCTGACAAATCCTCATGTCGGCCATCTGGGTATTTTTGTTTCAGCGAGCGTCGCGCGTCTCGAGCACCGCGCGATCCTCGAAAGCCTGGAGGAGATTGAAGCTCTGGCGCCCGGACTCTACGAAATGAAGATCGACAATCCCTCCGGCGATCCAGATTGTCACAAGCCTGATTTCAGGGTCCGTTTCGAACCGCGCGACGTCGAGGATCTCAAGAGGGACTATCCGCATGAAGCATTCGAACGCGTCAGACAGATATCCGAGCAGAACGAAGCACTGTACAAGACCTTTGTGAGCCCATGGGTGCAGGCACTGGCCAACCCCTGGACCGCCGAGGCGCTCAAATGGCTCCATCCGATGCGCACGAGCCGCTATTTCCTTTCCGAGGCTTTCAATCCCTGGATGCGCGGTGCCGCAATGTTCGCGGGCGCGATCTCGCAAAAGCGCAAGCCGCTCTCACCCGACCAGCCGTTGGTCCAGCGGGAAAAGGAGGTAATAGGCGCGATCACCCAAGCGCTCGAAAACGCGCGGCAAGCCAGGGACAAGACCTCCGAGCAGATCTTTGGCTGGCTTTACGGCTTTGCTGGCAGCAATCATGCCTAGCAACGCTCACCTCACGCAGCCCCAGCTGCGATCAGCTGCGGGCGATGCCATTCTGGTCATCAACAGCGGCTCGTCGAGCGTGAAGTTCGCGATATTCTCAATCGATGATCCGCCAGCGCGCCTTTGGTCAGGGGCCATCGACCGGATCGGCCTAGCGAATGGCCGTTTTCACGCCGTTGACGCAGCAGGCACGATGGCGTTCGATGAAGCGGTGGAGATCGCTGATCACGACATGGCGCTACGTTTGCTTTTGGAAGCAGTCGATCAGCACACCACAGGCAGGGGTTTGGTGGCCGTAGGGCACCGCATCGTCCATGGCGGCGCGGAATGTGATTGCGCCACATTTGTAACGGAGACGCTGGAGGCGCGGTTGCGCCAGCTCGCGCCGCTTGCCCCGCTGCATCAACCGCATAATCTGGCCGGAATCGCCGCAGTCCGAAGCGCCCGGCCGGCCCTGCCCCAAGTCGCCTGCTTCGATACCGCCTTTCATCATGGCATGCCGCACCTCGCGACGCTGACGGGCTTGCCGCGTGAGTTCCGTGACCAGGGCATCCGCCGTTACGGCTTTCATGGCCTCTCCTACGAATATGTCGTCGATAGGCTCCGCAGCGAGGATGTTGACGTCGATGCAGAGCGGATCATCGTCGCGCATCTCGGCAATGGTGCCTCCATGTGTGCGCTGAAAGGCGGCAGAAGCATCGAGACGACAATGGGCTTCAGTACATTGGGCGGTCTGCCCATGGGGACGCGCTGCGGCGACCTTGACCCGGGCATCATCCTATACTTGCTGGCACAGGCGGACTTGTCCGTCGATCGGATCCAGCATCTCCTTTACGAGGAATCGGGACTGCTGGGATTGTCCGGATTCAGCCGCAATATGCAGGATTTGCTGGCACGGCCTGAAGATCAGGCCGCTGCCGAGGCCGTGGCGTACTTCTGCTACCAGGCGCGCTCACACCTGGCGGCGCTTACCGCCGTCCTGAGCGGTCTCGATCGCCTGATATTCACCGGCGGGATCGGCGTCAACGCGCCCATGGTTCGCGCCAATATTTGTGCAGACCTCGCATATCTGGGCATCGCCCTGGCCCCCGAACGCAACGCGCAGGGCGCACGCGTTATCTCATCAGGTGCCGGTCGTGTCGTTATTGAAGCATTCCCGACCGATGAAGAACAAATGATCGCGCGGCACGTGCGCCGATTACTGGCCACGCTGCCCGCGATGCAGGTGGCGTGAACCATGAGCACCCCTCCCCCACGTCTGCAACGCCTCATCGAGCAGGCAGCTGCACTTGAACCTATACGGGTCGCTATAGCCGACGCCGCGCAATCGGAAGTACTCGAGACCCTGCGCGAAGCGCATGGGCTGGGCTTCGTCGAGCCGCGTCTCATTGGCGATCCGGATGCGATCGCCGCGCTCTGTCGCGATATCGGGTGGACGGCAGCAGCCGATTGGGTGGTCCCTGCCGGTTCGGGCATTGCGGCAGCGGCAAAGGCGGTGGAACTCGCCCGCGAGGGCAAGGCCGATGCGGTGATGAAGGGTCATATCCACACCGACACCCTGATGCACGCCTTGCTCGACAAGGAGTTGGGTCTGCGTGTGCCCGGCGAGCGCGTCAGCCATGTCTTCCTGGTCGATGTCGCAACCCGCTCAAGACTCCTGGGGATTACCGACGCAGCGATCAACATCGCGCCCGACCTCAGCGCCAAAGCCCAGATTCTGCAAAATGCTATCGATCTGTTCCAGCTCCTTGGGGTCGAGACGCCGAAGGCCGCCGTTCTCTCGGCGATCGAGACGGTCAATCCCGAAATCGTCTCGACACTCGATGCGGCGTGTCTGACGCTCATGGCGCAGCGCGGACAAATCACTGGCGCTCTGGTCGACGGTCCGCTCGCCTTTGACAATGCCGTCTCGAGCCAGGCAGCTGCGGACAAAGGAATTGTTTCAGCCGTGGCCGGTGACGCAGACATCCTGCTCGTGCCGGATCTTGTCTCAGGAAACATCCTCGCGAAAAACCTTGAATATCTGGCGGGAGCCACTGCAGCCGGGATCGCGCTCGGATTGGCGGTGCCCGTCGCATTGAGTTCACGCGCGGATCCGGTGCCGGCGAGGCTGGCCTCGCTCGCCGTGGCAGCGCTGATGCACCACCGCAGACCACGAACTCCGTTGGCGCCGCACCCGCCCGAGGCAAGTCTTCACTGCGCGCCGCAGCCCGAGCGTGCCTGCTGTCCGCTTGCGAGATGATCATGTCCCACGGCCCACTATCGCTCCTGCGAACCGGAACCGGAACCAACCCATCGGCGCGGGAGTCCCCTATCCACGCAACACACGTACGCCCAGCGCTCGCCCGGGCAGATGTAGGCGAGCACGTGACGGTTATCGGCGCGGGTCCGGCGGGCCTCGTTTGCGCGATAGCTCTGGCCCGCGCCGGACGTCGCGTCCTCGTGCGCGAGTGGCATCGCAATGTCGGTATGCGGTTTCATGGCGACTTCCAGGGCCTTGAGAATTGGAGCGGCGAACAGGATGTGATGGATGACCTGTGCGCTGCCGGCATCGAGCCGACATTTGACTATCATGGTGTGACCCGGGGCACGGTCTATGATTCCCGAGGCGGTCATTATCAGGTGCAGAGTGCGCAGCCTCTATTCTATCTTGTTCGACGGGGAAGCGACGAGGGTTGCCTTGATCATGCGCTGCTGGGCCAGGCTATTGCGGCCGGGGTGAACGTCAGGTTCGAGGACCGGGCGAGCGACGTCGAAGGAGATGCTGTCCTCGCGATCGGACCGAGACGCGCTGACATCATCGCCGTCGGATATGTCTTTGCGACCGATATGGCAGACGGGAGCTGGCTCGTCCTTGATGAGCGTCTCGCGCCGCGCGGTTACGCTTATCTGCTGATCCACGACGGCCGCGGTACGGTCGCGAGCTGTCTGTTGAAGGGATTCAAGCAACAGGCGGCCTATCTGACGCGAACCGTTGCCTTTTTTCGTGATCGTCTGGGACTGGCAATGAACGCCGCCAAGCCGTTTGGCGGCTTCGGCAATTTCCGGATTCCAAGCTCAGCAGTTCAGGGCGGTCATCCGGTAATCGGCGAGCAGGCAGGCTCTCAGGACGCACTGGCGGGTTTCGGCATGCGCTACGCCTTACGATCGGGTCTGCTCGCGGCACGCAGCATCCTTGAGGGCAGGAGCTATGCCAGCCTGTGGCATCATGAGCTTCGACCGCTTCTTCGCGCCGGCATGGTCAACCGCTTAATCTTCGATCTCATCGGCGAGCGGGGTTTGCCGGCTGTGGAGAAGCGGCTGTCGCATGGCGACGCGCGTCATGCACTCCGGCGCATTTACAGACCCTCGATAGTGAGCCGCCTCCTCTTTCCGATAGCGAAACTCCGCAGCCTCGGGGCATCGCGCGATCCGAGCTGCGATCACATCGATTGCGATTGCGTGTGGTGCCAACACCAGGCCGAACACAATCCCCCTATCGCTGACCTGAACAGAACGGACGGACGATGACGCAATTTCCTCCGATGACCGCTTCGAACGAGGTTCTCGATCTGACCGGTCGGAAGGGGCTGGTCGTCGGCATCGCCAATGAACATAGCCTGGCCTGGTCCGCGGCAGAACATTTCCGAAATGCCGGGGCCGACCTTGCCGTCACCTACCTGAACGACAAGGCCAGGCCTTTCGTCGAACCGCTTGCCCAAAGACTGGCAGCGCCAATCCTCCTGCCGTGCGACATATTACGTCCGGGGCAGATCGAAACAATATTCGAGACGATCAAAAATCAATGGGGCCGCCTTGATTTTGTCTTTCATTCGATCGCCTGGGCAAGAAAGGAAGATCTGCATGGTCGGCTGACGGATTGCTCGGCTGATGGCTTCGTTGAAGCCATGCTGGTATCTTGTCATTCACTCATTACGATGGCGAAGCTCGCCGAACCGCTTATGACCAATGGTGGCAGTATTATGACCATGACTTATGTCGGTGCCGAAAAAGTGATCGACCATTACAACGTAATGGGTCCGGTCAAGGCAGCGCTAGAATCATCGGTGCGCTACCTCGCGCATGAACTGGGCACCAGGAACATTCGCGTGAACGCCATATCAGCTGGCGCCATCAAGACCCGTGCCGCATCCGGCATTGCGCATTTCGACGAAATTCTGAACGGAGCCGTGCATATGGCTCCGCTGTACAGAACGGTGGACTCCTGCGAAGTCGGCCGCACCGCGCTGCTCCTTGCGAGCGACTTCACGACAGCGATTACCGGAGAAGTTCTCCATGTCGATGCGGGATTCCACATCGAGGGCATGGCGTCTCCTCCCAAATGGTTCGACCCGAGTGGATCGGCGTGAGCACTTATGGACACTGAAACCAGTTCTTCAAATCTTGGCGTGGTCGTTTCAGTGCGCGGCAGTGTCGTTGACATCCGTTTCGATGGGCGTTTGCCGCAGATATATTCGGTTCTGCGCGCTGGATCCGACAAACAGATCGTCGTCGAGGTCCTGGCGCAGCAGGATGCACGTCATGTACGTGGCATTGCGCTGACGCCTACACAGGGGCTCGCTCGCGGAATGGTGGTCGAGGACACGGGCGGACCATTGAAAGCACCGGTGGGCAAAGCCGTGCTCTCGCGAATGTTTGATGTATTTGGCAATGCCATAGATCGCGAAGCGGCAGTGTCCGATGTCCAGTGGCGTTCGGTGCATAACGCTCCACCATCGCTGATGCGTCGTTCCACGAAATCCGAAGTATTTGAGACGGGTATCAAGGTCATCGATGTCCTCGCCCCGCTCGAGCGCGGCGGCAAGGCAGGCCTTTTTGGCGGAGCGGGCGTCGGCAAGACGGTGCTGCTGACCGAAATGATCCACAATATGGTCGGTCAGAATGCCGGCGTAAGCATTTTCTGCGGCATTGGTGAGCGCTGTCGTGAGGGTGAGGAACTTTACGACGCGATGAAGCAAGCCGGTGTACTTGCCAATATGGTGATGATCTTCGGCCAGATGAACGAGCCGCCCGGCGCCCGGTTTCGCGTCGGGCATGCAGCACTGACGATGGCCGAATATTTCCGTGACGACGAGCACCGCGATGTGTTGCTGCTGGTGGATAATATCTTTCGCTTCATCCAGGCAGGCATGGAGGTGTCCGGCCTGATGGGCCAGATGCCGTCGCGGCTGGGCTATCAGCCCACCATGGGCACCGAACTGTCGGGGCTGCAAGAGCGTATCGCCAATACCGATACCGGCGCCATCACCTCGATACAGGCGGTCTATGTGCCGGCCGACGATTTCACCGATCCGGCGGCCGTGCACACTTTCTCGCATCTTTCCGCGTCGATCGTGCTCTCGCGCAAGCGGGCCAGCGAAGGTCTGTTCCCGGCCGTCGACCCCCTGCAATCCAGTTCCAAGATGGCCACACCAGGCGTGGTCGGCGAACGGCATTACCGCCTGGCGCGGGAAGTCCGGCGCACGCTGGCACAATATGATGAGCTCAAGGACATTATCGCCATGCTCGGCCTGGAGCAGCTTTCGCCGGAGGACCGCAACGTCGTAGCCCGAGCCCGCCGGCTGGAGCGGTTTCTCACGCAGCCCTTTTTCACGACCGAACAATTCACAGGACTCAAGGCTAAGCTTGTCAGCCTCGAGGACGCGCTGAACGGCTGCGAGCGCATCTTGCACGACGAATTCAAGGATTATCCCGAAAGCGCTCTCTACATGATCGGGCCGATCGACGAGGCGAGGACAAAATCGCAGCCAGAGCATGCCGCTCGGTCATGAAACTCAAAGTCCTCCTGCCCTTCGAGATCTTCACCGAGAAAACCGGCGTGTCGCGTATCGTCGCCGAGACGCATGATGGCTCGTTTGGTATTCTGCCTCGCCGACTTGATTGCGTGGCGGCGCTGGCACCCGGAATATTGACCTATGAGTCTCCATCGGAGGGTGAAGTATTTCTCGCGGTGGACGAAGGAGTACTCGTCAAGGCTGGTCCGGACGTGCTCGTATCGGTGCGCCGCGCGCTCGGCGGAACCGACCTTGGTTGGTTGCGCGAAGCAGTCGAGCAGGAGTTTCTGAGCCTCGACCAGCAGGAGCAAAGCCTGCGCTCGATGCTGGCAAAAATAGAAAGTGACCTCATCCACCGCGTGGCGAGCATTCGGAATGACTGAGCCGTCCCAAAAGAGGCGCGCGACGCCGAAGCGATCGCTCAGCCAGGAGGTCGGCTCGAAAGCGGCGCGAAAGCTCAAGGCGCGGCGCAATTCGGGGCAAGGTGTCTGGTTCGGCTTGGGAATGATGGGGCTGATCGGCTGGTCGGTGGCGATTCCGACGCTGCTGGGCGCTGCGCTCGGGCTGTGGCTGGATCAACGATATCCGGGAAGGCATTCCTGGACCCTGGCGTTGCTGGTCGCCGGGCTTGTTATCGGCTGTTTCAACGCCTGGCATTGGGTAGCCAAAGAAGAAAAGGAAATGCGGGAAGAACAGGACGACGATCATGCATGAATTATTGGTTATGGCATCACCTTTGCTTGCCGGCCTCCTGCTCGGTACGTTGTTCTTTGGCGGCCTTTGGTGGACGGTCAACAGGGCAATTTTGTCTCAACACCCGGGACTTTGGTTTTCGGGCAGCATGCTGCTGCGGACCAGCATCACCATGGCGGGGTTCTATTTTGTCGGCCGCGAAGATTGGGCGCGGTGGCTGCTGTGTCTCCTCGGTTTCGTCCTGGCGCGACTTGTCGTGAAGGCGCTGTCCGGCTTGTCAAGACGCGCCCCGACCGGTTCGGTAGCGGAGATCCGCTATGCGCCTTAGCCCCGATGATATGATCTTCTGGCAATACGGGTTTCTCAAACTCAACGGCACGATTGTGTCCACATGGGGCCTGATGTTCGTGCTTGCCATCGGCTCGAAACTCATCACGCGGAAGCTCTCCACCGGTCCGCATCGATCCCGATGGCAGAATCTGCTGGAAATCATTGTCACGAGCATCGAAAAGCAAATCGAAGATGTCGGCCTCCGGCATCCGCAAAAATATATCGGCTTTCTGGGCACGCTCTTTCTGTTCGTGGCGTTGGCCAGTCTCTTCACCATCCTTCCCGGCTACGAACCGCCGACGGGGTCGCTCTCGACCACGGCGGCTCTCGCGCTCTGCGTGCTGGTGGTAGTGCCGTTTTCCGGAATCAAGGAGCAGGGGCTGGGTGGCTACCTCAAATCATATCTCGAACCGACAGTCATCATGCTGCCGTTTAACATCATCAGCGAACTGTCGCGCACATTGGCGCTGGCCGTTCGTCTGTTTGGTAACATGATGAGTGGGACGATGATACTCGCCATCCTGCTGACCGTCACGCCGTTTATCTTCCCGGTCGTCATGAGCGCACTTGGTCTGCTCACCGGCATGGTGCAGGCCTATATCTTCAGCATCCTGGCTACAGTCTACATCGCGGCCGCCACACGCGGCCGCACGGCCACACCCGAACCAACCGATGAACTTTCGGTATGAAGCACGATTACACATGGAGGCATTATGGATAGCATGACGCTCATTGCCATCGCTTCAATCGTCACCGCCGGGCTGACGATTGCGCTCGGGAGCATCGGGCCCGCGCTCGGTGAGGGCCGCGCCGTCTCGACAGCATTGAGCTCGCTCGCGCAGCAGCCCGATGCCGCAAGCACCATCACGCGCACCCTTTTCGTTGGCTTGGCGATGATCGAGTCGGTTGCGATCTACTGCTTCGTGATCTCGATGATCCTCATTTTCGCAAACCCGTTCTGGAATCACGTCATCGCGCAAACCGCGGGGAAGTGATCGATGCTCATCGATTGGTTCACTGTCGGCGCGCAAGCCCTCAACTTCCTCATCCTGGTGTGGTTGCTGAAGCGCTTTCTCTACAGACCGATCCTCGACGCCGTCGATGCGCGGGAAAAACGGATTGCCGCGGAACTCGCTGATGCTGACGCGAAGAAGGCCCAGGCCCAGGAGGAGCGCGACCTGTTCCTCCGCAAGAACGAGCAGTTCGACCAGCAGCGTGCCGCAATCATGAACAAGGCGATGGACGAGGCGAAAGCGGAACGTCAGCGGCTTCTCGAGGAGGCGCGCGCGGTAGCTGATGCCCTGAGTGCCAAGCGACAGGAGGCATTGCGAACCGAAGCCCATAATCTGAATGACGCCATACGCCGCCGAACCCAACAGGAAGTGTTCGCCATCGCGCGAAAGGCGTTGACCGATCTCGCTGCAGTCAGCCTCGAAGACCGCGTGACCGAAGTGTTCGTCCAACGACTGCGCGCGATGGACAGCAAGACAAAACAGGCCTTTGCGAAGACATTCGAAACAGTGTCCCGAACTGCGCTCTTGCGCAGTGCATTTGACTTTTCCGCAGAGCAACGCGCCGCAATCCAGCAAGTGGTCGAAGAGGCCTTCTCGGCCGATGTTCTCTTGCGGTTCGAGACCGTGCCGGATGTTGTCAGCGGAATCGAACTCATCGCGAATGGACAGAAAATAGCCTGGAGTATCGCGGACTACCTCGCTTCGATGGATAGGGCCGTTGGCGAGCTTCTTCAAGAACAGGATGTAGCCAACGTCAAGGCTGCACCGAACACCAGGATTGAAATCGCATCAAAGGCCGGGGCGCCCGATTCTGAAACGCAGCACTCATGAGAGCCGAACCTGAAAACTTGCAGAATGCATTCGACGCCGCATTGACCGGAATAGGTCGGGTGCGGGAAGCATTCACACCGCAACTCGTATCAAAAGAGACAGGAACGATCACCAGCATCGCCACCGGTATCGCCAAAGTGGCGGGGCTTCCGGAAGTCAGTTATGAGGAGCTGGTAAGCTTTCCCGGCGATGTGCTCGGCATGGCGTTCAACATCGACGAGACTGAAATCGGCGTCGTCCTGCTCGGCACTTATTCTCATCTGAACGCTGGCGACGAAGTTCAGCGTACGGGCCGGGTCATGGATGTCGTTGTGGGCGATGGGCTGCTGGGTCGCGTCATCGATCCGCTTGGCCGGTCACTCGATGGCAACGGACCGGTGGTCGCCAGCGGTCGCCTGCCTATCGAACGCTCTGCGCCGCACATCATGGACCGCGCGGCAGTAACCATCCCTCTGCAGACCGGGATCAAAGTGATCGATGCGCTCATTCCGGTCGGGCGCGGTCAGCGCGAGTTGATTCTCGGTGACCGCCAGACGGGCAAGACCGCCATCGCGATCGACACGATCCTCAATCAGCGCGACCAGGATATGCTGTGCGTCTATTGTGCGATTGGCCAGCGTGCGTCCGCCGTCGCCAAAGCGGTAGCAACCCTGCGCGAAGCGGGGGCGCTTGACTACACCGTCGTCGTTGTCACCGAAGGCAATGACCCGCCCGGTCTCGCCTTTATCGCCCCATATGCCGCGACCAGTATAGCAGAACATTTCATGGAGCAGGGCCGCGATGTTCTGATCGTTTATGACGATCTCACGCAGCATGCCCGCGCTTATCGCGAATTATCGCTTCTGTTGCGACGCCCGCCAGGGCGCGAGGCCTTTCCCGGCGACATCTTTTACATTCACGCGCGATTACTCGAACGCGCGACGCACTTGCGCGAAGAACTCGGAGGCGGCTCTCTCACCGCGCTGCCCATCATTGAAACCCAGGCAGAGAACATTTCCGCCTACATTCCGACCAACCTCATTTCGATCACCGATGGGCAGATATATCTTTCGCCATCGCTGTTCGAATTGGGCGTCCTGCCTGCAGTCGATGTCGGCAAATCGGTCTCGCGCGTCGGAGGCAAAGCACAACGTTCAGCCTACCGCGCCGTGGCTGGAGATCTCAAGCTTGCCTATGCGCAATTCGAGGAACTTGAGACCTTTGCCCGCTTTGGCGCTCGATTGGATGAAGCCACCCGCAAGACCATCGAACATGGACGGCGTATCCGCGCCTGCCTGCAGCAGGCGGAAGGCGCGCCAGTGTCAGTGCCGGCGCAAATCGCTGTCTTGCTGGCAGTGACCGCCAAGCTTTTTGATACCGTCGCGCTCGATCAGATGCCCAATGCCGAGCTCGCCGTCCAGAAGGCGGCCGCGAACATCCCCGCTCAAGTGTGCGCGCGATTTGAAAGCGCCGGCAAGCTGAGCGACGAGGATCGCGCAACCATCGTTGAAATCGCCAGACAGGCCGTTGCGCCTTTCCAGGCCAGGCCGGAGGGCACTTCATCGCGGCCCGCCGCGGAAGGAAGGGACCGGTCATGAGTGACACCATAGAGAGCCTGCGTCGAAAGATGAGCAGCGCCGGCGATCTCCAATCCGTCGTCCGGACAATGAAAGCCTTGGCCGCATCGAATATCGGCCAATATGAAAGATCGGTTCGTGCGCTGGCCGATTATTATCGGACCGTAGAGTTGGGATTGAGCGCCTGGTTTCGGGAAAACCGAATGGCGCCCTCGATGACGGAAAGAAATGTACCCAATCAGGCCGATGCGGTCGGCGCCGTCGTTTTCGGATCGGACCAGGGACTGGTGGGCCGGTTTAACGACGTTGTCGCCGATCATGCGATCAAGACGCTTGACGCTCTGTCGGGCAAAGCCCAGGTCTGGGCCGTTGGCGAGCGTGTTCATGCCCGTCTCGCGGATGCGGGCCTATCACCGATTGGCCTCCTCGCTGGTCCGAATTCCGTCCAGGGCATCACGTCGTTTGTCGCTCAGATTCTGATTGAAAGCGAAGTCCGTCAGGTCAACGGTGCGCATACCAGCCTTTTCGTGGTCCATAACCGGCCCCTGTCCGGCGCGCTATACGAACCGGTTAGTCAGCGTCTGTTGCCACTCGACGCACAATGGCAGCACGATCTGGCCAGGGTGCGCTGGCCAACCGGAAATTTACCCGAGATCGTGAGCGGCGGCACCAGGACTGCCAGCGCACTTGTCCATGAATATCTGTTCATCTCGCTCTTCCGGGCCTGTGCCGAATCCCTCGCCAGCGAGAATGCGAGCCGACTGGCGGCCATGGAGCGGGCCGACAAGAGCATCAGTGAGTTGCTGGCGCAGTTGCACGGCACATTTCAGCAGTTGCGCCAGACTGGCATCGACGAAGAACTTTTCGATGTGATTTCCGGCTTCGAGGCGCTGGTCCGACCGGGGCAACCGCAACGGCGGATGGATGGAGAGGAAGGTCAGATCCAAGGGCTATCCGATGGGGGAAGAAGGCGGGAACGCGCACCGGAACCGGAAAAGAGACATTCGGTGTGAGGCCTCGGACTGCTCACCGTCGCTCATGCTTGCGGCAAGTTGCTGACCGCATGATTTTCCGCTGGGATGCGCCGCGGCGAAGAGCGCCCTGCACAAACGAATTTTGACTGCCGGTTCGATCATTCGGCTCCTTGCCGTGATGTTGCTCTGGGCGGGCTGTTTTCCGCTCATCACAATTGGTCTTGACCTGGCGCCTCACGTCGCCTTTGCGGCCATGCGCGCTGCAATCGCAGGGCTGAGCCTCATTCTGCTGGGCATTTTGCTGCGGCGGCCCCTACCCCACGATATTCGCGCCTGGATTTTGATCGTTATAGTGGGTTTCGGCTCCACTACCCTTGGGTTTCTGGGAATGTTCCACGCCGCCGAATATGTTTCGCCCGGTATTGCGACTGTCATCGCCAATACGCAGCCGCTTCTGACCGCGCTTCTCGCCCACACCATCTTGCAAGAACGGCTCACCTTGGGCGGCAAGGCCGGCCTTGCAATAGGACTGCTTGGCATAGGCGCAATTGCCTGGCCCTCCATGTTTTCGGCCAATATGCCTGATTACCGCCTCGGCATCGCCTTTGTTGGTCTTGCGGCGGGCGGAGTAGCGATAGGCAACATCGGCATCAAACGTCTCACGGGCCAAGTCGATGCCGTGATCGCGATGGGCTTCCAGCTGGCAATCGGTGCCATCCCACTAGCGCTTCTATCATTTATGACTGAAGATATGTCCCGAATTTCGTGGTCTCCCGCGTTTATCGCCATATTGCTCAGCTTGGCGATATTGGGAACCTCCGCCGCATTCTGGCTCTGGTTTACGACGTTGGAACATGTCGGCCTCACCCAGGCGAATGCCTTTACATTCCTGGTCCCGATGATCGGCTTGGCAATCGGCGCCACCCTGTTCGGGGAACGCCTCGGATGGACACAGGCAGCCGGTGCGATCCTGATACTCGGCGGTCTCGTCCTGGTGCAGCGCGCTGCCGCTGAAGAACGGACCAGCCGAGCCCAGCAGGATTATGTGGAGGGGCCGATGTCCGAATAGACCTCCATATCGCTTGAGGTGCTCACAACGTTCCGTCCCGCTAGTGTGCCGTCAACAAGCGCCAGCGCGCGGCGTATACCCACAGCCTCATCACAATTCTCTTGTCCGTGCCCTTCGAGTTTTCTTAATTTCTCGCGAAATATCGGAGCATACATCGTGATAATCTGGCGAGTTGTTCTCGGGTTGTTTTCGTCAGCCATCTGGGCACCTAATATCGGACTCTTCTTGTTGCCGCACCGGACAGCTCCAGCCTGTTGGCGTTAGCCAGATATTTGGCGTTCCTCGGAAGAGACGCTCCAGATCACTTTACATTACGATCTCTCGATAAATCGAACGGCCTGGCATTCCTGTCGTGAGCCCCGTACTTCCATCTTTGGGGAACAGCCACCCCATTCCATATCGTGACAGACCGGAGCGACTCGCTACCCGCGATTGCCCCATGTCTATGCCCCTTCGACGGGTATCGATGCTTCCCTGGCTACCGCGGATATCGACGAAGCTATGATATCCTCGCTGTAATGAAGAGACCGCAGCCGCGTCCATCAGAGTGAGGTTGTTCCGCAACTTTTCACGGTGGCGGTCGATCGCTTTGAGGGAGGCAAGATGTGAACCGGAATACTGACCACCGATCGAACGGCGATGGATGGCGAAGGGCCGTCGTCTTCATAGCCTTTGCGGCGATCGCAGCGTATTTTCTCCTCTCAGAGCATAGGGTCCATGCGCTCAGCATCCTCCCATGGGCTTTGATATTGTTCGCTTGTCCCTTGCTCCACATGTTCATGCACGGAGGACATGGCGGCCACGGCGGTCATGGTGATCACAGTGACCAAAATGGCAGCAGGGTCGATGCGGGGCTGAAGCCGGATCGTCATGGCGTGCATTCGAGTGCCGAATCCAGCCCCCATCGTCATTAAAGAACAGGACAATCCAGCCATGCACAGTGACGCGCCCGCCTATGGACTTTGGGGACTGGTAATCCTCAATTCCGCGATCTTCATCTTCTTCGCATTCAGCTTCTTCAAGCCTCAGACCAAGCGCGACTGGCGCTCTTTCAGCGCGTTCAGCGCTTTCCTGGTCGCACTCTTTGCCGAAATGTATGGCTTCCCGCTAACGATCTATCTGCTCTCGGGGTGGCTGCAGAGCCGCTATCCAGAAGTGAACTGGTTTTCGCATGATGCGGGGCATCTGCTCGAGGAGCTGTTCGGGTGGCGAACAAATCCGCATTTCGGCCCGTTCCACATTTTGAGCTTCCTGCTGATTGGTGGCGGCTTCTGGCTGATTTCGAGCGGCTGGGCGCGACTCTATCGAGCGCAAAAGAACAATCTACTCGCGACAGAAGGCATCTACGCTTATGTGCGACATCCGCAATATGACGGGTTCATCCTGGTCATGCTCGGCTTCCTCTTCCAATGGCCAACCTTGCTGACGCTCGCGATGTTCCCGGTCCTCGTCGTCATGTATGTCCGGCTCGCCCGGAGCGAGGAGCGCGAGGCACTTGCCACCTTCGGTGCGGACTATCGGGCTTATATGGACCGCGTTCCAGGCTTTATTCCGAGACTTTCACGTTCGCGGCCAAGCGATGCGTCTTCCAAGTCCCCGCCGAACCGCCCCCTTTGAGGACCAAACTCCGGCAGCCATCCTTCAGGAGATACCAATTATGCGAAGCGTTGGCAGGGTGCTGGTGGCCGAACCCTCACAATAAGCGGCCTGAGCCCCGAGACGGCCAATCGCGCGGCGGCACTGCATTCCTGGCGTACACGATCCGCGTGCAATCAGAGATTTGAGGACAAGGTATGAGCAAGAACAAAAAGGAAGAGGCCCCGCTCGACTATGGCGAGCAACTCCATTCGCTCCAGATCGGGCTCAGCGCCTTGCAGCGGCAGGTCATCGCTGACGGTCGCAAGTTGCTGATCATCCTCGAGGGAAGGGATGCGGCAGGTAAAGATGGGTCGATCAAACGCATCGTCAAGCATCTGAGCCCGCGCGAAACGCGCGTGGTGGCGCTGGGCCCGCCTTCGGACCATGATCGCAGATCCTGGTATTTCCAGCGCTGGACCAGCCATCTGCCCGCCGCCGGTGAGATCGTTCTGTTCAACCGCAGCTGGTACAACCGCGCTGGCGTCGAACGGGTGATGGAATATTGCACAGACGCCGAATATGAGGAATTCATGGCGACAGTGCCCATGTTCGAGCAGCTTCTTGCCCACTGCGGGATCACATTGGTCAAATATTATCTGGACATCTCAAAATCGGAGCAGAAAAAGCGCCTCGCGGCACGACGGAAAGACCCCTTGAAGCAGTGGAAAATCAGTCCGGTAGACGATGAAGCCACCAAACGCTGGAATGCCTATAGCACTGCCCGCAACGAAATGCTGGCGCGCACCCACAGCATCGCCGCCCCGTGGACCATTGTTCGGGCCGACGACAAACATCACACGCGGCTTTCGCTGATCAGCGATTTGCTGACCCGCCTCGGCGAAGCATCGCGCGCCGATTACGGCCTGCCGGATCCCAATTCCGTCTTCCTCTATGATAGCGCTGCGTTGGAGCAAGGGCTCATCGCACCGTGACGGTCAACCCAGTTTCCACTATCCGAAAATCCTGTGCGGACGTTGGAGAACGCGAGGCGGAGCGACTGGCCATGGTGCTTGCGGCCGAACATGCAGGAATTTGCCATGTGCTTTTCGGCCGAAGCTAGCCTGTCAGCCGCAGCCTTGTTGCTTCCGGCGGGGGCGGTGAGTGTCTACAAGGCCTATCGCACCGACCGCCGTTATCTTGCCATCTGCGCGCTGCCCTTTCTGTTCGGCCTCCAGCAGTTGTTCGAGGGGATGGTGTGGCGAGCGGGGGAGGCTGGCGACATGGCCGCAGTGGGTCGCTATTCGCTTGCCTATATGTTCTTCTCGTGGCTGGCGTGGCCCGTATGGGTGCCGGCTGCAACCTATTTCGTTGAACCTCCTCGCCGACGGCCACTCTATCTCGCCTTCACCATCTTGGGCGCGATCCTCGGCGCGGGGCAATATTTGCCTTATTTCGCTCACCAGAGCTGGCTCACGGTAACTTTTCTCCCGCATGTCATTGTTTATGGCGGGATTGAACTGTTCGATTTCATATTCGTGCGAGAACTTACCTACACGATATATGTGACGGCCGTCATTATTCCGTTGCTCGTCTCCTCCAAGCCGGAAATCCGGATATTCGGACTGCTGGTTGGCTTGGTTCTGGGGATCACCTATGCCTTCTTCAGTTACGCATATGTTTCGGTTTTCTGCTTTGGCGGGGCGCTCATGTCATCTTACCTCGTCGCCATGATTTTCTGGAAAGCACGCCAGCCTGAAGAGGCCTTCGTTGGCGCGTGCCTGAACGATGGGCCGCCATGCAAGTAAGACATGTTCGGTCGTCGAACCGCAGGACGGGCACACGGACAGATCAGCTTGACGGAACTGATTGACGCCGATCGTCACCTTGACCCTATGCCGCCGGTCAGGAAGCTGTTGCCCGCGAACTTGGCGAAGCACGTGCAGCAGAGATCGTGGTCGTGACACTTGGTGGGGAAGGCGCTTCTATCGCGAACAAGGACGGGAGTCGGCGGCTCGCAGCACGGCCGGTAACCGCCCGGAGCCCGGTCTCCACTGGCGCCAGCTTCGTGTCCACAGCAACGGTGGCGTTGACTCAAGGACAGCCGCTCGACGCCGTTCCTATGGCGTTGCTGCCGGTGCAGCCGCCTTGTCGTCTTTGGGTCGAGCGGCTTTATTCGGCTCTCCCACAGCGCATCGCTACCGATGGATAATTCGCGCCAGATTGGCGAGTTGCAAGACGTCGAGAGAGACAGGCATGATCATGGCCGGTTTGCCTGCGGTCCGATGGAAGGAAACTGACTGTGATTAATGTCGGTGCTATCGACCCTCTTGGTCTTGGTTACGTCGCGGTCGAATGGGCAATTCGGATCATAATGTTGGTGATCGTGCCGTTCCGCCGTTCGCCCGATGCCGCGCGCGGCTGGCTGCTTCTCGTCTTCTTCCTGCCGATCCCGGCGCTCGTTCTCTATCTGATAATTGGTCGCCCCTCCTATCCACGCTGGCGGAGGCAACGGTTTGCCACCGCCCAAGATCTGCTCGCAAGAGCATCGCGCGAAATCAAACATTCGCAGCATTGCTGCCGGCCAGAACTGCCGGAACGCTTCTTGCCGGCCGCCCTCCTGATCGAACAGCTTGGCCAGTTTCCGACGCTCGGCAGCAACAGCGTCGAATTTCTGTCGCACTATGACGGCGTAGTCGATCGATTGATCGCCGACATCGAGAACGCTTCCGACCATGTTCATATCCTGATGTATATCTTTGCCGACGATCTCACCGGCGGGCGAGTGGCCGAAGCGCTGCTGCGGGCGGCTGGGCGCGGCGTCGCATGCCGGGTGCTGATCGATGCGCTTGGCTCGCGTCCCTGGGCACACCGCCTGAAGCGGCGCCTCGCATCTGGCGGCGTCGAGATTGAACGCGCACTTCCCGTCACCCTCTTCCAGCGGCGCTCGACGCGGGCTGACCTGCGCAATCACCGCAAGATCGTCATCATCGACGGGCGCTATGGCTATATCGGCTCTCAGAATCTGGTAGCGGCGGAGTTCTCGCCAGGTCTGGTCAACAGGGAACTTGTTGCGCGAACCAGCGGACCGGTCGTACTCGAATTCCAGGCGGTGTTTGTCGCCGACTGGTTCCTCGAGACGGGGCGCGTACTGGACACTCCAGAGCTCTTCCCTCATCACCATCCGCGCGCCGGTGTTGTCGCCCAGTTGTTACCCAGCGGTCCCGATTATCCCGTATCCGGCGCCGAACGGCTGATCGTAGCGCTCGTTCATGGCGCCCGCCACCGCATCGCGATCACCACACCCTATTTCATTCCCGACGAGGCCTTGCTGAAAGCACTCCAAACAGCCGTCCTGCGCGGCGTCGAGGTGAGACTCATATTATCGCGCATTGCCGACCACCCCTTCGTCAGTCTTGCCCAGCGCTCCTATTATGACGAACTGCTGCGCGCTGGTGTCGCAATTCACCTTTTCCATGATGGTTTGCTCCATGCCAAGCACATCACCATCGACGACGAAATCGCCGTTATCGGTTCAAGCAATATCGATATTCGTTCCTTCCTGTTGAACGGCGAAGCCAGTTTGATCATCTACGATAAAGTTGCAACTGCGGGCCTTCAAGCCGAACAGGCGCGTAACATTGCGAGAAGTGACCGCTTGGCACCGGAGCAATGGAGCCGGCGTCCATTGCTGGCAAAGACTGTCGAGAATGTCGCCCGTTTGGTCAGTCCTCTTCTATAAATCAGCGGACCGACTGCCAGTGAGCTGATAATTTATGGCGTCCGGTCCCATCCGACTGGCGATGCACTTGCTTGCTCCGCCTGCATTCGCTGTTCGCCATACCGCGCGAATTCAGCCAAGCTCAGCCCGGCCGGAATGAGGGAAAGATAGGTCACTGTAATCGTGCCCTGCCGTCTGGGGTGAGAGGCAGCACCCCAGAACTTCCCCGAATCGACAACGACAGGCAAGGCCGGTGCGCCCAACCTCTTGTAGAGCAGATCGACGCCGCGTTTGAACCGGATCGGCTCGCTCGGGTCCCGGCGCGTGCCTTCTGGAAAGATCAGCACCGATCGCCCGGAAGCAAGCGCGGCTGCGCCTTCCGTCATCATGGTGCGAAGCGCCGAAGCACCTTCGGACCGATTTATGATGATCATCGGCGAGCGGCGCAGGAACCAGCCCAGCACGGGGATTCGCAGCAGCTCGCGTTTTGCGATGATCGCGACATCGGGAAACAGCACGAGCGCCGCCATCGTCTCCCAGGTCGACTGATGGTTGCAGATGATAAGGCAGGGTTCGGTCGGAACATTGCCGCGCCCTTGTTCGACGAAATCGAGTCCAACGATCCAGGCGAGTTCGACAAGCACTCCGCGCGCCCAGATCCGCGCGAACTTCCGGACAAGCCGTGGCGGCGATCCGGCAAGCCACAAGAGCGGAATCACTGGCGCGAACAGCGCTGTCCACAGCGCCCATGCGAAATCGAAGCTGCGGGACCGGAGCGCCTCCACAGCATGGCTCGCGCCGTCGTTCCGCCGGGCGCGTTGTTTGCCGGAATTCCTGCGCCATCGATCGAGTTTACGTGTCACGTCCATGTGCCTTTATCGACGACCTGGCGGACGTCCGCGTCTCCAGGCGCCCGGATTTATCGCATTCGTGCAGACAGCGATCCGCAGGCTGCGTGCCGTGACCTTGACCTATTGTGCGGTCTCGGCGCGGCTGGTCGAGGTGTCAGCTCCGTCTCCAGACGCGAGCGTCCGCTCGACCTCGGCGACATGGCGGACCGTCGCCACGAAGCTGTCCGGATTGAGCGAGATTGAATCGATGCCCTCCTGCACGAGAAAGGCCGCGAACTCGGGATAGTTGCTCGGTGCCTGTCCGCAGATGCCGACCTTGATTCCGGCATCATGTGCCTTGGCGATCGCTTCGTGGATTAGGCGGGTGACCGCTTCGCTGCGTTCATCGAACAACGGTGCGAGATCGCCCGAGTCGCGATCGACGCCGAGCGTCAACTGGGTCAGATCGTTGCTGCCGATCGAAAACCCGTCGAAACGCGTTGCGAACTGTTCGCCGAGGATGACGTTCGACGGGATCTCGCACATCATGTAGATTTCGAGGCCGTCGTCGCCCCGCGCGAGGCCATTCTCCGCCATCACGGCCAGCACGCGATCGGCCTCCGCGGGTGTCCGGCAGAAGGGCACCATGATGATGACGTTGCGAAAGCCGATGTCCTCGCGAACGTGTTTCAGCGCGCGACATTCGAGTGCAAAGCCTTCGCGGTAGCGTTCATCATAATAGCGCGAGGCACCGCGGAACCCGAGCATCGGGTTTTCTTCGCTCGGCTCGAAGGCGGCTCCTCCCAGGAGATGGGCGTATTCGTTCGTCTTGAAATCGCTCAATCGCACGATCACGGGATGCGGGTGGTAAACTGCGGCGATCTTGGCGATGCCGAGCGCGAGCGTCTCGATGAAGAACTCAGCCGGGTCGGCGAACCCCGAGGTCAACGCGCGTATCTGGCGCAGCTCGGAAGCGTCGGTCACGCGTTCGGGATGTAGCAAGGCCATCGGATGCGCCTTGATCGCGTTGCTGACGATGAATTCCATGCGGGCGAGCCCGACGCCTTTGGCCGGCAGACGCCACCAGCGCAATGCGGCGGCCGGACTTGCGAGGTTCACCATGATCGCAGTGCGGGTATCGGGAATCGCGGAAAGATCGATGTCTTCGGCTTCGAAGGCGAGCACGCCCTCATAGACATGGCCGCGATCGCCTTCCGCGCAGGACAGGGTAATCGCCTGGCTCTCGGTCAGCACGTCGGTGCCATTGCCGGTGCCGACGATCGCCGGCACGCCGAGCTCGCGGCTGACGATCGCCGCGTGGCTCGTTGTGCCGCCGTGATCGGTGACGATGCCAGCCGCGCGCTTCATCACCGGCACCCAGTCGGGATCGGTCATCTCGGTGACGAGGATCGCGCCGTCCCTGAAGCGGTCGATGTCGGCTGGGCTGCGGATGATGCACACCTCGCCGGTCGCGATCGCTTCACCGATCGCCGAGCCCGTGAGCAACGTCTTGCCCTTCTCTTGCAGCCGGTAAGTCCTCAGTCTGGCGGTCTGGCGGCTCGACTGGACAGTCTCGGGACGGGCCTGGACGATGAACAATTCGCCGGTTTCACCGTCCTTGGCCCATTCCATGTCCATCGGTCGGCCGTAATGCTCTTCGATGAGTACGGCCCAGCGCGCCAGTTGGAGTACCTCTTCGTCCCTCAGAACGAAGGCCGCTCGCTCGCGACGAGTCGTGTCGCGGAACGTGGTGCGCGCGCTGCCGCCCTGGGCATAGACAAGCTTGCGCTCCTTCTCGCCCAATGTGCGCTCGATGATCGGGCGAAGCTGGGGATCATCGAGCAGCGGCTTGAAAACGAGATACTTATCGGGATTGACGCTCCCCTGAACGACGGTTTCGCCCAGCCCCCAAGCGGCGCTGACCACGACCGTTCGCGGAAAGCCCGTCTCGGTGTCGATCGAGAACATCACGCCGGATCCTGCGAGGTCAGACCGAACCATGCGCTGCACGCCGATCGACAGTGCGACCTTCAGATGATCGAAGCCCTTCGCCTCACGGTAGCTGATAGCGCGATCGGTAAACAGCGACGCGAAGCAGCGGCGGCAGGCATCAAGCAAACCGCGTTCACCGCGGACATTGAGAAATGTCTCCTGTTGGCCGGCGAAGCTGGCGTCCGGCAGATCTTCAGCCGTCGCGCTGCTGCGCACTGCTACGCCCAGTTCATCGACGCCCGCTGCACGTGAGAGACGCCGATAGGCGTCGCGAATCGCCTCGGCCATCACCGGCGGAAACTCTGCTTCCAGAAACAGACGGCGGATTGCCTCGCCCGCTTCATGCAGTGGCGCCTGTCCCGCCTGGAAGGCGGCAATTTGCGCGCGCAAAGAGGGTTCGACGCCGTTGGCAGCGATATAGTCGCGAAAGGCCTGCGCGGTCGTGGCGAACCCATCGGGGACAGCGAGGCCGGCGCGGCGCATGGTCCGCACCATGTTCGAAAGCGACGCATTCTTGCCCCCGACCGTGGCGACATCGCCGGCCGCCGGGTCATCGAAGCCGAGAATATAGATAGGTTCCGCGTTCATGGTCGCCTCCTTGCGACTTTCATCCCTTGCCAAATCACCGCGACCGCGGCGCCGGTCTTCAAGCCGGCGTCGCGGCGCTCCGAAGCGGTGTCAGGGTCGCTGCAACTCGACAATGTCATGGCGCATGACTGTTCCTGATACGACGCTGGCGTTGGCAAAATGCTCGTCGATGACCCCGTGTATCCGCACAGTGCCGACTTGAGTCCGCTGAAAGATCGGCGGTCCCTTGGGGCCATGCGGATGCTCAGAGACACGATAAACGGTGAGCTCCTGCCCGGCCTCAGCACCATCGGCGCTGCCGGTGCAGACGACAAGGTCATTGCCCACGGCGCGAACAACGGTCCCGCGCATGAAGACGCTGTGGCCGATACTCGGCGAGTGACTTTCGCCAGGCTGGGCGAAGCCGCTCGCCGGGACAAGGGCGAGGGCGGCAGCTGTGAGGATGGCGGGTAGAAACTTCATCGAAGACCTCTGTACGTTGGGGATGCCATGCGGCGAGCGAAACCTGATGCCGCTCTCCCGCCGCCCGGCCGAACACCGGGCGGCGTTCATTAGGACGATGGCCCACCCCGATCATTACAGCGGACAGCTTCTCCGCATCGTCGCGTAATGGTTTGCGCGCTTTGCCGTCTAACAGACGGAGGCCCGTGATGGTTGAAGAACCCGGAAAAGACGCACGACGTAAAGCAGCAGAGCCGTCCGAAATGGACGCGGCGGTCCGCAGGGCGCTGGTCGAGAGCCACCGCGATCTCCTCAAATTCTTGCGCCGCCGTCTCCGCAGTCATGACGAGGCCGACGACGTGTTGCAGCGCTTCGTGCTTAAGGCGCTTCAGCACTCGAACGACCTGCGCGACGTCCGCACGGTTCGTGGCTGGCTCGGACGCGTGCTGGCGACGACGATCATCGACCATCAGCGCGCCGCGGCAACGCGGCGACGGCGCGAGCATGGCGTGGATCCCGTTGAACTCGCCAATATGGCCGAAGCGCTGATCGAACCCGACGAGGAGATCGACGACGCGATCTGTCAGTGCCTGTACAAGCTGCTGCCGACGCTCAAGGCGGAATATGCCCAGGTCATCTGGCGTGTCGATTTGCTCGGCGAGCCTCGGGACAGGGTTGCCATCAGTCTCGGGGTCACGCTCAACAATGTCACGGTGCGGCTGCATCGCGCGCGGCAGGCTCTCAAGCTGCGGCTCGAACAGATGTGTCACACCTGTGTCATTCACGGTTTCCTCGATTGCCAGTGCGGCGATGGCGAGCGTTTGCGCCAGCTGCGCGAAGCCCCATGACGATCCGCTGCGGCGCGTGTGTAAGGAATCCGGTCGTCCACCGTCTGTGATTAAGCCTCGTCTTGGCCGAGAAGGATGATGACTGATGCAGAACTTCGTTTCGTCACCGGGAACAGCGCGTTCCTTGCCGCTTCTTTCGCAGCTGCTTCGTTCCATGATCCGGACCGGACAGTTGACGGTCATCGATCATCGGGGAAGATCGCATGAATTCGTCGGCCATCGTGTCGGCCCCCGCGTAGCGGTACGCCTGCACGACCCGAAACTGCCGCTGCGTCTCGCGCTCAATCCCTCGCTCGCGTTCGGGGAAGCCTATATGGAGGGAACGCTGACGCTAGAGCGGGGCTCGCTGCACGACCTTCTCCATCTGGCGATCGATGGGCTGGAGGCGTTCGATCGCCACCCGATCCAGCGCTTGCGTGCGAGGATCGGCCGCAACAAAGGCCCGCGCAACCATCACCGCCGCGCGCGTGCCAACGTCTCGCATCACTATGACCTCTCCGGCGCGCTCTACGAGCTGTTTCTCGATTCCGACCGCCAATATTCCTGTGCCTATTTCCCCAACGGCGACGAGACGCTCGAGGAAGCGCAGGCCGCCAAGAAACGGCATCTGGCCGCAAAGCTGCTGCTCGAACCCAGGTGCGAGGTGCTCGATATCGGTTCGGGCTGGGGCGGGCTCGCGCTCGCGCTCGCGCAGTCGGCGAATGCGAATGTGACGGGCGTCACGCTTTCGACCGAGCAGCTCGCGGCGGCGCGTGCGCGCGCCGAGGCAGCCGGCCTCTCCCGCCAGGTCCGGTTCGAACTCAGGGATTATCGAGAGGAGATGGGCCTGTACGACCGGATCGTCTCGGTCGGTATGTTCGAACATGTCGGGCCGTCGGATTATTCCACCTTCTTCAAATCGGTGGCCCGCACGCTCAAACCTGATGGCGTTGCGCTCATCCACTCGATCGGGCGCATGGAGCCGCCCGGAGGCGCCGACCCCTGGATCAGCAAATATATCTTCCCCGGCGGCTACATCCCGGCATTGTCCGAAGTGGTGGCAGCAGTCGAAAGGGCAGGTCTCTGGATCACCGACATCGAAATCCTGAGGGTGCATTATGCCGACACGCTGCGGCACTGGCACGATCGGTTCCAGGCACGACGCGCGGAAGCAGCTGAGCTCTATGACGAACGTTTCTGCCGCATGTGGGAATTCTATCTTGCGGCTTGCGAAATGCTGTTCCGACAGGGTCCGCTGATGGTGTTTCAGGTGCAACTGGCTCATCGTCGGGACGCGGTCCCGCTGACCCGCGACTACATCACCGATTACGACCGCCGCGAGACAGCCGAAGTGCCGTTGCAATTCCGGCAACGCGCATGAACGGCTACCACTACATCTGGCTATCATGGGCGCTGGTCTTTCTCCTGGCGTTCATCCTGATCTATGTCTCGTATCCTGAGCACCGGGCGCTGATGCTGCGGGCAGCGCTCGGTACCGCGCCCTTTGGCTTGAGCGAGCCGCTGTTCGTGCCGGTCTACTGGAACCCGCCAAGTCTCTTCGACCTCGCGCAGAAGACAGGCTTTGACCTGGAAAGCATCATCTTTTCGTTCAGCATCGGCGGGATCGGCGCGGTGCTCTATAATCTGGCGGCACGGCGGGTAACACGCCCGGTTCCGCCAATTGGACCGCACCGGTTTCATCGGCTGGCGCTGGCAGTGCCGGTTCTGGTGTTCCTGCCGCTCGTCGCGCTGGGGTGGAATCCGATCTATCCGGCAGTGATCGCAATGGCGACCGGGGCGGGAGCCGCCGTTCTGTGCCGCCCGGATCTCGGCGCCAAGACGCTCTATGGCGGTCTGCTTTTCCTCGTCCTCTACGCCATCTTCATGATCGGCCTTCGGATCAGCGCTCCCGGCTACATCGAGCATGTCTGGAACCTACCGGCACTTTCGGGCCTGCTGCCTGGTGGAATACCGCTTGAGGAATTGTTGTTCGGCGGCGCGTTCGGTCTCTACTGGGCGAGCGTCTATGAGCATCTGACCTGGACGCGACCTCTACCCGTAGCGAATCATGGACCTGCGCGGGTGAATTTGAAGGGGCGGACCTAGAGCATGATCACGTTTGAATGACGACGCAGTCAAGTGGAGATATCACCATGGACTTCAACGCAATGCGAGCAAAGATCGCCGGTGGCAATGGTTTCATCGCCGCGCTGGACCAGAGCGGTGGCTCCACGCCCAAGGCGCTCGAGGGCTATGGTGTCGAGGAAGGCGCGTGGAGCACCGAAGAGGAAATGTTCGGGCTGATCCACAAGATGCGCAGCCGGATCATCACTTCTCCCGCCTTTACCGGCGAAAAAGTGATCGGTGCCATATTGTTCGAGCGAACCATGGATGGCGAGGTGGGCGGCAAGCCGACGCCACAGGCGCTGATTGAGAAGGGCGTGGTTCCCTTCATCAAGATCGACAAGGGCCTGGAAGCCGAGGTCAACGGCGTTCAGGTGATGAAGCCGATGCCCGAATTGGACGCGCTGCTTTCACGGTCGAAGGCGCTGGGTGTCTTCGGCACCAAGGAACGTTCGGTGATCAACCTGGCCAATCGCGAGGGCATTGCCGCTGTTGTCGCGCAGCAGTTCGAGATCGGCAGGCAGGTAATCGGCGCGGGTATGATGCCGATCATTGAGCCCGAAGTGAACATCAAGAGCCCCGAACGCGCCGAATGCGACCAGATCCTGCTTGAGGAAATCCTGAAGAATCTCGACGCACTGCCCGCCGGCGAACAGGTGATGCTCAAGCTCAGCCTGCCGGTGAAACCCGCCCTGTTCGATCCGCTGATTGACCATCCCAAGGTGCTGCGGGTGGTTGCGCTGTCGGGCGGCTACAGTCGTCCGGAAGCCTGCGCCGAATTGGCGAAGAACCGGGGCGTCATCGCCAGCTTCAGTCGCGCATTGCTCGAAGACCTGCGCGCTCAGATGAGCGAAATTGAATTCGACACGGCGCTCGGTGCTGCAATAGATGAAATCTACAAGGGATCGACTCAGAAGGTCAGCACCACGACGGCAGCGTGATCGCCTTTTGACTGCATCGTCATTGCGAGGACGGCAGGTCCGCGGCAATCCAGAGCGAGGTATGGCGTGCTGGATTGCTTCGCGTAGTTTATCCTGAGCGCCTGCAAGGCAGACGAAGGGCTCGCAATGACAAACGCTTCAGTCAAACATGATCAACGTCTAGACGCTCGCACCGGCGAAAGAAAAGGCGGCCAACGGCAATGCTAGTTGCAAGGGTATTCCGCGTCATTGGGGCGGCGTTCCATCTCCTGGTCGTTGCCGCGTACGAGCGCGTCCGCGGCATCGCGGCCGACCGCTCGACGCTCCCCAATCGACTGCGCGCGACCTTCGAACGCCTGGGGCCCACCTTCATCAAGATCGGTCAAGCTCTCAGCCTGCGCCGTGACCTTTTGTCCGACCGCTACATCGCGGCGTTGAGCAAGCTTCAGGCCGACGCCAGACCATTCCCACCGGCTGCCGCCCGAAGTGAGATAGAGACCGGCCTCGGCAAGCCGGTCACCGACCTGTTCAGTTCATTTGACGAACTCCCGCTTGCCGCCGCCTCGATTGCGCAGGTGCATCGTGCCCAACTGCCAGAAGGCCGCGACGTGATCGTCAAGGTGCGACGCCCGCAGATCAGATCCCAGATCGATCGTGACATGCGCGCTCTAATATGGCTGCTGCGCCTGCTCTGTGCCCTGTCCTCCCGAATCGCGCGCTTCGAGCCAGCACGCCTGGCGCACGAGATCTGGACAAACCTGCGCCGCGAGACCGACTTCCGGCTCGAAGCGCGAGCGGTTCGCCGTTTCGCCGATGCCTTTGCGGATTGGAAGACGGTCCACGTCCCGGGGGTCTTCGATGATCTCATCACTGAAACCGTGCTTGTGCAGGAATTCTCCACGGGCCGCCTGCTCGGCGATGCGGGACTGGCCGACGCAGGACCTCGTTACGCAGCCAATCTCGTCGACATCTATTTGCACCAGATCTTCGTACTGGGCTTCTTCCATGGCGATCCCCATCCCGGCAACCTCTTCTTCATGGACGATGGAGCAATCTGCTTCCATGATTTCGGGCTGACCGGTCAGCTCGACCAAGCGACGCGACGGCGGCTGGCGCTGTTCGTTCAGGCCTTTGTCCACCAGGATGCCAGCTGGATGCTTGACGCGGCAACCGAACTCGGGCTGCTTCGCGTCTCGGGCGAACGGCAGGCATTCATCCGCGGCATTGAGGAACTCCTGACCGAATACGCGTCGCTCCCGATGCAGCAATGGTCGATAGCAGACCTGTTCCTTCGTGTTTCCCGGCTCGGCAATAGGGAATCGGTGCTGCTGCCATATTATCTGATTGTCCTGATGCGAGCCCTGTTTCTTGTCGAACACGCTTTGCATACGCTGGACCCGGCGATGAATGTTCTCGACACCCTCGTTGAAAAGGGCAACGCGGCAATCAAAGCCCTGGTCGAGGGTCCGTCGACTGCAGCGCTTTCGCGACTGAGCTTCGAGGCCGGCCTTGCGGTTCATGACCTGCCGGGCGCCGTTGCCGCGTGGCTATCCGAGGCGCGGCGCGATGGATTCCATCCCGCGCTTCAGATCCATCTGCCGCAGATCGAGCGCACCGAAGCTGGTCTGGAACGTACGGGAAACCGGCTCGCGCTGGCTCTCGTCACCCTTGGACTGTACATTGCCTCGTCGCTACTCATGCAGCATAGCATTGGCCCGCGCATTTTGGGCATGCCGGTGCTCGCTCTGTTCGGCTATTTTCTCGCGCTATGGTATACGCTGCGTCTCTCGCGCGCGATTGCCCGATCCGGGCGCCTGTGACTGCTCCGCCTCCACATTTTATTCCGTGGCGGTTGTTGACTCCCCAGTGCCAGGAAAGTAGTTGGCATCGCGAATATAATCGTATTCGGTGGGAGCGTTCTTCAATCCCGTCACCGCGTTCGGGGCGTTTCGCGGCCGAACTGATTGGGTTCGGTCAGGGTTGCGGGCACAATCGCTGCGGCCAGCGTTTCGGCGGGAGCCTGCGCCGCAGCAGTCCTGGTGAAGGTAGACAAGTCTAATACCAATGCGCAATGATCATGACCCATGGGCCCATTGGCGCAGTCCGAGGGACATGATGCGCCATGGCTGATCGACGAGCTTGTTCCAGGCGTAGCAGCAGTGGCCGACGATATCGTCGTAGGATTTGAAGATGCGGTTCGACAGCCAGTTATCGCGCATGAACTGCCACACGTTTTCAACGGGGTTCAACTCGGGGCATCTTGGCGGAAGCGGTATCAGCGTGATGTTCGGCGGAATGACCAGTTCGGCAGAGCCGTGCCATCCGGCTTGATCGAGCAGCAGCACTGCGTGAGCGCCCGGCGCGACATGGAATGCGATTTCCTCAAGATGCATGCTCATCGCCTCGCTGTTGCATCTGGGCATGACGATGCCGGCAGCCTTGCCTTCAGCGGGGCAGATCGCACCGAATATCCATGCGGAAGATCGTCGCTGATCCTTTGGTGCTGATGGCCTCGTGCCGCGCTTGGCCCAGCGCCGGGTGAGTTTGGTCTGCTGGCCGACGCGGGCTTCGTCTGCCCACCACAACTCTACCGCGGTTCCTTTCGGAAGCCGCTTGGTGATTTGCGCCAGACGGGCCGCGAACTCTTTTTAAAAACGGCAATATCGTCGGCCTTCTGGCCACGGTGCCGGGGCCGCGCCGAAAGCTTGCGGTAGCCCATCGCGCGAAGCTCCCGTCCAAGTGTATGTCGGGTGACCGACAGCTGGAACTCATCGTGGATCCACAGGGCCAGATCGCATAGCCGCCAGCGCACCACGCCATGTGCTGCTGGGATCGGTCCGGCCTCGACAATCTCGGCGAGCCGCGCACGCTGCTCGTCATTCAGGATAGAGGACCGGCCAGGGGCCTTGCGCGTCGCCAGACCATCAGGACCACCTTCGTTGAAGCGCAGGACCCAGTCGCGCACAATCTGCAGCGTCACGCCGGCAACCTTCGCCGCTTCGCTCCGGCTCCCGCCGTCCAGGATCAATGCCACCGCTAATAGCCGCCGGACCTGATCCGCATCGCCGCATCGTCGGGCAAAGCCACGCAAATCCGCCGAGGTGTAGTCAGTTCGAACCCCAATTGCTGCCGCCATCACAAGCCTCCGTGTGCCTGCGCCAACGAATCATAATCTCAGCAGTTTGGGAATCCCCGACGTGAGTCAGCCTCTCCGCGCACTGGTATAAGAAAAGCGCCACCATCGTTCCAGAATCGTGGGTAGCAACATCGTGCAACCGCCGATCATCGAACTCTCTTTTCTTCTTGGTCCATGCAAATGTTCCGCTCTTCCTCCTCCTCACGCACATCGCCGACAAATTCGATCAGGAACGCCGTGCTGAGGCCGAACATGATCAGGCCGTTGGCGGCGACGACCGCGGAGAGAAGCCGGACATCCTCGGCGAGGATGATGTCTCCGAAACCCAATGTCGTGAGTGACACAGTGGCGAAATAGAGCGCCGGCTCAAGCGAGCGGAAGGCGCCGAGCCACAGGAACAAACCCGCCCACAGCCAAGCCGCGAAGGTCAGTGCGGCCAGCATCCAGATCGTCGCGGCCGCGAGCATCAGCATGCTTGCCAGCCGACTGCTCCGAAAGCGCGGAGGGACGAGCCGGTCAGACGCGGCGAAGGCCGCCGCAACAAAGCCTGCCTGCGCGATCATTGTCACCGCCACCACCAGCGCGCCGAGCAGCAATTGTGCGGCAATACTCATGTAGCCCTCCTTCGACTTGGATCGAGACAAAGCCGCAAGATCGCTTCGGCGAGGCCAAAATCGTGAGCGATGGGCGATGATCACTGGCTGCGTTCATTTGCGGACTCGATTTGTTCCTGTGGTCGGGTAAGGACTTCGACCACCCATGTTTCCAAAAGTTCCCATTGCTGGCACCAATAGCTTGCCGCCGCTCTCCATTGCACGACAAGGGCGCGGTCACAGGACCGGCCGTGGCGGAATTCTCAAGGCGTCAGTCGGACTCTGACCTCAATCTCAGCGCCATCTGTCGGAAATGAGATACCGCCCGTCGTCAGGCGCGCACCATTGACGGTGAGTTCCACGTTTCCGCGGCCCAGATGATCGGGATCTTCGACCTGCACTGAAATCGTACCGGTGGGACCGCGCAAAACGGCTCGGAAGCCGCCCCACGAAGGAGGAATGGACGGTGCGATCGTCAGGCGTCCATCTACAAGCCTCAAGCCCAGGATGCCCTCTGCAGCAAGACGCCACGCCCATCCTGCAGCCCCGGTATACCAGCTCCACCCGCCGCGCCCGCTATGGGGGTCAGCGGCAGCGATATCGCCCGCGACGACGTAGGGTTCGAGCGCATAGCGTTTCGCCTTTGCCTTCTCGTCCGAGCGTCGAACGGGATTGATCATATCGAAGATGGCGAACGCCTTGTCGGGCTCCCCTTGCTGGGCAAACGCCATGCCGAGCCAGGCCGCGGCGTGTGAATATTGCCCGCCATTTTCGCGAATGCCCGGCGGATAGGCCTTGATATAGCCTGGATCGCGCGCTCCCTTGTCGAAGGCCGGCCAGAGGAGGCGCGCCAGCTTGTGTTCCGGACTCACGAGTTCCCGCCAGGCAGCGTCCAATGCCTGCCGCACGCGTCCTGGCTCGGCACCGGCGAAAGCGGCCCACGACTGCGAAATCGAGTCAATCCGGCACTCGTCATTGCTCGCCGAACCGAGCGGATGACCTTCGTCATCATAGGCGCGCCGATACCAGGCGCCGTCCCATCCGGCTTCTTCGGCGCGTTGTCGCAGTTCCCGCGCCCGCTCAGTCCATCGCGACGCGCTCATTTCTCGTCCGGCGCGCCTACTGACATCGGCAAACAGGTCGGCGGTCACCGAACCGAACCAGGCGAGCCAGATGCTCTCGCCGCGGCCCTCGCGGCCCACCCGGTCCATTCCGTCGTTCCAATCGCCGGCGCCCATGAGCGGCAATCCGTTGGGGCCTGCAGTCAGCCCATGCTCGAGAGCCCGTTCACAATGATCAATCAGCGGCCGCAGGACGCCCGCCATATCAAATCGGGCGTAGCGGTTTTCCTCCTCGGGTTTGAGCGGTGGCGCATCCAGGAACGGAATCTCTTCATCCAGGATGGTGAGATCGCCCGTCGCCTGCACATAGGTGCCAACGGCGTAGGGCAGCCAAATGAGGTCGTCCGAACAGCGTGTCCGCACTCCTCGATCCGAGGGCGGATGCCACCAATGGAGGACGTCGCCCTCCGTGAACTGGTGCCGGGCGCATTGGAGAATGTGCGCGCGGGTTCGCGCGGGTTCGGTATGAAGCAGCGCCAGCACATCCTGCAACTGATCGCGAAAGCCGATCGCGCCGCTGGACTGATAGAAGCCGGTTCGGGCCAGCACACGCGACGACAGACTCTGATAAATGAGCCAGCGGTTCACCATGAGATCGAAGGCAGGATCGGGCGTGGAAATTTCGACAGCACCCAGGATTCCGTTCCAGTGGTGCTCAAGCGCTTGCAGGGCCTGTTCGACCAAATGAGGCTCGCTCCAGCGCCGTGCCAGTTCTCTTGCTAAGGTGTGATCTGCTCCCTGCCCGAGGACGAAGATGATTTCCTCGCTCGCGCCCGGCGCGAACTCCAGATGAACCTGATAGGCGGCACACGGATCACCTCCCGCCACGAGCTTGCCGCTCAAGCCCCAGCGCCCGAGTGCGGCCGGATCGGATGGATCGCCCTCTCGCCCGAGAAATTCGCGCCGATCGGTTGTGAACCCATGCGGAGGTCGGCTCGCGGTGAGAAATGCCACCCGTTCCGCGAAATCCTCGTTCCAGCGACTCATCGCAAGAATCGCCTGCGCGGCTGGATCATAGTCACAAACGACATGGGGCCGCGCGATGCTTGGGAGCGCTCCCAGCAGCCATTCGGCATAGTAAGTCGAAGTGAGACGCCGATGTCGGTTTTCGAGATTGCGGAGCCGCAACCGGACGATTTTCACCGGAGCGTCCAAAGGAACAAACACCAGCATTTCCTGGTCCAGCCCATGCGATTTCTGCGACCATCTCGTATAGCCGGCTCCATGCCGCACCTGACAGGCCGACGAATGCCCAGCGGGCGCAGGCGTCACGGTCCAGACCGATGCGGTTTCCTCATCGCGCAGGTAGAGGGTCTCGACAGGCGGGTCCGACACAGGATCGTTTGTCCAGGACGTCAGGCGGTTCTCGCCGCTGTTGACCGCCCAGCTGAAACCTCCGCCGGCTTCGCTGACCAGACTGCCGAACTCATCGTTGGCGAGGACATTGCACCAGGGTGCGGGGGTGGCTTCGCCGGGCTCAAGGTGGATGACATATTCCCGGCCATCCGGCGTAAATCCGCCGAGCCCGTTGTCGAAGCGAAGCTCCTTGGGACGTTCCAACGCGTCAGCAGTCTTGCGATCGGGTGGAAGCGCTGCCGAAAAGCGCGGCAGCTGCGAGGGCGGCTCTAGCGCCTGCGACAGCTGGTCCTCCAGTGCCCCCTTCGCCTCATCAACGACCACGCGGGCAACGCTCTCCAGCAGGTTGACTTGATCCGATCCAATCTGATCACGGAAAAGGAGATGAATGCCGCCTTTGCGGCCAAGCATTTCAGTCGCACCGACCTGCCGGAGCAGGGCGACAACGTCGTCCCGGATCGGCTCGACATATGCCGACCCACCGGTCTGGAGAATCACGAGATCGACCTGAAGCCCGTGGCGTCGCCATAGCTGATGGCCGCCGATCACTTGTTGCGCCAGCAAGCCGCCGGTACCTGCGGTTCGCAACAGCAAGATCGGGAGGTCGCCAGAGAGCGCCATTCCCCAAAGGTGCGGTTGCCCTAGGCGGTTGCCGCTGAACGCGGCAGCGTTGCCCCGCAGTGCACCATGTGGATAAACAAGGAGCGAGGCGAGCGCCTGAAGCGCCGGCAGGCTAGCGGGCGCAATTTGGGCACGCTCGAGGGCGCGCGCGCTTTCCCCCAGGGCGTCCGGCAATGCCCAGTTGACCGCGGCAAGGGTCGAATAGCGCTCCGCCAGGTCAACGGCCCTCTCACGGGTTGCGGCCGCCACGGTGAGGAAGCAGAGTTCACGCGTCTCATAGGGCTGTAGAGTAACCCCAAGCTGCAACGCCATGATCGGGTCCAAAGTCCATCCCGCAGAATTCGAAAGGTCCATGCGCGCACCCGGCGGGGAGCGCAGATGGCCGTTTCGTCCGACAAACCGGCTGCGGTCTGATTCATAGCCCAACGGCTGAATCGGACCCTGGGCGTCGACCGCAAAATGCAGGAGCAAGGGTGGCGTCTCATGCGGTGCGCGGGGTCGGCGGCGGAACAGCAATCCGCCCAGATGGGCGATATATTCGCTGCCAACAAACAACTTGCTGAAGGCGGGGTGCCGCTCGTCGTCCATCGGCGCACCAAGAACGACTTCGCCATAGCTCGTCAGTCGCAGCGTCCGCGGATGTGCGCTTTCATTGACCAGCGTGAGGCGCCGAACCTCGAGGTCGTCGCCCGCGATGACCGCAACCTCAAGGTTGAGCGCAATCCCGTGATCGCGGCGGTGAAACTCCGCCATATGGGGATGAAACGTGACACGGTACTCGTCGGGTTGCATACCGGTGGGCTGTCGTGCCGCCGACCACAAGGCACCGCTCTCATCGTCACCCACATAAATCCAATAGCCGTTGGCATCCCGCGTGCCATCGGCAACGAACCGCGTGAGCGCGTTATGATGCCAGCGCAGGCCGCCGCCGCCAGCTTCCGAGATCCAGCTCGACAGGGGCCCGTTTCCCAGCAGGTGAACCTGCGGAAAGGCTGTGGCCGGCGGTGGTGTCCAGGCGGCGGGAATGCGCAGCGGCGCCCCTCGCCCGAGCGGACGGTCGCGTTCCTCGAGCCGCTCGATCTCAGCAGGGATTTCGCGCGGCACTCGCTCGCTAAGGAGCAGCGAAACCGTCCGCGTTCTCGGATCCGCGGTGAAGCGTCGAACGAGAATATCGCTGAGCAACACATTGCCGATTGAACTGAGAATCATCCCCTGGTGGTGCGCCATATAGGCGTGGACAGCGGTGAATTTACCCTGCGACACCCGATCGGACGTGAAATCGAGTGCCTCGAAAAGCCCGTAGCGTCCGCAGGCTCCAAGCCGGGCGAGTTCCTTCAGATTGGCCACAGCGTGAGTTGGTGCGATGGGCAAGCCAAGAGCGGACGCATAAGGTGCAATCACCATATCGCGACCAAGTCCCCGCTTCAGGCCAAGCGCTGGCACGCCGAAGGCCTGGTATCGATAGTGATGCTCGGGATCTCGCGCGGAATATGCGGACTCAGAGATACCCCAGGGAAGTCGGTGGCTTTCCCCATAGCGTCGCTGGATTTCAACCGCGCGCCGTTCACTCTCGCCGAGCAGCGTGTCTATCCTCGAACGAAGCAACAGGCGCGGCATCAGATATTCGAACATCGAGCCGTTCCAGGAGATCAGCAAGAGCCCGCCATCTGAACGCGTCAGGGCACGCCCAAGATGAAACCAATGTTCAACAGGCACATCTCCCTTGGCGATCGCGAAGAAGCTGGCAAGGCGAGCTTCCGATGCAAGAAGGTCATAGTAATGGGTATCGGCCCGTCCGGAGCTTACATTATAACCGATCTGGAAGAGGCGGCGCTCTTCGTCATAGAGGGGCTTGAATTCCATGGCATAGGCGAGCTCGCGCGCTTGATCGGCAAGGCGGATCAGGTCGCTGGCGGATGTCGAGCCTGTTTCGGCATCGTTCCACATTGAACGTGACTGATAGCGCAATCTGTCGAGAAATCCGTGCAGATCACGTAGCAAATCTATTGGCGGAGATGCGGCAGAGTTGACTGCTTCGGCCAGCGCATGCTCGAGTTGCGGAATGCGGCTCTCGCAAAGTTCGCGGAGCCCGTTTGTCCAGTTTTCCGGCGTTTGTTTCAGCGATATGATGCGAGCGCGCAGGTCGCTTGTCCATTGCCGCAGGGCCTCGCCGTTCCATGCCTCGGCCGTCTCGTCGAGCAGGTCGAGCACATCGGCGAGACCGTCCCAGCGTTGGGATTCCAGGCGACTATCCTCGCTCGCATTACGCAGCGCCGCTGCATAGGCAACCAGACAGACTGCGAGATTGCCGCTATCGACGGTCGAGACATAGTGCGGCTCCAGCGGTGCCAACGTCCTGGTGTCATACCAATTATAGAAGTGACCTCGATAGCGCTCCATTCGGGCGAGCGAATCAAACAGGTTGGCGGTCCTCGCTGCCAATTCTGTCCTTCCCAGGTAACCCAGATCCCAGGCGGTCGCGGTCGCGAGTAACAGCATGCCGATATTGGTCGGCGACGTGCGATGGGCGATATCCTCGTGAGGAGCCCCCTGGTAGTTGTCCGGGGGCAGCCAATTGTCCTCGGGCCCGGCAAAGGTCTCGAAATAGAACCACGTTCTGCGCGCGAGCATCCGAAGGAAAGTTACGTCGCCACGAGTGAGCGGTTCGACCCCTTCCTTGCGAAGCCGTCCGATGAACAAGGTGACTTCGGGCGCGAGAATCCAGATGATGAGGAGCGGCAGCGCTGTGAGAAGCGCGCCTGGCCGCATCGCTGACAATGCCATGGCAAGTCCAATGCTGATCGCCGGGCCGGGCCACATCTGCCGCCAAATTCCCGCTCGGGTGTGATGCTTGTGGAGACGCGCCGCCTCATGGGCTGCGGTCGTCCATTCCAGCATTTTGCGACGGGTGATGAGGAGCCGCCAGAGCGTGAGACCGATCGCACGCAGCGACAAGAGGGCTTCGTGAGGAAGGTAGACAATGGCAAGAAGCCAGCGTCCCGCCTGGTCGTGAAGTTGCGGCAGCAGGCCGCGCGCCGACCCACGCCGCTGGCCGCGCGCGAGCCCACTGACCAGATCGGCGAATAGCTGTCCGGCCGGTGTGAAAAAGACAAGCAAGGTCCAGAACCAGGTTTGTCCTGGCAGTACCAGCCACCCCGCCACGGCCAGGAGGAATGTGGCTGGTGCCACAAGGCTACGGCGGAGATTGTCAGCGATTTTCCAGCGATCGATGCTCGAGAGCCGGTTCGCGACCATTGTTCCATCAGCCGCGGGGACCTTGGGAGCAAGCCATGGCAAGAGCTGCCAGTCCCCGCGAAGCCAGCGGTGCAGGCGCCGCGCATATTCGAGATAGCTGCGCGGGAACCCTTCGTAGAGAACGATATCGGTCGCAAGCGCGACCCGGCCATGTGCGCCCTCAAACAGATCATGGCTGAGAATGGCGTTTTCGGGAACGCGGGCGTCAACGCTGCGATGAAAGGCCTCTACATCATAAATGCCTTTCCCGACAAAGATCCCGGCCCCAAACAGGTCCTGATAGACGTCCGAGACCGCGCGGCTGTAGATGTCGATGGACGTATCGCCCGTGAACAGGCGCGCGAACAGCGTTCGCGAACCACTCTGCGGCGATATCTCCACCCGCGGCTGGATAATCGAATAGCCGCTCGTGATCACACCTGTCGCAGGGTCTATCTGTGCCCGGTTGAGCGGGTGCGCGAGGGCGCCGACCAGGTTGGACACCGATCCGGGCGGCAGGATCGTGTCCCCATCGACGGTGACGACGAATCGAACACCCTTCGGAATGGGGCGGTCGCCGACATGCAAGGAAAAAGCCGAAGAGTCGCCTTCCACCAGCATGCGGTTGAATTGTTCGAGCTTACCGCGCTTGCGCTCCCACGCGAGCCAGCATCCCTCAGCCGCATTGTAACGTCTTGGCCGCAACAGCAGGTGGAACGGTCCAGCCCCGGCATGTGAATGGCGCGCGTTCAGTTCCCGAACGCGTTCTTTCAGTGCGCGTTCGATGTCGCCATCGAGAGCCGTGCGCTCTGTCGAGGCGTCAGCGAGGTCGGCAAGCAAAACGACCTGTAGCATCGGATCGAGATTGGAGAGCCAGTGGGTCTCCATTTGTTCGACGAGGCTCGGTATTTCATTCGCACGCGCAACGATCACCGGAATTACGATCAAGGTCGGGCAATCCTGCGGCAAACTCTCGCTGCAATCGAGCTTGTTCAGCACGCGCGGCGGGAAAATCCGTGTGATCGCCCAGTGAAGCAGAGTGATTGCCAGCACCGACGCCGGAATGAGCGCCAGGGAGAGACCGCCGAGCCAGCCAGGAAATTGGGAATCGATCCACCACAGATAGGACGCGGGGAGAAGCAGGGCACCGGCCCAAAATACGGCGAGCGCTGAGAAGTAGAACAAGCCGGGGTTTTGAAGCGCCGCGTTTCGCCACCGCTGAGCCAAAGGCAGGCGCGTGCCGAGTTGACGCTGGAACGCGGCGCACCCATCTCCGACGAGCCAATAGCCGACGTGGCCTTGCGGCAAGTCGGCTCGCGCCGCCTTCGCCGCATCGACTGCGCTCGCCGCCACGTCGACTTCTCCCTTGGCGGCGTGGCGCGCAAGATCCTCGACGACGCGTCGATAGCGGTCGCGGCTTTGAAAATCCATGCGCTCATAAAAGCCTGACGGATCGGTCCGAAGAATTTCTTCGACGCAGCTGACCTGATCGAAAAAATCCTCCCAGGAAATCGCCTCGATGAGCCCAAGATTGGCGATCGCGCGTCCGACCTGCTCCGTCGCCTCGAGCGAATGCGGCTCGGTCGCCCATCGTGAAGGGCGAAACGGCATGGTCAGACAATCGCAAAATATTTGGGTGAGCGTGGAAACGAGAATCTCGACGCAGGCGATGCGAAGCATCGTGGGGAAAGCCCACAGTTCAGCGATCGATAGCGGTGATTGTCGCTGATAGCTCCGCAGAAATCGGACCAGAGTCCCCGAGGAGATCTGCATTCGGGTGAGCCGCAGCAGGTGATGCGCGAGCACAAACACCCGGGGCAAGGCTGCCTCCTTATCGTCAGCCAATGCAGGCAACCGGCCGTAGAAGCTTGCAGGAAGATCCTGTTCGATCTGCCGCAGCGCACGGTGCACCTGATAGTCGTTGTCCAGCAGCCATTCGGCAGCCTTGCTCGCTTCGGGAGCCGCGGTAGTGCATGCCAGACGCGCATCATGCAGCCATTGAGCGACTGCACCGACCTGGGACCAGGCCGGAATCGGTCGCGGGCTGTCGGTCGAGATCCGATGCGTCTGGCTCAACTCCTCAGCCGCTTGCAGGAGCGCCACAGATTCCGGTGAAACGTCTGCCACTATTGGGCGAGTTGGCTGCGTCCCGAAGGCGCTAGACTTGGGCCCTCAAGAGTGTGTTCTGCCGCGTTGATCTGGAAGTTTGGGCGAATAATCAGCACGGGGCATGGAGCGTGCGTCGCAAGATATTCGGTGACGCTGCCACACGCGACGTCGCTGAGGTTGCTGTGGCCATGCGATGAAACGACGAGAAGGTCCGCATTGTGCTGCATGGCGAGACGCCGCAGCCGATTACGCGGATCACCATCTATTTCCACGACGGCCCGCGCAGCAATACCGTCATGCCAAAGCCGGGTGCGCAGCTTTTCCAGATAGCTGCGCGCGCGCGCCTCATTGTGATCCATGAGCTTGCTGCAAAGCTCGCCCGCGCCCGCCTGAGGCAGATTCCGGTCGATGGTTTCGACTTTGGGAACAACGTGGGCGAGGATCAGTTCGGCTCCCTGCGCGCGCGCCATGCTCACGGCAACCGGCAGCACGCTTTCTGCTTGAGGAGAGCCATCGAGCGGGAGGATCAGCCTTCGATAGGTGACGGTCTCGGCACCATCCGCCTCGCCGGGGATCAGTAACAGCGAAGCCACGGCTCGCTCGAGTATCTTCTGCACAGTGCTCCCCAGTCCTGTGGAGCCTTCTGACTCATGGCTATGCGTCGCCAATGCCAGCAGTGCCCCGGCATGGTCCTGCGCCCAGCCGTTGAGTTGCCGGGCGGGGGATCCGGTTAGCAGCAACCGGCCGATGCCCCCCCCCCGGCCGCCTTCTTCCGCGATGATCTGGTCGAGTCGCTCGCTGCATTCGTTCAAATGAAGATGCCACTCAAGAGGGTCGGCAGGGAAGTCGGCATTGCGCATCGTTTCTAAAACGTGCGCAAATGTCACCGGCAAGCCGAATATGGCCGCCAGCGCCAGCGCATGCCGCGCAACGACGTGGCAGTTCGAATCATCGTCGAGGCAGGCGAGAATTTCGGAGCGCTGTTTTCCAGCCTTCCTCACGGCTGGCTCACTTCCGGGAAAGAAGACTCGGAGCGGCGCGTTTTCTGGGCTGCCATTGGTTTGGGAATGTGGCATCGGATCCTCCTTCCAGGTGGCAAAATGTCGACTCCAATCTTCCAAGCAGGATCAATCATCTGAGCGGCAAAGACATAGGTATGATCCCGTATTCTTGGGGCGCTAGGCACGATCTCCCATGGCCCTCAAATCGAAAGCACGACACGAAGAGCGCGGCCCGCAACCTTAACATAGACGCGCTGCTCACATTCAAATTACAGTCCCGGCGGCCGTGACGACGCCGGCGAGATGCCCATCCCTCCCCGCGAGCATCGAAGGCTCCATTGAGACGATGAAGCTGTCTCACAGGCGGTCTTTGGCGGACGACGACAGACGAGCGTTCAACACCGGCGCACATTTTCCGGAGACGGTGGTTGCCTGTCGAGCTATCCTACCATCACGGCCTGGAACCCACCATCTCCAAATAGGGCAGCTATCTTGGACCCAGGACCGTATCTTCTCGCGGCGAACTGCGAGCGGAAGTCCGACGCTGTTGGTGAAAACAATAGAACCAAAGCCCCCTTGCCTCATGGCGACTTAACCCGAAGGGACTGATCTGGCATCATTTCGTCCTGCACGGGGGATTATGTAAAACTGAACAGTGCTGGGAGAGACATCATGGGCGCATTTGGATGGGGACTCGCCGCGATTGTGATCGTTGCGGTTTCATGGATATTCTATCGGTATTTTGCACCGAAGACCTGGCGGGAGTGGGCCGGCGCAGGTCTGGTGCAGGCGTTCATAATTGCTCTGTACGCCGAAATGTATGGTTTCCCGCTGACGATCTACTTGCTCGTTCGTCTGTTCGGTCTCGACCGCGGATATGTCAGTGCGAGCTTATGGTCGACGCTCGTCGGCGTCGGTGAAACCGGCATGCTGGTGGCGATGATACTGGGCTACAGCCTCGCCTTCATCGGAGTGGGCCTGTTCATCCAGGGTTGGCGTGACGTCTATCGTGCTCGGCAGCAGCACCAGCTGGTAACGGAAGGTCTATACAGGTTCGTCAGGCACCCGCAGTATATGGGGCTGTTTCTCGCCCTGTTTGGCGAAGGGATCGTGCATTGGCCGACCATTTTCTCGGTTAGCCTGTTCCCATTGATCGTGTTCGCTTATTATTTGCTTGCCCGCAAGGAAGAGCGGCAGATGGTTGAGAGTTTCGGAGATGTCTATCGAGCGTATCAATTACGTGTGCCTATGTTCGTTCCCCGCTGGGGCAAATGGAAGGATATGGCCGAAGCGGCCCAGAAATCCGAGGATAATACTGGCCAGAAATAGAATCGATTTCACTGGTACCATTATCGGCTTCGGCGAGTCATGACCGACCCCGGAATGGCCGCTTCGGGGCGATGACGTATCAAGCCAAAGTGCTTTCAGTAGGAAATGGCCCAAGCCGGAATTCTACGCACTTTGGATCCTCGCTGGGTCGACCAATAATTGGGCGTCAACTGCACAAAGACGCTATTGATAAAGCTAGATTTCTCTCCGAGATGCCTTTGCTTTCGTAATGTTGGGCTCAGATGTTTGAACCACCTAAAAGGATAGATGCAGAAAATAGGATAAAACTCGGAGTCTCATTGCGGCTTCATAATTGATTGACCGGCGTCATTATGAACCCACCACCCCCCCATCATCCGTCCGGCACCAGTATTAACGCTTGACCAGTTAAATGCCTTTGCCTTCAATGCTCTCGGGGAATCAGCAGTAAAAAGATGACAAGGATCCCGGAACCTTCGCCTGTGCCAACTGCGCCGCTGAACGCCGGCTGCGTTTGCATAACGCTGGATCGCACGGCGATGCGCACGGCTCTGGCACACGAGACGGGCGATGCCGCGTTTTACAGCTGGTTGGGCGAATCACGCCCTCATCTGTTTGCCGATGTCGCGGTGTTTCTTGACGCAGCAGAACTCGACCAGATGCAGAGCATCGTCGAGGCGATCGAAGCCGTCGTTCGTCATCCCGCCTATCGCGCGGCAGTGCTTGGCTGGGCGCCGGTGAGCGCGATGCGGGACTTCGGACCGAGGGGGGTCTTCATGGGATATGATTTTCACCTCGGACGCAATGGCCCGGCGCTCATTGAAATCAACACGAATGCTGGCGGGGCCATCCTGAATGCTTCTCTCGCGCGCGCCCAACGCTCCTGCTGTAGCGGTGCTGTCATCCCGGAGTTTATGGATCTGGCTGCATTCGATACGAATGTTGCCGAGATGTTCACACGGGAATGGCGGCACCAACGCGAAAGCGGATCGCCCGCAACGATCGCGATCGTCGATGATCGTCCGGGAGAACAATATCTCTACCCGGAATTCCTCTTGATGCAGCGCCTGCTGCAACGCCATGGCTACGAGGTTTGCATCGCCGATCCGTCAGAACTGGAATATTGCGACGGCGAACTTTGTCGAAGCGGTACGCGTATCGATCTCGTTTACAACCGATTGACGGATTTTTCGCTCGAACAACCCGGTCATGCGGCGCTGCGCGCGGCCTATGATGATGGCTCGGTCGTCTTGACGCCCAATCCCCACAACCACGCTTTGTTCGCCGACAAACGCAATTTGACGCTCCTTTCCGATTCAGCCCGGCTTTCAGAATGGGGGGTAGATCCGGCCCTGATCCGGATATTGTCCGCAGGCGTTCCAGCCACCGAACGCGTCACGCCCGAAGGTGCCGATCGCTTCTGGAGCAACCGAAAGCAGTTCTTTTTCAAGCCTTCGTCGGGCTATGGTAGCCGGGCTGCCTATCGCGGTGACAAACTGACGAAGACGGTCTGGCAGGAGATTTGCCAGGGCGACTATGTCGCGCAGGCCTATGTCGCCCCAAGCGAGCGCCTCATAGAATTCGACGGGGAGAAGCAGCAACGCAAGATCGATGTGCGCCTCTATACCTACGACGGGCGCATGCTTTTGGTTGCGGCGAGGCTCTATCAAGGACAGACGACGAACATGCGGACGATCGGAGGGGGTTTTGCACCGGTATTGCTGACAACGACAGACGGTCTTTCAGCAGCATGTCAGATGTGTGCGGGCCGGTCGGACGCTGTTGTATCGCCGCCAACTCGTATGGATGGGCGTCACTGATCCCAACTTGCAATCCGAACGGCCCCAAATCGGCGCGCAGCGGACCATGCAGGGCCCTCACCGCGTACCAATGAAGATTTTTCCCGCGACAGATTGAAAGGGGTTCGTAGCCCACGGGATAGCATATCGCAGTTCACACCCTCGCCTTGCCTGCCGTCGTCAATCTGCGGCGCACAAACGAGCTTGGCCGAATGGCCGGGTGCAATCATTCTCCGCCCGTCGGCACAAGGGTCGATAATAGGACGGACAGGGCAGTCATCGCCCTCGCAGCGTTCGGCCATTTTCAGCAGCGGTGGGCGCATTGCTTCGAGGGCTGCTGCCTTGCGGGCCAAGTCCTCAGTATAGGCAATCGCCATGTTGCGGACCCTCGCGCTTGAGCGGCGGACAGCGCGGGGGCTTCATTGGCTCCGCCACCGGCCATCGACTTATCGCCGGACCTGATCTCTACGACCGCCATCGCTGTGCTGGAAAACGTTGCCGGGTAGCGGTCGCTCGACGCCTTCCTATCCATCGGCGCTATCCGGATGAAGAACCGGGACGAAGGAGAACGTCTCCTTTGCAGCCGGGTCAAACCCGCTGCCCAACTGGAGCCGAGATCGGTTGAGAAACGGATTGAGCAAAAGTCCTGGAGTTCAATCTCCATCAAAGATTCCTCCAGGAACGGGCGGTACCTGACTTGGCCCCATACGGCTCTGCCCCCCGATGACCAACATGGAGAAGGAGCATACGATGACTGACAATTCGATCGCCCTGACAACCGATTCGATCGTCTGGATCGTGGTCGCCGCCATTGTCCTGCTGTACCTCGCGAGCGCGATCCGTATCCTGCGCGAATATGAACGAGCGGTCGTCTTTACGCTCGGCCGCTTCAAGGGTGTCAAAGGCCCTGGTCTGATCCTGGTCTTGCCCTTCTTACAGACGATGGCTCGCGTCGACCTGCGGACGATCGTCCTCGACGTGCCGACCCAGGACCTGATTTCGCGGGACAACGTCTCCATTCACGTCAATGCCGTGATCTATTTTCATGTGGTCGATGCGGAGCGCGCCATCATTCAGGTGGAGCAGTACATCTACGCGATGAGCCAGCTCGCGCAGACCACGCTGCGCTCGGTGCTCGGCAAACACGATCTCGATGAGATGCTCGTCGAACGCGACAAACTGAACATAGACATCCGGGCGATACTCGATGGTCAGACCGATGCCTGGGGCATCAAGGTCTCGAATGTCGAGATCAAGCATATCGACATAGACGAATCCATGGTCCGTGCGATCGCGCGTCAGGCCGAAGCGGAGCGCGAGCGGCGCGCCAAGGTCATCAATGCCGAGGGCGAGCACCAAGCCGCCCAGAAGCTGCTTGAGGCCGCCGAGATCCTTGCGCGGCAGCCCGAAGCGATGCAGTTGCGCTATCTGTCCACGCTCAACACCATCGCCGGCGAGCGCAGCTCCACGATCGTCTTCCCATTCCCGATGGAGTTGATGGACCTGCTCAAGACTGGCAAGGCGCAGGCATAAGACGCGGTCGCGAACCGCCCTTGAGAACCTGAAAGTCTTCACTGGCTCGCTGGCGCCGCCGCTGGCACATTCGCTCAAGCGAGCATGCCTGCAGCAACGGCGATTGCCGGGCCTTATAGGGCGTCCCAATCTCGTCGCGGCCTTGTCCCGCGATCCGTGAACCGTGAACCGTTTGATCGGGATTAAGGTTTGCAGCTGGATATCCATCTATTTTGCGGCATTGGAACATTCGTTCAGCGAGGGAAGGATGGCACTCTCGGTTTTAACTTCGCCTGAACCATCGCGCCGGACGGCGCTGTTGGTGATGCATTCGAGAGACGGGACGGTTCTGTGTCCGTTCTTCAGCAAATGCGATGGTCTTCTAATCATCGATCCCGCGAGCGGCTGCCGCGAGTTTCGCGCGAAGGGACAGCATACAGACGAGGCGATGTGCGATCTGATCCTGAAGACCGGGGTTCATCGGCTCGTCCTGGGCTTCATCAGCGGACCCGCAGCCCAGAAACTCCGAACCGCTGGAATCGATATCCGGTTGGGGTCCTGCGCGCATGCGGTCGAAGACCTTGCGATCGGCTTCGACGATCTTCCCGCTGCATAGGCGGGCCGCATAGCAGCTGCGAAGACCAGAAGCATTGGGCGCCCAGTTGTAGCGGAGTGGGCCTGGGATTTCGCCGCGCTGTCGGGGCTGAGATTCGCAAGCCTGCCGATCGAAGAGTTCATGCTTTCTGGCACTTTGGGCTCCTATTGGGTGGCTTCGCGCTCGCCCGTCACCAAATGAATGGTGGTTCGGCCGCCGTAAATGCAGCAAGTTTTCATACCGATATGGCGCAGGCCTGCGTCTCGGGCCGGATCGCCGTCTCCACGAAGAGTAGACGATGTTGCGCCGCAAGATGAACGGATCCAATGGAGAACCCGGGATGGCTTCTTGGCGGTTGCGCGCGAGGAGGTGGCGAGCGGCGCGCCAAGGAAATTCAGCCGCAACGCCTGCGGCCGCAAATTCTCACTTCTTGCGGGCCACGCCCGCGACACCCACGGGAAGTGCAGCGCTCCGATGGGGTGCAGAGAGAGTACTCAGGTCAATAATGTGCCCATACCCAATGCTGTATTGGTCGTCGCAATCGAAACGTTTGCGTCGCGTTCGCGGCTGGCGAGCGCGCGGATCGCGTCGATGGTCTCGGGGATGACGATCGCCTGATTGTCGACCATGTAGGCATAGAAGGCCTCATCGCCCTGCACCGTCACGTCACCAGATCTTCCCACAGCGCGACCTCATAGAGGTTGCCGCGAGCTACAATCGGCGAGGACGGACTCCCGCAGCAATAGAAGGTGGAGGATGTAGCGCGGGAAATGCCGTTGGCCGCGGTCGCGATCGGAGGGTTTATGGAACGCCACGACATGTGTCTCGCATGGGCTCAAGCGCTGGACGACCTGCTTGATGGCGCCGTCCTTGCTTGCAGGCCCCATCGCCGGTGCAGCAAGTTGTAGATCGGGCAGAAGACGAGACCGGCATAGGCGCCGTAGAGGAAGGCCTCGACGAGACCGAGCAGGAAGCCCCACCAGGTGAGCCATTTGAAGGCGGGCAACATCATTTCGAGAAATCCGCTCATGCGCAGACTTTGAGGTGTGACCAGCCCGTAAATCACGCAAACCACAAAGGTGATGGTGGTCCAGATTCCCAATGACCAGGTGACCAGTTTCGTGTTCAACATCGCACGCTCCGTTCAATTCCGCATGGGGACGAAGACCTGCGCGCGGCGAAACGCCGTCCGCGCGTAAGACCCGTCGCTCTTGCCACACACGCGTCCATGGGGGGCCGGCATCAACCCGAGCGCGGCCCCTAATGCCGGTGCGTGGGCGGTGCATCCTCGTCGCGCCGTTCTGCGGATTCGCGGCCGGTACTCGGGTCGCCGGAGCCGCTGCCGCGATGTCCTCCATGACCGCCGTGCCCCCCATGACCACCATGGCCAAACATGTGCATGGCAATGAAGGCGACTCCGATCAGCACCCAAAGCCAATTCTGCGAAAGCCATTCCATGGCGTAGCCCCTTCATCGGTCGTGCAAGCGGCGCGGAGGGGCCCGGCCCGATGCCGGATCAGTCGCGCCTCTATCTTCTTCACGCAAACAAGCCGCATCCTCTTCGTGCGGTCCATGATCACACCTGGATTCTGGTCTTCCAGCCGACCAATCGCCGACCGTGCGGCGAGTGACGCTTCGCATTCGTCAGGGCAGGGCCGGAAGGCTTCCAATAACGCGGCAACTATGCCGACGGCACTTGGTCGAATCTTTGCCTTGGGTTAAACTTCTGTGCGCCTGCGCAGGACAGCGCGTCCCGGCCATTGAGCAGGGACCCGAGCCGGAGGCGGGACTCATTAGTCGCGATGCGTCCACGGAGCGGCTACGCGCGCCCAGGCGCACATCGATCCCGGTCGTACGCATCCCGCGAATCCCGGGCTCGATGATGAAACCGTAGATGAGCGCCTCGACGCCGCTCGCAAAGATCGGGACGCGCAAGGACTCCGGTGGTCGGGGCGAGAGGGGCGGCTGATCTTCGCGAGCATGGCAATGCCAGATGCATCGATCGAGACAATTTATGCAGCGCTTCAAGATGACTGCATCGACCACTTGCAAGGCTGACACTCCTCGCCGCGCGCGGGCTCGGATAGTGCGATTACGCGAGACTTTTGGACACCGCGCTTGCGAATGAGGTATCCACTCTCACGCCTTCGGACATCCCGCCGCGCCAGCACCTGGCGAACTCGCCCTGGAATCACTGTAATCGTTCCGCCGTCACGGCGTCTGTCTGTCTAGGGTTGCCTCAAGGCGATCCGCATTGGGCGCGAGCATCTCTCAACGTCGATGTGCGACCGGTCTTTGCAGTCAGGAGCTTGGACACGCCAATATTTGGATTGGCTTCAATTCCGGGAGACGCAGCAATGGCGAATATCACGAAGACACCAAGAGGTACTCGTGTCGATTGCGAGACATGCCAGGCCCGCACCGACGGCCTTTGTGCGGGCTACACCCCAGGCACGGTGGGGATAATTTCCGGCTACAGGTCCAATGACCGGCACCTAAAGACCGGTCAGGATCTCCTCAGCCTCGGCGAACCATGCGACGCGATCTACAATCTCGTCGATGGATGGATGTTCCGCTACGCCCTTCTCGCCGACGGGCGGCGGCAGATTCTCGATTTCGCGCTGCCCGGCGCCATGCTCGGCTTTCATTCGGAGCACGGCGCGACGATAACCTTCGGCGCGCAAGCGCTAACGGATGTTGTCGTCTGCGTCATTCCGCACAAGGCTCTGGGTCCCTTGTCGCTGCGGCATCCGGACATCGGGCTGCGGCTCGCCTGGCTGATGTCGCGGGAGCGTAGCCTGTCATTCGATCATCTCACGAGCGTCGGCCGGCGGTCGGCACACGAACGGATTGCCCGCCTCCTGCTCGAGTTGTTCGTCCGTTCCCGGGCACAATGGCCTGGGCACCAGATCGAGGAAATGCATCTGCCGTTGACGCAGGAGCATATCGGGGATGCGACGGGTCTGACCGGCGTTCACGTCAACCGGGTCCTGCGGGATCTTGGCAAGGACGGTATCCTCAAATTCTGTTACCGACGCCTCAGCATCCTAGACCCCGACAAGCTGGTGGACCTCGCAGGCATCGATCCGGACCTGCTGCAATCATGGACTGGGCACGGGCGGACCGAAGCAGGCACCCTGGGTGGGGTATATCGACGTGCAGCCTGACGAGAGGACTGCGAGGTCGCATTGAGCAAGCCGATATCCGCTCTGGCCAATTGTGTGTTTCGGCCCCGGAGATCAATGGTATGAACACGAAGATCGCAAATCTGAATGGCCTCGAAATCCTCGATTCACGGGGAAATCCGACGGTTCGTGTCACCGTCGAACTTGAATCGGGGATTCGAGGTACTGCGAGCGTGCCATCAGGCGCTTCCACCGGAATGAACGAGGCCGTTGAACAACGCGACGGGGACTCGAACCGATTTGCCGGCAAAGGCGTGCTGGGGGCGATCGAGCATGTCGAGACCGAGATCGCCCATGCCGTCGTCGGCCGCGATGCCTGCGCCCAAATCGAGATCGACAGTGTTCTCGTCGACCTCGACGGAACGCCGAACAAGGCACGCCTCGGCGCCAATGCCATCCTGGGCGTCTCTATGGCCGTCGCGTGCGCGGCGGCTGCGGCGGCTGGCAAACCCCTCTATACCTACCTTGCAGCCGGCAGGCCCGTCCGCCTGCCGGTCCCGATGATGAACGTGCTCAACGGCGGCCGACACGCCGACAGCAGCCTGGATTTTCAGGAGTTCATGATCATGCCGCTGGGCGCGCCGAGCTTCCGGGAAGCAGTGCGGTACGCAGCCGAAACGTTCCATGCCCTGCGCGCACTGCTGGCGGCCGGTGGCCACATGACCGCAGTCGGCGATGAAGGCGGCTTCGCCCCAAGACTGGCCGACAACGAGGCCGCTTGCGAGCTGATCGTCCAGGCGATCGAACGAGCCGGCTACCGCCCCGGCGAGGACATCTACATCGCGCTCGATCCGGCAGCAACGTCGTTCCATGATGGAAATTATAATCTCGAGCGTTCGGGCCAAGGCCGGAAAAGCGCGGCAGAATTGATTGAGCTCTACGAGAGCTGGGTCCGCAAGTACCCGATCGTGTCGATCGAGGACGGCCTGGCCGAAGACGACTGGGCCGGCTTTCGTCGCATGACGGCGGTACTCGGCGACCGCATCCAGATCGTCGGCGATGATATTTACGTGACCAATATCGACTTCATCCGGCGCGGCATCGACGAGAAGTGCTCCAACGCGGCCCTCATCAAGCTCAACCAGATCGGCACGGTCTCAGAGACGATCGACGCAATAGAGTTCTGCCGCAGTGCGGGGTGGCGGTACGTGATCTCGCACCGATCGGGCGAGACCGAAGACACCTTCATCGCCGACTTCGCCGTCGCTATGGGCGGTGGGCAGATCAAAGCCGGCGCGCCGTGCCGCGGCGAGCGGATCGCCAAGTACAACCGGCTGCTTGAGATCGAACGACAGCTTGGGACGGATGCACTCTTCGGCAACCCGCTGAAAGAACAACCGTTCAGGTCGACATAATGTGCGCTCCGGCGGAGTACACCTTAGCGCCGCCTGAGTTCAGAACCAAATCCGGTGTTCCCCATTTGCACACGACCCCTCTCCGCCGCTATCGGCGGCTCGTCAGCCAGTGCGACGCCTTTCTGGTGCTTCGGATCGGATCGTCGTCTACGTCAGCCTCGATTCTCGAAAGCGTGCTGGAACCATTCGAGGCGTCATGGCGAATCTGGAAGGCCGACGCCTCGTTTGGCGCGCTTTCAAGGACAGTGGCCTTCATTTGACACGTCCCCTCGCCGGAATGGCCTCGGCGCGGAGGATTCCCGCATCCTCCTCAGGTCGTGACGGGTTGATCGGCAGACCGGCACCCAACTCGAAGCCGCCCGGCGTGACGAGATCGGGAACGATCCGGAGCCGCCAATGCGAGTACGGAGCATCGGCGTGCTCTGCCGCGCCAGCTTCGATGACGTAATTGTACGACGGCTTGTGGAGAACGGCATTGAGCCGGCGGAGCGCGCGCTGCAGGATTCGCCCAAGCTCGGCCAACTCTGTGTCGTCGCATTGGGCGATCGAGGCCTGATGCCGCCTGGGCAGGATCGACAGCTCGAAGGGGCTAGCCGCTGCGAATGGCACAACGACCAGAAAATGCTTTGTCGCCTCGACGACCCGGCGGCCGTCCGCGAGTTCGCGCTCCAGCTCCTCGCACGTCACACATCGGCCTTGTCCTGCGTAATATGACCGTGCCCAGGCGAACGCCGCGGAGAGCTGCGGCGGCATCATGCCGATGGCGATCACCTGTGAGTGGGGATGGACAAGGGATGCGCCCCCGCCCCGGCCTCGGTTCCGGAAAACGAGGACGACCTTGACCTTTGGCCGCGAGATCAGCTCCACGTAGCGCTGCCGGTAAGTCCGAACGACGGCGTTGAGATCAATATCTGAAAGCGTCGTGAAATCCGCATCGTGGCGCGCTGTCTCAACAATCACTTCATGGTAGCCATATCCGGCCCTGACTGGACCCGTGGATTCACCCATCGGTGCTGAGCCGTGTTCGGAACGCAGAACGGGATACTTGTTGGGCACAACACGCGTGCGCCAGCCCGGCACCTTGTGGCTTCTGACCTCTTCGATGATCCCCGGCAACAGCCGCTCATTGCCGGGACAGAAGGGACAAGCCGAATCAAAGGGGGCCGCGGATTTGGCCTCGCTTTCGCAGCGGTGCCACTGGCGAGGTCGCCGGCCGCGCTCCGGCGCGATGACCACCCATCTGCCGGTCATCCTGTCCTGTCGAATTTCGCTCATTGCTATTGGTCGATCGTGTCGCTTCTGTTCAGCACCTCATGGCTGATTGGTGAGAACCCGGTCGCGCCTTTGGCGCCCAATAGGTTGCATGCGGTCTTTGCTGCTGGTGGAGAGCCCTGGTGCATGAAATGCCTTCCTGCTCTATCGTCACGCACTGCTGCCTCCCCTTAATCGGAAGTGCGGCTCGAACGACGCAATGAGGTCCAGCCAGTCCTCCATCAGTCGGGTCATCAAAAAGCGCTCCCTTACCGTCTCCTTCGCCTTTTCGCCGAGTTGCCGGCGAAGGCCGGGGTCCTTGAGGACTTGGACGATCCGTTTCGCCGCCTCATCCACGCTGTCGACGAGGAAACCGTTGACCCCGTCCTCGATCTGGTGCCGGATGCCTCCGACCTTGCCGCCGATGACGGGTGTACCCTTCCACATGGCCTCGGTCACGGTCAGACCAAAGCCTTCCCGGATCGATTTCTGCAGCACAACAGCCGCGCGGCGCTGCAATGCGTTGACGAGAGCGGAGTCCTGGACGGACAGAACCCGGATGCGGTCCTCATTGCATTTGCAGAGAGATTCGAAGATTTCCTGGCCCTCGGGGTCGTCGGTCGCGATATTGCCGACCAGCACGAGCGTCGCGTCTACCTCATTCCGGGCAATCCGGAAGGCGTCAATCACGCCCTGCGGATCCTTCCATTTGTCGAAGCGTGAAACCTGAACGATGAGGGGTCGATCAGTCGGGATCTCATAGTGGCTGAGCCGATCTTCGATCTCCGCGTCCGACAACTCCTTGTTTGTCGTCGAGAAAGGATTGATCGCCGGCATGATGAAGCGCTGCGGCGGCGTGATTTTCTGGGCATATTCAGGGAGCGAAAGGACGACGGCATCGTAGCGCTCGATGAACGGCGCAAGATATGACCAAAGGTCCCGATGGGGGTTGGACAGGTCAACGTGGCAGCGCCACACCCACGGCGCCTTCTGTCGGAAATGGTCGATGAGCGGCAAGGGCTGCGGATCGTGGACGATGACGAGGTCGTGGTCGAGATGCATCCGCGCCGCATTCTCGAAGACGACCTCCTCGTAGATGTCGCGCTTGAGGTCGCTCAGATTGATGGCGGCGCCCTGGAGCGCGTTGTGCATCTTCTTGGTGATGCTGAAGAAATCGGGTCTACCCTGAATCACCCGCCAGCCAGTCCGGATGCCAGCCGCATTCATCAGCAGGGTCAGCGATGACAGAATCTCGGCAACCCCGCCACCATAGTAGGTGGAGTTGACGTTGACGACATGGAGGTCCCGAAGCTTCTTCGCTTTCATGAGGAGGCGCTCGACCGTCTCGGCGCCAATAAGAGCTTCGTATTCGTGGACCGATGTCAGACGCCAAGTTTGTGAATCGCCGGTAGTTCCATCCATCTATGCCGACCTCCCCTTCTTGAGGACGAGCCGCCGACGTGGTCCACGACAGATCCTGACCACAGGACGGCGCGGAAGGTGACCGCCGTTCACGAGATGGTCGACGGCCCCACCCAGCCGATTACCCGTCCGGGTCCTGAACCCGACGCTGTACCCAACCGGACTTTGACCGACTTGACCGCGTAAGCGTCGGGGACGAGCGACATTGCCTCGAACAGGCTGTGCGCCTCGATCAGCCACGTCTTTGCTCCCTCCGCCTTGCCTCGTTCCTTGTCGGCCTCGACACGAAAGAGATTCATCTTCACCTCCCGAGTGCTCCTCGGCACACCAACTCGATCTCGACATAAACAATTTCAGGCCTTCTGCCGCGTGGGTCTTTAATGTGGATCAAAGATAACCTCAGGCGCGCCAGGACTTGATCTTGAAAGAACGCATAAGGGGGTCGGCCGCAGTCAACGAGCTTGGACTCAATGGGCGCGAAGCTCGCATGCATCCTGGGTGCCGCAGGGGATGGCAGAAGCACACTCAAGTGCTTCGAGCATTTGTTTAACGCGCATTAAAGACGCGGCGGGCCGGCGGGCCTCTAATGGAAATGTTTTCGGCTCCGGTGCGGCGATGATTCCTTGTTTAATGATCAAGAAAGCGAACCTCGATCAGGTGAGGGTCAGCACGGCAGGGACGACAAAATTCCTGGTGGTCGGATACAGCGCCATGCTGGGTCCAGACCTCGCCCTCGCCCATCAGCGGCTTTCTAGCAGCAGCTCACTGATATTACAGGGGTTCCAGGAAACCGATTTGATCTGGGTCGGGTCCATCGTTCTGTTCCTCATCCTGACGTCTTGCCTGCGCGAGACCGGTTCGACAGCGCGACCGACAGCACGGCATCGGCAGCCGCGCGCCGAGCGACAAAAAGCGAGCGACAAGCGGCGCGAGATAGAAACGGGAGGATCGCACCAATGCTGAAGCAAACCGACGCAACCCGCACGCGCGCCGTTGCCGTCGGGACAGGAGCGACGCGGCAACAATTCCCGCGCTGGATCGAGCATCTCCCGCCTTGTAATGCGGCCTGCCCGGCCGGTGAGAACATCCAGGCCTGGCTGGATCTGGCGCAAACGGGCAAATTCCGGGAGGCGTGGGAGATGCTGGTAGGCGACAACCCGCTGCCGGCCGTGCATGGGAGGGTCTGCTACCACCCGTGCGAGACCAGCTGCAACCGTGTCGAGCTCGACGCGGCCGTGAGCATCCATGCGGTCGAACGCTTTCTCGGCGACCTGGCGGCCGCCAAGGGGTGGCCCTACCCGGCTGCTGCGGAACCGAGCGGAAAGCGGGTTCTGGTCGTCGGCGCAGGCCCGAGCGGACTTTCGGCCGGCTATCACCTCGCGCGGCTCGGCCATGCGGTGGAAATCCGCGAGGCGGGTCCGCTGCCCGGCGGCATGATGCATTTCGGCATCCCGGCCTATCGGCTGCCGCGCGCGGACCTCCTGCGCGAGATCGGGCGGATCGAGGCGATAGGCGTCAAGATCGTCACCAGTCACAAGGTCGAAGACGTGCTTGCCGAGAAGACAGCCGGCGGCTTCGACGCCGTCTTCCTCGCCATCGGCGCGGGCGTCGGCAAGCACGTCGACATTCCCGCCCGAGACGCGGTCCGGGTGCTCGACGCCGTCTCGCTCCTGCATAATGTCAGCAGCGGCGAGGCGCCGCGCCTCGGGCGGCGCGTCGTGGTGTACGGCGGCGGCAACACGGCGATGGATGCGGCCCGCACCGTAAAACGCCTCGGTGCCGACGAGGCGCTGATCGTCTACCGAAGCGACCGCACCCATATGCCGGCGCACGCCTTCGAGACCGACGAGGCGATCGAGGAAGGGATCAAGATCAAGTGGCTGACCACGGTGAAGGAGATCATCGGCCCCGACCTCACCGTCGAGACGATGGAGCTCGACACCGACGGGCGGCCGCAGCCCACGGGGCGGTTCGAGACGCTGACGGCCGATGCGATCGTGCTGGCGCTTGGCCAGGAGACGGACAGCGGCTTTCTCCGGCAGGTCTCGGGCGTCGAATTTGCATCGAATGGTGCGGTCAAGGTAGGTCCCGACATGATGACCGGCCACCGCGGCATCTTCGCCGGCGGCGATATGGTGCCGGGCGAACAATCGGTCACCGTCTCGGTGGGGCATGGCAAGCGCGCGGCGCGCCACATCGATGCCTGGCTACAGGGCGTGGTCTACGAGCGGCCAGCGAAGCATCCGCCGATCACCTTCGGCATGCTCGACCTGCCTATATTCCTGGAGGCAGCCCGAAGCACCGAGCCGCAACGGCCTTTGGCGGCGCGCGCGACTTTCGAGGAGGTCGTGCAGGGGCTGAGCGAGCAGGAAGCACGGTTCGAAGCGGGCCGGTGTCTCTCCTGCGGCAACTGCTTCGAATGTGACAACTGCTTCGCAGCCTGTCCCGAGCAAGCGATCAGGCGTCTCGGCCGCGGGCGCGGCTATCGGGTCGAGCTCGACCTCTGCACCGGCTGCGGCATCTGCTTCGAGCAGTGCCCCTGCCATGCCATCGAAATGCAGCCCGAATCTGGGCCAGAATCCGCCCCGCCGGGGCCGGACGGCGAGCCGCTCGCGCCTCATCGTTTCCGGCTGCGCGAATGAGGTGCCCGGAAGGAGATCGGCAGTCATGGAACGGATGACCCTGGACGGCAACGCCGCCGTCGCTCACGTCGCCTACCGCGTCAACGACGTCTGCGCGATCTTCCCGATCACGCCGGCTTCGCCGATGGCCGAACTCGCCGACGAATGGTCGGCGGAAGGCCGGAGGAACCTCTGGGGCGCGGTGCCGATCGTCCAGGAGATGCAAGCGGAAGGCGGCGCCGCTGGCGCCGTGCACGGTGCGCTCCAGGGCGGCGCTTTGACCACCACCTTCACCGCCTCGCAAGGCCTGCTGCTGATGATGCCGAACATGTTCAAGATCGCGGGCGAGCTCACGCCCTGCGTCTTCCATGTGGCGGCGCGGTCGATCGCCACCCAGGCGCTCTCGATCTTCGGCGACCATTCCGACGTCATGGCCGTGCGCGGCACCGGCTTCGCCCTGCTCGGCGCGGCATCGGTGCAGGAGGCGCACGACCTCGCTCTGGTGGCACAGGCGGCAACGCTTGAGTCGCGCGTGCCTTTCCTCCACTTCATGGATGGCTTCCGCACTTCGCATGAGGTCAATACGGTCGCGATGCTGTCCGACGAACAGATCCGGGCCATGATCGATGACGAGCTGGTGCGCGCCCACCGTCAACGGGCACTGAGCCCCGAACGGCCCGTGACGCGCGGCACCGCGCACAATCCGGACACCTTCTTCCAGGCCCGTGAGACCGTGAACCCGTTCTATCTCGCAGCACCCAAGATCGTTCGGGGGGCCATGGACCGCTTTGCCGCGCTGACCGGTCGCCAATACCACCTGTTCCGCTATGACGGTCATCCCGAGCCCGAGCGTGTCATCGTGGTCATGGGATCGGCGGCCGAGACGCTGCGCGCCACGCTCGCGCAGCTGAGCGCGCAGGGCGAGCACGTCGGGGTCCTCCAGGTTCTGCTTTACCGGCCGTGGTCGGCCGAGGACTTTCTGCTGGCGCTGCCGGCAAGCGTGCGCCGGGTCGCGGTCCTCGATCGCACGAAGGAGCCCGGTGCGCCGGCCGAGCCGCTCTGCCTCGACGTGGCGCACACCTTGGCGGACGCCTTTGCGCGCGGGGATCGTGCAACCCTGCCGCTGGTGGTCGGCGGCCGCTATGGTCTGTCCTCGAAAGATTTCACCCCGGCCATGGCAAAGGCGGTGTTCGATCACCTCGAGACCGACGAGCCGCGCAGCGGCTTCACCGTCGGCATCAACGACGACGTCTGCGGCACCAGCCTGCCGGTCGAGGCCGGCTTCGTGATCGAGCCGCCGGGTGCGACATGCGCGTTGTTCTTCGGTCTCGGCTCGGATGGCACGGTCGGGGCGAACAAGAGCAGCGTCAAGATCCTCGCCGACGACCCCGGGCGTTATGCCCAGGGGTATTTCGTCTACGACAGCCACAAATCGGGCGCTGAGACGATCAGCCATCTGCGCTTCGGCAGCGCGCCGATCACGGCGCCCTATCTGCTGTCGTCGGCCGACTTCATCGGCGTGCACAAGTTCGAGTTCCTCGACAAGCTGGATGTCTTGCGCCAGGCCCGCGATGGGGCAACGGTCCTGATCAACGCCCCCTACGATCCGGCCGAAATCTGGGACCACCTGCGCCGGCCGGTGCAGCAGCACATCCTGGACAAGCATCTGCGCCTTTTCGTCATAGACGCCAGCGGGGTCGCCCAGCGCCTGGGGCTGGGGCCACGGGTGAACACGATCCTGCAGACCTGCTTCTTCGCGATCAGTGGCGTCCTGCCACGTGAGGAGGGCGTCCGCCGCATCCGCAAGTCGATCGAGGAGAGCTACGGCGACAAGGGCCGCGCGATTCTGGACAAGAACTTCGCTGCCGTCGATACCGCGCTCGATCACCTGCACGAAGTCGTCGTTCCGGAGGCGGTCACCTCGACGGAGGAGCTGCGCGTATTCGTGCCGCCCGATGCGCAAGACCAGATGAAGCGCATCGCCGCCCTGCAATTCGCCGGCCGCGGCGACGAGATCCCGGTTAGCGCCATCCCTGCGGACGGCAGCTACGTCGGCGGCACCACGCAATACGAGAAGCGCAACCTCGCTTTCGAGGTGCCGGTCTGGAAATCCGATCTGTGCATCCAGTGCGGCCAATGCAGCATCGTCTGCCCGCACAGCGTAATCCGCGCCAAATCCTATGATGCGGCGCTGCTGGAGGGGGCGCCGGAAGGTTTTCCTTCCGCCCCCGTCAATGCGCGCGGTTATCCGGACAAGCGCTTCACGCTGCAGATCGCGGTCGAGGACTGCACCGGCTGCGGCCTCTGCGTCGATCATTGCCCTGCTCACGATCCGCTCGAACCTGGCGTCAAGGCCATCAATCTCAAGCAGCGGCAGCCTCAGATCGAGCCGGGACGGCGCAACCTCGCCTTCTTCGAGTCGCTGCCGGAACATGCTCGTGAGGAGGTGGATCTTCATCTTTCGCGCGGATTGCAGTTCGTGCGGCCGCTGTTCGAATTCTCAGGCGCGTGCGCCGGTTGCGGCGAGACCCCCTATCTGAAGCTCTTGTCGCAACTCTTCGGCGACCGGTTGCAGATCGCCAACGCCACCGGCTGCACGTCGATCTATGGTGGCAACCTGCCGGCGCTGTCGTGGCGCACGGGGGCCGATGGACGGGGCCCGGCCTGGAACAACAGCCTGTTCGAGGACAACGCTGAATTCGGCTACGGCATGCGCCTCGCGATCGACCAGCAGGTCGCCATGGCGCGCGCCCTGGTCCAGACTCTTGCTGAGCGTGTCGGCTCCCGTCTCGCCGAAGAAATTTTGGGTGCATCCCAGCGTACCGACAGCGAGATCGCGGCGCAGCGGAGACGGGTCGAGGAGCTCCGGCGCGCGCTGACGGATGCGACCGATGATCCGTCGCGGGATCTTCGCGCCTTGGCCGAGTACTTGGTGCGCCGGAGCCTGTGGACGGTCGGCGGCGACGGATGGGCCTACGACATCGGCTCGGGCGGCCTCGACCATGTTCTCGCTCAGACTCGGGACGTCAATGTCCTGGTGCTGGACACCGAAGTCTATTCGAACACCGGCGGCCAGTCATCGAAGGCGACGCCGCTCGGGGCCGCGGCCAAGTTCGCTGCGGCCGGCAAGCGCACGCCGCGCAAGGACCTGGCACTGCAGGCGATCGCGTCCGGCTACGTCTATGTCGCCCAGATCGCCCTTGCCGGCAGCCCGGAGCAGACGATCCAGGCCCTGCGCGACGCGGAGGAATATGACGGACCGTCGCTCATCCTCGCCTACAGCCAATGCATCGCGCATGGCCTGAAGCTCAACTTGCGCGATGGCATGAAGCAGCAGCGCCGGGCGGTGGCGAGCGGATACTGGCCGCTGTTCCGCTACGACCCCAGGATGCGTCAGGCCGGCATGAACCCCTTCCGGCTCGACAGCACCCGGCCGCGGCTGCCGCTCGAGGACTTTGCCTATCAGGAGCTCCGCTACCGGATCCTGACTCAGACACGGCCCGAGGAGGCGCGGATGCTGCTGCGTCAGGCCCAGGCTGCAGTGGACGAGCGCTACCGGATCTACGAGGACATCGCAGCGAGGGACGGAACGCGGTTCCACCCGTTCTGGCAGGAGGAGAACGTCACCCCCGATCGCGGGACGGAAGAGGCTGCTCCATGAACCTCGAAACGACCTATCTCGGCCTGCAGCTCGCCCACCCCGTCATCGCCGGTGCCTCGCCCTTGTCGGCGACGCTCGATGGCATCCGGCGGCTCGAAGACGGCGGCGCAGCGGCGATCGTGACCGCCTCGCTCTATGAGGGCGAGATTCTTGCCGACGAAGAAGCGCTGGAAGCTGCCCTGATCGTCGGCGCGGAAAGCCATCCCGAGGTGACCAGCTATCTGCCGCCCCTGTGTGGGTGTCGCCGGCCGCAGGCGGGACACGTCGAGATGGTTCGCCGCGCCGTCGAGAGCGTCTCGGTCCCGGTGATCGCCAGCTTGAACGCCATGACGCGTGAAGGATGGGTCGACATCGCGCTGGATCTTCAAGCCGCAGGGGCCGCAGCCATCGAGCTCAACTTCTTTTACATGCCCACCGATCCCGCCGAGACATCGGCCGACGTGGAGCAGCGACTGGTCGAGACCGTGCGCGACGTGCGCGGCGCGGTGCAGATCCCCCTCGCGATCAAGCTCGGCCCCTATTTCAGCGCGCCGGCTCACATGGTGCGTTTGCTCGCCGATGCCGGAGCTGATGGTGTCGTCCTGTTCAACCGGTTTTACGAGCCCGACATCGACCTTGAGACGATGACGTACCGCCCGAAACTGGAGTTGTCGCAAGAAGGGGATATTCGTCTTCGCCTCAAGTGGATTGCGTTGCTGGCCGGCAAGACGCCGCTCAGTCTCGCCGCGAGCGGAGGCGTCGAAGGAGCCGACGAGGTCGCAAAATACCTGCTCGCGGGCGCGGATGCGGTGCAGACCACCTCGGCGCCGCTGCGCCACGGACCGGGATATCTGGACCGGCTCGTCAAGGGGTTCACCGAATGGATGGAGGCGCACGAGGCCAGTTCGGTCACGGAATTTCGCGGGCGCATGAGCGCCGAACGGCTGGCCGATCCCGAAGTGCTGGTGACCGCCCACCACACCGCGACTTTGCTTCTGCAGTACCCCTGCCGAGGCGCCGCCACTGGGCTATGAGCCACGACAAGACAGCTCTCCTCGGATGGATTCGGCGCCAACGTGCGGGATGGGTCAGCGCAGGTTCGTCTTTAACCTTCGTCAAGGACGCGGGAGGGCTTCTATCGCTTAATTTGATCCGACTTCACGGACGGCAGCATCTACCGAAATAACAAGGACGATCACTGATATGTCCGAGCACTATTCCACTCTCGACGACCTCGATGTGAGAGGCAAGCGCGTGCTTGTGCGCGCCGATCTCAATGTGCCGGTCCGCGACGGCAGGATCACCGACACGGCCCGGATCGACCGGCAGGCGCCGACGCTTCGGGAGCTAGCCGAAAAGGGCGCGCGCGTCATCGTGCTGTCCCATTTTGGCCGCCCCAAGGGCAAACGCGTGCCGGAAATGTCGCTGAAACCTATTGTCCCGGCGCTTGCCAAGGCCGTCGGCCGCACCGTGGCCTTCGGTGACGATTGCATCGGCGATGTGGCGAAGGCCGCGGTGTCGAAGCTGAAGGATGGCGACATCGTCCTGCTCGAAAACACCCGTTTCCATGCCAACGAGGAAACGAATGATCCGGATTTCGCGCGGGCGCTGGCTGAACTCGGCGATCTCTATGTGAACGATGCGTTTTCGGCGGCGCACCGCGCACATGGTTCGACCGAGGGTGTGGCCCACTTTCTGCCTTCGGCGGCGGGGCGAGCGATGCAGGACGAACTCCTCCATCTGCATAAGGCGCTAGACCAGCCCAAGCGGCCAGTCTTGGCAGTCATCGGCGGCGCTAAGGTCTCGACCAAGATCGCCCTGATCGAGAACCTGCTGAAAAAGGTCGACATCCTCGTCATCGGCGGGGCGATGGCCAATACGTTCCTGGCCGCCGAAGAGATCAATGTCGGTAAATCGCTCTATGAGGCCAATCAGCTCGGGACGGCCAAGCGCATCTCCAGTCTCGCGGCCAAAACCGGCACGATTCTGACCCTGCCGACCGACGTCGTGGTGGCGAAGGCCTTCAAAGCGGGTGCACCGCATCGCACGGTTCAGGCGCGCGGGGTCGCAGCCGACGACATGATCCTCGACGTCGGTCCTGACACGATCGCCGAATTCGAACGGCGTCTGCACACGATCAATACCCTGTTGTGGAACGGCCCGGTCGGCGCTTTCGAGATACCCCCCTTCGACCATGGCACGACGACCATCGCAAGGCTTGTCGCAGCGCGCACCAAAGCAGGTGGTCTTCTTTCGGTCGCCGGCGGCGGCGATACGGTATCGGCGCTGAAGCACGCCGGGATCGCGGATGACTTCAGCTACGTCTCGACTGCCGGCGGCGCCTTTCTGGAATGGCTCGAAGGGCGGGAGTTGCCGGGCATCGCGGCGCTGGCGACCAGCAAGGGGAAACCGTTATGACTCTCGCGGAGCTGAACACGATCGCCAGAAAAATGGTGGCCAAAGGTAAGGGGATCCTGGCCGCCGACGAATCTACCGGCACCATCAAGAAGCGCTTCGACACGATCGATGTCGCCAATGTTGAGGAGAACCGCCGCGATTATCGCGAACTGATGTTCCGCACCGACGAGGCGATGACGAAATACATCTCCGGCGTCATCCTTTATGATGAAACCATCCGCCAGAAGGCGAAGGATGGCACGCTACTGGTCAAGATCATCGCTGAAAGCGGCGCCATTCCCGGCATCAAGGTCGACAAGGGCGCGAAGCCCTTGGCCGGCTGCCCGGGTGAAACCGTGACCGAGGGCCTGGACGGATTGCGCGAGCGCCTCATCGAATATCGCGAGATCGGCGCGCGCTTCGCCAAATGGCGCGCGGTCATCGCCATCGCCGGTGGTGCAGTGCCGAGCTACACGGCAATTACAGCCAATGCCCATTCGCTCGCGCGCTATGCGGCGCTGTGCCAAGAGAATGGCATCGTGCCGATCGTCGAGCCGGAAGTGCTGATGGACGGCGACCACGACATCGATCGCTGTGCCGAGGTCACCGAGCGGACGCTCAAGGAGGTTTTCCAGCAGGTCTATCACCAGCGCGTGGCCCTCGAAGGCATGGTACTGAAGCCGAATATGGCCGTCACGGGTAAGAAATGCGCGAAGCAGGCTGGCGTCCAGGAAGTGGCCGAGAAGACCTTGATGGTGCTGAAGCGCTGCGTGCCGGCGGCGGTGCCGGGTATCGCTTTCCTCTCCGGCGGCCAGCCCGCCGAAGAGGCGACCGCCCATCTAGACGCCATGAACAAGATGGGTCCACTCCCCTGGGAACTCACTTTCTCCTATGGCCGCGCCCTGCAGGCCGCGCCACAGAAGGCGTGGTCCGGCAAGCCGGAGAATGTCGCGAAGGCCCAGGCCGCCTTTACCCACCGCGCCAGGATGAACGGGTTGGCTACCCGAGGGCGTTGGAGCGCGGATTGCGAGAGGCAGACAGCCTAAGCAAACCCTGTAACGCCCCGGCTTGGAGCGACCTACATGCGGGCCGACATCCTGATCGGCTCGGAGATCCGAAAGCTAAAGGACGAGCGTCTCGGCGAGATCTCCGATATCGTGCTCAATCCGGAACAGCGCGACATTCTCCATATCCTGGTCTCCCCCGCGGTGGCTTCCTCGGCTTCGGCAACAAGCTCGTCGCCGTCCGCTGGCGCGATCTCCGCACCACTGCGGATCACGAACTCTACGTGCTCGACGTCCCGCCGAAAACCGTGGACGAGCCGCGGGCCGTCGACTGCGGGAACTTTGCGGCAACGGCAAGCGGTGAATAGCAACGCTCGCTGGACCAATATCGGGACAGCGTCTTGAAGCGAGAGTCACGCCCGATAAGCGATTTGAGGCGCGATCTCATCGGCCCCACGCTTCCCGATCGTCAAAGGTTGCAGCTCTGTTGAGTCTCCGTCGATATGTTGCCTGCTGTCTAGGCGCGCCTGAAAAGCCATCTCTCGCATCGGCGGTCTTTCTGGGGACGTGCGTTGGAGAAAAAGGCGGGTACCGGGCGGAGGGCGTCGCTTGCACCGAGCCCCTGGGTTGCTTTCCCGCCAGACGACCATAGCGCGGCGCCGCGACGGCGCTGGACTCCGCCTGCTCGGTTGGCGTCGGTCCTGCGGGTACGGGACAACTCGCCGCAAGTTCGAGGAAAGAACGAACGGCTCTATCATGCGACCGCATGGGGGCTGCCGCCTTCTTCGCCGAGGTTCTTTACGGCCTGAATCATCTTGACCAGCACGGCCTGCGCATCGCCGTACACCATGTTGCAGTTGTCGGCGTAGAACGGCTAGTTCTCAACGCTGGCATAACCTTTCGCAAGGCATCTCAGCAGCAACGCCGTCGGCCATCTTTAACCTGTCGCAAAGTTTCTCCACCCGGCGGTCCGCTATACTGCAAGGGAGATTAAGCGCTCCGGAAGAGAGGAGTACTCCATGGCGAAGACAATGAAGGCTGCGGTGGTGCACGCATTCGGCAAGCCTTTGAAGATTGAGGAAGTGCCCATTCCGACACCGGGACCGGGCGAAGTGCTGGTCAAGGTGGTTGCCACGGGCGTGTGTCACACCGATCTCCATGCCGCAATCGGCGATTGGCCGGTGAAACCGAGTCCGCCCTTCATCCCCGGGCACGAAGGTGCGGGGATCGTGGCGGCGGTTGGTCCGGGCGTTACCGGATTGAAGGAGGGTGACGCGGTCGGCGTGGCCTGGTTGCACGATGCCTGCCGCCAGTGCGAGTACTGCGAGACCGGCTGGGAGACTCTCTGCGAGTTCCAACATATGAGCGGCTACACGGTGAACGGCAGCTTCGCCGAATACGTGATCGGTGCGGCTCCCTTTGTGGGGAGATTGCCGAAAGACGCCGACTTCGCCGCCTTGGCGCCGATCCTCTGTGCCGGCGTGACGACATACAAAGGCATCAAGGAGACCGAGGCAAGGCCCGGCGAGTGGATCGCGATCTCCGGCGTTGGCGGTCTCGGTCACATCGCGATCCAATATGCCAAGGCGATGGGCCTGCATGTCGCGGCCCTCGACGTCACTGATGAGAAACTCGCCCTCGCCCGATCGCTGGGCGCCGACGTAGCGGTAAATGCGAAGGCCTCGGATGCAGCCGCCAGGGTCGTCAAGGAGACCGGCGGCGGCGCGCATGGCGTCCTGGTGACGGCGGTATCGATCCCGGCCTTCGCCCAGGCGCTTGGGATGGTACGCCGTAAGGGCACGGTCAGCCTGGTAGGATTGCCGCCAGGGGAATTCCCGACGCCGATCTTCGATGTGGTGTTGAAGCGCATCACGATCCGTGGTTCGATCGTCGGCACACGAAAGGATCTCGCCGAGGCAATCGAGTTCGCCGCGGAAGGAAAGGTCCGCGCCCATATCCACAAGACGAAGCTCGAAGACATCAATCACGTGTTCAGCGAGCTCAAGGCGGGGAAAGTCGATGGCCGGATGGTGATGACCTTGTAACGGCGCTTCGCGCGGCGATCCTCGCATGGCTTCCGCGATCGAGCCAGAAGTCAGAGGAACCAAGCGAGACGAACCCAACGGCGTGCCACTGCCCGGCCGCGTATGATCAAAAAATCGTCGGCGGTCATCATGGCCTGCGATGAATGTGGGCCGGGTGCGACAAAGCGGTTTTGCATGAATTGCGGCCGGGATCTCGTGCCCCAAGGCAGTGAGAGGGCCGGAACGCGATTGTTCGGCGCGTCCCGGAAGCCCGCAATTATCGAAGATAGGCCTCGGTCGCGTAGCGGCGCATCATGCGCTGACTGTTGAAATAATAGGCGATGTTGCCGATCGCCTGCTTCATCATCCAGCGCCACCGCGCCGGGTCGGCGGCGTAGAGTGGCAGGACGGCATGGTCGAGCTGATCATAAAGCGCGGTGGCATGCTGCCCAGCACCATCGCCGTCGTGGCCGATCGACCAACCAGTCACACCCTCGATGCAGGCCTCGATCCACCAGCCGTCAAGGACGCTCAAGTTGAGCACGCCGTTGAGCGCCGCCTTCATGCCGCTCGTGCCCGACGCCTCCAGCGGCGGCAGAGGCGTGTTGAGCCACACATCGGCGCCGGCAACCAGCGTCATGGCGAGCCGCATGTCGTAATCCGGCAGGAATACGCAGGTAACCTTGCCGCTTAGCCGCCGGGCAAGTTCGTAGACCTGCCGTATCGCTTCCTTACCGTCCGCATCCTGCGGGTGGGCCTTGCCCGCCAGCACCACCTGAAACGGGCGCCGCGACGCCAGATCCACGAGGCGGTCGAGGTCCTCGAAGAGGAGCAACGGGCGCTTATATCCCGTCATCCGGCGCGCGAATCCGAGTATCGGGATGTCGGGATCAAGCGCGACGCCGGTGCTTTCCTTCACCTGCTGGATGAGATCGCCTTTGGCGGATTCATGGCATCGCCAGATTTCGTCCTCCGGCAGCTGCAGGGCACGAACGAGGATTTCGGGCTCGTGCTGCCAATGCGGGAGGTGCGCGGTGTAGAGCTGCGCGAAGGCCGGATGCGTCCAGGTACCGGGATGGATGCCATTGGTGACCGCATGGATCCGATATCCCGGAAACATGTGTTCGGTCGTTTCGGCGTGACGGCGGGCGACCCCATTGACATAGCCGGCAAGGTTCAGAGCCAGGCGCGTCATATTGAGCCGGTCGTCTCCTGCGAGGCGCTTCAGCGCGTCGAGGTCGATGAAACCGGGCAGCAGCCGCTCGAACAGCTCATAGGAAAAACGATCTTGGCCGGCCTCCACGGGCGTATGCGTCGTGAACACGCAGCGGGCGCGAGCCTCAGCGATATCGTACGGTGGTTCTCCGGCGATCAACTCTTCGGGCGCGACCCGCAAGCGGTTGAGCAGATCGAGGGTCAAAAGCGCCGCGTGACCTTCGTTAAGGTGGTAGGTGTGGGGAGCGAAGCCAAGAGCCTGCAATATCCGGATGCCAGCGATCCCAAGGATGATCTCCTGCCTGAGCCGGTAAGCCTCGTCCCCGCCATAAAGGTAATGTGTCAGCGTGCGATCATCCTCACCGTTCTGATCGAGGTCGGTGTCGAGAAACAGAATCGGGATCTGGTGGCCATGCGGGCAGGTATGGACATAGAGCCAGGGCCGAATCCAAACCGGCTTCTTCTCGATATCGACGGCCACCATGGCGTTGAGCGGCGAACACCAGCGCTCCGGCTCCCACCAATCCGGCTGCTCCGTCTGCCGTCCGTCGGCGTCGATAGCCTGTCGGAAATAGCCCGCACGGCTCAGCAACGTCACAAAGACGACCGGAATCCCCAGATCGGCGCAAGAGCGCGCGGTGTCGCCGGCAAGGATGCCCAGCCCGCCCGCATAAGTGTGCATTTCCGGCCGGACCGCCAACTCCATCGAGAAATAGGCGATGTGCTTTCTGGTTATGAAGGCATCGAGGGAGGATGACATCGAGAGACCACTCATGTGTCGCTTTGGTCGGCGCAATCGTAACTGACGGTCAACGATCGCTCCACCGTGCGCTCAGCACTTCGTCCCCGAACCAGCCGAGCTTGCACCTCCGCTGATTAGGCCGAGTTTGGTCAAACCGACAACGTCCTCCGTCACCGGCTGGACCACAGTGTTCGCGGTCACTGCTATCTCGATACCGGCGATGCGGTGAACTTCAGGTTCAGGTGACTGGCGTGTCGCGGGAGGTAGCCCCAGCGATACCCGCGGCCTACTTCTTGTTTTTGCTCCTGGTCTGTGCCGCCGCCGGTTTCGGCCGGTCTGAGCCAGCTCCAGCATCACTGGCAGCCATGACCTCGGCCTCTGCCTGACACCAATGATCGAAGTCGCGGCCATGTGGTCCACCTTCGCTTTCCCAAAGGGCATATGCCCGCTCCTCGACCTGCTTGCGCAGTGCTTCCGCGTTGCACGACCCGCTGGTCTCCGGCATTTCCGATCTCCTCTTCTCGTTGGCAGGACTCCGGGACCGAAAGGATCGCCTCGATGAGACTACGATTCTTTGATGGAGGTTAAAGTCGCTCCGAGATGCCGCTGATAATAAAATTATGCAGAAACAAATTGCGGGTCGATCGGCCGGATATTCAAGATCCAGCCGGGTCGGCAGTTAAACCCCTGGAATAGCGCTCAAGGGCGCCGGATCCGACGAAGACGATGGAAACCGCCCAACCAACCGTGGTAACGACAGAAGGCCTAGAGGCGCTGCTCGACACGCTGCGCCGCCGCGGCTACCGCGTGGTCGGCCCGACCGTCCGCGACCAAGCAATCATCTACGACGATATTGCATCGATCGCCGACCTTCCGCGCGGCTGGACTGACGCACAGGAAGGTGGGCGCTACCGGCTTGCGCGCCGCGACGATGACGCCCTGTTCGGCTATGCCGTGGGGCCGCATTCGTGGAAGAAGTTCCTGCACCCGCCGGTGCTGCGCCTGTGGCACGCCGAACGCGATGCCGCTGGGGTACGCGTTGTGCCCGAACCGGATCCCGATGAGCGTTTCGCCTTCATCGGCGTCCGCGCCTGCGAGCTCCACGCGATCGCCATACAGGATAAGGTCTTTCTGGAGAGTGGACAGATCGATCCGCATTACCGCGCACGGCGCGAGGGTGCATTCATCGTCGCGGTGAACTGCGCGGTGGCCGGCGGAACCTGCTTCTGTGTCTCGATGAACACCGGCCCCAAAGCCGAGGCCGGCTTCGATCTCGCGCTGACGGAGATGCTTCGCGAGGGAGAACACCACTTTCTGGTCGAGGCCGGAACGGACGCTGGAAATGCGATCCTTGCCGAGTTGCCCCACCGTCTGGCCACGACAGAAGACCTGGCCGCAGCGGCGGCCGTCGTCGCGCGGACTGCCGGCTCGATGGGACGGGAGATGCGCTCTGACGACGTGCATGAGCTTCTCCTGCGGAATCTCGACCATTCCCGTTGGGACGAGGTGGCCGCGCGATGCCTCACCTGCGGTAACTGCACCATGGTGTGCCCCACCTGTTTCTGCACCTCGGTCGAGGAGTCGAGCGACCTGGCGGGAGCCGAGGTATCGCGCTCGCGGCGCTGGGATTCCTGCTTCACCATGGATTTCTCGTATATCCATGGCGGCAGCGTGCGGTCGAGCGCACGCGCGCGCTACCGTCAGTGGATGACCCATAAGCTTGCCACGTGGTTCGACCAGTTCGGCACGTCGGGCTGCGTCGGCTGTGGGCGCTGCATTACCTGGTGCCCGGTGGGGATCGATATCACCGAAGAGGTGCGGGCGATCCGCGAGAGCGAGCCGCAGTGAGGAGCAAAGCCATGGAAGGGCTCGAACGCGTCATCAAGGAGCACCCCTTTTTCGCGGGACTCGACGAAGGGTTCTGTGTGCTGGTCTGCGGCTGCGCGAAAAACGTGCGCTACGAGGCAGGCCGGTATCTGTTCCACGAGGGTGATCCGGCCAACGAGTTCTACCTGATTCGGCACGGGCGGGTTTCCCTTGAGCTGCATGCGCCGGAGCGTGGCGCCGTGACCTTCCAGACGCTCGGGCCCGGCGAGGTCGTCGGCGTCTCCTGGCTGATCCCGCCCTATCGCTGGAGCTATGACGCGAAGGCGCTGGAACTCACCCGCGCGATCGCCATGGACGCCGCCTGCCTGCGCCAGAAATGCGAGGCGGACCACGATCTTGGCTACGACATGATGAAGCGCTTTATGCCGGTGCTGGTGCAGCGCTTGCAGGCCGCACGGTTGCAGGCCCTCGATGTCTACAGCGCCCGGCCCTTGAAACCGTGCGCGTAGCGACGGCGACCGCCGACCCGATGGTGCCGCGGATCGCGCGCGTGCGCCGCCGCCGACGCGACGGTCCGGACGTCTGGACACTCGATATCGAAGTGAAAGAAGCGGATGGCCTCCTCTTTGCGCCCGGCCAGTTCAACATGCTCACTGCCTTTGGGGTCGGCGAGGTTCCGATCAGCTTCTCCGGCGATCCCGCCGAGCCTGGTCGCCTTGTCCACACGATCCGCGCCGTGGGACCCGTCTCGGCCGCGCTTGCGCGGCTTGGTCCTGGCGAGCCAGTTGGATTGCGCGGGCCGTTCGGCGCGGGCTGGCCGATGGCCGAGGCGGCCGGGCGGGATGTCGTGATCGTGACCGGCGGGCTCGGTCTCGCACCCCTGCGCCCCGCACTCTACCGCCTCCTTGCCGAACGCGACCGCTACGGTCAGATCGTGCTCCTCTATGGTGCACGCAGTCCCGATGATATCCTGTTCCGGCGCGAGCTCGAAATGTGGCGCCGTCGGCGCGAGATCGACATCGAGGTGACGGTCGATCATGCGATCAGTAACTGGCACGGCCATGTCGGCGTCGTCACGACACTGATCCCGCGTGCCGCGTTTGATCCGCAACACGCAATCGCACTGGTTTGCGGGCCCGAGGTGATGATGCGCTTCGTCATCACCGCATTGCGCGACGCCGGAGTTGCTGACGACACCATCTATCTCTCGATGGAGCGCAATATGAAGTGCGCCGTCGGCTTCTGTGGCCACTGCCAGTTCGGGACCGTCTTTGTCTGCCGGGACGGACCCGTCTTCCGTTACGACCGAGTGAGGCAACTCCTGGCGCTGAAGGAAATCTAGAGCTTCCCCGGTTTTGCAAAGGTGATGCGACGGCGTGTTGATACAATTGTCGAGGGTGCGAAACACAAACAGCTGAACGAGGTCAACCATCATGAATACAATACGCGCCGTGAAAATCTCGCTGGCCTGGATCAGTATCGCCTGGACAGCCTGCTACCTCGCCTTCGGACTCATCCCAGGACTTGGCCCAATGGCGATGCCTTACGTCCTCCATATGAACGTGCCCATGGAAAATATCTTTACGATCGGCAACTTCATCGTCGGTCTCATTGTCTGGAATGTCGTCGTCGCCGCAGGCGTTGGGCTTGCGGGCCTTCTGAGCAACATCATCAAGGCTTAGCGCGATGGCCGCCGCTAAACATAAGCCACGGCTCGCGGTCTGGAAGTTCGCCTCCTGCGATGGCTGCCAGCTCAGCCTGCTCGACTGCGAGGACGAACTGCTCGCCGTGGCAGACGCGGTGGAGATTGCCTACTTTCCCGAAGCGACCCGTGGGAAAATCAGAGGCCGCTACGACGTCTCGCTGGTCGAGGGTTCGATCACCACGCCCCATGACGCTGAGCGCATCCGAGACGTCCGCCGGCGCTCGCGCGTGCTGGTGACGATCGGCGCCTGCGCGACCGCGGGCGGCATCCAGGCGCTGCGCAATTTCGCCGACGTGCAGGAATACACCTCGGTGGTCTACGCCCACCCCGAGTACATCAAGACGCTCGCCAGCTCGACGCCGATTGCCGATCACGTGCCGGTGGATTTCGAGCTTCGCGGCTGCCCGATCAACAAGCGTCAGGCTCTCGAGGTGATCTCGGCGTTCCTTGCCAGGCGTCAGCCGGTGACCCCGCCGCACAGCGTCTGCATCGAGTGCAAGCTCAAGGGCAATGTCTGCGTGATGGTCGCGCACGGCACCCCGTGCCTCGGGCCGGTCACTCACGCCGGTTGCGGCGCGCTGTGCCCCTCCTACGACCGCGGCTGCTATGGCTGCTACGGGCCGAAGGAGTCGCCGAATGCGCCGCCCTTGAGCCGCTGGCTCGCCGGGCTTGGCATGGACGAACGGGCTCTGCAGCGCGTCTATCGCACCTTTAACGCCAACGCAGAGCCGTTCCGCAAGGAGAGCGAGCGTCATGGCCCGTAAGACCATCAAGGTCGACTATCTCGCCCGCGTCGAGGGCGAAGGCGGGCTCAAGGTGGTGGTGCGCGACGGGAAGGTCGCGAGCGCCGAGCTCAGCATCTTCGAGCCGCCCCGTTTCTTCGAGGCCTTCCTGCGCGGCCGTGCTTTCAACGAGGCGCCCGATATTACTGCGCGCATCTGCGGCATCTGCCCGGTGGCCTATCAGATGAGCGCGGTCCATGCGATGGAGAATGCGCTCGGCGTCACGGTGACCGGATCCTTACGCGATCTGCGGCGCCTCATCTACTGTGGCGAGTGGATCGAGAGCCACACTCTTCACATCTACATGTTGCACGCCCCCGACTTCCTTGGGTACGAGGGCGCCATCGACATGGCGCGCGATCACGGTGACGTCGTGCGCCGCGGGCTTTCCCTCAAGAAGGCCGGCAACGAGATCATCACGCTTCTCGGCGGGCGCGAGATCCATCCAATCAATGTACGGGTTGGCGGCTTCTACCGCGTGCCGCGCAAGCGCGAGCTTGCCCCGCTCGCCGAGCGGCTGAAATGGGCGCGCGACGCCGCGCTGGAGACCGTGCGCTGGACCGCCGGTTTCGACTTTCCCGACCGCGAACGCGACTACGCCTTCGTCGCCTTGCGACATGGCGAGGAATATCCCTTCAACGAGGGCCGCATCGTCTCGAACCGCGGACTCGACATCGCGGCCGCCAAATACGACGATCACTTCGAGGAGACGCATGTCGAACGCTCGACCGCGCTTCACTCGCGCTTCAAGGGCGGCGGCTCATATCTCACCGGCCCCCTCGCCCGCTACAACCTGAACTTCGCCTGCCTGTCGCCGCTTGCCCAGGACGCGGCGCGTGAAGCGGGTCTGGGGCAAACCTGCAACAATCCCTACCGCAGCATCGTGGTCCGCGCCGTCGAAGTGCTCTACGCCTGTGACGAGGCGCTCAGGATCATCGCCGCCTATGAGGAACCGGACCGGCCGGCCGTCCCGGCCGAGCCGTGCACCGGAACCGGCTATAGCGCGACCGAGGCGCCGCGCGGGCTATTGTATCACCGCTACCGCCTTGAGGCGGACGGTGCCATCGCCGAAGCCCGGATCGTGCCGCCGACGTCACAGAACCAGGCCAGCATCGAGGAGGATCTCGCGAGCTACATCGGCGGTTTTCTCGATCTGCCCGATGACGAGCTTCGCCATCGCTGCGAGCAGACGGTGCGCAACTACGACCCCTGTATCTCCTGCTCGGCGCATTTCCTGCGGCTCGAACTGGATCGAGGGTAAGCCATGTCGAACGCCGCTTCCCGCCGGATCGTGCTGGGCATCGGTAATCCTGACCGAGGCGATGACGCGGTCGGTCGGAAGGTCGCGCGGCTTCTGCGCCAAATGGCACCGGACGACGTCGAAGTGGCCGAGCACGACGGCGAGGCAACCGCGTTGCTTGCCCGCCTTGACGGTGCCGCGGCGGCCTATCTGGTCGATGCCTGTCAGTCCGGCGCGCCGGCGGGGACAGTGCACCGCTTCGACGTCAGCGCGGCGGCATTGCCGCAAAGCCTGTTCGGCCTGTCGACGCACGGGTTTGGCCTCGCGGAGGCAGTCGAACTCGCCCGCGCGCTCGGCCAATTGCCGGCGCGCTGCATCGTCTACGCGATCGAGGGCGAGTGTTTCGACCTTGGCATGCCGCTATCGCCAGCCACCAGTGCGGCAGTTGCCAAGGTCGTTCGGTGCCTGGGATCGGAGATCATCGACGACATGGAACCGGGAAGGGAACCAAGATGCACGAAGCCCACTTGATGGAGACCTTGATGCGCCGGATTGCTGAGATCGCAGAGGCGGAGCATGCGCGGCGCGTAACCGGCATCTCGGTCTGGCTCGGCGCGCTGAGCCACTTTTCAGTCGAGCATTTCACCGAGCATTTCGAGCGTGCGAGCACTGGCACGATCGCCGAAGGTGCGCGGCTGGACGTGACTGTGTCGGACGATACGCAAGACGCCGATGCTCAGGAGGTCATGCTGGAAAGCGTCGAGGTGGAGGTCTGAACTGATGGACCTTGCGGCTTCTCCAACCGAATCCGGAACGGGCGCACATAAGCGAATACGCCTCCTTGTCCACGGCGCGGTGCAAGGTGTCGGCTTCCGGCCTTTCGTCTACCAGCGAGCGCGGACGCTGGAGCTTTCCGGCTGGGTCGAGAACTCGGCGCAGGGCCTGACAGTGGAAGTGGAAGGCGATTCGGCAAACATGGACACGTTGGTCCGCCTGATCCGCGAGACGCCGCCGCCGAATGCCGCGGTGACCGCGATCGAGATTCAGGAGATCGACTGGCGCGGCGACGAAGCTTTTGCGATCCGTGCGAGCACAGTCTCCGGCGCACGCACGGCCGAGGTGCTGCCCGACCTCGCGACCTGCGACGATTGCCTGCGCGAGCTCTTCGATCCCGCAGATCGGCGTCACCTGTATCCCTTCACCAACTGCACCCAATGCGGGCCGCGTTACAGCATCATCGAGGATATCCCCTATGACCGCGCCCGGACCTCGATGCGGCATTTTCCGATGTGTCCTGCTTGCACTGCGGAATACGGGAACCCCGAGAACCGCCGATTTCACGCCGAGCCCAATGCCTGTCCTGCCTGCGGGCCGCAACTCGCCCTCTGGACCACAGCCGGGGAGGTTGTCACCTGTCATCACGATGCACTGCTCGCGGCCGCTTCGGCCGTTCGTCAGGGGCGCATCGTCGCCGTGAAGGGCATTGGTGGGTTTCATCTGATCGTCGATGCTCGCAACGAGACGGCCGTCCAAAGGCTCCGCCGGCGCAAGCGGCGTGAGGAAAAGCCCTTTGCCGTGATGTTTCCCTCGCTCACGACGCTCCGTGAGGTCTGCGGCCTTTCGCCGGTCGAGGAGGCACTACTGGTCAGCCCGGCGCGGCCGATCGTGCTGATACGGCGGAAGAGCGGCCCGATCGCATCTGCGGTGGCGCCGGCCAATCCTTGGCTCGGGGTGCTACTACCCTATGCGCCGCTGCACCATCTGCTGATGCACGAGCTCGGCTTCCCGGTGGTGGCGACCAGCGGCAATGTCGCCAATGAGCCAATTGTTACCGACGAGCGCGAAGCGCTGGGCCGACTGGCCGGAATCGCCGACCTGTTTCTGGTCCATGATCGGTCGATCGCGCGGCCGGTCGATGACTCCGTGGCGCGCATCGTCTGCGGACGCGAACTCATCCTGCGCCGCGCGCGCGGCTATGCACCTGCATCGGTTTCCGTGAAGGGTATGCATGCCGGGATCCTCGCTATGGGCGGTCACCTGAAGACGACCATCGTCCTGAGCGGCACGGATCGCGTGGTCATGAGCGGGCATATCGGCGATCTCGAGACGGCGGCGGCACGCACGGTCCACGCCCGGGCGGTAGCGGACTCGGTTCGGCTGCAGGATGTAGAACCACGCCTCGTAGTGCGCGACCTGCACCCGGATTACGCTTCGGCTCATGCGGCGGAGGCGGCGGGGCTGCCGGTGATCGCGGTGCAGCACCATGTGGCCCATGTCGCGGCGTGCATGGCAGAGCATGGGCTGGCACCTCCGGTTCTGGGCGTCGCCTGGGACGGCGCTGGCTACGGTCCCGACGGTACGATCTGGGGAGGCGAGTTTCTCCTGGTGACGGCGGCGGGCTGGCGCCGCGTGGCGCATCTCCGGCCCTTCCGACTGCCCGGCGGCGCCGCGGCGATGCGCGAGCCGCGCCGCGCGGCCCTCGGGCTACTCTATGAGGCCTTCGGCGAGGACGCCTTTGCCATGACTGCGCTTGCGCCGGTGGCTGCCTTCACGCCCGCGGAGCGGAGCGTGCTGCGCGCCCAGCTCGAGCGAAGAGTCAATGCTCCGGTGACTTCAAGCGCCGGCCGGCTGTTCGATGCCCTCGCCGCACTGTGCGGATTGCGACAACGTGCGAGCTATGAGGGCCAGGCGGCGGCCGCGCTGGAGTGGGCCGCAGAGGGACATGCAAGCAGTCAGTGCTATGAGTTTGCGTTACGCGAGGTGGGGAAAGACGAGGCCTTGATCGTCGACTGGCAGCCGGCACTCGAAGCATCCCTTGCGGATCTGCGTGCGGGCTCGGAGGCCGGCGCCGTGTCTGCGGCGTTCCACGCCGGCCTTGCGGCGGTGATCGCTGCGGTCGCGCAACGGACCGGAGAGCACTGCGTGGTGCTCTCGGGCGGCTGCTTCCAGAACGCTCGCCTCACCGAAACCACGGTCACGGCCCTGCGTGCCGTCGGCTGCAAGCCGGCGTGGCACCGCCGCGTCCCGCCTAACGATGGCGGAATCGCCCTCGGCCAGGCAGCCTGGGCGGCGTGGACAGAACAGCGGAGCGGAATGCCATGTGCCTAGCGGTTCCGGGACTGATCGTGAGTGTATCCGGCGACGACTCCATCATCCGGGTCGGCCGGGTGGATTTCGGCGGCGTCGTCAAGGAGATCAATCTCGCCTATACGCCGGAGGCGCAACGCGGCGACTACGTCCTGGTTCATGTCGGCTTTGCGCTTGCCGTCATCGACGAGGTGGAGGCGCAACGCACGCTCGCCTATTTGCGCGAGATCGCCGCGCTCGATGTCGCGCATGCGGACGCCGCGCCATGAAGCACGCCGAAGAATACCGTGACGGCCGCCTCGCCCGCGCTCTCGCCGCCCGGATCGCCCGCGCGGCCGCCCCCGCCGCCCGTTACCATTTCATGGAATTCTGCGGCGGCCATACCCATGCGATCGCGCGCTACGGCATCGAGGATCTGCTGCCTGACAACGTGCGGTTGATCCACGGTCCCGGTTGTCCTGTCTGCGTGCTGCCGATCGGACGCATCGATGCCGCGATCCGGCTCGCCGAACGCGCGGAGGTGACACTCTGCAGCTATGGCGACCTGATGCGCGTGCCGGGCTCGCGCGGGACGTCGCTGCTCCGCGCCAAAGCGGCGGGTGCCGACATCCGCATGGTCTATTCCACGCTCGATGCCTTGCGCATCGCCGAGGCCGAGCCCGATCGCGAAGTCGTCTTCTTCGCCATCGGCTTCGAAACCACGACGCCGCCAACGGCGCTCGCCATCCGCCTTGCTGCGGATAGGAAGCTCAAGAACTTTACCGTGTTCTGCAATCACGTGCTGACCCCGTCGGCGATCCAGAACATTCTGGATAGCCCGGACCTCAGGGAACTCGGCTGCGTGCGCCTCGACGGCTTCATCGGCCCGGCCCATGTCAGCACTGTCATCGGCACCGAACCCTACGCCTTCTTCGCCAAGGAGTTTGAAAAGGCGGTCGTGATCGCCGGCTTCGAACCGCTCGACGTCATGCAGTCGATCCTGATGCTCATCAATCAGGTCAACGAGGGCCGGCACGAGGTCGAGAACCAGTATGGGCGGGCGGTACGGCGTCAAGGCAACGAGCGGGCCAAGGCCGATGTCGCCGAGATTTTCGAACTGCGCAAGAGCTTCGAATGGCGCGGCCTTGGCATGGTGCCTTACAGCGGCCTGCGGCTCAAGAGCAGCTATGCCGCCTTCGACGCCGAACGCCGCTTCGGCATCGAGTCCGTATCAACATCCGACAATGCCGCCTGCGAATGCGGCGCCATCCTGCGCGGCGCCAAGAGGCCGACCGATTGCAAGCTGTTCGGCACGGTCTGCACGCCGGAGACACCGATGGGCTCCTGCATGGTTTCGGCCGAGGGCGCCTGCGCCGCCCACTGGACCTATGGGCGCTTTCGCGACCGCGCCCGGGAGGTGTCATGATCCCCAAGACCTATCGTCGCAAGCTCGACATCAGGAACGGCCGTGTCGAACTCTCGCATGGCGCAGGCGGGCGCGCCATGACGCACCTGATTGCCGACATCTTTTACGAGGCCCTGGACAATCCGTGGCTCCGGCGCGGCAATGACCAAGCCGCCTTCGACATTGCCGGCGGCCGCATGGTATTGACGACCGACGCCTACGTGGTCTCGCCGCTGTTCTTCCCGGGCGGCGATATCGGCTCGCTCGCTGTCCATGGCACGATCAATGACGTGGCCATGGCTGGCGCCGAGCCGCTGTATCTTTCCGCCAGCTTCATCCTCGAGGAAGGGCTTGCGCTCGCCGACCTGAAGCGCATCGCCGACAGCATGGGACGGGCTGCGCGCGAGGCCGGCGTGCCGGTCGTCACCGGCGACACCAAGGTGGTCGAGCGCGGCAAGGCCGATGGCGTGTTCATTTCGACGACCGGCATCGGCGTCGTGCCCGTCGGGCTCGACCTCTCAGCCGACAAGGCGCGGCCGGGCGACCGGGTGATCCTTTCGGGCACGATCGGCGACCACGGTGTGGCCGTCATGTCGCGGCGGCAGAATCTGTCCTTCGAGACCGAGATCATAACAGACACGGCCGCCCTGCATGGCCTCGTCGCCGCGATGGTCGAGGTCGGCGGCCGGAGCTTGCGGGTCATGCGCGATCCAACCCGGGGCGGGCTCGCGGCGACGCTAAACGAGCTCGCGCAGCAATCCGGGATCGGCTTTCGTGTGTCCGAAGAGGCGATCCCGGTAAAGCGAGAGGTTGCCGCCGCCTGCGAGCTCTTGGGGCTCGATCCGCTTTACGTCGCCAACGAGGGTAAGCTCGTCGCCGTCGTCGCGCCGGACGCGGCCGAGGCCGTGCTTGCGGCGATGCGCGCGCACCCGCTCGGGCGCGAGGCCGCGATCATTGGCGAGGTGGCGGCCGACGAGCATCGTTTCGTACAGATGACGACGGCCTTCGGCGGTGGGCGTGTCGTCGATTGGCTGTCGGGCGAGCAGCTCCCGCGGATCTGCTGAGGTGCTCGTGCGCATCCTGCTCCTCGTGCACAGCTTCAACAGCCTGTCGCAGCGCCTGCATGTCGAGCTGACCGAGCGCGGCTACGAGGTCTCGGTCGAGTTCGATGTCAACGACGCGGTGACGCGCGAGGCGGTCGCTCTCTTCGATCCCGACCTCGTGCTTGCACCTTTCCTGAAGCGCGCGATCCCAGAGGACATTTGGAAGAATCGGCGCTGCCTCATCGTTCATCCAGGCATCGTGGGCGACCGCGGCCCATCGGCGCTCGACTGGGCCGTGCTCGAAGGCCAAACCGAATGGGGTGTCACCGTGCTCGAGGCGGAAGCCGAAATGGATGCCGGCCCGATCTGGGCCTCGGCAAGCTTTCCAATGCGGGCGGCGACGAAATCGAGCCTCTATCGCCGCGAAGTGGCAGATGCCGCCGTGACCGCCGTGTTCGAAGCGTTGGAACGGATCGAGTCTGGCGCGGTCGCGCCGCGTCGGCCCGAGCGCGACGATCCGGCTGTGCGCGGCCTGGCGCGCCCGCCCTGCCGCCAGAGCGACCGCGTTATCGACTGGGCGACCGATCCGACAGACGTAGTGCTGCGCAAGATCCGCAGCGCCGACGGCACGCCCGGCATCCGCGATCGACTCTTCGACCGAGCGGTGCGGCTCTATGACGCGCATCCGGCCGAGGGCCTTGCCGGCGGCCCGGGCGCGGTCATCGCCCGCTGCGACGGCGCGATCGCGCGTGCCACAAGCGACGGCGCTGTGTGGGTCGGGCACGTGCGCGAGGAGCTTGACAAGGCGCTCAAGCTGCCCGCGACGCATGTCTTCGCGGCAGAGAGCGCGGCACTACCGGAAGTGCCCGGCTATGCGCCGATCCGCTACGAAGAGGACGGCCCGGTCGGCCTTCTCCACTTCGACTTCTACAACGGCGCGATGAGTACGGCGCAATGCGAGGCGTTGCGCGGAGCCTATGCCCAAGCGCTCGCGCGACCGACCCGCGTGCTGGTTCTCACGGGCGGTCCCGATTGCTGGTCGAACGGCATCCATCTCGGCCTGATCGAGGCGGCCGACAGCCCGGCCGATGAATCCTGGCGCAACATCAACGCCATCGACGACCTGGCTCGCGACATCATCACCACAACGGATCGGCTGGTCGTTTCCGCGCTCCGCGGTAACGCCGGCGCCGGCGGCGTGTTTCTGGCGCTCGCGGCAGACGAGCTGTGGGCCCGCGAGGGTGTGGTGTTCAATCCACACTACAAGGATATGGGCAATCTCTACGGCTCGGAATACTGGACCTACCTGCTACCGCGCCGCGCCGGGGCGGAGAACGCCCAGCGCGTGACACAGGCGCGGCTGCCGATGGGCGTTACCGAAGCGCACCGCCTCGGTCTTGTCGACCGCCTCCTGCCCTCCTCTTCTGCGCACGATCCGACAGCGACTGCCCGGCTCGCCCAAACGCTTGCCATGGACTCGGATTTCGAGGCGCGTCTTGCGGAGAAACGGAGGTGCCGCAGCGCGGACGAGGCCGATAAGCCGCTCGCAGCTTATCGCGCCGAGGAACTCGCCTGCATGCGCCTCAATTTCTACGGTTTCGATCCGAGCTATCATGTGGCGCGCTACAATTTCATCCACAAGATTCCGAAGTCGCGCACACCGCTGACACTCGCCCGGCACCGGTCGCAAGGTCACCACCGTCTCGCGCGTGCAATGCTGCACGCCGGCACGTAGCGTGATCCAGGAAGCCACCACGCCCGAAGCCCGCAGTGATAACGTAATCTCCGATAGTATCGGCCAGCTGCGTTTCGGAACTGGTTTGAAGGTAATCACAGCTCCGCGATTGCTGCTGCCTTGACCGGCCCCGATTCTATGCCTTCGCGATGAGCAAGCTGCACGGAAGGTGCCTGAGTAATTCGCCGCCAACCGAGCCATCAAACCAACGCTCGATGATGCCTTTCTCTGAATGGCCGAGAACGACAAGATCAGCGTTTATTCCATGGGCATAGGTAATGATCTCAAGTGCCGGATCGCCTTGCCGGATGCAGGTGATGACATTCACACCCTGCCTGCCGGATTCCAGAGCAGCCACGTTGAGGGCTTGTTCGAGCTCTTCGCGTTCCATCCCCCAGATGTCAATTTCTCCGTACGCCTCAGCAAGCCCGCTGCTGCCCGTTGTCGCGACAATTCCCAACAGATGCAGTTTCGATTTACAGAGACGGGCAAGGCCGGCCCCTTGGTTTAAGGCGGCCTGGCTGAACTTGAGCCCATCATAAGCCACCAGAATATTCTCGTACATAGGCGCTCTCCTGCGATGAAATGGGCATTATCGTTTGACGCCGAATGCTCGACGCCGAAATCACTGTCGCACAGGGGCAGCTGCCAATTTAGGCCAGCCCGACGCATGCAACCGTGTCATGATAACGGTTGATGGTCGAAGCCCCCGGCGTCGCGTCTCTGCAACGTCGAACATGAAGCTGTGCAGTGGCCGCGCCATACGTGCGATCGCGTAATCGAAGTATGCGGCCCTGCGAGCAGTTTATGAAGCGCGTCCCAGCGTAGCCCCCAGTCTACATCCGCCGGTACGTCTGCTTCGCCTCCGTGTGCGATGCACGTACGCGCCGGTAACCACCAGCGCGTTCTATCAGACGTCGAAGGCGACGCACTCCGCTTGTTCGCGAAGGTGCCCGACCGCTGCGAGGACGCTGGGAATGGTCGGTCTGGCGGACGCAGGAATGCGGATCGTGCCATAGCCGGCACGCACGGTCATTGTGTCGCGCATTCGATCACTGGCGGCGCTGTGGCTGTAGTCGTCGACCTCGACCAAGGCGACGACCCCACCCGTAGTCGGGTCCTGAATTACAAAATCCACGATTTTCTGCGAGAAAGCATTGCAATCCGCATAAACGAACCGGCCGCCCAGGCGTGGCGGCGCCTTGAGAAGCGCGCCCATCGCGACCTGCGCGTGGATCCGGTACATCGGCAAGACCTGCTCGAGCGCGACCAGCATCGCCAGCTCGCGTCGCGTCATGAACGGCTTGGCGACAGGCGCGGGCGGCCCCGACAGGCCAAGCTTGCCGCCCAACAATGCAACTATGAGCGCGGCCGAACCTATGAAGATGAGGAGCGGCAGCGCCGGATCGAGCAGCGACTGGATGAGGTGGAAGGGGTCCGTGGCCATCTCCCTCAGCCCCAGCCATCGCGCCGGCCTTCGCCATTGTCGCGCAGATTACGGCCGTCGAGCGCCGAACGGCGGATACTGAGCTCCACGCCATCACCCTTCCGGGTGATCTGCACGTCGCGCGGATCGAGATTGTTGCGCCGGGCATAGTCATCCGCGGCCTTCTCGCTGCCGAACTTGCCGGCCTGCTCAAATTCCCATCCCATGGTTCGTCTCCTTACACTTGCCGCGGGCACCATGCCTGTGGCTTCACACTATAAATCGAGGCCGAGACTCCGTTCGGGGAGCGGCGGCAATGGGTCGGCACGATCCGGCTTGAGGTCTGGCGGCGCCGCGCCATCCGGCAGCGGAGGCAAATCACCGGGCAACGGCGGAAGGTCGGACAGATCGACCCCATCGATCGGCCCGGGATCGAACTTCTCGCGAGGCCCCGGCCCTTTCTTGCCGTCGATGTCGAGCCGGCCGAGGGTTTCGAGCGCCGAGGTCTTGTTGCCGGGGTTCATGTCGAGCTGGCGCTCGAGCTTCTCCTTGTCGTCGACCACCATGGTGAGTTCGTCGCGCACGCGGGTGACGCCTACGTTGAACAGACGCTGGTTCGAGAGGTTGCGCTCATGCGCCGACATGACAGTGATCGCCTTGTCGGTGGTGATACCCTGCGCCATGTGCATGTTGAGGCTGTAGGCAAGGTCGAGCCGCGAGATCATCGGATCGCCGAGGTCGAGCGTCAGGCGGCTCCTGTCAGACGTTTCGACCGTGACGCCGGCGGCGTCAACGCGCACGACGCGGGCAAGCGCAGCATTGTGCAAGCCGCGTTCCTTGTCATTCGCGGTCCAGCGGATACGGTCGCCTTCGCGCAATTCGAGCGATTTTTTCTCGGAGAGCTGAAGCCGGTCGCGCTGCTCGGTCGGTGAGAGCTTCTGCGGATCGAAACGGAGCTTCCGGCGGCCGTCGGCGAGTTCGACCTTGCCGTTCGCATGGACCTTGAGGACGTCGTAGCGCCCGGCCAGGATGCCGACATCCCGCGCCCCGCCCCGCCCGACCTCGAGCGTCTGGCCTGCGCGATAAGTCGAGGCATAGCGCAGTTCCTCGCGCGCGGTGTTGACGCGCTCATAGACGGTGAGATGGAGCGCCTCGCCCTTGACGCTGCCTTCTGCGATCAACCCGTCCTGGATGCGTTGATTGATGATCGCGCGCGCCTCGCGCCCCGAGGCGAACACCGCGGTCGCCTCGCGCTCGGACTGCGGGAGCGCCAGCCACATGTCAGCGGCCTTCGCGGCCGGTTCGGCATTCTCGACGACATTTGTCCCCAGCACCGCCAGCGCGGCACCGGCCTTGCCGATATTGGCGAGCGCCGCGACCGTGCGCAGCTGGTCGGTTCGCTGGCGGATATTCTCGTCCATCCGGGCCATGGTCCCGCCGCCGGCCTGGATCATGGCGAAGGACTTACCCGCGTCGATCGAGGAGAGCTGCTGACGGTCACCGACGAGGACGAGCTTGTCGACGCCCAGGGCTGCACTGATCTGGTGCAGCTTCAGCATGTCATTGCTGGAGACCATCGAGGTCTCGTCGACAACGAGCATCGTGCCGGCAAGCTTGCCGCGTGCCGCATCGTAACGCGGCGTGTCCCGCTCGGCGATGAAACGCTCGTTGGCGAGGACGAAGGAGGCGATCGTCTGCGCCTTGATGCCGGCCCCCTCGCCCAGATCCGCCACCATCTTGTTCTGGAAGGCGAGGCCGGTCACCTGCCGTCCCTCACCTTCCGTGATCTTCGCGACCGCCCCCAGCATGGTCGACTTGCCCGCGCCCGCGACACCCTGGACAGTGACCGTCCGGTCGGCGGAGCTGAGGATCATGGTGGCGGCGGCAAGTTGGCCGGGGTTGAGCGGGCGTTCAGCCACCGCCTGCAGCTGCGTCGGCGCCGCATCTGCCGGGAGGATTGGGCTCGCCGAGCCCTTCCCATCCTCGACGGCCGTGAGGATCCTCTCTTCGGTTCTCAGGGCTTCCTGGGTGGTCACCATGCGCCCCGTCCGGTCCGCCGCGGAGGCCACGCCGGGGATTAGCTGCCGGTTCTGGACGAGCCGGTCGATCCGGCGCTCGATGCTTTCGATGGTGACGCCCTTCACCCCGAGATCGAGCGCGGTCTTGGCGAGCATATGGACGGGGTATGCTGCCTCACGCTCGGAGAGGATACGCACGGCCGAGGCGACCGCCAATTGCGTGCGGGCCTCGGTCGGGGAACGCACCGCGCGTGCCAGCGCATTGTCGATTAGCGGATCATGCGGGCGCAGCAGGCCACCCAGGCGCTCGCGGGTCGCATCGATTGCTTCGCCGATCGCGCGATAGCCCCGCTCGAGCGCGCCATCCGAGAGCGCCATCCCGGCACGAGCTTCGGCCGAGGCGACGAGGCCCTTGCCGTCGAAACCGAGCGCAGCCGCGCGGTCGATCCAGTCTTGCTTGAGGGCAGCGCGATCCTCGACATCGAGCTTTGGATCGCGCGATCTTTTGGTGATCTCGCGCAAGCCTTCAGGCGACTTGATGCCGAGTTTCGTGGCGCGCTCGAGGATCTCTTCGCGGCGCTGGCTGAACTCGCCGAGGACAGCTTTGGGCACGCCTGAGATTTCGAAGGTGCCGTGCTTGCCCTTGAGCTCGACCTGGTAGCCGAGCTTCTCGAGCTCAGCGCGCAGATGCGCGTGGTAGATCGAGCCGATGACGCTGTTGTGGCTCCAGATCTTGTCGGCATGGAGCGCCTGCCATTTGCCGTCGGGCATCCGGGTTAGATTGGCGATGACCGCGTGGATGTGGGCCTGCGGATCGAGCGCTCGACTGGTGTCGTGCTGGAATAGTGCATAGACCAGATTGCCGGTCTGGACCGGCACCTTGCGCCCTTCGACATCGCGGCGGCTTTCGGCGAGGTTCTTCTCGACCCACGCCATGGTCTTCTGGACAGCGGCCATGTTGGCCCCGAGGACACGCTTGTCGCCGGCGACATAGGCCATGACCGAGGCCGACTTGGGCATGGAGAAAGTGAGGTCGACGCCGGCGCGTCGGTTCTCATGCCTTCCGATCGCCTCCCCGCCTGGCAGGATGCCATTCAGCACCCCTTCGAAGGCATCTTTGGAGACCTCGCCGGACAGGCCGATCTCGCTCGCCCCCTCCCCTGCCCACGCCGTGATCTCGGAGCTGCCCTCGACGGTATAATAGTCGTCCCTCGCGAAATAGTTCGCGGCGCCGGAGGCGGAGCGGACGGCGGCGACCGAGAGCATCAGATCCCCATATCCATGCCGTCATCCTCGCGCCCCGAGGCGAAGGCCTGACGCAGCTCGACCAGTGTTTGGTCCTCGATCTGGGGGCCACGCGCGGCATCCTGGCGACCGTCCCGGCGATCGTCGCGATCCCGGGCGGCAAGGGGCTGCTCCTCGGGGCCGGAGCGCGCCGCCTGCGCCTTGTCGGCAGCATGGATCTGAGGGGTCGATTGCTCGTCGCGATCGTCCGCCCGCGGGGCCGCGCGCCGGGCCGTATCATCCTCCTCCTCGACCTCGGCCGACAGGATGCGTGCGGCAAGATCCCTGGCGATGTTGGTGGTCTCGGCCACTTCCTCCACCACCTGCAACGAACCATCCCGCCCGCCGGCTTCCCCCGCCCTCTCCTCCTCGAATGCCTCCTCTCCGCGCTTCGACCGCACGGGCTGAATATCGGGGCGAAGGAGGAAGCCCTGGGCGACTTGAGGATAGTCCTTCCACTCGAGCAGGATGCGCGCCGCCGGGAAGCCGTCGGGGAACTTTACGAAGCCGTGCATCGAGGGCAGGTTGGTGATGTCGTCGGCGATGACCAGCGGCTCGACCTGCTTGCGCGGGGTCAGGGTCGAGGCGTCACGGGTGTTGTTGTAGCCATAGCTATAGGCTTCATCCATCTGGCGGACCTCGCGGTTGCCGATGTAGCGCGCGCATTGCTCCGCAGTGTCCAAATCGGCGGTCGCCAGGATCAGTTTGGAGCGCGCGAGCGAGGCGAGATTGCGGGCGCCCTGCTCGCCATAGACCTCAACCAGTTTTTCGAAGCTGTGGAGCCCGAGGATCATCGCGCCGCCGAAGGCGCGCGCGGTCTGGAGACCGCTTTCGATCGCGGGCAGGCGGTGCAGCGCGCCGAGTTCGTCGAACATGAACCATGTCCGCAACTCGCGGGTGCGCGGCAGGGTCATGAGGCGTGTGATCGCGAGGTCCATCCAGAGCGTCAGCAGCGCCCGGTTCATCGGCAGGTCGACATAGCTGCAGGTGATGAACAGGATCGACCCGGGCTTTTTGTCACGGGTGATCCAGTCGCGGATCGAGAAGGGCGTACCTTCGTCGGGCAGGAAGCGCAAGGCCTGTGCATTGGTGTTGAAGACGGCGCGGATGGACTCGGCCATGCGGGCCGCTTCGGGGGCCGTCAGAGGGTCGGCGATTGTGTTGGCAAGGAAGCGGTGGACGCGCTTCAGGTCCGCCGTCATCAGGTTCTCCGAAAGCGCCAGATTGGTGGTCTGCCCGCGTTCCTGGAGACGGATGCACATCTCGATGAAGAGGGTGCGGGCGGCGAGCGCCCAGAAGGGTTCGGACGAACCGCCGTCGGAGGGTATCAGCGCGGCGGCCCCGGCGGTGAACTCGCTGTGGGTGCGGCAGTCATTGAAAATCGACCAGGCCGGGCAGCGGGCATCCATCGGGTTGAGAATCGTGTCGCGCGCAGGGTCGTAAAAGGCTTCGACATAGGCCCCGGTCAGGTCGAAGATGACCGCCGTATCCTGCCGCTCACGCATCTGCGAGACGAGGCTGCGAAGCTCGGTCGTCTTGCCCGATCCGGTGGTACCGATGAGCATGGTGTGCGACTGCTCGGTGCGGTGCGGATAGGGGATGCCCGCGAGGGTATAAGGATGATGAATCCCGGACTCCTTGCGCGCCCGGAAAGGGAGCTGCAGTACCCGCGTTGACGAGAGACCCGGAAAGAGATTGCGCGCCTCCTCCTCGAACTTGGCAAGGTTATGCCGATTGATTTCGGAGACGAGGATCTCGCGGTCGACGAGCATGGCACCGCGTTCATGGCGTTCCTGAAGGATCGACCGACCGCGCCGGTACGAGATATCGACGAACCAGATCACAATCGGGATGGTGATGAAGATCGAGACCAGGAAGGCGCCGATGAGGCCTCGTACCGCGATCGCCCAGGCCTTGATGACCTCGGGGATATAGGGAACCGCCGCCATGACGGTCCGCATGATTTCGCCATTGGGCATCGTAACGTTGACGCGCTTCTTGGGGTCGAGGTCGATCCAGTTCCAGAGCGTGGAATAGATCTTCATGCAGATGAGCTGGAAGCCGTGCTCGTCGAGCTTGATCGACATGATGGCGAACCAGGCGGCGAGGAAGGCGAAGAACCAGAGGATGAAGGGCAATCTCGCGCCCGAGAACCACATCAGCATCTCGTGGGTGAGGAGCTGGCTGCCGCGTGTGAAATTGCCGGCGTTGCGCTGGACGTTGCCGCGCGCGCTGTGGTGGGTCAGAGGGATCGCCTGACCGTTGCTGCGGATGTCCTTACGCGCCATGATATTGCTCAAGGCGCTTATCGGTTTCCGCGATGATGCGGTCCCGATATTCGGGAAACTGCTCGCGGATGATGATGTCGAGCGCGAGCTGCTGGAACTCGCAAATCCGCGCTATGCGGCGGTGACTCGCGGTGAGCAGATTTGCGGATGTCAGGAAGACGTGAACAGCGGTCCTGATAACGTCGGACGGCTTGCATCCCCGCTCCGCGGCGATGGCAATGAGCCGATCATAATGTGCTTGATCGAGCCTGACCGAGCAGTGTCTGGTGGGGGTCTTCAACGTCAGCCTCCTAGCAGGGAGGCTGGTGGGATCTCAGAATCTGGGCCTTGTTATACCGGAGCCCAGCGCCGGGGGCAACAAGGACCGGGGGACCAAATGGCCTGTGTTCAGTGTGGGACAGTCAAGTCTTTGTAATTGCGTTGCTTTCGTCCCGCGAAAATAGTGTCCCACATTGTCCCACAGAGTGATATTCGGATAAGCCATTGGTTTATCATCAGAGTCCCTGCACCTCTGGTGCGTACGGTGTGCTACTCTGCACCAGGCTGAAGCCCAGTCCCCGGGACGTCTCGTGACGCGGCTGAGATGTATGGGAAAGCGCCTCCGGCGAGGCGCCCGGCCGTCCTTCGGACGGAATGTGTATGCAGCAAGCAATCTGCGTGGAGCTGTTCGGCACTGGTCGGGATCTTCCCCAACATGCGGCATGAACGCGTCATCGACATCGGTGCAGAAACGGCGATGCGGTTGTCGATCTTCTTCTTTCGAGATGGATACCAAGCGCCTATAGTGACCCGGTTCATAGCCCGATCAGCGTGAACCGAGAGGCCCATCATGGCACGCACATTGGAACAGGAAAGAATAGCGATAGAACAGGAAGCCCACCGGCTCGAAGAGCGGCGGCAGAAGCTGGAAGAAAGAGAGCGTGAACAGGCGATCCACGCCATCGACAAGACGGGCCTGCTCAAGCTCGACACCAAGCGGTTGAGCGGCCTTCTGGCCCGCATCCGGAGCCTTGGGATCGATGAAGTGGAAAAGCGCCTGACGGCATGAACAGCCCCCTGCCGCGACCTTGTGTCGCGGCTCGGACATGGGGGGTTCGATGCCCCCCATGTCCGTTTATCCTCCGAGCAAAAAAAGGGAGAGGCGATACCGCCCCTCCCAGTCGTTTCTAAAGCTCGTCAATGATGCCGCCCGGCACGCTGTAGACGATGCGGTCGATGATCCCCAGCGAGAGAGCGCCATAGTCGCCTTCGTCGATGGCGACGTAGCCCAGTTCGTCATCGGCTATGACGTGCTGGTCGAAGTAACTGCTCAGTGCCCGGCGCTCGGCGCAGGCGACAGCGGCGAAGTAGGCGGCGTTGTCGGCGGTGGCGGTGTTCGTCTGCATGATGTCCTCCTGACTGAATTGAAAAACAGGAGGTCGCGGGTCGGGCGGACGAGGTCGGGTCAAGGATCGCCGGCATCGCCGGCGACCGCGAAGCGGGCGATGGGGGTGCCGATTTTGTCGGGGTCGCCGTGGAGCGCAGCGGAGCGGCGGCGCCGGCAAAATTGGGGGAACCGTCGATCCTTGAGGCGGCCTCGTCCGGCTGACAGAATAGGAGGTCTGTGAGAGAGGGATGTTTCCTCAACGGTGCATCTTGGGGCTTCTCTGCTTGGAGCGGCAAGCGAGGGGTGGTCTCCGGGCGTATGCCGATTTGAATGGCCGTTGCTTGGTTGGCCCGTATGCCTGTGCTAGGTGCGTGGTTGCGCCGCGAAGGCTGTGGCGCCGGGACTGGTAATCCCGTCGAGAAAGGCAACTCGGTGTGAATTCACGCCGGGGTGCCTGCGCATATGTCCAGGTGCTTCGGCGCTAAAAGCGTAGGCGCATGTCTCGACATGTTACCAGCCCCGGCTCCCGCGCTGCGCGCGGGGGCCGAAGTGGGCGGATAACCCCCCGTTTACCATTGGCGGCTATCCAGGGTCGGGAGGTTAGGGACATGCGTAGGACCAAGAGCGGCCGTGCTGCCGGACCTGCCCTCACGGATGAGCTGCGTGCTGCGCTTCGCGGAGGGGATAAGAGCGCCGTCCTCGATGCGGATAGTGGCAACCCGCATGACCTACGAACGCTCGATGATCATGGCGTTCAGCGCGCGCTGGCGCTCGTGTTGATGCGCGATGCACTGGCGGTTCTTGAGCTGATCGACGAGCGCCCAAGTGCCTGCCATCTCCAGCTCGCGATCGACACACTGCTGGACCGCAGACCGCTGGAGCCGCCTTCCTGTATCCAGTAAATGCCGCCAGCTTCACGCCCATGCGAGCCGCGCTTCCTCGACCCCCTCCACGCTCGCCAGCAGCCGCTCGAGCCGGGGCAGATAATGCTCGACTCCGAGAGATGCCGCCCGGGGCGCGGTTGCTGGATCGGTAAGGCGTTCGCGCAGGAGATCGGCAGTGACTTCGCCGACGCTTTCTGCGTCGAGGCCGAGGGCTTCGAGCAGTGCATAGGCGTTGCCATAGGCAAGGTCGAGTTCGAGGCCGCAGTCCGATGTGAGCGCAACCCGCATCGTGATTTCGGCGGCTTGGGGGCAATGGCGGATCGACACGCGCCGTCCCCGGAACTGTGCTTCCTCGACCACGGCGATGACCGCCGGATCGTGATCGAACAGGCGCGTTACCGAAGCGAGTGCGAGGGGGCAGACCCGGGCTTCGAAGCAGTCGCCAAGCACCTCGTCCGGTTCGATCAGCGCCATACCGATGTGCTCGCCCTGGGCATGAAGATAGCGGCGCAGCGCCGCGAGTTGGCGCGCCGTTATGACCGCGACGGGCGGTTCGATTTCATCGGCGGGGATGGCGATGCGAAACAGGATGAACATGGCCTTGGTCTCCTCGGCTGGAATCCCCCTCTTCACCCCCTCTTTTCTTTGGGGTCCGGAAGCGCCCGCAAGGGATCACGCGTTCAGCGCTCGACCCGGCGGCGCGCGGGGGTTCGATACCCCCGTGCGCCGCGTCCTCAGACGAAAAGAGAAGAGAGGCCCCGGCAGATGCCGGAGCCTCTCGGAGCGCGGGTCAGTGCCCGCGAGCGGTGCGATTTTCGGAGCGCTGCGAAGCCGGGCGCAGCGACTGCTGATCCGACTTGACGACATGGAGCGGAACGCCGGCCTGACGGAGTTTCTGCGCGAGGTTCATCTGGATGCCCGAACCTTCGCAGATGACGGCTTCGACCGGCTTCAGGGCGAGCAGGCGATCGTTGCGCACGAAGGCAGCCTTCGCTCCGAGCTTGCGGTCCAGGCGGAACAGAATGACCTTGACGCCGCGCGATGCCGCCCATGCCTGCGCGATGGCATCGCAGCCTTTCGTCTGGGCGGTGGTCGCGAGGATCATCTCGGGGATGCGGGCCTTGATGGAGTCGAGGCCGCGCCACAGGAGCTGATCGTCTTCCCAGGCCTGACCGCCCGAGAAGGCGACGACGGGGCCTTCGGGGTTAAACTGCTCGCGGCGCTCGCGGGCCCTGCTGGCGAGATAGTCGCGGGCATCGATCATCGAGGCGGAGAGGCTGCTCGACACCCGGCTTCCCTTGACCGGCGAGAAGGGCTTTCCGGTCTCGACGCGATAGACTTCGCTCGCATGGTCGCGCATGCATTCAAGCGCTTCGCGGCATCCTTGCAGCGTCTGGCAAAGGAGCTGCGTCTCTTCGAGATCGGTGGCGTAATTCTCCGACGGATCGAAGGTGCGGGCGAGATCGCCGAGGCGCTTGGCCGCGTCATCTTCATAGCCTTCGACACGCTTGGCGACGGTGTGGAAGCTGTGCGCGAAGCCCCAGGCAAGATCGGCGGCATAGCGTTCCATGCGCGTGTCGCGCAGCACGTCGAACATCGTCTGCAGCATCATCTCGACGGCGGCGCGGACCTGCTCGGGATCGGGCATGTCGATGCTTTCGGGCTCGTCGACGATGCTCATCTTCGCCATCTCCTCATATTCGATGAAAGCATCTGCATAGGTCGCAACCTGCGCCTCATTGCCGCGGCTGGCGGCGACGAAGCTGGCGAGATCGGCGAAGTTCGTGAAAGACTTGGACATTGGAGCCTCCGTGGGTGTGACGTGTCTCATCCATTCGATGAGGCTTGCCTCTGGGGGTGCGGTGGTCGAGGCAGTCAGGGACGCGGGCCGCAGGACCGCGCCGCGCAGCGGGGGGTGGGGGAACCGATTTTCGCGGATCCGGAATGGAGCGCAGCGCAATGGAGGGTTCGTGAAAATTGGGGGGACCGCTCATCCTTGACGGCCGACAATCCCCGCACACCAGAATAGGAAGTCAGAGAGAGTTATATTATTGGGATACAACGGTTCGTCCGGGCGCCCCCGCAAGGGGATCGTTACCTGGAAGGCGGAGACCCGCAGGGGCTCCGGGAGCGGAACGCGACTAGAGCCCCGGTCCCGGCTGCGCCGGGATGCGCCAGATAGTCATGAACCCCGTGCCGTCCGGCGGTATCGATTTTTCAAAGGGCGCCCCTAAAAGAGGCCTCATGCACGGCGGCGCGAAGACATATCCCGGTGATGTCGCAACCGCGGATCAGATCCAGCGGCTTGCCGACGAGTATCGCGGGGCCGCCCATGATCTGGCGAAAAGAGCGGAGCTTGCGGCATCGACAGGCTTGCGCCTGCGAAAGCGAACGCTGCTTCATCTGAACGATCTCAGCCATAGCCGCGAATATCTCGTGACCCGCTATGGCGCTGAGCTCGCGGGATCGTGGACGCAGCTCAACCGTTTGATGGCGACCCTCGATGAGATCGCCACGAAGGTTGCTCTGGCGCTGGCATTGAAATCAGCAATGAGCGCTGCCGCAGCCAAAACAGGATAGCCGCTGTTGCCCCGCTGGGATGACCGTTGTCATGGCCCGGCGAAGGTCAAAGCGGCTGGATCCAGTCTGCGGCTTCGCGCCATCCGATGATGTCGGCCCCGCTGTCCGTGACAGCGTCGTTCGACATATCGCGCCACGGCGAGCGCGGCCGGTAGGTCGGCATGTAGCGCGCGGTGATGAGTTCGAAGGTCGCGCCGCTATAGCCGCTCAGCCGGATGGCGAGAACCGGCTGGTTCTCAGGTGGCAGGGCGGTAAAGATCGAGGCGAAGCCCGCGGGTATCGGAAACAGCGTCGCATCGATCATGGCGCGGCCGAGGCGCTCTTCAAGCTCACCGGCTTCCGCGCCCCAGGGATGGGCGTCTATGTCCAATGTGTCGGCCTCGCCGGTCGCAGGAACGAAGGAGAACTCACCCGACCAGCAGCGGCTGCCGGGATTGAGCGCGGCGATCTCGGCGGCGAGGCCGGGATCGCCGGTCTTCCGTCGCAGCCAGTTGGCGAGGGCCGGCGTGAGCCGGCCCGACAATCTGCGGGCGCGCGCAGGTGTCGCGTCGAGTTCGAGGAACTCGACAAGCCACCAATTGGCGCGATGGTGCATGACGATGCCGTAGCAATGATGCGGGGGCGGGTGAGGGATGGGCTCGCGATCATGAGCGATTGCCTTGACGGATGGTGATGACGGGTCAGTGGACCGACCCGTCATGTGGGAGGATGGTTTCGGGGTTGATGAGCTGGTGCTCGATGGCGACCAGCGACCAGGCTGCGGCGAGTTCGTCGAAATATTCGCAGTCGACGATCGTGTCGGCACTGGCTTCGCCGAACTGGGCTTCCTCCCATGCGCGGGTGTGGGCGGCATCCGCGGCCTCGGTGACGGCATCGGCGAGGCGCGCAGAGATCTCGTAGCGGTTGAGGCTGTCGGCGGCCCGGCGGATGCGGGCGACCATGCAGGGGTTGATGGCTTCGATCCCGTGGCTGACCCCGGCGATCTCGTCGAAATTCGAGATGTTGAACATGTGCGGTCTCCGAAAATGAAGAGGGCGGCCCGCAGGCCGCCCATCAGGGGTCAGATGAATTCGATCTCTTCGGCGACGATGTCGGTGTTGTAGTAGGTGCGGCCGTCGCGCTCGTTGCGGCTGTACCGGATCTCGCCGGTGACGATCAGGCGGTCGCCCTTCTTCTTGTGGTTCGCGACCGACTTGCCGAGGCCGTTGAAGGCCTTGACCTGATGGAACTCGTCGTAGGTTTCGGTGTAGCCGTTGTCGTCCTTCTGGACCTGGCCATCCTTGATCACCGGCTTGCTGGTGACGAGGGTGAAGCTGACGCCGCCCTTGCTGTCGGTGCCGAAGCGGGTGATGTCCGACGTGATGCGGCCCGAGAGAAAAACCTTGTTCATGTTCGCTTGCCTTTTCGATTCCGCCAGCGGGCCGATCCCGCTGGGATGAAATCTCGCCAGAGCCCGTGAAACAGGGGCGGCCGCACCCGAGCGGGCCGTGCGCAGCGCGGCCAGGGAGGGGGAACCCCAATTTTTCGAGTGGTGCGGGCGGAGGCCGTAGGCCGACAACACGGTCGGAAAATTGCGGGTTGCGGGCGCCCCGCACGGGCGTAGCGTTCATCCCGACAAGCGGGTGGCCGGATGGCATGGAGCGCAGAGGCGCGCAGCGAACGACGGATGAGTCTCTCGCGCCTGGCCTTTACCGCCGGGCACTTGCATGGCTTCGGCGGCGGGGTGGATTCAGTCGGTCTCCACGGGGGGGGCCGGTTACCGGGGCGGCGTGGGAAATGACAACGGCGATGCAGCGCCGGCGGCGAAAGCCACGCCAGGGCCTTACGGCTGGGCTTGGTCTACCAGGCTGTGAAAGGCGGCCACCTGCTGCCGGCGATCAACGCCGAAACAGCAATGCGTGCATGCGCACTGCCGGATATGACCTGGCCGAGAGCACGGAAACGAATGTGATGAGCCGGTGCTCGGGCACTGCGGACGGCGCGGTGCATTCGTTCACCAGAGAGCACCAGCCAGTACGGAATTCGACGAGAGCGGGACCGCTGTGATGATCGGGTCGGCCTGGCCTGTGGCGGCCGTTCGCGGCCAGTGCCTCTGGACTTTCTCCTGTTGGCACGGTGCTATGCGCGTCGACCAAAGGTGTATCCAGGAAGCGTCAATCCCGGTTAATGCCCTTGGCGTGGGCGGTCAGCGCAGAAAGAATGGTATTTGTGAAGCCCGGCGGCATGCGTCCCGCGACATAGGAGGGCTCGGCCGTCACAGGCCTGATATCGTAACCGAGCCAGGTAAAGTGGTTGTACTGGTCGATGACAATCGAAGTGCCACGGGCAAGGCCAGCACGATCGGCGACGACATCGGGGATTGCCAGGGTCTTGCCCGCCTTGTCGTTTTTTGTCGTGATGGCGAGCGTGAAGACGCGTTGCCCTTGGACCGCCACCACCATGACTGGGCGTGTCTTGATACCCTCCTCACGTCCCGCCTGCTGTTCGTGGGTGAAGAGATAGACATAGTGGAGGATGTCGCCGACCTTAGGAAGCGGCGTCATCGTTCCAGCGATCCGCCGCGATTTCCTCTGGGGTCGGACGGGAGGCCTCGAAGAGGCCGATATGCTCCTCGCTCATGTCGGCGGTATCGACGGCGACCAGATCGAGTACCGCGAGAATCTGTCCGGCCGCGATCCGCTCAATCCGCTCGAAATAGGAGGCGTCGGCGATCGTAAGGTCTGGACGGCCATGCTTGGTGATGGTGACAGGCGTCCGCCGGCCGAGATCGAGATACTGGCCGGTATGGTTGTGGAAGGCTGTAAGCGGCACCTTCTTCTTGGCCGCGGGGATGAGGGATTCGGCGCTCATGACAATCTCTTCGATCTGCTGTTATTGCCAGAATAGCGAAAATGGGAATTTTTGCAAGAATGGGAAGTTCTGAGCTCAAGAGTGCGAAGAAGCCGCCCGGCGCTTGCGCTACGATCCGCCAAGAATGAGGGATCGACGGGGATCACCTGCGATGCCGTCCTCAGTCACGGTTGTCTTGGGGCGGACGCAGCGAACGACCAAAGGCTCGGACAAGGCTGCGGCAGCCCTTCGCGCGACGGCGGTCTCCCGCCAGGGAAAATGAAAACAGGGCCCGCTTCGCCGGGGGAGCGAAGCGAGCCCTGCAACCCCGCGCCGGGGGCTCATGGCGCGGGGTCAGGCGTGGTCCGGACTATTCGGCCGGTTCGGGCGTGCGCTGTTTGCGCTGGCGGCGGCCGCTCTCCTGGGGTTCCTCGCCGAAGCCATGTTCGGCGGAGGATTGTCCGAGGCCGGCCTCGGCGGGCTGGGCCGGGGCATCGCCTTCGCCCGGCAGCGGCGGCAGACCGTCGTCGGCCTTGGGCGCCATCTCCGCCGACAGGTCGCGGCGGCGCGTCGGGCGCGACCACACGACATTGTACGACCCGTCCTCCTGGGCGAACGCCGAGATGTACAGCGGCGCGGCCAGACTCGGATCCTCGATCTTGCCGTTGAGGAACGCCTCGCCCGTCCCGTTCGAGAACAGCTCGAACAGCGCTCCCACCTGCACCCACGCACGCGACGCCGACAGCGCCAGCACCTCGAATTTCGGCGCCTTCGGATTCGCCGACTGCACGCTGCGCAGCGCAATCACCATCGCAATGGTCAGCGTCGCGATCTTGCCGACATAAATACCCGCATCATTCTGCTTGATCGTACCGATGTTCATGGGAAAGTCTCCTGGATGATGGTCTCGAACCCTTCGTCCGAACCACCTTCCACTCTCCCCCTCCCCTCCTCGGCCGTTCGGCCGAGCAGGCGCGTAAGCGCCACATCCGAGGCCCGCTTGCGCGGCCTCGGAAACGCTATGGACGTCGAGCGTCAGACCTCGAGATAGCAATCGTGCGCAAGGACGAACGCTCCGGCGACCGACTCCCCCTCGCAGAGATCGCGGGGCTCGCGCGATCCCGCCCAGATCGGGCGGGGCAGATGGTCGCCCATGGCAAATCGCCAGCGGGTCAGATCGTTGGCGGCCTCCAGGAAGAATCCCGAGGCCGTCGTCTCGAAGCGGGCGACGGTCGCGCGTTCGGCTGCGAAATCGGGCAGATCGAGGATTTGCGCATGCCCGGCGTAGCGATGATCCCAAGGCGGAAAATCGCCGATCTGATCGGGATGAACGCCGATGATGCGGCAATCGATGTCGACCTCGAGCGAGAAGAAGTCGGGAGCGGGCAAGATATCCTCGCGGGTCAGCCAGATCCATCCGTCCGAGCCCTTGAGCGGCAGCACCATCCAGGAGCCGCCATTGAGCTGCCAGCCCGACAGGCCGACACCGCCCTGCCCGTAGCTGCCCAGAATATCCGGTGAGCGTCCGGTCGATGGGCCATGTTCCCGGCATCGAGCCGATGATCGAGTCGCCGTGCATGGCGCTGAACGATCCTTGCGCCAGTATGCCCGACAGCCTCGGTGTACGCCCGTGCTGGACGGCCGCACCCGGGAGATCGAGAACACGCCGTGCCTTGTCGAGCGGGTCTTCGTCGCCAATCGTCGCGACGTCGAGCACGAAGAAAAGCGATCCGCATCGCGGCCGCGACGTTCGTGGGCAGTCGAGCCCCAGTCGTACGGCATGCCGGGTACGCGACTGGTCGCCGCGCGGCGACGGCGCGCTTCGGCCGCGCCACTCGATGTGACGGCGCTCGTACCAGCTTTGGGAGAGAAGCCAGCTTCGTGCCCGTTCTTCGGTATCGGCATCGGAATGTGCCAGGATCGCCTCGGGCACGCTCGCATCGAGGGTGACGCGGAAAATCGGCATGGAGATTTCCTTTGAAGCAGGCGTCTCAGGCCGTGCCGGGCCGACAGCGCGGCTGCGCCGTTGGTGGGCTGGGTGTGGCGCCTCGCCACGGAGGCGGTGGCGACGTCAGGCGTAGTGAGGCCGCACCTCGGGAAAGGCCGGCGGTGCCGTCCACTCATAGACGATGGCGGTGTAGCGACCGCCGTCATAGAGGACGGAGTCGACGGGGCGGCGATGCCGCTGCAGCCGGTCGAGGAGACGATTGGCCCGATCGGCGAGTGTCCGCGCGCGATCCTCCGTCGGCGCCAAGGCCAGCAGGCGGACGAGTTCGCCGGTATCGAACCACCACCCGCCCTCTTCACCACCTCCGTAGGCGCGATCGATTTCGTAAAGCGCGATAATGTAGCGCATATGCGACCTCCTCAGGAAAGCGGTTCCGGCATGGCCAGCCATTCCGGCTGGTCATGCGCGATCGGCAAATCGTGCTGGTCGGCTGCAGCCTCGGAGAACACGGTGGCCTTTTCGAGTGAGCCAAAGCCTGTATCGGTGTTCCAGAAGAGCAGGCCTTCATCGACATCGCGGGTTGTCAGAACCAGGCCATGGGGGGCGTCGCCGGCGGTACGTGCGAGCGCACGCTCGAGCAGTCTGGCCGACCCTCCGAACTCCACCTCATCCTCACGGACGAGGACATAGCCGCCTCCGAATTCTCCAGGCCGGAGGCGATCGCAGTCGAGCGCATATTCGAAGCCGAAGGGCAGCGCGGATCTGGCTACGGCATGAATGAGGGCCGCAGCCGCCTCGATGTCGACCTGGTCGCCACGTAGCCAGACTTGGCATTCACCGCTCCCGTCGGACGGATCCACTTGGAGGGAAAAGCCGAGACGCGGATAGTCGGGATCGCTGAAGATCGCGAGGAAACCGCTAAAGACCTCGGCCTCGGTTGGCGGGAAGCAGGCCGCGAAACCCTCTCCGAGGCTGCGATACCGTGCCTCCCGCTCCGCGCGCTCCAGACCGGGATCGCCGGTGATCTCGATCGCCTCGTGAACGCGGCGCAGAACCTCGGCCTCGGCGTCGGTGACGATGAGTAGAAAGCTCGCTTTGACGAAATGGTTTGCCATGCTGGTTCCTCGCTGGGAGACGGCGGCACTGGGAATGCCGGTCACGGGCCTCGGAGACCTTCTCCGGACCCAATGCCTCCTTCCCCCTCGTCTTTCCGGCCATGGCCAAAGGACGCACGAGACGTCACGAACCGACCGCAATCGTCCGTCGACAGGCGTTCAACTGATCAGGGGCACGCGCAACGCGCGCGGCGAGGAAATGCCGCGGAAATACTATGCCGGACGTCGACGGCGCCTCGGACCGGCATGGTCGGCCGAAACCTCGAGATCGACGGCAAGCTGGGTGAGCGTGCGATGCGCGCCAAGACGCTGCAGCCCATCCATCCGCGAATCGCGCTTGAGATTGGCAATCCGTGACCGCACAAGCGAAGCGGCAACGCGCAATGTGTGGGGGTCAAGCTCCGTCATGCAGGCGACTATACGGCATAGCGAGAGGCGAGACGAGAGGCTCGCGATCAGTCGGATGATGCGATCGCGGCCTCGGGGGCGGTCGGCGCTCGCCAGCGCGCGATGATGTTCTGCATCTCGTCACGATAGCCGAACGCATCCATATAGACCGCGCCGGAATGTTGGCCCAGATAACCGATCACCGTTCCGATATCGGCGGCAATCTCGAGATCGAGACCGAACAGGTCGGCAATCTCGAAGTGACCGAGATCGGGGCCGTTCCACCATGCCATCAGAAAGTTTGCGGCGCGGCGGGCCTGGCCGGTGTCCGAACGCGCGAGATCGATGAGGCGATTGATCGCGGCCTCGGTACTGGCTCTGTCGATGGGCAGGACATTCATGGACCATGTTCTCCCTTTATGTGCGATCATTCCGTTCTGTTGATCTGTCCGACCCGCTGGCGATCATAGGCCGCCAGCCATTTGGTGCGAACGCGATCATAGAGTGCTGCCGACAGCAAACCATAATCGACCCGTCCGGTTTCGTCTCCAGCTATCGGCCGGAGATCCGGTCCGGGCCACGAGAAGCGGTTCGCCTCGCTGAGGATGATCCAGGACCGTTCTCCGTCGAGACCGAGCCGCACCTTTGTGCTGGGCGGAATCTCGACAGCCAGCGCCTCGTCCTCCGGAGGCGTGTGCGTGACGGGAAGGACAGTGACGACGTCGCGGCCATCGCGCGTCGTTGTCGTCAGAAGCACCGCGCAAGGACGATCCTTGCTGCCCTCCTCGGCACCTGCCGCGGCTTCATGGCTCCAGAGAAACGCGTAACGAAGAACGAGACCCGGAACCGGCTTGGGTAGATTCATGGATCTCAGTGCACTTCGTCATCGAAGGCAGAAGCCTCCTTGGGCGCTCGCGCCGCGGCGACAGCAGCGCGGTCCTCATCGGTGAAATCGGCAAGGCCAAGCACCTGGCGGTCACGGCGCTTGAGCCGCTGGAACTCGGCGTGCGACAGGAGCACAAGGCTTGCGACGCCATGATGGGTGATGGTGAGGGGCTCCTGCAGGGCCTGACGGCTGAAACGTCCGAAGGCCTTCGACACCTCGACGGAACTGGCGCTTTGAGTCATAATCAATCTCCTATCCGTAAAGTACGGATTTTTCGGAGAGATTGCAAGCTGTCTGTGCATGGCTGGCCCCCTCACAATGCCAGATTCAGGGTCGGATCCAGTCCGGGCGAGCCGGCGGGATTGCCGCGCAGCGTCCATGGCGCGGGCTGGATCAGCCTGGCCCAATCGGCGAAGGATGGAATCCGGCCGAGATCCTCGACGACGTGCTGTTCGCCGATGAGCCGGACCGGTACGTCGCGACCGTCGCTGTTGCGAACGACGACACCAAAGATAACCTCGAGCAGGAATATCCCCTCGGCATGATGGCGCAGCGCCCGGTGGCGCGGGTCAGCGATGATCTTCTTCGACTCGTCGAACCATTGGTGGAGCGCGATATAGTCCTCGGCTTTGCCGCCCCAGCGCCGAACCGAACTCAGAGCGTGATAATGGCAGTGTGACATCGCTAGAGCTCGGGCTCGGTCGTGTCGTAGTCGATGAACCGTTCGTTGTGGGTCAGGGTGACAGCCCCTGTCGCGACATCGATCATGATCGTTCCGTGAGCGCCTTCGCCATTCTCCCAACCATAATGATGGTCGCACACCGCATTTTCGGCGAAGGCGCTGAGCGCGTCTTCCAACTGCATGGGGCGACTTTCAATCTCGCCGTTGAATTCGACGCTATAATGGTCGCACAATATGGCGGGCAGCTCGGCTGCTTGCTCATCGGCAAAGGCGACAACATCGCCAACCATGCCCTCATCCCCGCTCCCGTCATAGTGGATCTCGACGCGGGTAATGCCGTGCCCGATCAACAGCGGCAGGAACGCGGCCTTGCAGCGCGCTTCCACATCGCGAACCGATGCCCGATGCGCCGCAATTTCGGCTTTGATCCGGGCCTCGGTAGCGACGTGATCGGCTGTCGGATTTTCGGTGTTCATGTTGATATCTCCTGAAGGAGGGCGCGCGCGGCCTCGGCGCTGCGCGGATAGGCAGCGGCGAGATTGCGGTGGAGGATCTCGAAGTCGGGGATCGCGAACCGACCGGAGGCAGCGGGCCGTGTGGCAATGAGCGCACCCGTGACGATATCATCGATGTGATCCCGTTCAATGACGGGAACAGAGCCGTCATCATAACGGACCGGCGGCACGAAACCGGCTTCGATCCAGCTGCCGAGTCCGTCTTCGACGGCGGCGATATAGGCTGCGGCGAGTTCACGCCGGGCGACGATCCCATCGACCCTAAGCCCGAGCGTGCGGTAGATGCCAAAGTCGTGGCGGTTAGTGATCGAGACGAGGGCGCAACCTTCAGGGGGCGGCCCGAACCGGGCGATGATTGCCGCGCGATAGACGGCGACTTCGAGGCGATTGAGCCGCTCGAAATCGGGGCTGTGGCCGAGTTGCGCACAATCTTCATTGGCGGGCGCGCCGCCCAGATCGATGATGTCGGACATGGTTCTCCTCCAATGTCGGTGAGACACATCCTCGATCCCCCTCCCCTCGCCGGCCATACGGCCGGCAAGACGAGAAAAGGTCCCCGCTCCGCGGAGGAGCGAGGACCTAGGCGGGATAGCGACTTAGGTGAACGTTAGCTGGCGAATGCGTGTTCGGCGGAGGATTGTCCGAGGCCGGCCTCGGCGGGCTGGGCCGGGGCATCGCCTTCGCCCGGCAGCGGCGGCAGACCCTCGTCGGCCTTGGGCGCCATCTCCGCCGACAGGTCGCGGCGGCGCGTCGGGCGCGACCACACGACATTGTACGACCCGTCCTCCTGGGCGAACGCCGAGATGTACAGCGGCGCGGCCAGACTCGGATCCTCGATCTTGCCGTTGAGGAACGCCTCGCCCGTCCCGTTCGAGAACAGCTCGAACAGCGCTCCCACCTGCACCCACGCACGCGACGCCGACAGCGCCAGCACCTCGAATTTCGGCGCCTTCGGATTCGCCGACTGCACGCTGCGCAGCGCAATCACCATCGCAATGGTCAGCGTCGCGATCTTGCCGACATAAATACCCGCATCATTCTGCTTGATCGTACCGATGTTCATGGGAAAGTCTCCTGGATGATGGTCTCGAACCCTTCGTCCGAACCACCTTCCACTCTCCCCCTCCCCTCCTCGGCCGTTCGGCCGAGCAGGCGCGTAAGCGCCACATCCGAGGCCCGCTCCTTCGGCGGCGACGGAGTCGTTCAAGCAGCGCGCAGCCGTGGTGCGTGGTGGCCTTCGCACCGGTGGGATTCCACCGTCACATGGACCAACTCCTCATGGACAGTGATACGATCGGCATAGGCTCTTGGCGAAAGTGGATCGGCGGCAATCAACGAGACGATCGAGGCGTAGCGTCCGGGACCGACCCGCCAGACATGAAGGTCAGTGATACGGGCATCGCCGTCCTCGATCGCCTCGCGGATCTCGGCTTCGAGCCCGGGATTGAGGGAAGCGTCGACCAGCACCGCTCCGGTGTCGCGCAGCAGCCCCCAGGACCAGCGCGCTATCACGGTCGCACCGACGATGCCTATCGCCGCGTCCATCCAGGCCCAGCCGAGGAATCGTCCAGCGAGCAGCGCAGCGATCGCAAGCACCGAGGTCAGCGCATCGGCAAGGACATGGAAATAGGCTGAACGAAGATTATTGTCGTGATGGCCACCATGCTCGTGATCGTGGTGATGATCATGCCCGTGATGGTCATGATGGCCGTCCGCGAGCAGCCAGGCGCTTACGAGATTGACGACCAGGCCAAGCCCCGCGATCCAAAGCGCCTCGGTGTAAGCGACCGTCTTCGGCGTAAGCAGCCGCCAGAAGGACTCGATGCCGATGCCGAACGCGATCATCGCCAGTACCAGCGCGCTCGCGAACCCGGCGAGATCGCCGACCTTGCCGGTTCCAAAAACGAAGCGCCGGTCATGGGCATGCCGCCGGGCGAAAGCATAGGCCATCGCCGCGACGCCAAGCGCGCCGGCGTGCGTCGCCATGTGCATGCCATCGGCGAGCAGGGCCATTGAGCCCGTGATCCAACCGGCGACGATCTCGACCAGCATCATCGCTGCTGTCAGCGCGACGACCCAGCGAGTGCGCCGCTCATGCGCATCATGACTGTCGCCAAGGAAGGCGTGGCTGTGGATGTAGCTGGCGGCGGTTTCAACGTGCATAGCGGTTCTCTCGATGGCGACTGGCGACAAATATAAGACAAGCGGAGCAGATCGTCTGCCCATCTTCGCCGCATCGGCGGCGGCGAGTTCGTCTCTGGTCGTCGCGTGCTACTGGATCGAGCCGAATATCTGTCGCTTGGCTTCCACCTGGTGGACGCCGTCCCTGATCCCGACGCTCGCGCGCAAGTCGGCCTCGAGCGCCTCGGCAAGGTCGCCGGGGATTTCGGCATGAGGCGCAACGACCGCGATTGCCGCTGCGGCGGTGAGGATCTCACCGGGTTCGGTGCCGACCCAGATCGTGGCTTCGCCTTCCTCCGGCTCGGCCTCGGTGCGGATGAAGACCTGCGCGAAGAAAGTCTGCAGCGGCCGGTCCCAGCCCACGACCGCCTTGATGACGCAGGGCATATCCGCCTTGGGCTTCAGCTCATATCGACTCATTATACACTCCTGCGAATTCGGTGATCGAGATGGCGTGCCGCACCTTCCGCACTACGCAGCGCTCGTCGAACGGCAGCAGTCGCGCGAGGCGCGCCGCTCTGACTGAGGAGGTTACGCGCTGCGCGCAAATGATCAATCGCGGCGGCCACTGTCTCGCGATCGGCTGCGGTGGCCGCTCTGATGGGTCGCATGGCACGATCTCCCTGGGATTTTGATTTTGAGAACATGGGCGGAGCGCCGGCGAAGGGGATCAACCCGCCGGCAACGGCTCGATCCGGACGTCGATGGCATCGCGTCCGATCACGGCCATGAACTGGCGACCCTCGGGCACGAACCATTGGGCGCGATAAGCGAGAATAGCGCGAAGCCGCTCGATCAGCGCAGCGTCGTCCCCCAGCAGCAGCCGCGTCGTCATTTCCTGGGCATCGAGCAGGAAGCGGTCGTGTTGGGTGTCCCAGCTGTCGGCGTCGCGGTCGTCGCTGGAACAGAAGCAGACACCTTCGAGCAGGTGGACCAATTCGGAGGGCGTGACGGCTTCCGTCGAGGCTAGCAGGATATTGGCCTCCTCGAAGGTGCAGCACAGCCCGTCGTCATATTCGATCGCTACGGGCGCAAAGATGACGACGGTTTCGGCTGTCGGGCCGGAGATTTCGAGGATCAGGTCGAGCCGGTCGACCGGGCCACTCTCGAGACCGGGGAAGTCGGCCGTGCCGAGCGCGAAGGTCTCACCATCCTTGACGACCTCGAACCGAAGACCGGTTACGCGCGCCAGACGGTCATACCAGGCATAACCCGACATCGTGTCATCGGGGGTGGCGAGGCGCCCGTCGAAGCGGCCGTCCTTGGCAAGGGCGAAGTCGGCACACTGCTCAAGGGCCGAGCCGAAATGATCGACGAGCAGGAGATTGTCGCCTGACAGGGGACCGCTCCGAACCGCATCGCTATTATAGTCCGCTCGGGATGGTGCCCAGGCCGCCAGTTCGGGCCGGGCCTCAGGGAGCACGATGCCCAGATCTTCGGCCTCGCGCCATTGCTCATAGGGCAGGCGATGGCTGCCAAGTGACTGGATGTGGCGATAGATGGTCCGACGGACGGTCGTCCGCAGTTCCACGAGCGACTGGTTTTCGACCATCTCCTTGCGCGCCGGGAGGACGAGTTGCAAATCGGGGGCATCGACAATGTCGACCCGTACCCACCAGTTCCGATCTTTTTCGCCGACCGAGGGTAGCGGGCAGATGACGGTTACGCCATGGAAATTGACGCTCGGGCTGAAGCGGGTGGCTCGATAGTCGTTGAAGAGACCGATCCTGACGCCGTCTCGTTCGACGATCGTGTCGGCACCCTCCAGCCAGTCCTGCCGTTTCAGTAGCGTGCCATTGAGCCGGACCGGAAGCGGGCAATAGCGCGCGGCGTTCTGCGCCGCAGCGTCCAGGGCCTTGGCCCATTGCTCGTCGAGGGGCACGCGGAACTGCGTGCCGAAGGGATGGGAGCAGGACGTCACGGAAATGGGAGTGCCGGATTCCCAATCGTCCGATCCGATCTCGATGCGCCAGCCCTCGCCTGTCGTACGAGCGCATGAGCGCACTTCGACCTGCCGCCCGGCAAGGCTGAAGACGCCCATGCCGGCGGGGTCTTCGCGCCGAGAGACCATGTCGTCCCATCCCGACCGGCCGAGCGCCAGGATCACCGAAGGATCCTCGATGCCGGCGCCGTCGTCGGAGACGGTCAGGTAAGGCATGCCGCCGGCCTCGGTGACACAGAGATCGACGACCGTCGCTCCTGCCCGGCGCGCATTCTGGATCAGCTCGGAGAGGACGTCGCCGAGCGTGTTGTTGAAGAGGCGCGTGACCTTGGTGACCGCGGCCGGATCGACCTGGCTGCGGATAATGGCGGGGATGGACATCGGAAACTCCTAGCTGGGAGCGGACTTGCTCTCCGCCTCCAGCCCCCCTTCCCTTTTGCCGGACCGACCGGGCGCATCCGGAAACTCCTGGTCAGTAATCCTCAGCCAACATGATCGTGAGAACTCGGCGGGTGATCGACGCATCGGCGGGATCCTCCGATCCGAATTCGAGGTCGAGATCGTAATAATCGATCTTGAAGAGAACCCGTTGGTCATGAAGTTCGAAGGCCCCGAAATCCCGTCCCGGGCCGTCGCCCGGCTTGAAACTGTAGCGCCGGACCGCCGCCAGCAGTTCGGCCTGGGTAACGACTCCGCGGACGGCATCGCCGTCGCCTGCGAGGCGGGCGAGGCAGGTCCGGGTAACGACGATGCGGGCATGCGGATCGAAGCCCTGACGGCAGCGGTCATTGAGCCGCGCAATCTGTTCGACAATTGGGGTTGTCATACTGCCTCCGTGAGACCGGCGTTGAACGTAGCGAGCCACTCCGACATCGCCGGGCGGTCGGGCAGCGGCACATGGGCGGCGGCGTCCTGAAACCGGATCAGATCTGCGGGGGCATCGCGGATGATCGCATCGATGTCGGCGGGCGGGAGCAGCTGCTCGGCCCGGATGAAGTCCGTCATCCGGCCGGGCCGCGTGCGTGTCGAGCGGCGCCAAAGCCCCTCGACGGTCCTGAGGCGCGGTGCCGCCCGAGCCTCGACCAGAACGATCAACCGAAGGCACCAGACTGGCAGCGCGCGAACCTCGTCGGGCTTCATCGCCCCGCAGATGAAGCAGCTCGATTTTGGTGGGACCGGGAGACCGGCCGCTTCGATGCGGGCAATGCATGCGGCGCGGTCCCAGCCCCATTTGCGCAAAGGATAGCGGCATTCGAACAAGTCGTTCGCGATGCTCGATGCGTGTTCATAGCGCCGCGTATCCGCCGGCGATGCGTCATAGCCGATGAGGCGGACAACCTTCTGGCCGCGTGCCCATGCGCGTTTGGCAGGCGCCCATTCCTTCAGGAACGCGTCCTGTGGGGCGATCTTCCATTTGAGCGAGCAGGAGTGGCGGCCAAGGGAGATACTGGGCAGTGTCGCATTGGTGAGGACATTGGACAGCAGGTCGAAATAGGGCGGCCAGTGCTTGAAGCGTCGCGGCGTGTACCGCACGGTCTCGTAGGGAATGCCCCTTGCGGCCATCCAAGCCGACATCATTTCCTGATAAACATAGGTCTCCGGCTTCTCGACGCCCGTGTCGGCGGTCAGGACAAGGTCCGGCGGGCATCCCCGGCTTTCCAGTTCGACGAGAAGCGCCGTGCTGTCGACGCCGATGCCATAAGCGAGCACGACGGGCTGCGGCTCGGTTACGCGAATATAATCGGGAACGCGGTTGCGTGGACCTGTGATCTCGGCCTGCCGCGCGGGGGCGATGTTCAACATGGGAGGCAATCCAGCTACTTGAGCGCGTCACGGCTCGACCGCCCGATCCCTCTCCCCTCTTGCCGCGGCGCAAGGCCGCGACGGCTCAGGACCCGAACAACGGCAGCATCGGGTCTGAGGCCGGCAGCAGCTTGGGATAAGGCAGTCTGGGGAGGCACCTCCCGCGCCGGCGCGCGGCGCGCGTCAGTTCGAAGCAGTAGGTGAAAAGGCCCGGGTGACGATGGCGCTCGAGGAACTGTTCGCGCTGAAGTCGCTGCAACCACTCAGCGGGGAGTTCATGCCGCGCCGGTGGTGGCATGCCAAGGTGGACGAGCTGGTCGATCGCCCCGTCCATGCCGCACTCGCCCAATCGGATCTTCGAGAGAGTCCTGTCCGAAATGGTCCGCGCCCCGGCCCGCAAAACCGTGCGCGGCCGCGTGACGCCGCGATGAGCGCCCGAAAGCGCGGCATAGACGCGCCCGATGTGACCGGCCTCGGGATCGCTGTAGGAGACGACGGCCTCGATCGCTGGTCGGGCGGTGCGCAGCAGGCGAAAGGCACGGCTGCAAAAGAAGCTCTCTCCATTCTGCGGGACGCTATCAAGCAGGATGAGGCGAGCGAGAACCGATCCCTTCGACGGATCGGCGAACCCGGTGTGCCGGGTAATCACTGCGTTGGTTACGGGAACGGCAAAGACCGCGACGCCCTCCAAAACGGCGCGACGTCCGAAGAGTCCCACCGCAAGCTGCGCGGCAGGGTAGTTCGGCAGATAATGGTGCCGGGCGACGAAGGCCTTGGCAACGGCATGATCGATGACGTCGATGCCATAGGCATAGGGGTCGATGACGCTGAAATCGGTCGCCCACTGAGCGCGCCGATCCCGCCACCGCTGACTGCGGGTGGTTTGCATGATTCAGGTCTCGAAGGGGATGTCTGTGCGTGGCGGCGGTCAGTCGAAATGCTTGGCTCGGCCGATACGCGCGCTGCTAAAAACGGGAGGGCTACCGGGACGAGCGGACCGGCTTGTAGTCGGGGTCATAGGTGCGAGAGCGCAGGAAATCGGGATCGCCGGACTCATCGACCAGATAGCCGGTCACTTCCTCCGCATAATCAGCGTCAACGACCGCGACAGCAGCCGGGATCAGCCGGACCGCAAAGCCATCGTTGAATAATAGACCGTCCGCCATCTTCATCGCATCTTCATGGTTTTCGGCCCGAACGGCCACCTTGACGCGGACGGTCGCATAGACGTGAACATAGTGGGTCCGATCGCCCATGACGGTCTCCATGGAAAGACAGAGGGTTTTGCGGCGTCGTGGAATGGGTGAGCCCGATCAGGCGCCCTCGGTTGCCGACGGCGCCAGGACTTCGAGAAAGGCGGTCTCAACCAGCTCCGTCTTTTGTGTACGTTCGCGGGCAGTCATATCGAGGCGGACATAAAAGCCGGCGAAGTGCGAGCGGACGATGATGCCCTCGCGGTTGGCGTAGCGGTCCCCGCCGATGCGCTGTCGCCGGCGGATTCGGACACGCGCGCCAATACAGGGGGCTGGAACGGCGGATGAATCGGACGTCCGGGGTCCGTTGTCCTCGACCAGTTCATCACCGCAGTCGTTGAAGAAGGTGCCGTCATTTCCGACGGCGACAAGCTCTTGGTGAATGGTGTCCGGCGGCACCCGGGCCGAGGCCGTGATCGCGAATGTTCCGACCATGTCACCAAAATCCATTTTCTCGCCGATCCGCGCGAGGCTCATCGTCGACAGGCGATCGTCATCTGTTTCCTGCATCAGCAGAGTGACAGAGATTTGCACTTTCCGAATGTTCATGGCTGTTTCTCCTTCCGATAGGCACCGGATGCGTCTCATGCGGTACCAGGCGGGTCGCGCCACCGAAGGCGCGCAGTCTGGCAGCCATCGTTCTGCGCAGATGGGCGCGGTTGGTGATTACAGTTTCCCAGGCCAGGGGCTCGCCCCGTGCGGAGACGAAGCCATCAGCTGGCTCACCATTGGCCGTCTCGACGATGATGCGGTGCCCACGGGTCGGCAGCTTGCCGACATAGCGGGCGGTGAATTCGCCGAGACGGCCAGTCAGTCCTTTCACGGCCTTGCCCCAGCGGATGTGGCCGGCGCCCACCGTCTCGCCGGCTGTCAGGCCACGATCGAGCCAGGTGCGAAAGTGAGCGCGTTGCTGAAGCACAGTGTTGCGTGTCCGCTCCATCGTCCGGCAGAGCGGAAGAGCGGCGGCATGCGCGTCGAGCAGAGACAGATAGTCGCCCTGCGCGGCGATCAGGATGTCGTCGAAGTCGCGTGTGCCGAAAAGAGCCCGCAATCTGTTCTCGTGCGTGTCGTCGGCCGCGCGCCGGCTGAGGGCTTCGACCCCAACCAGTGGAACAATCTCACAGCCGCGCCCGTCGAACTCATGGAAGCCCCTTCCCGAGATCACGATGACGGTGGCCTCTTCATGCCCCGGACAAGCTTGGAGAGCCGGAAGGAGCACCGCGGCCTCGGCAGGACCGGCGGTGGGATCTGTGAGCAGTCCAGTTTCCGGTGCACCGAAGATGAGCAGGCGGCGGTTCCAGCGCGCCGGTCGCGGCATATCCGAGGGTTTAGGCCATTCGCTGGGCCGCGGCCGCCCCGAGACAGTGACCGCCGGCAGCGGAGCGGAGGACCCGGCAATGAGGGCCCGGCGCGCCGTGTCGAACAGATCGTCGCGATTTCCGCCGCCATCGCGAAAACCCTGGTCATAGGCCTGCGCCGAAAGCGATGGGGGGTCGGACCTGCGCACTTCTGGATCCCAGCCGGCGTGGGCCGCGTACCAGCCAGCGGCATATCGTACCGCCCGGTCCCAGTCATAGCCATGGAGGTCGCGGGCGCGGATGATGGCGCGGTCGCGATCGTCCCCTCCCCCGTCGGCGAGCCGTGTCGCGGTGAAGGCGAAGTTCCGTGCCTGACGCTGCTGCTCCACTGTACGCGACATGGATTCCATCACGGGCCGGAGTGCGATTACCCGTTCTCGCATTCGTGCCAGCCGGTCGTCGGGTGTGGCATCTGCGGGCAGATCGGGAAAACGGCGCCAGGCGTCAGCGAGGAAGACCGCGTGCTCGGGCCGGCGACCATGGGCGATCCATGCTTCGGCGTCGGCCGGGTCGAAAGGCTCGGACATCATCGCTCTCCTGCAATACGCAAGCCGAGGACCTCAGCAGTAAGGGTCGGCAGATGGTCCGAGAGAAGGGAGTACCGACCCGACAGATTGTTGACCCTGGCGAAGACCGTCGCATTGGGCGGCGCGCTCGGCACATGCAGCCGAAAGGGCACGGTCCGTTCGGCCATTTCCGGGAAGGCCGAGCCGAGAAGCAAGCCGCCGAGACGGTCCGCGACTCCATCGACGAGGGTTCCGAATCGATGCTTTTCAACACCTGGCGGTGCCTCAAGATGGCTCATCGGCGCGATCACATCCGTGAGCCGGGCAAGAAAGCCCGCGCCCAGGCCAAAATCGGAGCGCATCGAAATGAGACTCTGCCGCTCGGAAGAAATCTCCGTGAAGGGGACATAGAGGCGGTATGAATAGCTTGGCTCCTGCGCGTCGATTCTGACGCGGGACATAAGGATCTGCATGGCCGCCGCCCTCTATGCGACCAGGCGCGGAGAAACGGATGCCGGCGCTGGAAGGCGGAGTTCGCGCCGTATCCGCGCGGCAAACCGATCGGGTTCGACGAGTTCGCGGATGGGCGCCCAGAGGTTGCGATCACCGACGTGGTCGTCGCGGCCGCGGACCTTGCGGAAGCACACTTCCCGGTCGGGTCCGAAGAGGCCAAGTGAGAGTTGGACCCACAGATTCTCTCCGTGAAGCGTCACCTCGCCGGATACTGCGGGGCCACCCTTGTTGGACCGGATGTCGAATGTACCAATTTCGAGCGCGAGCGCGTCTGCGAGGCGCCGCATCGCGGTGCGCCCTTCCGAGTGGAACAAGCGCTTGGCGGTGTCGTCGTAAGAGACGCCGCGATAGGCCAGCGTCTTGAGCATTGGCCGGCTCCGAAGATCCGCGATCCGTTCCATGCAGTTGCGCCGAAGATCGGCATCGGGCGAGCGATCCGCGCAGACCACGCCGAGATGCCTTGCCAGGAGGATCACGGCCGGATCGGTCTCGAAATCGATGCCGGCGTTCCGGCAATCGGTGATGGCGGCCCTGATTGCGTGCAGTGTCGTGCCAATGGTGATCAGCGCACTCGGATCCAATGCCTGCTGGTAGCGAATTGCGAGGTCGTAGCTCATGGGGTTCTCCGGCTCTCGAGCGGCTCACCCGCTCGCTCACCCGGTCCCCCTCCCCTTTTTGTCAGCCTTCGCGCTGTGCGCGGTAGATATCGGCGGCCCACTGCTCGACCCAGAGCGCCGTCACCTCATCATGGTCGAGATCGCCGGATTCGATGAGATCGCGCATCTCGCGACGGGCCTGCGCAATCGCGGCCTCCCACGGATTATCCGGTTCGAGCGCCGGCAGGACCATTGGCTGAAATGGCAAGCGGCGGGTCGGTTGACGCAAGCGGGCGCGCTGTACGCCCAGCCAGTGCGCCATGTGGTCCGCCACGAATGCGTCGGACTTTGACCGGCGTTGCCGGTATGCAGCGGCGCGCGCGCTCACGCCATAAGCCTGGCTGTCTATCGAAGCAACGCGGTGCCTATAGGCATTGAGATAGGGAATGGCGTCGCCCTTGACGCCGAAGAGATGGAGCCGCGTGCGCGGCGGTAGGGCGCGGTCAAGATGGTCCACGACCGCGACCAGCCCCTCCGGTCCATGGATGGCACGCCGGCACATGCTGCCGACGCCGACCAGCTTTGCGTGGTCGATCGTGAACGACAATGCGTCGGCACAGCGTTCATAGTCGGAGGGCGCTCGGCCCTGTATGACGGGCATGAAGGTGCGGTCGATACCTCGATCCGCAGCACGCAAACGGCATTCAATGTTGGCGCGGACCGTTCGGGAAATCCGGTCGAGGACCTCCTCGCGATCCGCCGCGACCTGATGCTCGACGCAATAGTCGAGGCTCGCCCACCAGCGGAATGGAAAGGCCGCAGCCAGACGGATATAGTCGTCCACCGTCCACGGGTAGCCGCTATAGGTAACCATGGCCGAGAATCCGGCGCTGTCGAGACTGAGGCTGTGGAGTTCGCGTGCGTTATCGAGTCGGTCCGTCGCCCAACCCATCCATTGGCGCCACCCACGGCGCTTGGACCAGCGCGAGAGCGCATTGGCCGAGATCAGGACCGGCTGCTGCATCTCTCGAGCGCGGCGCAGGAGCGCGCCATCGGAAAGGTGCGGCAATCCTACCATCACTGTGATCGACGCGGGATTGACCCCATGAATGTTCATGGTACGTTCCTTACAAGGGAGATTCTCGATGACCAGCCATGCCGCCCGCTATCTCGAACCATTCGATCTCGACGTGACGCTGCGCGACGCTGCGCTGGACGAGCAGAACCGTCCGACACGGCGTATGCTGGCCAATGCGGCGATCGGCATGCATGTCGAAGATGCTTATTATTCGGTCCGCGAACTGCGTGAGGCGGTGAGCTGGACTCACGAAGGGGAGATCGGCGGAAAGCGCAAGCTGGCGGCCATTTTGAGCAACCCCAATGGCGATGATTTCCAGCGCTGCATCTATTTCAGTCTCGCGGGCCGCAGCATTGTCGAGATGCTCGACGATCTGATGTGGCTCGAAGATATCCTCGAAGCGCGCGGCCGGATCGCCGGCCAGATCCATCGTCAAAAGATCCGGCCGCTTCCCCTTGTCGCGCCCTATGTCGCCGACGAACCGGACGGGCCGGTCGTCGCAGCAACCGAGGATTTTCGGCAGGGCAGGTCCTGGTGGGCCGACCCCGATCTTCAAGCCTGAAATCGGGGGTGGTTGCGACTGGCCGGACGTCCGATCTGCGTGAGAGATTATCGCTCGCAGCTCAGGCGGCCCCCTCGTCGCCACTGGGCCGGTTCTATCCAGCGTCCGGCAAACGCACCTGTCTTTGACTGCTGGGCCTCGGTGAGGGCCTGACTATATCGTGCGGCGCGCGCGTGATTGGATTTCAGGAAATGGAGCTGAGGAATAGCAAGTCCTGCCCGAATCATAGTCTCTCCCAGATCATGGCCGTTGACGGTGACCGTCGCGACCGGCCGGCCATAGCTGGATCGCGTCGAAAGCTGAATTTCAGCGTCCGCATCGCGCAGCATCCGTGAGGCGAGGTCCTGCGCCGCCTTGCCGCACTGCCAGCATGAGCCCGCCCTCTCGCAGAGCTGCCCCCGTTCGAACGCATCGACGCCGAACAGACGGAAGTCGACCGCCATGGTGTCGCCGTCCAGCGCCCTGGCGGTGGCGCTGAAGGACGTTTCCTCATGCGCCGCGCCACTTGGGGCACAAGCGGCCAACCCGAGCACCAGGACGGCAATCAACCGCGTCAAGCGACCATCTCCATGACGATTTGGCCTCGAGAAGACGGGTCGATCGAGACGCGAAATGGCTGCAACGGATCGTCGGTATGAAGGACGCTGACCTTCTTCGAATGATGGTCGAAAATCCGCCCGGCGACGCGTACGGCATTCTCCCGGCTGCAGAGCTTTTGGCGTTTGGGAGACAGGCCGAGCCTGTCGATTGCGTTCGTCATGACCATGTCCACTTCATCGCAGGATATACAGATCAAGGCTCAGGCGAAGATTGTCTTGTGAATCTTGGTCACAGGAACGATCGACCAGGCCCGCTCCATGAGCCGGCTGACCCGGTAGAGGCCGCCGGTTTCAGGATCACGCAGGACCATACGCCGGCCGCGCTTGCTGACGATGAATTCCTGCGCGACATGCCCATCGGTGAACTTGATCGGCTCGGGAAGCCGGATCCGGTCGCCGTCGGAAAGCTTGCGGGCACGGCGGGCGACATTGGCGCGGCAGCGCTGGCGCCACTCGATCGCATGCTGGTTCTCGGTTGACGTGAGGAGGTCGAGAATGCGCGCCGGACACTCGGCCTCGCAAGGCCCCATGGTCTCGTCCAGTCGGGTAGGATTGGTGCTGCTCATGGAGTCAGCCCTGATCCCCCCGCCGAACCGCACGTGCAGCTTTCACCGCA
>NZ_JAKKIE010000050.1 GCF_021742065.1 Rhizorhapis sp. SPR117
AAGATGGCGCTCCCTTCGCCAGTCTTGAATCCGATCCGCGCGGAAAAAGGAATCCCTTAAATGTCCACACGCCTTAGATCACAAGGCGAATATATTTCCGCTGAGTCGCCTGTCGTTACCTCGAAAACTTGTTTTCCAGCCTTCATGATCCGATCCTTGAATTTCCTGTGCGTCTGAGAATATTTCTGTATTTCAAGGCCGCAACCAACCAGATAGACAGGATCAAATCCCATATGAAATACGAGTTGCATCGCCATAGGTAACGCATGGCCTTCTTCGAATAACCCGGCCGAAACATCGAAGGATGCGGGATTCGCCAAAGAGGTACCGGAATTCGTATGGACAGTTGTATAAAAATAGACATCCGGACCACCACGTAGAATTTCACGACATTTCTCTTCAAAGAAAAACGTAGATCCGGTCAAGCCGTTTATTTCACGGGCAAGCTCCGGGTTTTCGTGCCAGTCGGTCGTCATGTAAAAATTTGGTTTCCAGTAAATATAGTTATAAATACGCCTGAATCCATCGATTGCAAAAGTATATTTATCTTTCAAATGATTTGACGGAATATTCTGAACATCTGGAGAACCGCTGACAATGAATATTTCGTTTCCCCGATATTTATTCTTCAACTCTTGTAGACGCTGAACGTCTTGTTCTAGTAGTTTCGTTTCGCACAGAACACGCGTATCCACAGGCAGCGGATTTTCTGCGCTCAGGGTGTGTGTTGCTCCATACTTGGGGCGTTGCGCTTGGCGATAGACCTCATGCATGGCCTGCGCGCTTCGCTCCCAGGTGAAGGTTTGCGCACGGGCTTGCCCACGTTGCCTCAGGGACTCCGCCTGTGCCGTTTCAGTCAATACACCATGGATAGCTTCCGCAAGAGCGAGGCTGTCAGTCGGTTCGACATGCAAGGCGCCATCTGCGGACACCTCCCGCAATGCCGGGCAGTTGGATGTGATGACCAGTGTACCACATTTCATGGCTTCCAGAACCGGAAGCCCGAATCCTTCATCATATGAAGGATAGCAAAATACGGATGCGCCAGAGTAAAGAACGGGCAAATCCTCATCCTCGACATAACCCGTTACTAATATTCTGGACGTGTCCCCGTTGTCGAGTTTGTCCGCTATCGCTTTGATATGTTCAGAGAGCCAACCGCTCGAACCGGCCAGCACCAGGCAGAGATCATCGGCTTTCCCCTCCGCTTGAAGAAGGGAATAGGCGTCAATGACAGTCTCCATGTTTTTGCGTGGCTCTAAGGTATTCACGCAAAGAATGTACCGGGCACCCTCAGGAATTCCGTACCTCTTCCTCACTGATTGCATGGCCAGCGGATCACCGCATCGTTCGAACATGGGCGAAACGCCAAGCGGCGTGACATGAACCTGCTCCGGCGAAATATGCGCAAACAACTCAAGTAGGTCATTCTTGACACATTGTGTGCTCACCGTGACATGATGATGCGACCGCACCGAGTTCAAGAGACCCGTCAGATAATCTCCGATGGCGTTTGGCTGGTTTTCCTTTACAAACCATTCAGGGTTTTTCAGGGCGATGACATCATATACCGTCAAAACGACGCTTGGGTAACTATCGGACGGTAGAATGTTTTCCCCGCGCCAGTTCACATGGTAAATATCGAACTCCCCATGATTGTAAATGTGTGAGGGTGCATAGTTCTGAGAATGATAGGTTCTGACCAGCGATTGAAGCGCCCCGTTCTTTAAAGATGCATCCAAGACCCCGGACATCAAACGAGCCCCCACCTCATGGTCGGTCTGGGGAGAGAAAACAAACCGCTCCAGGCCAAAACGCCCTGTTTCCTGGAGATAACGTAAGGCTTTGCCATGCTGGGAGGGAATGGTTGAAAGGCGCAGTTTAATATCGTCTATGGCCGCCAGAGCCAGCCCCATCGCCTCGGTATGCTTAAATATCCCCGTCGGACGGGTGTTTGGCGCGCAATGAATATTCGCCAGGGTGGTAATATCGTATAAAACCTTCATGCCGCCCTCTTAAAACAACGCTTCGAAATTCACACGCGGCACCTCATCCAACTGCCCACCAACCGTTGCATTACGCAGCATCCCGCCGCGTTGTTCAATATAAGAAGCTGCCCTGGCAAAGCCGATTTTCATATCTCTCACATTGGGGTTGTGCCATTTCTTCCCCTTCCCGAAATAACGCGGATCGAAATGATTGGCGTCGTCATCCTGGGTGCTTTCAAGTTCAAGCTTGACGCCATCGCCAAAGACATCTTTTCCGCTTTGAGCGACCGTCTTTGGCACAGAATAAGAAACATCGGTTCCGATGAGGTATATCTCTCGAAAACCCATGAAATACGCCAATTCTATTGCGATGATCGCGATCGTGCCACCGCCACCAAATCCGGAATAGGCAACCATCGGCTCGAAACAGGTCTCGAACCCCTCATAAAATCCCTTCGTATGATACCAGTAATGGGCGTCTTTTAGCCCCATCATTTGTTTGTACCTAGCCGAAAAGAACTTGTAGGGAACATCGAGATTGGCGAATTCCTCCTTATTGTCTGGCACCACGCGAACATCGAACGCGGTGAAGAAGGTCGGCCGCCACGATATCCGGTCGAACAGCAAGGAAACACGATTGAGGCCAAAGACATATTCGTTTTTCAGCAGTTCAAGCGGTGTGTTATTCAGGCTTGGCCCATTGCCCATGATGAAAATGCGCTGCCCTGAAAACTTGTTCCGCAAGCCATTCATGCGGTCGATGTCCGCAAGGTCAAGGGGCTCGCCGGTCACGGGTTGAAACACCGATCGTGTCTTTATGGTTCGCTGTTTCTTTAATTCCTCAGAGAAGGCTGCTAGCGCTGAAACACTCCCTTCCGGCGCCTGTTCTTCATAAACCTCCGTTTGATGCCAGAAAACAGGCTCTTCGGTGGACGCATTTCTGATCCGAATGGTGACGACGGCGTTTTGTATGCCCGGCGCAAGCGTTGCCTTCAAATGCGCGAACCGGTTATGCCCGTTCTCAAGACGCGCCGCAGCAAGAACGCTCTGCGTGGCGCACTCGACGACCTCCAGTGTCGCTTGACCGTCACAATCGAACGTGTATTCCGTGCTCAGGGCATAGCACCGGCCCGCTGGAAGTTCGATCCGCGCAACGTCCAGAACGCGCTCCTCGTCCTCAGCTGGCGCGACGACAACCCTTTTGACGAATGTGCCATCGATTAGCGCCTGATCGACTAGGCTCCCATCCACATCGAGGCGCGCTACCATGAGGGCGTTGGACTTCAGCCTGCCCATGGCCGCATCGACACACTCTTGGAGCCGAGCGTGATCCTCTGGCGGCAGGCTCGCCAGGATGTTGTCAATGTCATCCATCAGACCAAGAAACGCCACCGCCCGTTCGGGCGACGTGGCCTCCTGCCCGGAGAGCCGCGAAAGGAGGAACGATGCCTTCGCGAAACTCCCTTCCCGCTTAAAAAGTTCTTTGCGAAGTGCATCAACTGCCAGTCCATCGCGTAAGGACGCCTCTGTACTGTTACCCAGCGCCTGTGAGATGACGTTCTTAACTGCATTGATCATTCGCGTCCTCGTGTACTGTTTCAATATTATGGAATATAACCGATCGGAAAAATAATATGGAAATAGTAATATAATTCTTAATAAACATTATATTAAAATTTCAATCTTCGAACGACAAATGTATTTGATATCCACCTGTCCGCTTTTCCCGTACTATCATCTTCCCGAACCTCAAGTATTTCACATTTTTCTTTAGAGATGAGCGAGAATATGACGTGTTGTGGAAGACAATGCATTTGCATGTCCAGCGCGTGATCTTGATCGAGCCATTCATCGATGCTGAAGCGATAGCCAATCGAATATGTTGGCACCTGGAATATGGCCATTCCGCCGATTTTGAGGGACTTCAGCATATTTTCAATCATTTTGGCGATCATAGGGGGCGGGTTATGCTGAAATACGATGCGTGAGAAAAAGAAATCACAATCCTCGAAGGTATCCAACAAATCATTCACAAGATGGAAGCTACATTTTTCTCGCACCTCAAGTTCTTGTGCACGCTGTTCAGCGAGGCGCAATAGGCTTGGCGAAATATCATAGGCATGGGTTCTTGAGAATCGCGGTGCTAACCCCATAGTGACGCGACCGGCACCGCAACCATAATCAATGCACGTTTTTGTTTCTAAAGAACCAAATCCATGACGTTTCAGCATTCTCTCAAGCATGGCTGCGATGCGTTCGCCACTGATCCAGAAGCTGTCAATGTTCTCAGAAAGATTCTCAGGTAGATACTTGTTTGACGTCGAAACGGCAAAATGCGGTTTTACAAGACCCAGGTGAGTCCACGCAGCCTTGATTGTGGCGGAGAATCTGGAAAGACGATCAGGTGAGGCATCATATTCAATCTCGTTCGCTGGCAAACCCAGCGGCAGGAAATTGGGTATATGCTCCTTCAGCTTACGTTGTCCTTCCATTGAAATTAAAAAACTAGCCCGAAGAGCAGAGAAATTTTTATGCGCCTTCCTTTTTTCTCGAATGGCATCTTCGGATTCTGGTTCGCGTTCCAGAATCGTGCGATAACACCAGATGACTTCATCACGTGTTACAGTCATAATTATTTTCTCACTCTTGTCATTTCTAGACTCATATTCTGACTCCGCGAATTACTGATACACGATCCCCCACCCATCTCGTCCCACACTTAGAACCGGACGTTCACGCCGCCCGCTGAGCCAGTCGATAAGAATATTCCATTTTTCCGCGACGCTGTCCCAGGTCATCTGCCGGATACGTTCACGCGCTAATGCGTTTCGGTCGAACCACACTTTGTGATCGGCATCGGCAAGTTGTTCGATAGCGTTTGCGGTCTGCTCGGTATCGGCCGCATCGAACCAAATCACTTTTCCGGCCATTGCCGTAACATGCATGCGGGCTTGCTCGATCTGGTGGACAGCCACGGGCTTACGCGCAGCGATGGCCTCCATCGGAACATAAGCGCCGCCTTCGGCTAGGCTCGGCACGATGACGCCATGACAGTGTCGGTACATCTCCATCAACTCACCATCCGAGACATAGCCGGGAAAGGTCAATTCCTGTTCAACACCATATTGACGAGTCAACGCCTTCAAATGAGCGGTCAGATCGGGAGTAAAATCCGAGCCGGGACACAGGATGCGCACTGTCCGTCCTCGCTCCTTGAGTCGCTGAAGGCCGCGCATCAAGCCTTCGTGATTCTTGTGCGCCTGAAGCTGGCCGGGATAAAGCAACTCGCAAAACTGGCCGGAATATGGCGACGCATGCGGGCCAGATTCCGCTATCTCACTGGTGTCGAACATCAGCGGGCTCTCTGTCAGGAACAGATTCATGAGCGTTAATCCCGCGATCCGCTCCAGTGCGTAATAGGTGCGCGGAAAATGCGTAACGACAGCGGTGGCGCGCGTCATGTTCTGTTTGAAAGTCTCACGCATCACCTCGACATTCGGGTATTTCCAAGCAATATCGTAAATGTGCAGATCGTGACAGATCAATATGGAACGATCACAAAAATCAGGCCCCTGGAAATGATGCGGCAACAACTCAATGGCCTCACGCTTGAACGCGCTGGCGCGTTTTTTCGCAGCATCCACAAGGATGATCTCATGAGCGGCATGTTCAATGACCCCCCGCAAAGGACTATTTTGAATATCTTCCAACCTGTTCACGACAAAGATCAAGTTGTGCTTTTCGGAAAGAGCCGTACACAGGTTTACCAACACGCCGGGGACGCCAAGAGCACTCTTGAAGGCGACCTTTTGACAGTTCACAATCAGATTCACGGCTTCTTCCCAAATGCTACATTGTTCATTATTGAGCGTTCATTGTTGAACATTGTTCTTCCCACGCCATCTGCTTCCTATTGGTTCACACCACACGATTTGCTACAAAACTTGCCTTCTTCACCCCCAGCACATCGAAGGCGATGTCGGTGGTCATCTGGTTGATGCGCGCCACCGCCTCTACCGTGTTGGACCCATTATGGGTGGAAAAAGTGCAGCGGTCTTCATAGCCGCGCAAAGGAGAGCTCTCCGGAAGGGGTTCCTCCTCGAAAACATCCAGCCCTGCCCCCGCAACGCGTCCTTCGGCAAGCGCTTGGGCCAGCGCGACCTCGTCCACCAGCGGGCCTCGCGAGACGTTGATGATAAAGACGCCCGGCTTGACCCTGGCCAGCGTCTCCCGGCCGATCAGATGGCGGTTCTCCGGCATCAGGGCGCAGGCAAGGAAAAGCACGTCCGCGCGCTCCAGCACCGCATCGAACGGTGCCTGTGTCGCACCAATGGCGTCAAGATCCGCACTCTCGATTCTCGCCACGTCATAGCCCACCACCACCATGCCAAAAGCTGCGGCACGCCGGGCGATCGCCTGGCCGATCGATCCCAGCCCGATGACCCCTGCGGTCAATCCCGAAAGCGTGCGGCCCTCGGCCTTCAACCATCCGCCGGTGCGCACGGAGCGGTCCATCAGGTGCGTCTTGCGGGTGAGCATCAGGAGGTGGCTTATCGCCAGATCGGCGACTTCCTCGCCAAATACGCCCGGCGTGTTGTAGACGGGAATACCCACCCGCGCCGCGTGCGGCTTGTCGATGCCGTCCGTTCCGATGCCCCATTTAATCACGGCTTTAAGGCTGCTTGCCTTGCCGGCGTCAAGGACGCTAGCACCGATGTCGTCATCCCCGGCAATAACTATATCGACGCCGACGATATGCCGCGCCATCTCCGCAGCGGAAAACTGCTGCCCCTCAAGCGGTGGAATCACTACTTCCACGCCAGCTACCTCGTATTGCGAGCGGAACTCTTCGAAATGCCGCGCTAGATGCATACAGGTAATCAGAACTCTTGGCATGACTTCCCACTCACATGCGTGTTTGTTTGTAGATGAGATCGGCTATTTGGAAGTCTAATTCCTCGTCCAGGTCCTGCGCTTCCACCTGTTCGATCTCAAAGAGAAATGGCCGGTTGCCGATACGGTTATGCTTGGTGACCAAGGTCTCCCGCTCGAAGATGTATATGCAGGAGTTTTCCTCATAGACGGGCGGCAGGTCCTGCGTGCGCAACAGAATATTGGGGTTGTGGTTGATCGCCCGCCCCAAGGGATCCCAATAGCGCGTCTGCTGGCGGGTGACGCTGAACAGCGAGTCATAGACCGGATAGTTCTTGAAGAACGTATCCACGGCGCGAGCAAGCGTTTCCGGCTTCAGCAGCGGATTGGTGGAATGGGTTTGCAGGTAAAAGCGTGACTCCACCTCTTGAATATCACGTAGCAGAACATCGTTCATTGGGGTCGCGCCATCCTTGAGATGTTCGGGGCGATCGAGCACCAGCACTTGCGGATATTTCTCCGCGCACTGCGTCTTGATAACGGGCGAATCGGTATCAATGACGATCTTCTCAATGACCGGACAGGCAAGCATCACATCGACCATGTGATGAAACAGCGGCCGCCCATCTCCGAAGGCACGATAATTCTTGCCCGGAATGCGTTCGGAATTGTGGCGCATGGGCATGAGGGCAACAAGTTTACGTTCTCGCTGGGTCACAGAATGTCCTTATTGAATCAAGCCAGTTCATCCGTCTTTTGGGGATGAACGTGGGCGTAGTCGATCCTGCGTGCTTCGTGAGCCTCGGCTGGAGGATGGTGAAGGGTGCGCGCCGGAAAATAAAAGCGCTGCTTGAGTTCCTGCGAAACCTCTGACGGGTCCCTATGCCCCTGCCAGGCACCAAAGAACTGATTGAAACGGAACCGCAGGATTGAAAACCATTCCCTGACGAATGCCTTTTGCTTCATCGCCGCAGCGGCGTCCACGACGATGTTGGCGGCGAACAGGCGAAGGAAATCAAGAAAAGAGAAATGTGCCTCTGCGTCAATCCGGCGCAGAGCCATGGCTTCGCGGCGGTAGCGGTTGCGTACTTGCAGCCAGGTTTCATCGTGAACATGGGCGATAGTTGCCTCCGGCTCATAGACCAGCCAACCGCCTCCGGATTGCGCGCGTTTTGCCCAGTCGAGATCTTCAAGGCCCGTGAGCATCTCGTCATAGCGCAGGGCTTCCCAAGCCGAACGGCGAACGGCACAGTTCGCGTTGTTGCAAAAATAGCCCTGTTGCGGAGAAGCGCGCTCACCAGGGAACCAGCGCGCAAAGAGGCAATGCTCGGAAAACTTGTTCGTAACCCCGCCCTGCTGCCGTCCATAACAGAGTACAACGCGCGGGTTCGTAAACGGCTCAATGAGGCGCTCCAGCCACGTATCATAGACAGGGTAAACATGCGCACTCACAAAGACGAGCATTTCTCCACGCGCCGCCTCACATCCTATGTTGAGCGCACGCCCGAATGTGAAATCCTCCTTGGCAATGTGAACAACCCGCGCTCCATGGCGTTCTGCAATGGGAACAGTGCCGTCTGTCGAACCAGAATCCACAAGAATAACCTCCTGCGGCTGAACGCGTTGTGCCTTTATGCCGCGTAGAAGCTTCCCGATATGGTCTTCCTCGTTGTAAGCGCGGATGATGATGGAAACTGGAGCAGTTCCAACAGCCCTTCCCTCTCTATCCGCCCAGCAATCAGGGATGTTCATAATGCGGCTCCATTATTGGCCTGCGGCATCCAGTATTTTCTCGGAAATTTAATCGTTTGAGTCACGCGGCCAATCCGAAAATCTCAACGGCGGCATAGTCCACGACTAAAACGTCTAGCGAAGCGACACCATTAAACCGCACTGCACCAAACGAGTTTGACAATATCTCCCAAATAATTGGCCACATCAAATTTTATCCCCATTTTTTTGCACACTAGACCGAAAAGCCGTTTGCGATTGAACTGATGTCATTTAACACAGCCTCCAACTCCGTCACCGGCACCATGTTCGGGCCATCCGATGGCGCGTTGTCCGGGTCTTCGTGCGTTTCGATGAACACCGCCGCGCAGCCTACGGCCACCGCGGCCCGTGCCAGCATCGGTACGAAGCGGCGCTCGCCGCCGCTGCTCGTGCCCTTGCCGCCGGGTTGCTGCACGCTGTGGGTCGCGTCGAACACGACCGGATAGCCGGTCTCTGCCATGATAGGCAGCGAACGGAAATCCGTGACCAGCGTGTTATAGCCAAAGCTGGTCCCGCGTTCGCACAGCATGATCCGTTCGTTGCCGGTGGACGCGATCTTGTTTGCGACATTGCCCATATCCCAGGGCGCAAGGAACTGGCCCTTCTTCACATTGACGGCCGCGCCAGTCTCTCCGGCTGCGAGCAGCAGGTCCGTTTGACGGCAGAGGAAAGCGGGGATTTGCAGCACGTCCACCACCTGCGCCGCGCGAGCGCAATGGGATGCCTCATGCACATCGGTCAGCACGGGACAGCCGAAGCGATCCTTGACGGCCGCCAGTATCTCCAACCCCTTTTCCATGCCCACGCCTCGCGAGGTATTGTACGAAGAGCGGTTTGCCTTATCAAAGCTGGACTTGTAGATGAAACGAATGCCGGCCGCGGCGCTGGCCGTCGCAATCCGGTCCGCCATCATCAGCGCATGGTCAAGCGTTTCAATCTGGCATGGTCCGGCGATGAGGACGAGCGACAGATCGTTGCCGATACTGATATCCCCTACCCGGACATGTTTGTTTGCTGCGTTTTCCGCCATTTCCCTAAAGTACTTCTTCAATTCGCGCAACATCCACGGGATTATTGAGTTCCCAGAAGAGCCGCCCCCTTGCATCCACCTCCACGCAGAGAATGGCTTCACCATTTTCCAGGAAACGAAGCTGTTCAAGGCCTTCATTGGCCTCCAGCGGGCCTTCTGTCCACCCCGAATATCGGCCAAGCGCTGCCGGACGATAGGCATAAACGCCGACATGATGAAAGACGGGAAGCGGTTCCACATCTTTCCCTTCTGGAAGGTAAGGCAGGACTTCCTTTGAAAAATACAGGGCACTGCCGTCGCGGGCGAAAACGGCTGTCGTTCCGCCAACCCGGCCTGCGGCGCGGTCATCCTTGAAATGGCTATAGGTCTGATGATCGCATCGCAGAACCGGCGTGGCCACAGACATATCAGACCGGGCAGACATGGCTTCGATGAGGTCTTCAAGAAACCAGGGCGGGGTAAGGGGGGCATCCCCCTGCAGATTCACAATCAGGTCAGGTACGCGATCAAGGCTGTCCAGCGCTTCGGCACAACGCTCCGTTCCGTTGGCGCAGGTTTCACTGGTCATGATGACCTTGCCGCCGAATTCATGAACCTTGGCGGCGATGCGATCGTCGTCGGTCGCCACGAAGATGTCACTGATGCCGGAAACAGATGTTGCCGTTTCCCAGGTGCGCTGAATCAATGTTTTTGGAATGCCATCAGAACCCGTGAGTTCGACCAACGGCTTCCCCGGAAAGCGGGATGAGGCATAGCGTGCCGGAATAATGATAACGACGCTCATTCAGTCATGTCCCTTTCAGTCACGGACCGCAACGCCAGTATGTGAACAGCGGAGGCGGGTCAAACACTTCACCCCTTTTTCAGGTTGAACCATGGGTGCGCTTTCTGCAAAGGCGCTCCTTCATACACTCGCTATTACGCGCACGGCTGGATAGAACGCATGACGGTTGGGAACGGGGCAACAGCCAGGAGACATGGGAATTCATGATTGTTCTAACGTCTCGCGGCATCCTGCGCATTCCTCTTCTCGCTGCATTGCTGGAAACGGGCGTCCGGTTTGCAAGCCCATCCGCCATATCGCAGGCTCATAAAATCGCCGGTTGGGGCATGAAGCCGTCAGGTCGCCGCGCCGCAGCATTGGCGCGCAAGCATCACTTGCCACTGCTGAACCTGGAAGACGGCTTTCTGCGCTCCTTCGGCACGGGCGACCTGTTTCCGCCACTCTCTCTCGTGGTCGATGATGCTGGCATCTATTATGACAGTACACGGCCCAGCGCGTTGGAAAATCTGCTGAATTCCGAAGCGGGCCTCCTCAACGGCTTTTCAGAACAGGTCGAGGTCGCCAAGCGCATGGTTCTGAAACATGCGCTAAGCAAATATAATCATGCCCCAAATATGGATACTGCCTTATTACGCACCACTGATCGCCAACGCGTGCTGGTGGTGGATCAGACTTTGGGCGATCTTAGTATCTCTCTGGGCGCGGCGCGGGAGGAAAGTTTCGCCGAGATGCTGGCGGCGGCACGCGCTGAAAATCCCGACGCCACAATCTATGTAAAAACCCATCCCGAAGTCAGTTCCGGTCGCAAGAGCGGGCATTACAACGCGATCTGCGATGATGATCGAACGGTAGTCCTGCGTTCCGCCATCAATCCGTTAAGCCTTATCGAACATATGGACCGGGTGTATGTGGTAACGTCCACTCTGGGCTTTGAAGCATTGCTTGCTGGCAAGCAGGTGACCTGTTTTGGAATGCCCTGGTATGCTGGCTGGGGCGCAACGGATGATCGTATGGCTTGTCCACGCCGAACCGTGCGCCGATCAGTCGATGAGCTGTTTGCGGCGGGATATTTCCATTACCTCCGCTATCTCGACCCGGTAACACATCAGCGCGGCACGATATTCGACGTCATCGACTGGCTAATCCGGCAGCGAGAGACTGATCAGCGCTTGCACGGCCTGTCCGACAAAGGACGGATGATCTGTGTCGGTTACCGGCGGTGGAAGCAAGCCAATCTGGCGCCGATGTTATCTCTGAATCCTGGCAGAACATTGTTCGTGCCGGACGTCCAGGCGGCGATGAAACTCAATCCCGGCCCCGATGACTATCTTGTCTGGTGGGGCTGTGAAGCGCCATCTGGCGTTACGGCTCTCGCCGTACAATGCGGCGCGGGAACCATGCGGATGGAAGACGGCTTCATTCGATCCGTGGGACTTGGATCGGACCTCATCCGGCCGCAAGCCCTCGTACTGGACAGACGTGGCATATATTTCGATCCGCGCCAGCCATCCGATCTTGAAGACATTCTCAATGACGCCGCCTTTTCAGAGGAAGAGTTGGCGCGCGCGCGTGAAGCACGTGAATTCATTGTCGAACACGGCATTACCAAATATAATCTTGAGCCTCGGGCAAAGGCGCAATGGCAGGTTGATGGCCAGTCCGCGATATTGGTGCCTGGTCAGGTGGAAGACGATGCCTCCATCCGGTTTGGCTGCACCGACATATGCACCAATCTGGACTTGCTGAAAGCCGTCCGAAGCGCTCGCCCCGATGCGTTCATCGTGTACAAGCCCCACCCCGATGTCATGTCCGGCAACCGCACTGGAAAGCTGGAGCTTGCTCAGTCCCTGGAGTGGGCCGATCATATTGAAACCAACCTTTCGGTCATAAGCTGCATCGAAGCATGTGATGAAGTGCATACCATGACCTCCCTCACTGGATTTGATGCCCTGCTCCATGGCAAGCATGTGGTCACTTATGGCCAGCCATTTTATGCCGGCTGGGGCCTGACCGATGATAAAGTATCGGATGGTCTCGCCTTCAAACGGCGCAAACGAGGTCTGACATTGGAGCAGCTGATCGTCGGCGTGTTATTCCGCTACCCCATTTACTGGGACTGGACGCTGAAGGGCTATACCAGTTGCGAAGCCGTTCTGCATCGGATTATCGAAGAGCGTGGTGCCCTCGAAAACAGTGGCAAACTCGATACATTGCGTTTGGGCTATATGAGGCGGCAATGGCGCAAAATCCGCATTCTGGCCAATGCGTGGCTATCGCGGAGATAATTGTTTCATCGACTTATGCTTGTTTGAAGCGTGAAGCCTGAAGTATGTTCCTTCAGGCCTCACGCCTCCATCCCTCAAAGCCCTAATACAACCCCTGCACTCACCGCGATCTGGTAGATGATCTGCGTCATATCCTTGAAAATCTGACGCGATTTCACATCGATCTTCGGCAGAACCAGAATTTCGTCACCCTGGTTAATCGGCGATTTTTGACCACTGAACTCCAGCACACGCGCATTGCGTTTTGCTTGAGCGAAACTGCCGTCCGGACGAGCTACAATAATGCGCGTTGCGTCCGCGTTGTTCGTATATCCACCCGCGCGATTGATATAATCGCCAACTGTCATGTTTCTGTCGAATGCGACCGCATTGGGGAACAAGACCTCACCGCTGACGAGCACAAGGCCATCCTTGATCGGAACGCGGAGAATATCGCCATTCTCCAGTAACAAATCGCCCAGATCGGCAGATTGAGAGATAACGACCTGGCCATTGGGCTCTATTTTCCGCGCACGGTCAATCCAGCGGAGGATGAGATCCGCCTCTTGCTTACGCAACAGCGCCTCATCACTGGTGCCCGAGCGTGCGTTTAGAGCGGCCGTTTCCAATGATCTCAAGGACACTTCCAGCAATTTGCGCTGACGCTCCCTGACGCTTTCCCGGAAGAGTTGAATGTTGTTACGGTCCGAGCGATTGGAATATTCTATTTTCCCAAGCAGGTCACCAAGGTGCGAGCCATATGGCAGCACATATTCCTGGGGGCTTTCATGTTCACCCTCGACTCTGACGGTAATCGTCCCCAATTTCTTGTCGGCCGTAAATGCCAGTTCGTCACCATTTTTCAGGACGACATTCGGCGCTTCCGACAGCGGGTAATATTCCACATTCTTGGTCACGCCAGTGTTGCGCACGACCCGGACATGTGTCGCCATTGCCATCGGCTTTGCAAATGCAATCAGATCAGCAAGTGGCTTGGCCTCGCCTGAAAACTCAAATCGTTTGGCATTTTCCACAAGGCCGCTAACCAAAATGGTGCTTTCTCGCGGCCCTACAAAAATCACATCTCCATCAGCGAGCTGAACCTGAGGAATTTCGCCGTTAAGCAGAAAATCATACAGGTTCATAGTCGCACGAACTGCGGTTCCCCGCTTTATTTCTATACGCAGGAAGGTGCCTCGATCGGGGTCTATACCGCCCGCCTGATCGAGATAGTTCAGGATGCTGTCCATGCTGGTACCGGCATACGCACCCGGTCGACGAACGAAACCGCCGACATAAACCCGCACAGGCTGAGCCTCCGCAAGGCTGGCATAAGAAAATACGTTGGACCGGAAAACGCGGCTTATTGCGCTATCCACTGTAGACTGCAGGTCCTTGTTTCGAACGCCAAGGAGGCGGATCGGACCAACGTTCGGCAAAAACACATTGCCTTGCGGATCGACGGTTAAGGATGCCTGAAACTCAAATGCGCCCCATAGTCGCACTCGAATGCTGTCCCCGACGCTGATGACATAATTGGGATTATACTGTGCCGCTGCCTGGCGGGCAAAGGCTCCAGTGAACAGATTTGCCCCAAAAACATCGCTTTTCAGATTAGCGGAATAATCGAGGTTCTGGGGCTTTTCAGGTTCCACCATAGGGGCAGGCTTATCTACCACAGCACCCCGGTCGTGATCGCGGGACGATGCGCCCATGTCAGTGTCTTCGGATCTTTGACCAGCGCTAGGGCCAATCACGGATTTAAGAACATCGAACTGGTCATTGCTCTGGGCCAGAGCTACAGGCGAATAGACGAACGCGATTGCGAAGGCAAAAATAGCCAACAGGTATTTGGGAAACATCAATATTAATCCCTGTGATCTTTGACAATCGCAAGAAGCAAATGCGCCATTCCGGCGATCAGCATGGCGACAATGACATAGAGGATGCTGTTATAGATCCGGCGCGGCTTTTCGGCATGTTCAGGCATGGAAGGCGCCTGTACGACCGATATTTTCTTGATCTGCCGTGTTTCTTCCACCCGTCCTTTTTCCAGGGCGGTCAGTGCGGTTTTGTATACATCCTGAGTGAATTGCGCCTGCATTTCCAGGCGCTGAAATTCTTCCAATTTGCTGTTCAGCGTCTTGCCATTGGGAGAGGTCAGCTTTGCTCTTTCCTCGTCAATTTGCCGGTTGACCGCATCAATCTGCTGCTCGGTTTCCACGATATTGGGATGATCGGATACCAGATAGGATTGCAAAGCACTCAGCTTGGTTTGCAACTCCGTGCGCTGCGCCTCAAGTTTGGCGACGATAGCACTGATTGTCTCTGTTGTCGCTTCCGGCGACACCAGGCCGTTTCGGTTCTGATAGGCCAGCACCGCGCGGCGGGCATTCATAGCACGCGCGGCCATTTGAGAGACCTGCGCCTCCAAAAAATTCACCTGATCACGCGCCAGACTATGCGCCATTTCATTCATGAAGCGCTCGCCTTCGCGCACGAGCGTCTTCGTGATGGCCTGCGCAGTTTGCGGATCGAAGCCTTCGGCCTTGATAATCATAACGCCCGCATAATCATCATATTCTATGCTGACACGAGAGAGATAATATTCGTGCAATTTCTCAATCGATGGATTGGATTCCATTCGTGACAATGGATCAATGGAACCAGAGGAAAAATGATCCCGAAGATTAAGGTCGACATCCAGTTTCTTGACCATATCGACGGACCGAAGATAATCCCTGAGGATCAACTGATCTCCACGATTGGCGGTCGATCCGCCAGTCAATATCCCTGCAAAATCGGTCGCACTCCCACCGGTAAGTTCCGTGCGTTGAATGATCACATGCGCTTCTGAAACATAGCGATCGGATGCGATAAACAACCAATATACTGCTGCCAGCAATGACAAGATTATGGCTGCCGCCAAGATGGGATTGCTCTTGGTAAGCGGCCATATATCGCGCTTTACCCAACGGGAGCTGCGTGCCGTCAAATCCGTAAATTGCAATTCAAATATTTCGTGCTTCATAAGGATAAGCTACTCTTATATGCCTTCAGTGCATCTGCAATTTTGTCGAACCAATAGGCCTTGCCCTCATGGATCCAGATGCCAGCTTCGCAAAATTCCAGAAGAGTGCCCTCCCCATGCGATACCATGATGATACTCGATTTTCCGACCAGATCTGAAAAGGCTTTCCCCGTTTTTTTCCTGAACTCGGCATCCCCGACCGATGTGATTTCATCGGAAATATAGACATCGAAGTCGAAGGCAAGTGATAGTGCAAACTGAAGACGGGCCTTCATGCCTGACGAATAGGTTTTGACCGGGTCATCGAAGGCTTCTCCGATTTCTGCAAAATCTTGCACGAAGTCGATTTTCTCAGGAATGAGGTGTCCTTGTCCATGAATACGGCAGACAAATTTCGTATTTTGCCGTCCGGTCAAGGAACCTTGTAATCCGCCACCAAAGCCCATAGGCCATGATACCCGGCAATGCCGTTCAACCGTCCCCTTCGATGGCTGATCGACGCCACCGATAATACTCAACAAAGTCGATTTCCCAGCACCATTGCGTCCCACCAGACCGACATTGAGTTTCGGCGGGATTGTAAAGCTAATCCCTTCCAATATCCATTTGCCCGGCCCGTGATCAGTACGATACCGCTTATGAAGATCGTCGACGATTATCATTTGGTCACCATATAAACGGCATATCGGCGATGCAGAATAAGCCCCACGAAAATACCCACCAGAGCACAAGCATAAAGATAGGAAAGGCTGACGCCTGGGGCTGAATGATAATAGGGTGCGAAGCCTTCTCTTGCTCCGTCCAGCCCATGCACAATGGGGTTAATCAAGAGCCAGTCCCGGTAAGGCTCAGGTACGCTGCCAATTGGAAAAAGCACCCCCGATATGAAATAAAGCGGCATCATTACCATGTTGACAATCTGACGGAATTCAGGAGCCAGCTCAGACAGTACAGACACATTTAACCCCAGAGCGACACCAAGTAACCAAAGCCCAAAAAAAGCGCCAAGCACCGCTATAGGGTCAGCCGGCATGACGTCGTGTCCGAGCAAAATCAATCCTGATACGATCACCAAGATGACCATCACCATCAACACACCTTCCAGAACACCTCGCATCAACACGGTGTCAGTGGGCTTGACCTGGCGATAGGAAAACAGGGCGCGGTTCGAATCTATAGCGCCAGCCATTTGCGTACCTGTTCTTCTGAACAGGAAAAAACCCTGTAACCCGAGCACCAGCCATATAAGGGCATCGATGCCCCCCACGGTGCGTTGACGGACCACCGCATATAAAAGGCCCAATATCGTCATGTGGAGGACTGGTTCGGCAATCAGCCAAAACCATGCGGCCCGACTGGCAAAAAGCCGGGCGAGCGCTTCCCGTAGCAACAATGCTTTCCAGACAGAAAGTGCCACCCCGAGCGAATTACGGTACGCTTCCAATTGAATTCCTAAAATCTATTGCCTGTCAAAGGTTGCCCCAGTTTAATCAGTGCCATCACCCCACCGGTTCCAACCCCTCATCCCGCAAAAAACCCCGCATATAAGCAAAACGAAAAATCATATTCACCATCGGGTTTGACCAGCCACAGTTCGTGCTGAAATCACGACGAAGCGTGTCATGGTGAAGCTGGTGTGCCTCTGGCGTCATCAACAAGCCAACCTGGCGCATGGACCGGATAATCCAGGGGTTCTCCGCACGGTGCAAAGTGCCGTGGAAATATTGCGCGAATGTTCCGCCAATCAGTAGCGAGAGGGTTCCCGCAGCAATCCAGGAAGGCACTGGCCACAATAAGCAAAGCAGGTTGAACCCCAACGACACGGGCAGCGCCCCTACCACAATCGTCGATCCAATTTGCCGCATCATCGTACGCCGTCCCAGGGCATGAGGCCGGGGATGGTGATTCTTGAAGTCGTAAACCAGGCGCTGAAACGGATTGACGTTCGCCATGACACGTCGAAGCATGACCTGATATTCATGGGACGCCCGCGATCCCGTATAGAAATACAACCGATCCAAACCCCGCCCCGGCGGACAAGGGTGATAGTCCATGAACATATGCACCAGACCTGACAACATATCCGCCACAAACCATCCCACCAACATCGCAGGGATCATCAGCCAGTGAATATCCCTGACCACCCACCACAGGTTCAGTGATGCTGACATCACGAACATAGCAAGGACGAAACGCATCTTCATGGCGCCCCCGTAGACGATCCTTCGACCGAGATAAACCATTCTGATTGCTAAAGACGCATTCGCTTTGCCTTTTTCAGGGAGCATCAAGAGATGGCGGATGCCAGCGCGGAAACGATGGCCGGGCCGCACGCAGCGCCGGGGCAAGGCGATCCCAGGCTGGCGTATTAAATCAGCGTAGCAATATGATCACAACCGACGGCCGTCTTAGCTTAGAAATTGCTCGACCACACGCCACGCCGTCAATTTCTCGGCACGAGACATGCCGGCATGAGCAGCGCTGGAAGAAGGAAGATCGATCAACGCCCAGCACGCGGCCCGCCCCTCAAAGTGCCGCCTTCCCCACCTTGATGCAGTTCCACCATTAAAACCGATCGCCTTCAGCTGCGGTAGTTTGCCGGCGAAATCCATAAGATCGCGATGCGTCGCATCCCGTATTGCCGAGTCGAGACTTCCCTGTCGCCGCGCGCTGGCGATGACATCCCAAAGTCCGACATGGTGAGCTTTCAGCCGTGCTGTTCGGTCAGCATAGGGCAAGCTCCACAGGTCAGTCTCGCTCAACACTTCTCCCATAAGCCACCAGAAGGCATTTGTCGGATGGGCATAATATTCCCGAGCCAACAGCGATCGCTCCCCAGGCATACTTCCAAGCAGCAATAATCGGGTCTCTGTATCGGCAATCGGAGGCAAAGCGGTCTTCATCACCGGATCGATCAAGGTACGAGGTCTCCTGTGGCATGTATGAGCTTATACGCGCGAACGACAGGGTGGTGCCCCCCTGTTTGGTATTGCTCGTGTCTTGACGCTTCCCTCGCGGGAGGCGATCGCCTTCAAAAGTGGTCGTTCCCAAGTAACGGACGAGATTTCAGACTTTCCGGAGAGCTTGCGCAGGACGCAAAGTCATTAGCGGGAGCGAACCGACGAGACCTATACCAAGAGTCATCACAGCCCCACCCAACAAGGTCGCCAGCACAATGCGCCAGTCCGGCGCCCATCCGAATTCGAAGACCTGGACGATGACGAACCACGCTGCGGCCATGCCGAGCAGCAAGGAGACGATCGCCAGAACTGCTGCGATAAGTCCATATTCAAGCAATTGTGTGCCAAGTATCTGCCAGCGGGTCGCACCCAGCGTTTTCAGTATGATACTGTCATAGCTGCGCGTCTGCCGCGAGGCGGAAATCGCGCCGATCAACACAGCTATGCCCGCCAATATGGTGATCGATGCAGCCGCGACGATTGCCGCCGCCATCTGATCGAGCAGGTCACGCACTTGCCCCAGGACATCACCCGTATCGATAACCGATGCACTGGGGAAGGCGGCGAGCAAGGCACGTGTCATCTCTCCCTTTCGATCATCGCTGAGAGTAATCGTCGCTGTCAGGCTGTGCGGCGCGTTCGCAAGTGCGCTCGGCGAAAACACCATCACATAATTGAAGCCCATCGTATCCCAGTTTATCTGCCGCAGCGACGCGATCCGCGCCTCGATTTCCCGACCGAGCACGCTCACGGTGAGCGTATCTCCCACATCGAGATTAAGCGCCTCGGCCTGCTTGGCATCGAGCGACACGAGCGGCGGCCCGTCATAATCGGCAGGCCACCACCTCCCCTTCACCAACTCGCTGCCTTCAGGCAGGGTAGCGCTGTAGGTGGCCCCTCTTTCGCCGCGCAGCAGAAAAGCGTCGCCGGGCACGTCATCGCGGTCGGTCACACGCTGCCCCCCATAGGCAATGACCGTTCCGCGTAACGCAGGCACGACATTGAGTTTGGCGGCGGCGTCCGCCCGCATGACTATCGCGTGCAGCTTTGCATTATCGTCCGATGGCACATCGAGCACGAACAGGTCCGGTGCCTGGTCCGGCACCGTATTCTCGATTTCACTGCTGAGGCTTGTCTGAATGCCTGCCAGCGTCACGAACAAGGTGAGGGCCAGCCCCAGAGCAATGACGAGCGCGGTAGTCTGCGCGCCGGGCCGGTGGAGATTTGTGATTGCAAGGCGCAACAGCGGTCGACGCGGACGCGGGACCTTACGCGCCGCCCATCGTGCCGCCAGGCCGAGCAACGAAAGCAGCAACAGCACTGCCGATATCGCGCCAATCACCCAAAGCGAAAAGACGATGTCGCGTGCGCCCGCCAGAACCAGCGCGAGCAGCAGGAAAAGGGCGATGCCTGCGACCATCTTGCTGCGCCCATCCAGCCCGTGGCGCGGCGGGTCAACCGTCGCGCGCAAAAGCGCCGCTCCCGACTCGTGCCGCACTCTCGCCAATGGAGACACCGCAAAAATGAGCGCGATGAGCAGACCATAGAGCATGCTGGTGACGAGCGGCAGCGGATGAATGTCAAAGCCGGGACGAACCGGCAGCACATCGCCTGCCACCGCAAGAATCAGCGGCACGACGATTGCGCCCACCGCCACGCCGGATGCAATCGCCAGGACGGAAACAATCCCGATTTGAAGGAGGTAAATACGCGCGATATCGGTGGACGTCGCGCCCAATATCTTCAGCGTGGCGATGCTTCTGCGCCGAAGCGAGAGATAGGATGTAACGCCGTTGTTCACCCCTATCCCTGCCACCGCCAGGGCAGTCAGGCCGATGAGCGAGAGAAACTGACCCATCCGACCCAGAAAGCGGCTTGTACCCGGCGCCGCATTCTCCCGGTCATCGATTTCCCACCCCCGGGACGCATATTCCTTTTCCAGGCGCTTGCGCAGCGCTACTGCGTCTTCGCCAGCGGGAATTCGTATCCGGTATTTGCTCTCGAACAGGCTGCCGGGTTGTATCAGCCCGGTGCGGCGCAACCCCTTCATCGAGACGATGGCCACCGGACCCAGGGTGAATCCTTCGCCCACCCTGTCGGGTTCGTCGGAGATAATGTCCTGGACGGTGAATTCGGCTTCGCCATAGCGCAGGCGATCTCCCGGCACGATGGACAGTCGTTCCGACAGCGCCTTGTCGATGAGGATTGCGTCATCGGCAAGCAATTCGGTATAGGCACCTGCCTGCAATTGCAGCGTGCCAAAGAGGGGATAGGCGCCGTCCACGCCTTTCAATTCCGTCAGCACCGCCCCCAGACCATCGGGCTGCCCCCCACCGACGCGGCGGGCCATCGCGCGCATGCGGATAGTTTCGCTGAGATCCCCAAGCCGCGCGAACATGCGCTTGTTCACATCGCTAGCCTCGCGCTGGGTCATTTCGACCTGGATGTCGCCGCCCAGAATGACCTGGCCTCGTTCTGATATCTCTTTGGTGATGGCGGAGGTCAGGCTGCCGATGGCTGCCAGCATTGCTACGCCCAGAAACAGACAGACGAATAACAGGCGCAAGCCAATCAGCCTTACATGGAGGTCGCGCCGAGCTATGCGCCAGCTTCCGCGCCAGCCGAAATCTTGCCCTGTCATTTCAGTCTGTGCGCTCGTTTAGGATGCGGCCGTCATCTATCTCAATGATCCTGTCGCAGCGCTGCGCCAGTAATCTGTCGTGGGTGATCAGCAGCATGGTCGCTTTTGTTTCTTCCTGGCGCTGGAACAGCAGATCGGCGATGGATTCGGATGTCTTGCCGTCCAGATTGCCGGTCGGTTCATCGGCAAAGATGATTTCCGGTTCCGGAGCCATCGCGCGTGCGATCGCCACACGTTGCTGCTCGCCGCCAGACAACTGCGCCGGATAATGGTCAAGCCGATGGCTCAGCCCCACTGCCGCCAACTCGCGGGCTGCACGATCGAAGGGTTGAAGATGGCCGGCAAGTTCGAGCGGCACGGCGACGTTTTCCAGCGCCGTCATTGTCGGGAGCAAGTGGAAGGCCTGAAGAATGATACCAACATGGCCACGCCGGGCCTTTGCCAGCGCATCCTCGTTCAGCGCACCATAATCGAAACCGGCGATGTGGACCGTCCCGCCGGTCGCCCGTTCCAGACCCGAAAGCACTGCCATGAGCGACGACTTGCCCGAACCCGAAGCGCCCAGTACTGCAATGCTTTCACCCCGCCGGATATCCAGATCAAGACCTCTCAATATATCAACGGGTGCTTCGGCAGTGCCAAGCGTTAGCGTGACATTTCTCGCCTGAACGACAATATCGGATTGATCGACGATCTGCATGAGCATGAAGGAAAGGGCCTGCTGTGTTGCATAATACGATGAAGAGGTTGGTCTCATATGGGGCGTTTTTGCTGCTTGTCCAGCTTGCTACAGCATGTGGCCCGACCTCGGACACAACCGGGAACTCCCAATCGGGCGAGCGCGGAGAACGTGCGGCAGCCGGAAACCGAACTGCAGGAGGCGCTGATGAAGCGATGCATGCCGATCTGGTGGTAGCATTCGGCGACAGCCTTTTTGCCGGATATCATCTGGACCGAGAGGAAGGTTTTGCGCCCGCGCTCGAACGGAAGCTGGCGGATATTGGTCGGCCAGCACAAGTTTTCAATGCCGGCGTTTCAGGCGATACCAGCGCGGCTGGGCTGCGGCGCCTCGCTTTTGTACTCGATGGCCTTCCAAAGAAGCCCGATCTGGTTATCGTCGGCTTCGGCGGCAACGATATGTTGCGCGGCCTCAGCCCCCAGGAAACCAGGAAAAACCTCGCCGCCATCATGGACGAGCTCGACCGCCGTGACATCAAAGTCATGCTGGCGGGCATGGTTGCCGCGCCCAATATGGGTATGGAATATGCTCAGGCATTCAATTCGATCTATCCCGATCTGGCAGGGCACTATGACGCACCGCTCTATCCTTTCATACTGGATGGAGTAGTCGGCAACGAAAAGCTCCTGCTACCCGACGGCCTTCATCCCAATCCACAGGGTATAGAAAAGATGGTTGCCGGCATTGCGCCCGTGGCAGCAAAAGCGCTCGACCGCTGATGCCCTTTCAGTGCCGTCCACAGCCTGAGCGAAAAAATCCACAGGCCGACACCCGTTCAACATGCCGTGTGATTCTCATGAGCCCCCTCGATCACGCCCCTCGACGGCGGGTTAGAGCGTGATGAGTTCAGGTTTACCCGTTCGTCCCGAGCGAAGTCGAGGGATGCTGGCTTGGTGCAAACGTGTTTCGACTTCGCTCGACACGAAAGGAAGTGGAGCAACCTGAACTCATCACGCTAATGACCGAAACCAGTCAGTTTTCCGGTCTCCGCCATATCCAGATGCCGAATATCAGCGCTGCCGCCACCGAAATCAGTGGCCACGGCCAATCCAACAGGCCAAGGGCAAGCCCAATGCTGGCTGCAAAAGCGATGGTCGCCGCCCATTTGCCCGTGCGGCTGATGGCGCCCCGTACGCGCCAGAGGCGGATATGCTGCCCATATGCCGGGTGATCGAGCAGCTTCGCCTCAAGTTCCGGACTGCTTCGCGCAAAACAGAATGCCGCCAGTATGAGGAAGGGCACTGTCGGGAGCAATGGTAACGCAACGCCGATAATACCCAAAAGAACGCATAGCATGCCGACGACAAGGTAGAATGGCCTAAGCATGGGCCGGTATCACCCAAGTCCTTTGAGAGGCAGATGTATCCATAGTCTTCCCGGCCCCTTCACAAGCTCAACCGGGTCGGCACAACCCTGGTACTGGCAATTATGGCAGCAAGTGCCAACATCCGCGCAGGCGGCAGTTCACCTGTCAACGCGAAAGCGAACGGTCCGTGTTCCCAATAGGCCACTGCGTTCCTCCCCAAAGGCTGTATAGCAACCACGGCCAGTTGATAGCTCCAAAGCCCAAACGCCAAAGCGTCTCCGACCATGGCGTACCTTTCTCATCGTTGCGCTGCCGTTCTGCCAGCGGGAGCAGCCTGTCGTTTCCCGAGATGTCATCGCGATTCCCATGAGTGAATGATGAGGCGGTCAAATAACGCGTATTTGCATATGATATTATGTCGATGCCCCCGCAACCTCTTGTAAAGCTCGCTCGACCATGTCAGTCAGCTATCGTGAAGCCTTATTGGTCACAAAATGGCAGTGCCAGAACGCCGGAAAACCGCGGCAATGCGGGTGTAGCTCAATGGCAGAGCAGAAGCTTCCCATGCTTACGACGAGGGTTCGATTCCCTTCACCCGCTCCATTTTCTTGTCCGCCGATGTTCGCAGGCGTCTAGACAAACCCCAAAAATCTAAGGTATTTAGCGCTTATCAGGCCGCAAGCGTTCACTCGCGTACGCATTCAGCCACCAGCCGCTGGGGGTATGATTGGGGGGTATATGCAAAACGGCCAGCTCGATACCCCCACGCTTGGGGGTATATTGGGGGTATGGACCCCGGAGAGGCAGGCAATCCCGTGGCTTTGACCGATGTAGCAATTCGCAACGCCAAGCCCAGCGCGAAGGCAATCAAGCTGGCGGACGGCGGCGGGATGTTCCTGCTTGTCACGCCAGCCGGGGGCAAACTCTGGCGGCTCAAATATCGTGTCGATGGGCGCGAGAAACTGCTGGCCATCGGAGCTTATCCCGAAATCGGGCTTGGGGAAGCCCGCCGTCGCCGGGAGGAAGCGCGGGAACTGATCGCCCTTGGCAAAGACCCGTCGCGCGAAAAACAGCGCGAGAAGGTGCGCGCTCGCATACAGGCAGCGGACACATTCGCTGCGATTTGCAAAGAGTATTGCGAGAAGCGCAAACGCGACGGCGCAAAAGGCTGGGCACCCGCGACAGCCATCCGGAGCGAATATCTGCTTTCTCTGGTCTGCGGGTCTATCGGCAAACTACCGATTGGCGAGATTGAACCGGCGGACGTGCTGAGCGCCATTCGCCGGATCGAAGGCAAAGGAAAGTTGGAAAGCGCCCGGCGCAGCCTGCAACTGGCAGGCGCGGTGTTCCGGTATGCCGTGGCTACGGCGCGGCTGGCGTCGGACCCTACCCGCGATCTGCGCGGTGCGCTCACTGCGCCGACTGTCACGCATTACGGTGCGATCACCGATGCCAAGAAGGTGGGCGAGTTGCTGCGCGCCATCGATGACTATGAGGGCAGCGGAATCACCAAGCTGGCCTTGCAGATTGCGCCCCATGTTTTTGTGCGCCCCGGTGAACTTCGCCATGCCGAATGGAGCGAGTTCGATCTGGACGGCGCGCTCTGGATCATACCGGCAGGCAAGATGAAAATGCGCAAGGCGCACCACGTCCCGCTGTCACGCCAAGCCGTTTCCCTTTTCCGGGAAGTGCAGGCAGGCACCGGGCCATCCGGATATGTGTTCCCTTCCATCCGCACCCGCTCGCGTCCTATGAGCGAAAACACCATCAATGCCGGGCTGCGCCGGCTGGGCTATGCCAGCGACGAAATGACCGCGCATGGCTTTCGAGCGATGGCGTCAACGCTCTTGAACGAAAGCGGCAAATGGAACCCGGACGCCATCGAGCGCGCTCTGGCCCATGGTGATACCGACAAGGTGCGCGCGGCCTATCATCGCGGAGCGCATTGGAAAGAGCGGGTTGATATGGCGCAATGGTGGAGCGACTATCTCCATCAGCTAAGGAAGGGGGCGATTATTGTGGAGTTGCCGCGCCGTGCTAGGCCCGGTGAATGAAGCTAATTTCGTCGCGCGAAGCTGTCAGCTTCCTTTCGCAAGCCGCACCTCGCCCTTGGGTCCAAAGGCTGTTGCGCTGGATGGCATTTGACGAGGGGTTGTCAGCTTATTCTCGCAAGGGCAAAATTCAGCCGTATGGCACGGTTTCAGGTTATACCCTCCAGCTTTTGGATAAGGCGGGCCAGCTTTCGGGACCAAAAATGGACGCCGCAATTCGGGAGGAATTTAGTGAGGAAATCGCAGCGAAGCTAATTGGAAAAGATCCATTTAGCCGCTGCGACGAAGTACCCTACACGTGGGATGAAACCGGAGAACCCAAGCAGCTTGATATTGGTTTCTTCCTCTACGCATCTGAAATCGATTGGGATGCTGGAATCATCAAGGTTGAATATATTCCCGGATATGGCGAGTTACATGATACTTTCTTTGAAGGATCGGAATTTTTCGAAAGTGAATTGGAAAAGCCTGATTTCGAAGCAGAAATTGAAGGTCTTAGCTTCCCATTTAGTAACATCGAGATGTTGTTACCTTCAGTGCAATTAGGCCAAACTGTTGGCTTTACTGCATTACAGCACGACCGGCGGAGGCCGGTTGGACGTCCCCAAAAATGGGATTGGGAAGGCGCTTATGTGAGCGCACCGCACCTTCCCTGAATTGTGACAATCGAAAGGACTGACAGACCATGGCCAAACACAATGCCGCCAACGCCCGGATCAAGCGCGAATACTTCATATATTTGAAGGAAGCGCAGCGCCGGGACGAAGGATCAATCGATGCCGTTGCCAAGGCGCTGGCGCGCTTTGAAGAGGCGAACGGGCACAAGGACTTCAAGACCTTTCACCGCGCGCAAGCGGTGGCCTTCAAACATAAGCTGGACAAGCAACCGGCGGTCCGCACCGGCAAGCCTTTGAGCCGGGCCACGGTCAATTCCACCCTGTCCGCCCTGCGCGCGTTCTTCGTCTGGCTGGCTGGTCAACCCGGTTACAAATCCCGCCTGACCTATGCCGATGCCGACTATTTCAACCTGGCCGAAAAGGACGTGCGGATTGCCAAGGCGGCGCGGCACAAGGCATTCCCGACGCTGGAGCAGGTCCACCACGTCATTGCCGCCATGCCGGACAGCACCGCGATAGAACTGCGCAACCGCGCACTGGTGGCGTTTGCCTTGCTGACTGGCGCGCGCGACGGGGCGCTCGCCTCGTTCCGGCTGAAGCATGTCGATCTGGTGCAAGGCCGGGTGGATCAAGATGCGCGGGACGTGAAGACCAAGGCCAGCAAAACCTTTTCGACGTGGTTTTTCCCGGTCGGCGGCGATGCGCTCCAGATCGTGCAGGACTGGTGCCGCTATCTGCGCGAAATCCTGCTTTGGGGTGATGATGACCCGCTGTTTCCGCCAACGCAAATCGGTGTCGGTGAAAATGGCGGTTTTGTTCCGGTCGGCTTGCGCCGTGGCGAGTGCTGGCATGGTGCCGGGCCAATTCGCGACATATTCCGCAATGCCTTTGAAGCGGCTGGGCTGCCTTACTTCAACCCGCATTCGCTGCGCGACACGCTGGTGCAGCTTGGTGAACAGGTTTGCACCACGCCAGAGCAATTCAAGGCGTGGTCACAGAATTTGGGGCACGAGCGCGTGATGACGACACTTACCAGCTACGGCACCGTTGCACCGCACCGGCAGGCGGAATTGATGCGGGGCATGGGCAAAGGCGCTCGCAATCTGGCAGCGACGGTTGATCCCGCCTTGGTGGCACAAGTGCTCGCGGCCATGCAAAATTTGCCCGGTGACGGGCTGGGCTAGGGGCCGAATGCAACAGCGGTCTAATAGTTGATAAGAGGCGTAAAGCCGAACCGCGTACCTATCGCCTGATAACAGCGGTCGACGGCTTCCACGATGTCTGCGAGGACCTTCTCCAACTCCTTGTCGTATAGCGATAGGTCCATGTCCCCGGCATGGACGAAGGCATTTCTCCCTTCAACTAGTCACCTGAATCCGAAGTTCGCTTCATTGTTTTCTGGCAGAAGCGTTTGACGGCGGCGAGGATCTCGTCGGC
>NZ_JAKKIE010000051.1 GCF_021742065.1 Rhizorhapis sp. SPR117
TGGACCGGCATTCCCACAGAAACGGCTTCAGCCCCTCCACTTGATCCTACCGGCATCAGCCGGTCAGTCATTCAGCTGTTCATCGCCAAGGCGCATCCACCAAAGCGCGTCCACCGCGCTGTTGTTGGTCGCCTCTGTCCAGTCCGGCGATGCCTTTATTTCGGGCGGGCGTTTGTAATCGGGTCCGACCGCACAGGCAGGAAGCATCAAAACGCCCAGGAGGAGAAGGGGGGTACGGGTCATGGCGCTACTCCATACGGGCGCGGAACAACCATGCCGCCAAGCTGATCGTGACGGAGGCAATGAGAATAAGGGGAACAATATTTGACAGGATTTCGCTGACCGGCATGTCCTTTAGAAATAGGCCCTCAACGATCACCATAAAATGCCGTGCTGGGTCCGCCATGCTGATCATCTGTAGCCATCCTGGCATATTATCGACCGGGCTGGCATAGCCCGACAACAGGATCACCGGCACCGAAACAAGGAATATGCCCAGGAACGCCTGTTGCTGCGTTTGTGATGCAGCGGAAACGAACAAGCCTATTCCCGCCAGCGCCAACAGGTAGATGAACAGCGAAAGAAAAAACAGCAGGATCGATCCAGTAAACGGCACGCCAAACAGCAGAACGCTCACGCCCAGGAAAATCGTGCCATTGATCAAGCCAACGCAGATCGGAGGCACCGTCTTGCCGATCAAAATCTCATGCACGCGCAAGGGTGATACCATCAACTGATCAAAGGTCCCCAATTCCCGTTCACGTGCTATCGACTGTCCTGTGACAGCCAGACCCGTTGTGGCCCCGAGGATGACGACAAGCGCGGGCAGGGTGAACCAGAGATAGTCGAGATTGGGATTGAACCAGTGCCGCACGATGCTGCCCGGCGGCGCAGCGGCTATGCCGGGGCGCAAGGTGGCGCCTGTGCGCATGGCGATCTGTTGCAGATAGCCAGCGACGATCTGAGCCGCATTGGAGCGCCGACCATCGAGAATGAGTCCGGCCTTTGCTCCGCCACGCGCAAGCTGAACATCGAAATCGGGTTCCAGAACGATGGCGGCGATCACATCCTGGTTGTCGATGGCGTGTGCCAGCGCCTCGTCCGATCGAAGCGGCACCACATGGCGCACATTGGGGCTGCCCGCTATTTGCGAAGCGAATTCGATGGCAGCCCGTCCACCGCTGCGGTCCAATATGCCGACGTCGAAATTCTTGACGTCGAGTGTGGAGGCGAAGGTGAAGATGAAAAGTTGCAGCAAAGGCGGGACGAAGAGTACGATTCGCGATCGGGGGTCGCGCAACACGGCCCAGAATTCCTTGATGGTGATTGCGCGCAGACGGCCCATCAGTCGAGCCTCTTGCGGGTGATACGGAATGTCAGTGCGAAAAACAGCGCGCCAAAGCCAAGCATGGCCACAATGTCCTTGATAAACAGGCCCCACATATCCCCAGCCATGAACACTGTCTGCAAGGATGGGATCAAATAGCGGGCAGGAACGAGATAGGTGATCGCCTGTATCGGCCAGGGCATGGAAGAAATCTCAAATAGAAAGCCTGACAGCAATAATGCCGGCAGAAAGGCCGACAACAACGCTATCTGGCTGGCGACGAATTGATTACGGATAGCCGCTGAAATCAACAGACCTTGTCCAAGCGCCGGCACCAGAAAGGCTGAGGCGATGATGAATAATGCTACGATCGATCCTCGAAATGGCACGCCGAACGCAGCAACCGCCAGCGCCGTGCACAGCGCCATGGAAAAGAGTGCAAGGACGAAATAGGGGATCAGCTTGCTGGCGATGAATTCTGCCATGCTGACCGGCGTTGCCATGATCGCCTCCATCGTTCCGCGTTCCCATTCGCGTGCGACCACCAATGCTGTCAGCAGCGTGCCTATCATGGCCATGACAATAGTGATGGCGCCGGGCACCAGAAAATAACGGCTCTTGAGTTCCGGGTTGAACCAGAACCGGGTTTGCAGCTCGATAGGGGGGCGTAATCCGCGCGCACCGATTCCCGCTTCGGTTGCTGCCCAGTTCGCACGTACCCCCTCTGCATAGGCGGCGGTGAAGCTTGCGGTATTTGGGATTGATCCGTCGGTTATGATCTGGATCGGGGCATCGCCGTGTCGGGCGCGCCTTTCGGCGAAATCGACGGGAATGACAATGATTCCGCGGATGCGTCCCGCCACCAGATCTTCTTTCAGCGGCGCGACCGACCGCGCCATGCTGACATCAAACCATTGTGAGCGTTCAAATGCCTGTGCAAGACCAAGCGCCGCGGCACTGTCGTCTTCCAAGGCCAGTCCGACGCGCGTCCGTGCCGTATCGAGCGATACAGCATAACCAAACAGGAACAGAAGGATCAGCGGCAACACGAATGCAATAAGCAGGGTGGACGGATCGCGGATGATCTGCACGGCTTCCTTGCGGAGCATCGCCATCAGCCGACGCTTGTCTATGCGTCCCATTTTCATGCCGCGTCTCTTGCGCCTTCGCGCGCCTGATCCGATGCCTCGATCAGCGCAATGAAGGCATCCTCCATTGTCGGGTCGTCCAATCCGGATAGTTCCGCCGCCTTGGCTTTCAGGTCGTCGGGTGTGCCAATGGCGATTTCCCGAGCCCGGTAGATCAGGGCGATCCGATCGCAATATTCCGCCTCGTCCATGAAATGCGTCGTGACCAGAACGGTGACGCCTTTTTCGACAAGGCCGTTGATATGCGTCCAGAATTCTCGCCGGGTGATCGGATCGATGCCCGATGTGGGCTCGTCGAGAAACAACACAGGTGGTTCATGCATGACAGCGCAGGCAAGCGCCAGACGCTGCTTGTACCCAAGCGGCAATGACCCGGCATTGACACTGAGATAGCGTTTCAGGTCGAAGATGGAGATCATGCGTTCGATCGCCTTGGCCGCGTAGGCGTGGTCAAGATCATATACACCGGCAAAAAAAGCGAGATTCTGTTGTACTGACAAATCGCCATAGAGCGAGAATTTCTGCGCCATATAACCCAGTGATCCACGCACCTTTGCCGATGCACGGCGAAGATCATGGCCCACTACCGATCCCGTGCCGCCGCTGGGCGTCAGGAGGCCGCACAGCATTTTGAACGTCGTGGACTTGCCGGCGCCATTGGGACCGAGCAGACCGAAAATCTCTCCCCGTGGGATAGAAAAGTATATGTCCTCGGCCGCCGTAAAATCACCGAAACGCTTGGTTAGTCCGCTGGCCTCGATCGCAGGGTGACCGCTTTGTGGAATGGTCCGATAATGCGCTGCCAGTTCGCTTGTGCCCTTGGGGCCGCCGCCCAGCGCATCGACATAGGCATCCTCAAAGCGGGAAGGCGCAGGCATCGCAGTCGCAGTATCGCCTGCGCCCAGAGCGGTAATGTCCGGGGCACCGGTTTCCGGGCACATCAACAAGCGAATTGTCTTGCCCTGAACTGTGCCATCCATCACGTCGCGCCGATCAAGGGCCTTTTCCAGCAGGCGTCGCCGATTTCCTGAAAATCCTTCCAATCTGAATATGCGACCATCGACCCGTCTGGTGAGGTCTTTGGGTGGCCCCGAAAAAAGCAATTTGCCGTCGTCGAGCAAATGCACCGTGTCACACGCTTCCGCTTCATCCAGATATGCGGTGGACCACAGCACACCGATGCCTTCTCCGGTCAGTTCCTTGACCATGGTCCACAATTCGCGACGGGAAATCGGGTCGACGCCCACTCCCGGCTCGTCGAGCAACAACAGCCGGGGCGTCCGCACCAAAGCGCAGGCAAGACCCAGCTTTTGTTTCATACCGCCCGATAGTTTTCCTGCAAGCCGGGTCTGGAAGCGTCTGAGATCGGTGAAATCGAGCAGCCGCTCAAAGGTTGCGTCATGCTCGTCTCGCGGAAGGCCGCGTAGCTCCGCGTAAAGCCTCAGATTCTGAAGGACGCTCAGATCTTCATACAGGCCAAAACGCTGTGGCATATACCCGATGTCGCCCATTTCCGTACCCGGCCTGTGCCCAAGCGTTTCGATTTCACCATCGTCGGGCAGCAACAGTCCGGCCAGCAAGCGGATAAGAGTTGTTTTCCCTGCACCATCCGGTCCAACCAGCCCGGTAATAATGCCTGCCTCTATCGAGACCGAAACACTGTCCAACGCTGGATCCTCGCCAGAGCCAAAGCGCTTTACAAGATCGCGGGTCCAGGCGAGGGCATGTGCCATGCCAGACGTTACCGATCCTGCTTTGGATGTGCGTCCACCTGCACCGTTACCGGCTGGCCTTGGCGCAAGCCGCCATCGGGATCACTCACAATGATGCGCAGACGATAGACAAGGTCAGTGCGCAGACTTTCCGTCTCCACCGATTTGGGCGTGAATTCGGCGGCCGGAGAAATATAGCCGATCTGACCATGATATGTCTTGTTGTTGCCATCGGTTGTCAGTAATACTTTCATACCCGGTGCAATCCGTCCCAGGTCGGGTTCGGCGACATAGGCGCGCACCCGCATGGGCCGGTTGATCGTTAGCGTAAAGACCATCTCGCCGGCTTGCACGATGGCCCCTGGTTCGCGGGCGCGGGTCAGGATGACGCCATCCGATGGCGCACGGAGTGTCGCATCCTTAAGGTCTGTCATGGCACTGTCCTGAAGTGCGCGGGCGTTTTGAAGTTGTGCTGCCGCTGCTTCGACATCCTCTTTACGCGCTCCAGCCTGCTGCAGCGATAAAGCCTCGCTCGCTGCGGTGACTTGTGCTTGCGCGGCGCGCCATGCGGCCACCGTCTGATCGAATTGAGCCCGGGAAATCGCGCCTGTCGCCACCAACGCCTTGCGCCGTTCATATTCCGCATCTGCCTTGACAAGATTGGCATGCTGTTGCGCCAGTTGCGCTTTGGCCTGCGCGATATCCTGTGGTCGATTGCCATTGCGGCGTTTGGTCAGGTCAGCCTGTGCCAGCGCCACCTGCGCCTGCGCGGCCGCCAATTTGTCAGTGAGAGGCTGCGTATCGAGAATGGCGAGCGTTTGTCCGGCCTTTACATTTGCGCCTTCTTCCACCGGCATTTCGGCAATGCGGCCATTGACGCGGAACCCCAGATCGACCGAGCGTATGTCGACATTCCCATATAGCGTCAGTGCGCCATCATCCTTGCGCCACAGGCCGAAGCCGCTGGTGGTGGTGATCAATATGACCACTATGGCAACGATCAGGCCAACAACAGCCATGAAACGGGTTCGGGTCATGCTTCGCCCCTTGCTGCGGCCAATATGGCCTTAACGTTGTTCTGAATACGTGCGCGTATGGCAGCGCCCGTCGCTTCATCGATGCTGGTCAGTTCAAGCACATGCAGCGTCGTGGCATGCGCGGCCCGGAATACGAGGACCTGCCCAACAATGGTAAGGACCAGCAGCCGGATTTCCTGCCGGTCGGTCATGCCTGTTGCGGTCTGCACCAGTCCGGCAAGCAAAGCCATCATTGGCCCCATAGCGCCGGAATAGAGGCGTTCAAATGCCTCTGTGGGTTGCATCTGTTCTCGCACGATGAAACCTGCCCAGTTCGCAGATTCCCTGCCAAGGAGTATTTGGGCCAGTCTGTCGACCACCATGACGATGCACGAAGCAGCCTCTTCGGGAGCAAGATTTTGTGGTTCGGCTAGCATGGTGGACATGATGGGCGTCATCTGTTCACGTATTTGCCGCGCGATATGATCTGCCGCTGCGAGGTACAGACCCTCCTTGCCGCCATAATGATAGGTGATCGACGACATGGCTGTCCCGGCGGCCTTGGCAATTGTCCGCGTACTTGCGCCCTCCAGGCCATTGCGGCCGAATTGTTTGATTGCAGTTTCCAGAAGCCGGTTTTCAATCATTGCAGGGCTCTCATTCGTTCGAACGAACAAATTAATGACCCTGGGGACATATATTGTCAATACCCAAGGAGAGGGTAGTCAGGTCAGTCCGATCACTCTGCCACCAACTGCACGAAGGCGCTTGAGACCCAGCCGCTTTTGCAAGGTCCGGCATAATCCCGGCGGCTTCGGATAGGGGAAGATACGCCGCAATCTTTTGCTTCCTGTCCTTCCCCTGCGTAAACGACGCCGAACCATTTCTGGTCCAGGCTGCGCGTGCAGATAAACAGGTTATGGCCGTTGGCGATGCTCCCGATGGTTTGCGCATCCTCAAATGGCGCAGCCATCACTTCAAGACCGTCTCCGCCTGATCCGCGTACGCGGCCAACGCCGCCGCATGCATCGAACCGCGGGCCGTCTTCCCCGATCGGAACGGGATAGCTGATAGTGCTTCCCGGTCGGTTATTCGGTGCAATGTCGCTCGACAGATCAAGCTCGCGGTTGCTTGCCATATTTTCATTATTGATATTGTTGCTGTCGGAGCAGGCCGTGGTGAGGCAAAGGACAGCACCCAGGGCGTTGGCGATTTTTATACTATTCTTCATCCGGGCATGCATAGGCAATTAAACTCTTCGAGGGAATGGGTATGAAAATACCGGACATTTGGGGAGACAAGTGCCGGATTAATGAAATATTGACCATATTGGTCTCTACTGGGGCATCACAATCTCAGGTGTCGCGCTTCAATGAAACTCTGTCTCAATTGTCGCACAGCAGCCAGTGACGAAGCCCGATACTGTCGCTCCTGCTATACGGTTTTCGCCGATGCCGATCCGGCGTCGCTTGCGCACCGTCAAAAGCGCGTCAAGGCCATGTCATACACTGTCAAAGCCCTCGTCGTTCTGGTCGTGGCAGGCGGATTCCTGCTCAGCCGGATTGATCTGAATTTCTTGTCAGATCCGAACCAGGTGCAGAGTGATTCAGGTGCCAAGACAGGAATCACGCCGAAACAGCCGGCCGCCCAGCCAGATAGCGCTTCAGGCGGCGGGTGGGGTCAGCCATCCAATACCATATCGGCAGCGTCGGTAGAACGGTTGGGCAAAAGCTGCGCTATCAGTCAGGCCGTGCATAACGGAGGCGTGAGGATCATGTTTCCGGTTGTCCTCGAATTTTCGTTTCAGGATTCACTTGGCAACAGGACCGGTCCCAGTGTGCGTTCGGTGGTGGAAGCCATATTGCCTGCGGGAGAGCGGCGTGGGTTCACCTTTCAGATGCCATGCCCCAAGAGTTTTGAGCGAGTGAATATACAGACTGTCAATCCACAAGCGGGGATTGGCGGAAATGGAACGGTGCAAGCTGTCGCTGAGCTTATCGCGGGAAAGCCGTTGATAGACGTGCATCAGCTGCATCTGGCAATTCAGGTCCCCGATGGCCTGACCATGTGCCCTAATCTCAGGCCTTGCCAATTGATGCTGCGTTTTAACGATAGCTGGATCGCAGTCTGGTTTCGCCGCGACCCGAAACATCCCGATACTCTGATCGCCAGCGACCCTCAGCTTGTCGGGCCTGTGCAGCGCGGGTGGCATGCTGATGTTCGGCTTCCTTTGCGCAACGGTACTGAAAAGGTGACGGTAACGGAGGAATTTCTGCGAGAACCGGAGTCAACCGGCGGGTGGAATCAATTCGTGAGTTCGGTCAAGCAGATGATTGGGATCAAGGAGGAACGCCGGTGAACCTGTTGGCGAGAATATTTCGAAGTGCCGGTTTGCGTCCCGCATGGTCGTTGGAACGGCGGCTCAACCGGCGCGCGCTGCTTTATTGGCAATCGATCAAACAGGATGGTGAACTGGTTGTAGTCGATGCATTCGATCCACAATCGCTGGAAGATTATTCAGCACACGGCTTCATGCTCGATCTTCGCCAGACGCAAACCCCGATCGTATGCCATGTCGGCCCTGTCCTGCTTGAAGAAGCGGATCTCACGACATTGCCTGTCGACCTGACCGCCGTTTCGCAACGATCATTGCTTGGCCAATTTGCGGGGCGTTGGCCGGAGGTCATGTCTCAGCAACAACCGGTGACAGCCGAATATGATTTTGCGACCGAACGCTATCAGATTTTATGTCGAGGTGTGTTGTTACCGCTAAGTTCCGATGGGCAAGTCATTGATCATGTCTACGGCGTCATTAGCTGGAAAAGCGAAAAACTTCCTGTTGCGGGTTTATAGATTTCGGCCTTTGGTAGGGCGGCTCACACAAGCCCGTCGGCATCGAAAACCGCGATGATAATCTGACGCCACCTTGGTGCATCGTTCTGCATTCGGATGCTCCACTTTCATCGCATTGATTTTGTCTATATGGTCACGTGAAATTGGTTGTTTCCCGCGTGGCGATTCGTTTCAGGGCCGGGTTACATGGTCAGGGACCGCCCGCACAGGAGGGGAGAGCCTGTGCCAGTTGCCATTGCGATCGCCTTGCTTGTGCTCGGTTCTGTGATCTTTCACCTGGTAAGCCCATGGTGGCTGACGCCGCTCGCATCCAATTGGGGCTCCCTTGATGATGCGCTTCATATCACCTTATGGATTTGCGCTGTCGCCTTTGTGGTGCTCAATCTCTTCATGGCATGGGCGATATGGCGCTACCGGCACAAACCCGGAAACCGCGCCCATTATGAGCCGGAGAATGCCTCGCTTGAAAAGCGGCTGACCTTCTGGACGGCCATTGGCATCGCCGGAATGCTGGCCCCCGGTCTCATCGCCTGGAGCCAATATGTGAATGTGCCCGAGGATGCGGCGGTGGTGGAGGCGACGGGCCAGCAGTGGACGTGGAGTTTCCGTTTCCCCGGCCCCGATGGCGTACTGGGGACAGCGGCTGTCCAACATATCACGCCCGACAACAGTTTTGGCATCAATCCCCTCGACCCTTATGGCCGGGACGACATATTGATAGAGACGAACGAGTTGCATCTTCCGCTCGACCAGCCGGTAAAAATGGTGCTGCGTTCAAAGGATGTGCTGCATGATTTCTATGTGCCGCAGTTCAGGGCGAAAATGGACCTGGTGCCGGGAATCGTTACCTATTTCTGGATGACGCCGACCAAGATAGGGACCTACGAAATACTGTGCGCGGAGCTGTGTGGCGTCGGCCATCATGAAATGCGCGGAACGGTGGTGGTAGAGCCGCAGGAGGCATTCAATACGTGGCTCGCCGATCAGATCACCTTTGGCCAGATCATGGCACAGGCAAGCCCCGCTTCGATCACCGCCATTCTTGCCAGCGCCGACAGCTGCGCCACGCCGATCCGGGGGAGTTTGAACTGATGGCAACAACGATCGCTGACGACCTTCGCCCGTTGCATCATCCCAAGACGTGGATCGGCAAATATGTCTGGAGTCAGGATCACAAGGTCATCGCCATCCAATATGGCGTGACCGCGATCGGCATCGGGCTCGTGGCGCTGCTGCTGTCCGCGCTCATGCGCCTACAGCTTGGATTTCCGGGGGCATTTCCCTGGATTCAGCCCGAAAACTATCTGCAATATGTCTCTATGCACGGGATGATCATGGTGGTCTATCTGCTGACCGCGCTGCTTCTTGGCGGGTTCGGCAATTACCTGATCCCCTTGATGGTGGGCGCGCGGGATATGGTATTCCCCTTCGTCAACATGCTGTCCTACTGGGTCTATCTGCTTTCTGTCCTTGTGCTGGTGGCGAGCTTCTTCGTGCCGGGCGGGCCAATGGGAGCGGGCTGGACGCTCTATCCTCCGCAGGCGATTACGGCCGGAACGCCAGGGCATGAATGGGGCATCCTGCTGATGCTGGCGAGCCTCGCCATCTTCATCATCGCGTTCACCATGGGCGGTCTGAACTATGTGACCACCGTGCTTCAGGCGCGGACCAAAGGCATGACGCTGATGCGCATGCCCTGCTCGGTCTGGGGGATTTTCGTTGCCTCCATCATGGGTCTGCTTGCCTTTCCGGCATTGTTCGTCGCGGCCGTCATGATGATGCTCGACCATGTAGCGGGCACCAGCTTCTTCATGCCCGCCATGCTTTCCATGGGGCAGCCGCTCGACCATGAAGGCGGCAGTCCGATCCTTTTCCAGCATCTGTTCTGGTTCTTCGGCCATCCCGAAGTTTATATCGTCGCCTTGCCCGCATTTGGCATCGTGTCGGACCTTATCAGCGTCCATGCGCGCAAGAATCTTTTCGGCTATCGCATGATGGTCTGGGCCATTGTCATCATCGGTGCGCTGAGCTTTGTTGTCTGGGCGCACCATATGTATGTGAGCGGCATGAATCCCTATTTCGGGTTCTTCTTTGCGACATCGACGTTGGTCATCGCCATTCCCACCGCGATCAAGGTGTATAACTGGCTCCTGACCCTCTGGCGCGGCGACATCCATCTGCGTGTGCCAATGCTTTTTGCGCTGGCATTCCTCTTCACCTTCATACACGGCGGTCTTTCCGGCCTGTTTCTCGGCAATGTGAGCGTCGACGTGCCGTTATCCGACACCTTCTTCGTGGTCGCGCATTTTCATATGGTGATGGGCGTGTCGCCGGTCCTCGTCATCTTCGGCGCCATCTATCACTGGTATCCCAAGATCACCGGGCGGATGTGGAACAACGCGCTGGCCCAATGGCACTTCTGGCTCACCTTCCTGGGCGTGTATGCGATCTATCTGCCAATGCACTATCTGGGCGTTCTGGGGGTCCCGCGCCGCTATTATGCCCTGGGCGAAACGGCGTTCATCCCCCATTCGGCGCATCTGGCGAATCAGGCCATTACTGTTGCCGCCCTGTTGGTGTTCGCGGCGCAGTTCCTTTTCTTTTACAACATGATCTGGAGCTATTTTCGCGGCCCAAAGGCCGACCCCAATCCATGGGGCGCGGCATCGCTCGAATGGCAGACACCCGATACGCCACCCAAACATGGTAATTGGGGCGCGAAGCTGCCAACGGTGTACCGTTGGGCCTATGACTACAGCGTCCCCGGCCACACCCGCGACTTCATTCCCCAGAACGAAGCGCCGTCATGAGTCTGCTGTCCCGCCTCGCCGAGAAAAGCTGGCTCACCCCCGGCGCGGAAGGGTTTGATGAACCAGCCGATTATCGCCCGACAGCTCTCGCGGTCTGGCTCTACCTCTATTTCGCGGTGATGGCCGTCATCTTCTCGCTGACGGTTGCGGCCTATCTGATGCGGATGGGGTTGCACGAAGCGATGGGGCATGGCGCGGGCGACTGGCGACCAATGCCCGAACCAGCATTGCTTTGGGTGAATACGGCGATTCTGGCGCTGAGCAGCATGGCATGGGAGGTTGCCCGGCGCGGCACGGCCGCTCCCGACCGGATACGCCTTGGCGTCATTGTTGGCGGCCTGCTCGGCATTGCCTTTCTGTTCGGCCAGATTCTTCTCTGGCGGCATTATTATGCCGCAGGCTATTATCTCTCGGCCAACCCCGCAAACGCCTTCTTCTATCTGCTGACGGCCATCCATGGTCTGCACCTGATCGGCGGCCTTGCCGCATGGCTGCGCGTGCTTGCCCGGCCAAGGCTGTCCAGCATCAAGCTGTGTGCACTTTACTGGCATTCCCTGCTGCTCATTTGGGTTTTGCTGGCAGGACTGTTACTATTGACCTGAAAAACAGAAAGCGATCGCCATGTCGCAACTGGTGACGATGGAGAAGGAAGAGCATAGCACGCCCCCACAAGGGATGGGCGGAATTGCCTCCGACTGGGCTGCGGATCAGGAAGTTTTCCGCCACACCCATTGGGGAAAGGCGATGATGTGGATCTTCCTGCTGAGCGATACCTTCATCTTCTCCTGTTTTCTGGTCTCCTATATGACGATGCGGGCGTCGGCGATGCTGCCCTGGCCGAATGCGAGCGAGGTTTTCGCGCTTACCCTCTTCGGGCAGTCCATTCCGTTGATCCTGATCGCGATCATGACTTTCGTGCTGATCAGTTCCAGCGGTACAATGGCGATGGCGGTCAATTTCGGATACCGGCGCGATCGCAGGAAGACAGCCGCCCTGATGTTCGCGACCGCCCTTTTTGGCGCGATGTTCGTCAGCATGCAGGCGTTCGAATGGACCAAGCTGATCCATGAAGGTGTCCGTCCATGGGGCAATCCCTGGGGGGCGCCGCAATTTGGCGCCAGCTTCTTCATGATCACCGGCTTTCACGGCCTGCACGTGTCATGCGGCGTCATCCTTCTCCTCATCATCGCAACGAAGGTGCTGCGCGGCGATTATGACCGCGGCGGCGACTATTCATCGGTAGAGATCGCCGGGCTTTACTGGCATTTCGTTGACCTCGTCTGGGTCTTCATCTTCGCCTTTTTCTATCTGTGGTGACGGAGGCACGTGCGCATGAACCATGACACTCTGGCAACGCGGCAACAGGTGGATGCTCATCAGGGGCAGCAGCACCCCATCGGCCTTTACCTGAAGATATGGGGCTATCTCTTCGTCCTGAGTGCCCTTTCCTACATGGTCGATTATTTCCATTTTCAGGGGATCATCCGCTGGACGCTGATCGTCATCTTCATGCTGCTGAAGGCCGGCCTCATCGTCACGATCTTCATGCACATGGCCTGGGAGAGGCTGTCCCTGCTCTACGCCATACTGGTGCCGCCGCTGGTGTTGCTCGTGCTTGTGGGCATCATGAGTATTGAATCCGACTATGTGTTCTGGACGCGGGCCATCTTCTTTGGCGATGGGGCATAAGGCATGGACAGGCAAGGATGGAAGATCGCCTGGACAGCAGCCGCGGGCGCGGTCCTGGTGATATGGAGCGGCGAATGGTTCGCCGGGCAGCTCGTTCCCACCACCTATCCCGGTGAACTGGCATTTGGGGGTGCCGACGAAATGCCCCCCGCCGTGGATCTGGCGGCGGTTCAACGGGATTGGCCGGGCAGCCTTGGAGGCCCGGGCGAGCAAGGCAGGCTCATCGCCTATGTCGGTAATATCGAACGGCAGAAACCACCCGTGACGGCGGTTCCGGCCAGAGCCACGACCCCACAGCCGCAGGAAGCCGATCTTGGAACGCTACTGGCCAGCGCGGATGCGGCGGTGGGCAAGGGCAAGGCGCGAGTCTGCACCAGTTGTCACAGCATGGATGCTGGAGGTCGCAATGGCGTCGGCCCAGCTTTATGGGGCGTGGTTGGACGCAATATCGCCTCGCATGGAGGCTTTGCCTACTCGCCCGCCCTTTCGGCACAACCAGGGGCATGGACCTATGAGCGGCTAGACAGCTATCTGACGTCACCGGCCCGCGCCATTCCGGGCAACAAGATGGCGTTTGCCGGACTTCGCCGGGACGAAGACCGCGCGGCCGTAATAAAATATCTGGCCAGCCTAAGCCCGGGAGCGCCAGCCTTTCCTGCTCCGATGACCAGTGCCGCCGGACAAGGCGCCGGGGCACAGTAGCAGCTCACGCAGGCGCGGGTGATGAATTGCAGCTACTGGAACGCGCCGACGAAGATCAGCACTGCGCCAAGCAATGCGAGTCCGATGCCCGGCAGATCCGCCGCGAGGCTTAATCGATCGCCCCGACCGCTTGGCTCCAGCGTATCGGGCGTTTCATCGCTATCGAGGCTGCGAGTCTGACTAAGGCGGCCGCGCCGCAGCGTCCGCAGCGTTGCGACAACGACGCCAGCGATCATGCAAAGCACCCCGACCGAAATCAGTAGCATGGCGACTTCCTTTCGTTTGGTGACGATCCGTTGATGATACCGGATATCGATCTCCGGGGGAACGACACATATCGTAATCATCCGGGGCCGCAAAAGCGATCGAAAGCCGCCTGGCGGGGCACGGTCCTTTGCCCCGAGTGCCAAATCCGTCACTCCGCGCGACCGACACGCATCAATCCCTATGCCGTCGCACCCGAATTGTCGCAGGCGTGGCTGGACTTTTCCAATCAAGTCGCCGCGAGCGGATTGGAAAAGCCGTTGCTTGAACTGGTGAAAATCCGGGCGTCGCAAATCAACGGCTGTGCCGGCGGCTATCAGAGGTCATCTTGAAGCCGCTGAAAGCCAGCTATATTGGCGGCACTCGACGCAAAACTCCACCTTCCTTGAACCAACGACCGACATTGGGCTCTGGTCGTGGCGAAGAACGGCGGAGACAAGATCAAAATAGCCGGGTGAGAAAATAGAAAATGGCGCCGACTGTTGCCGATGCGGGAATGGTGATGATCCACGCGATCATCACGCTCTGCGCCACACCCCAGCGTACGGCTGAGGCTCTGCGCGCAGTACCCGCGCCGATCACGCACCCCGTGATCGTATGCGTCGTCGAAACAGGTATGCCCAAAAGTGAAGCTGTGAACACCATGACCGAACCGCCGAGTGAAGCGCTAAACCCCTGATGTTGCGATAATTTCGTAATGCGCGATCCCATCGTCTCGATAATCTTCCACCCTCCGGTGAGCGTACCCAGAGCAATCGCGATATAGCAAGCTATCGCCACCCAGTGCGGCACCGCAAACTCTCCATGCAGATGTCCGGTGGAATAGAGGAGCACTGTAATAACGCCCATGGTCTTCTGGGCGTCATTAAGGCCATGGCTTATCGAATAGGCTGCCGAGGAAAGCAGATGAAGATACCGAAACCTGTTCTCCGCGCCTCGAGCGGTTGCATTGCGGAACAGCCAGCTCGTTACCAGCATGATCAACATGGAAAGCAGCATGCCCAGCGTGGGAGACAGGACAATGGCGATCAGCGTCTTGTTGAGGCCGCTCCATTCGATGCCCGATATCCCGGCGTGGGCCGTGCCCGCGCCGATAAGGCCGCCGATCAATGCATGGCTGCTGGAGGATGGAATGCCCTTGAGCCAGGTAACGACATGAAGTTTAGGGCTGTGATCCGACCCCCCTTAAGGCAAGACGATCTCGTTCAGAGCCCGCTGGGTTCTTTCACGAACTCACATAGTGCTGTCGCCGTTTATTTTAATTGACCACGCACTGCTCCCGCCGGAAAATCGCCGGTGTGGACGTTCACGTAATATTGGCTGGGTCGTGCCAGAATCTGCGCTGCCACCTTCGCCGTAACGTCTTCGCAACCATTGCTGGAGCCCGTCTCCGGAGTTTCAAGCGTAACCACTGGCGGACCTGCGACGCCGGTAGCGCCTTCATGAATATGCGCTGCCATGGGCGTGCCGATACCCGACACGCTTAACTCATAACAAACTTGCTTCTTCGGGACATTGACGGTGACAGTCGCGCTTCCGGTGCCGTCGGTATGACCTGGGCCCGGAACCTCGGCTGCGCCGGTCAGGGTGGTGGTAAAGCTGCGCTCGCCTCCGGCCGCCGACTGCCCCACAGCGGCAGTTGCGAAGAGCGAGGCAGAAGTCAGAATGAACAATGCCATTATAGATTGCGGAGCCACAGCAACCCTCCTGTCGTTGAACCCCTTTTGCAGAACCCCCGGCAATGCAAACCGTTCCAGCGAGCGCAGTTGATCCGCTTTCGCCCTCAAAAGCCGCCCGTCAGAACCTGCCATACATTCAGGTTCGGTCTGTGGAGTTTGGATGATCAGAAGGGGTGTTTTCAGAATGGCGGCTCCCGGTCACTCTATGATAGTGAATTTGCGCCGGGTGGACTTGGGCCGCCACGCCATCGGAGGGCAAAGAGCCAGCATAACAGCATGGAGAATATACAACATAATTAGCCATTATAGGCATACCCAAGGTCCGGCACTGGCATAAACAAATAACGCGAATTATTATATTTCATAAACAGCCTTCGTGAGTGTCATGATTGCTCTTTGGAAACATATGTGCAAAATTGCGGTGTTGTCCTAATGAACAGGGTATCTATGGGGCACGAATATTACGCCTTCATAAGCTACAGCCACAGCGATGAGGCGATCGCCAAATGGCTTCACAGGAAGCTGGAAACATATCGCTTCCCATCAAGGCTGGTCGGCAAGGCGACCAGCTTCGGTTCGCTGCCCCGCAATCTGGTTCCGATTTTTCGCGACAGGGAAGAACTGTCGGCAGGAGCAAGCCTGCCTGAAAAGGTCCAACGGGCGCTTGCCGCATCGCATGCGCTGCTTGTCATCTGTTCGCCCGATGCAGCGGCCTCCGCCTGGGTCAATCGGGAGATTGAGGAATTCCGGGCTCTGCACCCCGAACGGCCGATCTTGCTCGCGCTGGTCGACGGATCGCCCGAAACGGCATTTCCGCCTGCGATTTCGGCGGGTGAGGCATATACCCCATATGAACCCCTTGCATCGGATCTGAGGCCGGAGGGAGACGGCCGGCGCCTCGGCCTGCTTAAATTATTGGCGGGACTGGTCGACATTCCCCTGGGCGATCTGGTGCAACGCGACGCACAACGCAAAATGCGCCGCGTGACGACTGTCACGATAGTTGCGCTGCTGGCTGTGGCAATATTATCGACGTTAACGATCATGGCGGTTCAGGCCCGCTATGAAGCGGAGCGTCAACGGGCCTCAGCGGAGGGTTTGATAGAATTCATGCTTACCGATTTGCGTGAACGGCTGGAAGGGGTCGGCAGGCTGGACATATTGTCGGCGGTCAACAACCGCGCGCTTTCCTATTACAGGCGGCAGGATCTCGATCGGCTGCCGGCGTCCTCGCTGGAACGGCGCGCGCGCATCCTGCTCGCCATGGGCGAGGACGACGAACAACGCGGCGATCTCGTCCGCGCGCTTGCCCAGTTCGAGGAGGCGGCGCGCACCACCGGACGATTGCTGGAACAGGACCCTGATGATCCTGAACGCATATACGCCCACGCCCAGAGTGAATTCTGGTTCGGCCTCATCGCCTGGCGCACCCAGCGGGTCGCGGCGGCTCAAAAGGCGTTCGAGCGTTATGAGCAACTGGCGAACCAGCTCATCGGACAGGAACCCGCAAAGCCTGACTGGCTGATGGAGGCGGGCTATGCGGCGAGCAATCTCGGTACTCTATTGCTGCGTGATCGCGGAGACGCGCCCGCCGCCGAGAAACGTTTCCGCGCTTCGCTGGCGCGGTTTGAGAAGGCGCTGGCCATGAGGCAGGAGGACGACAGTATAAAATGGGAAATCGCCGATTCTCATGGCTGGATAGCCGACGCCTATCGCGCCCAGCGGCGCTATGCCGATGCTTTGGCCGAACGAAAGCGACAAACCGATATCCTCAAGGGCCTGATCGTCAAATATCCGCGCAATGTTCAATATAAGCGCGGGTGGCTCAGCAATGATCTGGGCATGGCATTGGTCGAACTGGACTCGGGTGCCACCATCGAGGCGGAGAAGCGTTTGCGGGAAACCTATCGCCGGGCAACCGAATTGGCGGCGATGGACCGGGCCAATGACAATCTGGAAAAGCGGCGGATAGCGACCGGCCTGTTTCTGGTAAAGGCAATCCTGCGCAACGCACCGACCCTGCCGCCTCCCGCGCTCCGGGAAAGCCGCCGCCTGCTTGCGGACTGCGCTTCCGCCACAGCCCGTGAAGACGTGGAGATCGGACAGTTTTGCGGACTTCTCACAGCACGGCTGGAGCGGCGCAAGCCCAGCATCCAGTTGGCCGATATCGCGGTAAAAGGACAGTTTTCTCCACGGTGGGGCATCGATTTTGCGGCCGAATTCAGCGATGTTGGTAGTAGCGGGGGAGAAAGATGAACGTACAGGCAGCCACTCACACCGAACGGAGGTTATAATGTCGAGCCAGCTTCTTCCTATTTCCCGATCCGGCAAGGACGAATCACCGTCCAGAAAGCAGATCATCATGATCCTGCAAAATATAGACCCGCTCAACCCCGTCGCCCGCTTCGTCCCGGAACGCTGCGACAGGGACGGATGGGGACCGTTTGACGTCAATGTCGCCACGGTAACCGGCGGGCAGGCGGAAGAAGTCAGCGTCCGTGTCGTGATCCTGCAGGATGATCTGGTCTTCATGACCGACGAACAGGATGTGACTGCGGGATGCGCGACTTCGCAGAAATATTTGCGGCGCGTTTCTCCCCCCTCATCCGAACCGGCACGGGATCTCGAATTTCTTATTGCCCCCCTTGGCCCCAATGATCCGGAGCTGCAATTTAATCTGGGCCTGATCGCTTCCGGAGAAAGAACCGATTGCGACGGCAAGCCGGTCCGCTGGCGCCTGCCTTTCATCCTCGATCCCAAAATTCGCAATCTGAATTAATTATGGATTTGATGTTTTCGCTTGATCCGGGCATCGCTTCGTCAGCGGGTGGCCTGTGAGCATCGGACAGCGGCGTTCCTTGCTCCTGCCGATAATCGCGCATGCGCGGGCAGGCGCGCTGGATCATGCCTGGCGCCTTTTTCAGCAGGCCGGTCTCGATCGCGACGATGACGATCCGCGCGCGCTCAGCCTCAAGGGGCGGTTGCTCAAGGATTTTGCGCTGCGTTCTGCGGGTAAGGAGCGGTTGCGCTTCTATCGTGAAGCGGCCGTGGCTTATCAACGCGCCGCTGAAATCGGGCAAGCGAGCTATCCACTCATCAATGCGGCGACCCTGTCCATGCTGGCCGGAGACGACAGCAAGGCCGACAAGCTGGCGACCATGGCAATCGACTGGATCAAAGCCAATCCCGATGAGCCGGAGACGCCTTATTATCATGCCGCCACCATCGCGGAGGCGCTCTTGCTGCTGCGGAGGGAAGAGGAAGCCCGTGCGACGCTGATAGATGCGATCGCGCTTGCGCCCAGAGCCTGGGAAGATCACGCATCGACCCTCCGCCAGTTCGCCCTGATTCTGGAAACGCAACAGGCGCCTGCCGAATGGCTTGATGCGTTGCGGCCGCCGCGTTCGCTTCATTTCAGCGGTCATATGTCATTCAGCGACGAAGCGGCGAATGACGCGCTTCTGGCGCAAATCGCCGAGATGATCGCGGACGAGAAAATCGGTTTCGGATTCGGGGCGCTTGCCGCCGGAGCAGACATTATCATCGCGGAGGCTTTGCTGGAAGCCGGCGCAGAAGTTCATGCGATATTGCCCGGAGGGGTAGAGGCGTTCGCGGCTCGTTCGGTCGATCCGTTCGGTTCAGCGTGGCGCAAGCGCTTCGACGTTGTGCTGGAACGGGCCGAAATGATCCGCCCGGTGCGTCCGCTGGATAGTCTGCCGGACGAGGCGGTGATCGACACCGCTGCCGTCATAGCGATGGGTCTGGCAATTAGGCATGCACAAGGGCTGGAGAGCGAAGCGATCCAGTGTCTGGTGGTCGATCCCGATCAGCCGCACACCGCACCGGGCGCATCGACAACACGGGCTGCCGAAGCCTGGAACCGGACGGGGTTGCGCCAGCGGTTGATCGCGGCGGCACGGCAAAGCATCCTTGCGGAACGTCATGCCGCAGATTCGGAGGAAAATGCGCAACGCGCTTTCGCCCTGCTGGCAATGGGATCGCGCAAAACCGCCGATGATGCCCCGCCACCCGAAAGCGAACTGGCGCGCCTTCACGAAGCGGTCGCCGATCTACATCCCGCAATGCCGCCATTCTGGTCGGGCGAATATCTCATATTAACGTTTCAGCACCCGCAGGACGCCATGGATGCAGGAGCGAAACTGAGCGGGGAAGGTTGGCCCGTAGGCGGGGACTTTTGCGTCGGCCTGCCAGTTTTCGATCCTTTCGCCGGGAAGCAGCGCTTGCCTGCGCACTCGGTTGCCGCGTGCTGCGGCGCATGTGCTTCCTCGCTGGACGGCGGTTTTCAGGCCACGGAGGATCTCGCCGCGGCCATCATCCTCCAGTCGCCCGGCCGCTGCATCGCCGAGCTGGTGGGCGAATTCGAACCTTCAAATGGTGAATTCCCAATCCCGCTATTCTCCTTGCGTCCCCGCCTATAGAATCATTTCTTCGAGCCGGTCGGGCGCAACAATGGTCAGGCCGTTGCCTTCGCGCCGGATCAATCCGCGCCGGTAGAGAGCATTGACGGCGCGCGATACGGTTTCCCTTGTCGTTGCAACCTGCAGCGCCAGTTCGGAAAGCACGGGCGCAGGGCGGATTGTCATATCGCCATTTTCCCGCGCGCGCCGGAGCAGTTCCGCATGAATGCGCCCGACGGCGCTTAGTGCCGCACGTTCGTACATCCGGCGGGTCGCCTTGCGAAGACGGTGAAGCAGCATGCGGGAAAGCGCAAGCCCGATACATCCGAATTGCTCGGCCAGCATGGCGAGTTCACCAGCATCGATGACCAGCACGGTGACATCTCCTGCGGCTATGACATCGGCATCCTGCGGTGTCCCGTCCGCTTCTTCGAGGGCGCCGAACAACTCGCCCTGATAATATTCGTGCAGCAAAATCATCTGGCCATCGACAGAATAAAACAGCGCCTTGGCAAAGCCCGACACGATAAGATAGGCGAGACCGACAACGTCGCCCTGCCGCAGGATTAAGCTGCGCGAATGGAAGCTGTTCAGCTTCCCCGCGCGCGCGACCACTGCCGCGATCTCGTCCGAACAGGCAAATGCGCTCGCCACTGCGGCAATCGCCATCTCGTCGGTTCTGGAAGAAAGCGTCTTCATGTCGGGAACAGGAATAGCCGTCCCGCCGCCAAGTGCAACGGAGCAGCGATCCTGATCATCCCGAAATTCATGGATGAAGCCATCCTGTGCAGATATCGCTTTCAGTGCTCTATCCTGTCTGGTCGTGGGCCGGAATGCATTAATTTTTCACTCCCGGACGTGGTTGACGCAGTAAACAGCTCCCCCGCGCGCAACGGAGGAGCTGTACATCACCGCATGATTCAGCAGTACGAGGAGGCTTGCTCCAGAAAGCGCTCATCCGTGATCGAAATGCCCGGCGAGGTTACGACCGCGAAAAACACGGTCTGCCCCGTCACGATTTCGACCTTGTCCGGCTGCGCCTTGCCGTCGGCGATCATGACGATTGTCCCGTCACCCAGCTTTGCCCGCCATTTCCGGATGTCGGCCTCGCATTTGCATGCCGGATCGACGACCTTGACGACACCGCCAATGCCGCTGCCATAGGCGTCTTTCCAGCTATATTCGCCGGGATGTCCAAAGGCGTGGCTATAACCGCATTCATTGGTCAGGCGGCCGCTGTCGAAAAACGCCTGATCGCCGGCGATGACGAAGGGCGGGACATCGGCGCTGACGCAGTTCCACAGGACCAGGTCGCCAACATCGATTGTCAGTTCCTTGTTGTCGGGCGCATATTGCGCGCCGCGCCCCTTGATGAAGACATTATGCTGCTTCATCTCGCCATCCTTCTTGCCGTCCTTGACGACGATCATATGGGGCCGCTCCTCGCTGAGCGCCGCAGTGCCCGCAGGCAGGATGGCATAGGAATAGCGCCCCGGCCGCATGAACCGCTGGGCATAGCAATCCGTGCGGCGGATGGCGCGGCTGTCGAAGATATTCTGGTTCATGTTCATGATGAAACTCCTTTCCTGTCAGGCCGAAATATCGGCGGTGAGAACCAGCTCATCCTCGGCGCCATTATGCGCGACCGAGGCGGCGATGGCGTCGATGACGATATCAACTTGAGGATCGACGGCGCTTTGCGCGGGCAGCACCGGGAACAGCTGGGGTTGATTGTATATCGGGATTTTGATCCCGCTGACGAAGGGTGTCAGTATCGGTCCCAGGAAACCGGTGAGGCCCGCTATGCCAATCGCCAGCAATATCGCGTTGACCGCCAGTGCCAGAAACGGCCCGATGAACGGGATGGCGAGCAGGATCGGCGTGACCGCCAGCCCGATGGCCGCGAGCAGCGCCGCGGTGGTCGCGCCGAATTGCAGATTGGGAATACCGACGATCACCGCCTGCACCTTCCAGACGCCGCCGACGAGACTGATATCGAGCCGGAAGTCGGCATCGGCCTTGATGAAGTCGGCAAAATGCACCGGAACGCTGATCGTCGGCCAGTCGATGCAGATCTTCGGTGTGCAGACCTTGCCGACGCACGGTATGTTGATACACACCTGCGGCAGGCAGAAGTCGGGCAATATCGTGCTGAGGTCGATGCCGAAGCTGAGGTTTATATCCCAGTCTACCCGCAGATCGTCGAGCCGGATGATGTCCGGCGGGATGAGGTCGACATCGCCGTTGGTCAGGCTTGCACTGACGGAATAGCTGGCGACAAATGGCCCCAGGCTTCCCGAACCGCTGTCCGATTGCACAGGAATGAGGCTGATCGCCGTATCCAGCAATGTGTTGGCGCCAGCTTCATCGAGCGCCGCAATAATCTCTGCCATGATGTATCTCCTTTCCCGCAGCTCTCAAAGAGTGCCGCGCATCTTGATCTGATCGTCCTCGATGAGCGGGCCGACCGTGGGAACGAGCTGGAACGCGCCTGCGCGCAAGGCCCGCAGCGGCAGACGGATTTCCGCCAGCACCGCCTGCAGGATCATGAAGAGCAGGCATTCGAGGAAGGATTCGAGTTCGTCGGGCTTGATATCGACGATCTCGACCTGATCGACCGCGAGGGCGATGGCGTCCTCTCCGGTCGACGCCATCACATGCTCCAGATGGCCGATCATGAAGAGCTGAAGCCTGAAACAGGTCAGCTCCGCAATCGGGTGGGTGTCGCGCGGCTTGTCCGGGTTGTTCGGATTGTCGCCATGCGTCGGGCTGTGCGGCCGGGGCGGCTTGGGGTCGATTCGGATCTTGCGGCAATCGATGCAGAGTTCCGCATCCAGCCTGCCGCTATACTGGCCCGGCCCCAGCGCCAGTTCCGGCGGCAGCGGATCGGTCTGCTTGAACAGATCGATATGGGGAATGCCAAGGCGTATCCGCCAGTTTATGCCGCCCGGAATGCCGGGAAACGGGATCGCCGCCATCGCCGTTTCCGCGACCGTGGTAACCGGCACGAAACTGGGCGATCCGTAGACCAGATAGCGCGGACGATCCGTGCAAAAGGCGGTGATCAGGTCGTTGAGCGCCGTTTCGTGGACACTGGCGAAGACGGCTTCTGCTTCGGTAAGACTCATGATGATTCTCCTTTCAGGGGATGAGAAATGGCGCCGGACGGGATGGTCGAGTCGTGTCCCGGCCACCCGCCCGGCTTGCCATCATCCTAGTCGGCCAGCGTGAGGGCGAAGGCCCGCAGTGCAACCTGCGCCGGATCGGCGATGCGCGGCGCATCGAGCTGGCTGAGGCGGCCATAGCCGTTGGTTGCCAGCGCATAGACTTGCAGCGCCTCGCCAAAAGCAGCGCGGATGCAGGGGTCTTGTCCAGCCGGCAGGGCTTCGGTGAACAATGTCGCGACCGGCAGAGTCTTGCTGAACTGATCGCCTGCCCGCACGAAGCCATTTGCGGATGCCGCATCGACATGCCCCACCGCGCTTGCCGAAGGCAAAAGCGTGGCGACGCGCGACACGTCAAAGTCGAAGCGGGCATAATTTCCGGGCTGGCTGGCGCGGAAGGCGATGGTCGCCGCCGCACCAGACTCATATTCCAGGAAACCGCAGGGCGTGTCATTTGCGCCCGGCGCCACCGTCACCGGCACTATCGTCCCGAAGCATTCGCGGTTGTCGACATGCAGCACCAGACGATAGGCAACCGCATGACCGCCGCCATCAAGCAACAGCCGGTCATGTGCGGCAGGCTGCGTGACATAGGTGCCTTCGGTGAGCGGGGCCGGGTCGACGATCTGGTTGATGCCGACACCTTCCGCCGTCAGGTCGACCCTGGTCATCACCCCGGCCACCTTGCGGAACAGCTCCAGCTTCAGCTCATATTTGCCCGGAGCAAGCCCCTCGGTGTTCAGGTAGGCGCTGGCAAGATCGAATCCTTCGTCGAGGATTTCCCAATCCTCGCCGCCCGCGGGCAGCACGGGATCGATCTCGATGAAATAGCCCGTCACGCCCGGCGCGGGGCCGATCTGGAGCGATTTGTAGACGACCGGCGCTCCTGGAGGCGTCGTTTCACGATAATGTCGCGACACCGGGGCGTCGATCACCGTCCAATCAGCTTCGGACGTGCTACCGAGCGTGCGGTAGGACCATCGATAATGGGTGATGTTCGCAGACGCCAATCCGTCACCAAAATCGACGCGTGGTTCGAGCGTTGCGCCGAAAGGTGACTCCTTCGTGGCATCGATCCAGCCGGGCTTGACGGTTCCTGCCTTGGTTGGGTCCGCCGACGGATCGGCCAGCGAAGGTTCGCGGTTGATCTCGCCCATGCTGACCTGACGGCCGACCGTTTTGACGACGATCTGCTTGCCCAGCACCTCTGTACCGGTGCCGCAACCAGGAACGCGCGGGTCGGTAATCGTGATCGTCACTTCGGTGTTGCAGGGATAGTTCCACCAGATATGGCAGGGAATGGGCGGCCGATAGACCGTCGTCCATGTGCCGCCGATCGAATATTCCACCCAGAAATACAGGTCCGGCTTGTCGCCCGAGCAGGGATACCAGATGGTCGTTTCGAAGTAGCCGTCATCGTCGGTCATGACCACGCGCAGTTCATCGCAGCGGTAGAACCAATGGTGCAGCCAGGGCCAGCGGCAAATCCACGGGCGGATGACGGCGAGATTGTCGACGAGCGCGCGACGCACCACCGTCACCGATTCCGACAGCAGGCTGGAAATCACTGGCTGCGAAAGCTGGGCAAAGGCGGAGGGCTGACCGAAACGGCCTGCGAGAATGGGCCTGTCCACTGGCGGATCGGGCTGCGGATTGAATGCAACTTCATCGCCCCGCGATCCGCTGACAATCTGCCTGACCTGAGTCTTTTGGCGCAGGCTTGCGAAATCGATAGAGGCGATGCCGATATCCTTGAGCGGGCCAGGATCGGGAATCGGGATTTTCGGCTTCGGGATCGGCTGACGCAATATATCCAGCAGGTCGTCGCGGATGCGAATGATATCGAGATCGGGCAGACGCCAGATGATGAACGGCAGCCGATCAACCTCGCAGATGTGAACGCGCGCATTGCAGACTGGCGCCTCGACCACCACGCCTCCCGGCGAAACGGTACGTTTTACAACGCGCCCGCGCACCCGGCAGATGCACAGCGGCCAGTGCGGCCAGAGAATGTCCGGAATGGGCGGCAACTCATAGGCCGGGCGTTCCGGGTCAAAGCGCCATTGCGGCTCATAAGCGTCCAGCTGCTCCAGTGCGTGGAGCGAGGGCGGCGCTTCGCGCTTGCCGTCGAAAGACGGGCCGATCAGGAGCCGGGCCCCTTTTGCCACGCGTTCGACGGACAATTTGGCCTTGCCCTTTTCCACAGGCGCGAAACCGAGCAGCGCGCCCGCCCGGTCGAACAGATAGGCGGTTATGGGGATCGGTTTGTCAGGCCGTCCCTCGAAATCGACCGCTATGGTGAAACTTGTGGGTTTTACGCTTTTGCTTTCCATGGCTGGATCTCCTGTTTGAGGGCATGTACCCCCGTTTCGCGAAGCGCTTTGCGTTTGCGCGATTGGTCACATCATCATCGTCAGAGGCTGCGTGAACGAAGCACACAGCTTTCCCTCGCCATAATCATTGCGTGGACGGACAAATGCTCTGACTTTCTCGTTGTGTTTTTATCGCCAGCCATCATGCTGGTGCGGTGGCTGATTAAAGCCGGAGCAGCGACCCCAAGGAAAAAAAACGCCGGCCTAAGGACAGATCATCTGTCCATGATGCGGATAGTAAACCTATGCGAAGTGGTGGGGCGTGATGGATGTCACGCCCAATGTCACGAACAGAATCAAAGGCTTATTATGGACGGAATTCCGTAATGAAATACGATAGTCCGCCCGATTCAGTCGATAAACGCTCAATTGCGGTCGTTCGAGATCTGGAAAATGCCGATCGAAACCGGTCGTTCGTTCACGTGGCGGATTATGGGTGAAACTGGGCCGAAATCAGATGGTCCGCTCTCGATCCGAGCAGTCATACGACCGCTCATATGACTGCTCGTATGTGCACTCGCTCCATCTGCTTCGATATCCTGCATCACCACTCCATGCCAGAGCGGCAATCAGCCCATCATCCCACCAATGCGCAAGGCGGCCACCAGACCACGGTTACGAAGGGGGCGCAGGAAGACAGACCTTTGCTTGGGTCTGTAACCGGTCATCCATCTCATCATGCCACTTTGGCCTCGAATGCGAACGGGCAGATGTCGACGAGATATGAATGACTGTTGATTGTCGCTGAGAAGTGACCCGGTAGCGGCATAAATTTTCACTGAGATTTGACCCATGTTTGAACCACTCC
>NZ_JAKKIE010000052.1:0-17500 GCF_021742065.1 Rhizorhapis sp. SPR117
ATCTGAGGCTTTTTGTTCAATCCAACTGGTACAGTTTTACACCGGAATCTTGCACAATTTTACCCCGACGTTGACAACCGGATTTCAACACATTCCGACGGAACAGGCCCACGCCCACGCGGATGATCATTCCGACGCAGAAAATCTGCCAGGGGATGGCAATCAGATGAGGCCATATGTCAGGCGACTGGGCGGCGTGGGCGATCATGGTGAAGGGCGAGCTTAAAGGGAATATCGCGGCCACGATTTCAGCGGTTTGACCAGGCTTGTTGACCGCGTATGAAGCAATAAAGAAGACGACCACTTGCCCCATGGTGACGGGCATGGACAGGGTCTGCACTTCCCGCACCGTCGATGCCTGCGCGCCGATGCCGATGAAAAGCGCGCCAAGCAGGGAATAGGCCGTGGTGAAATATATGATGCCAAGGGCGATGAAGGCAGGCCAGCCGACCGCAGGCGGGGGCAGTAGCGCCGTAAAGCCGAATGATGCGAAATAGATAATAAGCGCGGCGCCGCCCCAGATGGAAATGCCAACAAGCGACATGGCAAGCATCGCCATCAGCTTGCCGATGAAAATCGCGTCTATGGGAACGGCGGCGGCCAGTATTTCAATGATCTTGTTCGTTTTTTCCTCAACAAGATTGGACAGGACCATACCGGCAAGCAGCATGGTAAGGAGAAAGAGCAGCACCTGCGCCGCACGACCAGTCAGCAACCGCGCCTGTTGCTGGACGCCCTGACTTTGGGCCACCGCGTGGGTTTCCAGCCGGGTGATGGGGAGGGTGGCACCGGCGCGTGCGGTGCTGATGAGCAGAGAGACATCGCCTTCCACCCGGCGAATTTGACCTTTCTGTCCCGCCAGCACGGGCTGTTCCAATGTGCCTGACAGAACAGCGGAAACGCTGCCTTGCGGCTGATTCAACAGCGCGTCGACGCTGCTGCCTGGGGGACCTTCTCTCAAATCGGGTAGGCTATTCTCTCCAAGTTGGCTTGTGAGGCGATCATGCGCGCCCCGTAACGCCTGCATATCGGATGCTGTCATCAGGACGCCGATAACGGGCCGTTTTTCCTCGCCCGTCATATCCTGCCCCAAATGTCCGGCAAGCACGCCAATCACGACAGGGAACAGGGGGCCGAGCAGGAAGAAGATGAAGGCCTTGGAAAAAATGACTGCCGTAAAATCCCGCCGGGCGATGACAAAGGCGGCGCGCAGCAATTCCTTCATGCCGCATCCTCCTGTTCCGGCTCGTCCATTTCGCGCACCACCGTTTCCCCCGCGATGGCGACGAAAGCATCATGCAGGCCGGGCCGTTCGATGGCGAGCGCTTCAATCCCCGCATTGCCCTCCACCAGCGCTTTCAACAGTGGTTCGACGCCTCCTTCAGGCAGGGTGAAGTGCCAGACGGTTCCATCCACTCGCGTGTCAGGGGGAAGGGCGGCACGCCATGGCCCATCGGTCCGTCGGGTTTCCAGGCGAACTTGCGGACGCAAACGGTCGCGAGCATCCGACACCCGCCCTTCGAACCGGACCTTGCCGTCGGCGATTATGGCGATGCGTTCGCACAATCGTTCGGCATGGGCGATAACATGGGTGGAAAAAATGATGGTGACGCCATCGGCGGCCTTGCGGCGGATCAGTTGTTCGAGCTTGCCCTGATTGATCGCATCCAACCCTGAAAACGGTTCGTCCAGTACAATGAGCCGCGGTTCATGCACGATGGCGCCCAGCAATTGCACCGTTTGGGCCATGCCCTTGGATAGAGTGCGGATAGGCTTGTCCACTGCCGTTCCAAGTCCATGTTCGGTCATGAGTGCCCGTCCCCGCCGCCGTCCCTCGGCTAGCGGCAGGCCACGCAACGCGCCCATGAAAGCGATGGCGTCATAGGCCTTCATCGATGGATAAAGCCCGCGCTCTTCCGGCAGGTACCCAACCATGCGGACCATATCGATCGGCTTTTTCGCGCCCAGTAAATGGCGCGTCCCCGCATCGGGATCGATGATGCCCAGCAACATGCGCAGCAATGTCGTCTTGCCCGCGCCATTGGGTCCCAATATGCCGTAGATGCTGCCCCGGGGAACAGCTATATCGACGCCATCCACTGCACGGAAGGAACCGAAATCCTTGACAAGCCCATATGCTTCAACAGCATAGGGCGTTTGCATATCGTCCCCTGTCATCGGGGTCAGGATAGTCGCGCCATATGACAAGACAAGGCGAAAATATCGAAGAGCGCATCAAGGCGCAGGCGGCGGCGTTGGGCTTTGCCGATTGCGCGATCGCGCACGCCGACGCCGCGCCGAAAACTGCGGAGCGCCTTGCCCAATGGCTGTCGGAAGGACGGCATGGCGACATGATCTGGATGGAGGAGCGCGCCGCCCAGCGCGGGTCGCCGCAGGGGCTGTGGCCCGATGTGCGATCGGTCATCATGCTGGGAATGAGCTATGCCCCCGCGCGCGATCCGCTGGCATTGGAGCATGCGCAGGACATTGGCCGCATCTCGGTCTATGCGCAGGGGCAGGATTATCATGACGTCGTCAAAAAAGGCCTGAAAGCTCTCGCCCGCTGGATGATCGATGAAGCGGGCGGGGAATTGAAGGTGTTTGTCGACACTGCGCCCGTCATGGAAAAACCGCTTGCAGAAGCGGCGGGGCTTGGTTGGCAAGGCAAGCACAGCAATCTGGTCAGCCGCTCCCACGGAAGCTGGCTGTTTCTGGGCGCGATCTATACGACGCTGGACCTGTCACCAGACGTGCCGGGACGCGACCGCTGCGGCAGTTGCGATGCATGCCAGCGGGCCTGTCCTACCGATGCCTTTCCCGCGCCCTACCGCGTCGATGCACGCAAATGCATTTCCTATCTGACGATCGAGCATAAGGGGCCGATCCCGATCGAATATCGCGCTGCCATCGGCAACCGCATTTATGGCTGCGATGACTGTCTGGCGGTGTGCCCATGGAACAAGTTCGCCGACAGCGCGGCGGCGAACAAGGCCTTTATGGGCCGTTCGGAACTGGCTGCCCCTAGCTTGACAGATCTGCTGGAACTGGATGATGCGGCATTTCGCGCAGTGTTTGCAGGTTCCCCGATCAAGCGGATCGGCCGCGACCGGATGGTACGTAACGCAGCGATCGCGGCGGGGAATAGCGGTAATGCCGGATACAAGGTGCAATTGCAGCGATTGGCGCAGGATCAAAATGAGGTTGTGCGTGATGCGGCGGCATGGGCACTAGCGCAGTTATTGGAGGCGCGCTAGCGGCCCTTGCAGGGGCCATATGTCACCGACATGATAGTCGCCTCACCTCGATGGCTGTGGAGGTAATGGAAGCCCAACGTCCAGCGCGAGTGCAACAATCAAGATAGACAATTATTTCAAGTATATCAGGCTATTGACCATAGTCGTTATACTGCACATGCGATCAAAGTGGCGCAAAATTATGCTTCAGAAATAACCTATAGCAATTGCCACATTTTTGCCAAAATGGTATAAAGACTCAGACGACTATTCACATTGGGCAAGAAGGATCGGCCGTCAGTCATGTTTGACTGGAGGAAAGAAAATGCGCTGGCACGCTTTAACGATATCTATCGCGATTGTATCAACCAGTATCATGTCCGTAACGGCTTACGCCCAACCCGTCATGAAGGAAGATTGCTGGTATCCGGATGAACTTTCAGCTGCACAAGTTCAGAATTTTCAAACCATGTTAATGATAGGTACTTTCAAGTGTCTGGAAAAAATGCCGAGCACTCTTGAAAGTTATAAACTTTTTATGAATAATAAAAGAGACTTTCTTGTTCATAATAAAAATATAGTAATTTCACGTTTCATTAGACAGTATGGGCAATCGTCTGGAAATATGGCTTATATGAATTATGAAACAGGTGTTGGAAATCTTCATTCCATGAAAAACATCATTGATCGATGTGAAACCATTGGTGCCTATTCGCGGTTGGCGGCTAACGCCTCGGAGTCCGATCTGGTTGAGTTTTCGCGTACCGTGGCTGACAATTTGCTCGCGGTTGCCTGTCCCGCCGATCAGGGAAGTTCGGTTGCATCTATGGCTGTGACTCAGCCGCCTATGGCGGATTTGCGTACCGCAAGCACCGCTGCGACTACCCAGCCGACTGCTGCCTCGAATATGCCTGCCCCACTGAACGCGCCAGCCGCGACGGAGCCGGCATCTGGGCCGGCAGCGGTATTGAGCCCAAATGCTGAACCGCCCGTAGCAAATGCATCATTTGCTTCCGCACCAGAGCCGGTCGACATCGCAGATGCGCCTGCCACACCGACTGCGGCACAGGCACTGCAGGATGCGGCTCGAGCGTTAGCGCTGGCCGCCACGGCGCTGCAGGCGAAAGCTGCGACGCCGACCGAGGTCGCGGACTCCAATTAGGCTCGCCTGGATTATACCCCGGCCCACGTCGCCAAAACGGACGGAGCGATCAATTCGTCTGTAAGGATTGGATACATGCGCCTGTGTCGGTGTCGTTGCCATTTGGCAGCCGGGTATCGATATGCGTGACGATCGGTTCCTTCTTCCTGCCAGTTACATAAAGATAGGCATCAAGAACGCAGCGGCCATTGGTGAATTGCAATTTGCGGACGGTGCGCTCGCGGATGTCGAGGCGTGGCTGTCCGAACATGGCAACCAATTGGCGCGCGTCCCTGCCAGCGATCCCTTCGGGCGCGCTGCCGTAATGGGCCGCGCTGCGCATGGTCGGGGACGGGGCGGTGCCCACTGCAGCAGGGCCGACACAGCCCGGCAACAGCAGGATTAATGAACAGGGCAAGGCGGCAAAGCGAAAAACAGTCATCGCGCTTTCTTTGCGCGACACCGGGGGCAGGGTCAATCGTCCATTGCATCGCCGGGATGGGCCGTTTAGGCGAAACGTCCTGTTGCCATCCACCGGAATGAAAAGGACATAATGTGACGCAAGCCCGCCTGGACATTGTTGCTGTAGGCAACGCCATTGTCGATGTGATCGCACAGTCCGACGACGCTTTTCTGGCCAGTCATGCTCTCGCCAAGGGGGGTATGCAGCTGATCGACGCGGAAACGGCGGAGCTGCTGTACAGCAATATGGGTGCTGGAGTGGAAATCAGCGGTGGATCAGCCGCCAATACCCTGGCTGGAATGGCGGCCCTTGGCATGCAATGCGGCTTTATTGGGCAAGTACGCGACGATCAGTTGGGCAGCGTGTTCGCGCATGACATCCGTGCGCTTGGCATCCATTATATGACCGAGGCCCGAACGGAAGAGCCGCCGACGGCCCGCTGCCTGATTCTGGTCACACCCGATGCGCAGCGCACGATGAATACCTTTCTGGGGGCATCGCAATTTCTCCCGGCCTCCGCGCTTGATCCTGAATTGATCGCTTCGGCCCGGATGCTGTATCTGGAGGGCTATCTCTGGGACCCTGAAGAACCGCGCGCAGCCATGCGGTCGGCAATCGACATAGCCCGCAAGGCAGGACGGGAGGTCGCCTTCACCCTGTCCGACAATTTCTGCATCGATCGCCACCGTGACGATTTCCAGGCACTGATTCACAACGGCGATATCGATGTCCTGTTCGCCAATGAAGGCGAGATTCAGGCGCTCAACCAGATCGCCAATTTCGAGAAGGCGGTCGCCGCAACGGCGGGCAAGGTTCCCACGCTCGTGGTGACGCGCAGCGAAAAGGGTGCAATCGCGATTCGGGACGGCATGCGTTATGAAGTCGCTGCGGCGCCGGTCGAACATATCATCGATACGACGGGTGCTGGCGATTTGTTCGCGGCGGGGTTCCTGACCGGCTATTTGAGCGGTCGTCCTTTGAGTGTCAGTCTCGATATGGGTGCGATTGCCGCGGCAGAGGTTATTTCCCATTACGGCGCACGGCCGGAGGTCGATTTGCGGAGGCTGCTGGCGCAAAAACTGGGCTGATCGGTGGTTCTTCGGTATTGCTTCATTTGAAACATTGCCAAAGATAGTCCGTCACCCCCGCCGAGGCAGGGGTGACGAGATATGAGTGACGAAGAATGCCGCTCATCACCCAACCCAGCCGGATCAGGCGGCCTTGGCCTGCTTTGCGCGTTCGATGGCTTCCATTACAATATTGCGGGCTTCATCGGCATCGCCCCAAGTGCCGATCCGCACCCATTTCTTCGCTTCCAGATCTTTGTAATGGGTGAAGAAATGCTCGATCTGCTGCATCACGATTTCGGGCAGGTCGCCCTTTTCCCCCACCTTGCTGTAATAGGGAAAGGTGCCATCGACAGGCACGGTCAGCAGCTTTTCATCGCCACCCGCTTCATCTTCCAGCTTCAGCACAGCAATCGGGCGCACGCGCACCACGCAGCCGGGGACGAATGGCGAGCGCGCCACAACCAGCGCGTCCAGTGGATCGCCATCAGGGGAAAGCGTATGGGGGATGAAGCCGTAATTGGCGGGATAACGCATCGGCGTATGCAGAATGCGATCGACAAACAGGGCGCCTGATTTCTTGTCGAATTCATATTTGACGGGCTCGCCGCCAACGGGAACCTCGATAATGACGTTCAGGCTGTTGGGCGGATCGTCGCCGATCGGGATCAAGTCGATGTTCATTTCAAGCAAATCCTGTGTGAATATTAGCCGGCTGCCTTCAACAGCATGTCTATGCCGCCTTCACCCTCGCCTATTTTTTGCAGGTGCGGATAGACCAGTCCGCCCGAATAATCGAGATTTATATTGCGATATTTATCGCCCGACCGCACCAGCAGGGCAATTGGACCTTTGCCACCTTTGTTGGCGCTGACTGCCAGCTTCATCCGTTCCGCCGAAAAGGCGGTGCCGTTGACCGCGACCACGTTCATGCCGACGGCCAGACCGGCGTTGAAGGCGGGACTGTCCCATATGACGGCGGTGACTTCGCCGGCTTTCGACAGGTTCATGCCGGGGCCGTAGCTCAGGTCGACCGCGCCGGAACGATCCTCTGTATTTTTTACCGTGCTGTTGGGCGTGCTGGTATAAACCAGCCTATAGCCGCCTTTGGTGATACCGTCCTTGGGTGCCTGCCGGGAAAGATCGTTGACGCGTTTGCGCAAAAAGCCTGCCCAGTCATAGGGCGCGACGGTGTTCAGTGCTTGCGCCACATCCTCGAAGTCATAGGTTTTGACACCCCAATCCCCGTCACGCCCGCCAAAAAACAGCTTGGCGAAATCATCGAGGGACTTCCTGCCGCCCGACAGCTGCCGCAGCAGGCCATCCGCCTCCAGCCAGATGAGCAGACCTTCATTATAATAATCCTCGGCCCGCTGCCAGCTTGTCCATGGCTTGGGACGACGGGCGGCGATGATTGGATCGTGCGTCGTATCTTCCAGCGGACGCCATTGTCGCCCTACCCGCTGGTCGAGGCTGGCGGCAATTGCGGCGATGGCGTCGAGGGTTTCGTCCTTGGTATAAAGCCCCGACCGGGCGCCCAGCACATAGCCCCAGAATTGCGTCTGTCCTTCATAGACCCAAAGCAGATTGTCCTGCATGGGCGTGCTGAAATCCGGGGTCCACAGGCCATTGGGCCGGCGATATTTTCCGTTCCAGCTATGAGCCAGTTCATGGGGGAGCAGATTGCGGCGGCCGGGGCCCTTGGCCCAATCTGTGAAATATTCCGGCTCCACGCCATTTTCGGAACTGCGATGATGTTCCAGACCAATGCTGCCCATCTGATCGGTCAGCGCCAGCAGAAAATCATAATGGTCGAACTGTTCCGTGCCGAACAAAACGCGCGCTTGCGCCACCAGTCGTTTGTGCACTTCGATCTGTTCAGGCGTGGCGGCCAGAAAGCGCGCCTCGTCAGCAACGATGTTCAGTCGAACCTTGGGCGACAGATCGATGCGCCGGAAATATTTGCCCGCGAAGACTGGCGAATCGACCAGCGTGTCATAATCGGTTGCTTCATATGTAGTGGTCATGCCCGATGTGCCTGCCGACCGCAGCGCGGTCGCCGCCTGCCATCCTGCGGGATAGGTGACGCTCGCCTGCACAGGAATGTTGCGGACATAATAGCCCGCCGGATAGAGCGAAACCGATTGCCATTGCAGGTTCAGCATCGCAGGCGTCATGACGATGCGGCCCTGATCTGCATCGGTCGCCGATACGAACTGAAATGCGACAGAAAGTTCGCGCGCGCCGTCTGGCACGGAAAGGTGGAACGCATAGACGTTCAACGGATCACGGGTCCAGGGGACCGGCTTTCCGTTCGCGCTGATCACAAGGCCGGTGAGTTTTTCGATCTGGCCGCGCGGGGCATGAGTGCCCGGCAGCCATTGGGGGTAGAGCAGGGTGAGCGGCCCGGAACTGGCCACCGGAATGATCTGCTTGACGCGAAAGATGTTCTGTACTGTGTCGGTCGCATCGACCATCAGGCGCATCGTGCCGGGATAGGCAATGTCGCGGGCGGCGGGCACGGCATTGATGACCGGCAACGCGGACGGCTTGCTATTTTGAAGATCGGGGAGCGCGGAAACGCTCTTTTGCGCGATGGCTTGAGGGCTTGCCAAAAGAAAAAGCAGCGCGCCAAAGGCAATGACCGGCTTTTTGAACATGATTTATTTCTCCGGTTTGGATCATGGGTCAGGGACCAACATGACGGGTGCAACTCTGCGCGTCCAGACTGATGCTTTCTCTTTGACAGTTTGGAAGCTTCTATTTCCGTTTTGCGAAAATCCCGCTAGAGGGCGCTGCCATGGCCAGAATAGAGACACCCCGCCCGATACGCGGCACACAGGATATGATGGGCGAGCAGGCAGAGCGCTTTGCGCATGTCGTTGCGGCTTTTGACCGGGTGCGCCGCCTTTATGGCTTTCAGCGGATAGAGGTGCCGGTGTTCGAAAGCACCGCCGTCTTCGCCCGCTCGCTGGGCGAAAGCACCGACGTCGTGTCGAAGGAAATGTACACGTTCGAAGACCGTGGCGGCGACAGCCTGACCCTGCGTCCGGAATTTACCGCCGGGATCGCGCGCGCCTATATCACTGAGGGCTGGCAGCAATATGCGCCGATGAAGGTGGCGACGCACGGGCCGCTGTTCCGTTATGAACGCCCGCAAAAGGGCCGCTTTCGTCAGTTTCACCAACTGGACGCCGAAATCATCGGCGCGGCTGAACCGGGCGCGGATGTTGAACTGCTGGTGTTTGCGGATCAGCTTATACGCGAACTGGGTATTTCGGACGGTGTGACGCTGACGCTCAACACATTAGGGGATGCGCCGAGCCGCGAGGCGTGGCGCGCGGGCCTGATCGCGCATTTCGACGCGCGCCGCGATGAGTTGTCGGAGGATAGCCGCGACCGTCTGACCCGCAACCCGCTGCGTATCTTGGACAGCAAAGACCCCCGCGACCGCCCCGCCGCCGACAGCGCGCCGGACATTGACGAATTTCTGACCGACGAGGCCCGCGCCTTTTTTGACAAGGTGACGAGCGGGCTTGATGCCGCAGGGGTCGCATGGGAACGCAATGCGCGACTGGTGCGCGGTCTCGACTATTATCGTCACACCGCGTTCGAATTCGTCACTGACCGGCTGGGCGCGCAGGGCACTGTGCTGGGCGGTGGGCGCTATGACGGGCTGATCGAAAATCTGGGCGGGCCGGTGACGCCTGCTGTGGGCTGGGCCGCCGGGATTGAGCGGTTGGCGATGCTGATTGATGCGCCTGAGGCGGAAAAACCAGAAATTGCAGTGGTGCCTGAAAAACCATCTGTAGAAACCGAAGCTCTATCCATTGCTCATGTTCTGAGGCGGAAGGGCTATTCTGTCGAGCTTGCTTTTCGGGGAAATGCAAAGCGACGGGTTGAATTGGCCAATAAGAAGGGCGTTGAGGCCATTCTTTTTGTCCGCGAAACGGAGAAAGCCTCCCAAAAGCTTAATCTCACGCATATTTCGCGAGATATTGAAAAGGCTGAAAAACTCTTCTTTAAGATACTAGAGGCCCTCCCAGAGAATTATAATCAGCTTTCCGGTGACGAAGACCCGCAAGCTAAAAAATACTTGGGCAAAGAAGGTTGATGCAAATCTCCCCCGATACAATTCGCGCCATTGAAGCGCGCCGGGATGAGGTACAGGCCAATATGTCCCGCCCGGACCTGCCAGCGGAGGAATTTGTCCGTCTGTCGAAGGAATATGCCGAGCTGGAACCGGTCGCGCAGGCTGCGCATGAAGTGCGACGTCTGCGGCAGGAGTTGAAGTCGCTCGAATATATGACGGGGCCGGAAGGCGACCCGGAAATGCGTGAGATGGCCGAGGAGGAAATGCGGGCGCTTAAAAGCCAACTGCCCGAGGCCGAGCGCGCTCTTGCCCTGCAATTGCTGCCAAGGGATTCCGCCGATGCGCGGCCTGCCATGCTGGAAATTCGCGCCGGGACGGGCGGAGACGAGGCGGCGCTGTTCGCGGGCGACCTGTTCCGCATGTACAGCCGCTATGCCGAAGAGCGCGGTTGGAAGGTCGAATTGATCTCCGCCAGCGCATCCGAAATGGGTGGATATAAGGAAGTGGTCGCGAGCGTTACCGGCACAGGCGTATTCGCGCGCCTTAAATTCGAAAGCGGCGTCCACCGGGTTCAACGCGTGCCGGTGACCGAAAGCGGCGGGCGCATCCACACCTCCGCCGCGACAGTTGCCGTGTTACCGGAACCGGAGGAGGTCGACGTTCAGATCAACGAGGCAACCGATCTGCGCATCGACGTCTATCGCGCGTCGGGGTCCGGCGGGCAGCATGTGAACACGACCGACAGCGCCGTCCGCATTACCCATTTGCCGACCGGCCTTGTCGTGACGCAACAGGACGAAAAATCGCAGCACAAGAACAAGGCAAAGGCGCTGAAAATCCTTCGCACCCGCCTTTATGAGCAGGAGCGCGAGCGCACGCAAAGCGAACAGGCGGGGGCGCGCAAGGCTATGGTGGGATCGGGTGACCGGTCCGAGCGCATCCGCACCTATAATTTCCCGCAAGGGCGCGTGACCGATCATCGAATCAACCTGACGCTCCATCGCCTGCCCGAAATATTGGAGGGGCCGGGACTAGAAGAGGTCATTACAGCACTGATTGCAGAGGATGAGGCCAGCCGCATGGCCCAACTCGACAATGCAGGCGCCTGACGCCCTGCGCCACGCCGCCGCGCGGCTTTCCGGCAAGAGTGAAACGCCCCGGCTCGACGCGGAACTGCTGTTGGCCTGTGCATTGGGAATGGATCGGGGCGAATTGCTGGTCAAATTTCACGACCTGGCTGTCCCGGACGCATTTGCGGGGCTGGTCGAACGGCGTGCGGCGGGAGAGCCGGTTGCCTATATTACCGGCATGCGCGACTTCTGGACCATCAGCCTGCATGTCACGCCCGACGTCCTTATTCCCCGGCCCGATACAGAGACATTGCTGGAAGCGGCGGTCGAATATTTCGGCAAGGCGGGGCCGCGCCGGATATTGGACCTTGGCACAGGGTCGGGCGCGCTTTTGCTTGCCGCGTTGGACGAATGGCGGGATGCGACAGGACTGGGCGTGGATAGTTCGGATGCTGCGCTGACGATTGCCCATGGAAATGCCGAGCGATTGGGTATGGAGAACCGGGCGCGGTTCCGGCTGGGTGATTGGGGGGCGGGGATAGAGGAGCGGTTTGACCTGATCCTCATCAATCCGCCGTATATCAGTACGCAGGCGATGTTGCCGCGTGATGTCGTGGGGCATGAACCGCATGCGGCGCTGTTTGCCGGATCGGATGGCCTCGACGATTATCGCCGGATTGCGCCGCAATTGCCCGGATTGCTGGAGAAGAACGGCATGGCGGCGGTCGAAATCGGCTTCGATCAGGGGCAGGCCGCATCGGCGTTGTTTGCCGCAGCAAAGCTGGTCGTACATGTCCGCCCGGATCTGGCCGGGCGCGACCGTTGCCTGTTGATCACCGCCTGAAAATTTGAAAAGGCGGGAACAGGGCCTATATTGTGGTAAGCGCCCGGCTTTTTCGCAGTAGCCAGAGATTTTTCTTGGTTTCTTCTCGCGGACGGTTTAACAGCGGTTTTAGGGGCGGCTTCATTCAGTATCGTGGATAGCCCGCACCTGCTCCCATAGTCATGAAGACGCTGACGTCCGGCGGCTCTGGCAAAAAACGGATCGGTATTGCCGTGGCAGTCCGGTTCCATCGGGGAATACGCATCCATTATCGGGAGCGATGCTTTTTAGGATGTTATTGAAACAAGGACTTAACGTTGATCAATAATCGTCAGCCCGGTCGCCGTCGTGGCCGGAACAACCCGCGTCCGCAAGGTAATGGCCGCAGCGGAGATTCGGGAAATCGTATAGATAGTCGTGCCCGCGGCAATGCCACCCAGCTTCTTGAGAAATACAAGAATCTGGCGCGGGACGCCCAAATGCAGGGCGACCGGGTGAACGCAGAATATTATCTGCAGTTTGCCGATCATTATTTCCGTGTGCTCGCCGACAATCGGGTCCGGCAGGAAGAGCAGCAGCCCAATCGTCGTCCGCGTGAGGACAACCGCTATGATAGCGAAGACGAGTATGATGGCGAACAGGGCAACCAGAGCGAGGATGGGCAGGACGAGAGTCGGTTTCCCCAGTCCGGCGACAGGAACGCGCGTGATGATGGCCGCCGACAAGACCAGTCGTTTCGTCGTGATCAACCGCGGCAGGATCGCGCGCCCCGTGAGCGTACATCAGAAAACAGGTTTGCCGAAGCAAGGCCTCAGGTTGAAGCTCAGACAGAAGCTCCAGCAACTGAAACTGAAAGCGAATCTCCGCCCGTAAAACGTGCGCCGCGCCAGCGGACACCGCGTGAGCGTGCATCAGGTGACAGGGTTGCCAAGGCAGAGGCTCCGGTTGAAGCTCAAACGGAAACTCCATCCTCGTCAGCGGCCGATGAAAACGAGTCTCCACGCGCGTCGCGCCAGCGCCGCCCTCGCAAGGAAGAAGAGGTCAAGGATCATGGCATAATGGATGCTGCGATCCTCCCTCCCTCGATTTCGAAGGCGGACAATGACAGCGACGGGGAGGATGCACCCGCGCCGCGCAAACGGACACGGCGCGTACGCCCGTCGACGGAAGCGGCGGAATAGATTCGACGCGAAAACCCGTCCGTTCATCGCGCGGTCAAATAGGAAGCCTAAATAGAGGGGCAGCGCTGGTCAAAAGCGCTGCCCCTTTTCTATTGTCCGGTAAAGATGCTTTTCCGGGAGAAGAAAATCGGGCAGTTTGAAATGCATAAGGAGATAACCCAATGCGCACCGCCCATTTCTTGTCCCTCATTTTATGCGCGGCGCCGTCTGCCTTATTTGCACAGGCGGGAGCAGGGACTGCGCAAGGCGATCTGTCCGTCACCATTTACAATAATAATCAGGCGCTGGTGCAGGATGTACGTCAGCTTTCGATTCCAGTTGGGACGACGCGTCTGGAATTCCCGGATGTATCGGCGCAGATCAGGCCAGAGACGGTGTCCTTCAATGCATCGGGCGCGTCTATCGTGGAGCAAAATTTCGACTTCGATCTGCTTTCTCCCGATAAGTTGATGGAAAAGGCGGTGGGCCAGACCGTTACTATCGTTCGCACCAACCCGGCCACAGGTGCGGAAGTGCGGCAGCAGGCGAAGGTTCTGGCGGTCAATGGCGGCGTGGTATTGCAGATTGGCGGGCAGATTGAGGTATTGCGTGACGATGGACTGCCTGTCCGGGTGATCTTTGACAAGGTGCCGCCCAATTTACGGCCCCGCCCTACTTTGTCGGTGACGGTGGACAGCGACCGGGCGGGAACGCGCGCCGCATCTCTGCGCTATTTGACGCCTGGCCTTGGCTGGAGCGCGGATTATGTTGCGCTATACGACGAAAAGGCGAGCAAGATCGACGTGCAGGGATGGGTGACGCTGACAAACAACAGCGGCACAACATACAACAATGCTGCCACGCTGCTGGTGGCGGGGAGCGTCAACCAAGGGCGTAATGGCGGCATAGCGCCGAAACCCATGTATGCGCCACCACCGCGTAATAATATTAGACAGGCCGGAACCGAAACGGCTGGTCGTGAACAGTTGGGCGACTATTATCTCTATCCGATCAGTGGCCGCACGACGATTGCCGACCGCCAGACCAAGCAGGTGAGTTTTCTGGACGTGCAGGGCGTGCCTGCGCAACGCTCGTACGAATATCGGGTGGGCTGGCTGCAGACGATAGAGGAGCCGCAAAGCTTCAACACCGTCCTGAAATTTTCATCCAGCAGCAAGGGCGGCCTAGGCGATGCGTTGCCCGCCGGTACGGTACGCTTTTATATGAAGGATGCATCGGGCGCGCCACAGTTCATCGGTGAAAACGGTATTGGTCATACGCCGATGGGCAGCGAACTGGCGCTGGCCACTGGTCAGGCATTCGATGTGAAGGTGAAAACGACGGTTGAAAAGCGCGAGCGCTTGTCCAGCAGCAAATGGCGTTCGGCCATGCGCTATGAAATCACCAATGCCAAAGCCATCCCGGTTCAGGTGGATCTGACCCAGGGGGGGCTTGATTTCTGGTTGGATGACACTCGAATCATTGAGGAAAGCCAGAAAAGCCGGCGGGTCAGCAGCGATGCGACGCGTTGGACAGTGGACGTTCCGGCCAACGGGAGCATGACGGTCACGGCGACTTTTGAAACGCGGTACTGACTATGTTTGCCGCTTTTCGGAATTGGAGATTCGGGGCTTTTCTGTTGCTGATGTCCGTAGCGGCCCCCGCAACCGCGCAGAGTGTCATCACTTCACCGCATCCGGATTCCACGTCAGTTACCATATACCGTGATCCCGATCGGGGTGACGGCGGTATCAACCTGAATTGGTTGAACGGCTTTGCGCTTATTACCGAACACCGGCGAATCAGCCTTCCCGTGGGGGAATCGGTGATTCGCTTTGAAGGCGTGGCCAATGGCATGATCGCGGTCAGCGCGGTGGTCACTGGCCTGCCCGGCGGCGTTGTACAAAAAAACAGGGATGCGGCGCTATTATCGCCTGCTGCCTTGCTCGATGGAACATTGGGTAATCGCGTCCATATCCGCCGCACCAATCCGGCCACTGGCAAGGTCACGGAAGAAGACGCGGTGATTCGCTCAGGTTCTGACAACGCGGTGGTTCTGCAAACGGCGCACGGATATGAAGGGCTGCGTTGTTCAGGGCTTCCTGAAACCATAGTGTATGACGCCATACCTGCCGGACTTTCGGCCAAGCCGACATTGTCGGTCACGACCCGCAGTGAGCAGGCGGTCACGGCGGACGTCACCCTCACCTACCTTGCCACCGGCTTTGACTGGGCAGCGCATTATGTGGCGCGGGTGAATGACGATGGAAAGACGCTGGACCTGTTCGGTTGGCTGACGGTCGCCAACAGCAACGATATCAGTTTTGCCGATTCACAATTGCTTGCGGTGGCGGGGCGGGTGAATCGGGAAAGCGATTATGACGCGTTGGTGGAACAAGCTCCTTCCCCACAACTTAATCTGCGCTGCTGGCCGATGGACACGACCAGCACCGTGCAAATGCAATATTATGAACGCATGATGGAGGGGGCACTATCACCTCCGCCGATGATGGCGCCTGCCGCCATGGCTATGGCCAAATCCATGGACGAAGTCACCGTGACGGCCCAGCGCCGGGCGGTGCAGGAGGATTTGGGTGATTTGAAGCTGTATCGCGTACCCATGCGCGTGGACGTCAACGCCAATGGCCAAAAGCAGGTGGCGCTTCTGGAAAAGCGCAAAGTGCCGTTCGACCATTTATATGGCGCGACGATCTGGCCAGAGAATGTCGATGACGCTGTGCCGCTGCATATGTTGATTCGTATGCGGAACCGGGAAAGGGATGGGCTTGGTTTGCCGCTTCCATCAGGTGGAATCGCCCTATTCGAACCGGCAAGGGATGTGCAATTGCTCGTCGGTGAAGACGACTTGCGCGATCATGCCATTGGCGAAGAGATAGAGGCGGAAATAGGGGGCAGCCCGCAGCTTCATTATCAGGTGCAGACGACCAGCAGGGATGGAAAGCAGGCACGCTACCGCCTGAACATCAGCAATGCCAATGACCGGGCCGCTGCGGTGGAGATTCGGTTGCAACAGTCGGACGCCTTCCAATATGGCCGGACCAGCGCCAAACTCGGCAAGAAAAATGGTGACCTGCTCTGGAAGGTGACAGTCCCGGCTAATGGATCATCGCAGCTTGATTATGTCCTGATCCACAGGGATTGAGTGGTTGCTTGACCCGTCAGGCACCTTCCTGTTGCGATCATCCAACAGCGCACGGGTCCGGCAATGTTCTTGGGCGGTGATTTTCGTCCAGCGCGACAAAGGTGAAGAGACCGCTGGTAACGCGTATTTCTTCTCTTGCCGGACCACGGGTGGCAATGACGTCGAGACGGATTGCCACCGATGTGCGTCCGCGGCGATCGACCTCGGCATAGACGGAAATGATGTCCTGCAGCAGAACCGGCGCGATGAACTGCATTGCTTCGATGGCGACGGTGGCAACCGGTCCCAGCGCCTCTCGCGTCGCAAGAATGCCGCCAGCAATATCCATTTGGGCAAGAACCCAGCCACCAAATATGTGCCCATTGGTGTTGATATCGCCGGGGTGGGGCACCGTGCGCAGGATCGGGTCGCGTCCGGCAGACAGGTTTGTGCTGGCCTTACTCGTCATTGTCTATCCTATCATTTGCCAGGGCATCATTCAGCGGGTCATAGATATGCTCATCATGGCCCGTACCGCTCGACAGGAACACCAGACCCATCAATGCCGCCGCCAGCAGAACCGTAAAGCCTATTCCCAAAGCTGCCGCAATCATCATGTGGATCGACGGCACACCGTTCCACCACCAGAGCAATCCCAAGGCTATAATGACGCATAGCAAGGCCACCAACAACATCCAGCGCATGATTCGCCAATAGCGCCCCCAGGCAAAGGCGGCATATTCCGGGTCATCCAACGCTGATTTTCGTTCATCCATCTCTTTTCTTTGGGGGCGGGGCGTGTGATCATCAACCCCGTTACAAAAGAAGAGGAGGGAATCGATCATGACCATAGCGGCAATCCTGCAAAACAAGGGCAGCGATGTGGTGCAGGTGAAGAGCGGCGATTCCATGCGATCTGCCGTGGCGTTGCTGGCCGAACGCCGAATCGGCTGCTTACCCGTGGTAGATGGCGATGAAGTGGTGGGCATTTTTTCTGAACGCGATGTTGTGCAGCAGGTTGCGAGCCACGGCGTGGAGATCCTCGACGCACCGGTGTCGCAGGTGATGACCTCACCGGCGCTCACAGTGACGCCCACGATGTCGGTCCTTACGGCTTTGTCGTTGATGACGCAGCGGCGGCTTCGTCACTTACCCGTCATTGAAACGGGCAAGATGGTCGGGTTCGTGTCGATTGGCGACCTTGTGAAATATCGAATCGATCGCATCGAATCAGAAGCAAGCGCACTGCGGGACTATATTCAAAACGTCTGATTGGCTTGGCGTTCAAATGGCAGCGACGATGCGGCG
>NZ_JAKKIE010000052.1:22500-25088 GCF_021742065.1 Rhizorhapis sp. SPR117
GTCGCGAGATCTACCAAACCTAACCAAACTCCGAATACCAACGAGTTTAGTTCGGCAGACAGACGGCGGGTGCTAAGGTCCGTCGTCAAAAGGGAAACAGCCCTAACCTACAGCTAAGGTCCCCAAGTCATCACTAAGTGGGAAAGCATGTGGAATTTCCAAAACAACCAGGAGGTTGGCTTAGAAGCAGCCATCCTTTAAAGAAAGCGTAACAGCTCACTGGTCTAATTAAGAGATTCTGCGGCGAAGATGTAACGGGGCTAAAGTGATGCACCGAAGCTTAGGGTGTGATCGTTTACGATCACGCGGTAGCGGAGCGTTCCGTAGGCCGATGAAGCGATCTGGTAATGGGTCGTGGAGGTATCGGAAGTGCGAATGCTGACATGAGTAGCGATAAACAGTGTGAGATGCACTGTCGCCGAAATCCCAAGGGTTCCTGCTTAAAGCTAATCTGAGCAGGGTGAGTCGGCCCCTAAGACGAGCCCGAAGGGGGTAGTCGATGGGAAACAGGTTAATATTCCTGTACCTGGTGGTGTGTGACGGATTGCGTGTGTTGTCAGGCCTTAACGGATTGGTCTGGCTTCGAAGTAGTCCCAGGAAATAGCCCCACCGTATAGACCGTACCCTAAACCGACACAGGTGGGATGGTAGAGTATACCAAGGCGCTTGAGAGAAGTGTACTGAAGGAACTCGGCAAATTGCCTCCGTACCTTCGGAAGAAGGAGGCCCCACATCAAGGCAACTTTTTGTGGGGGGCACAGGCCAGGGGGTAGCGACTGTTTAGCAAAAACACAGGACTCTGCTAAGTCGGCTTCAAGACGACGTATAGGGTCTGACGCCTGCCCGGTGCTGGAAGGTTAAGAGGAGGAGTGCAAGCTCTGAATTGAAGCCCCAGTAAACGGCGGCCGTAACTATAACGGTCCTAAGGTAGCGAAATTCCTTGTCGGGTAAGTTCCGACCTGCACGAATGGCGTAACGACTTCCCCACTGTCTCCAGTACATGCTCAGCGAAATTGAATTCTCCGTGAAGATGCGGAGTACCCGCGGTTAGACGGAAAGACCCCGTGCACCTTTACTGCAGCTTCAGAGTGGCATTAGGAAAGAACTGTGTAGCATAGGTGGGAGGCTTTGAAGCGATGACGCCAGTTGTCGTGGAGCCATAGGTGAAATACCACCCTGTTGTTTTCTGATGTCTAACCTCGCACCGTTATCCGGTGCAGGGACCCTCTGTGGCGGGTAGTTTGACTGGGGCGGTCGCCTCCTAAAGAGTAACGGAGGCGCGCGATGGTGGGCTCAGGACGGTTGGAAACCGTCTGTTAGAGTGCAATGGCATAAGCCCGCCTGACTGCGAGACTGACAAGTCGAGCAGAGACGAAAGTCGGTCATAGTGATCCGGTGGTCCCTCGTGGAAGGGCCATCGCTCAACGGATAAAAGGTACGCCGGGGATAACAGGCTGATGATTCCCAAGAGCTCATATCGACGGAATCGTTTGGCACCTCGATGTCGGCTCATCACATCCTGGGGCTGGAGCAGGTCCCAAGGGTTTGGCTGTTCGCCAATTAAAGTGGTACGTGAGCTGGGTTCAGAACGTCGCGAGACAGTTTGGTCCCTATCTGCCGTGGGCGTCGAAATTTGAGAGGAGTTGACCCTAGTACGAGAGGACCGGGTTGAACATACCTCTGGTGTACCTGTCATGGCGCCAGCCGTGCAGCAGGGTAGCTATGTATGGACGGGATAACCGCTGAAAGCATCTAAGCGGGAAGCCTCCCTCAAGATAAGATTTCATCGAGCCGTGGAAGACCACCACGTTGATAGGCTGGGTGTGGAAGTGCGGTAACGCATGAAGCTAACCAGTCCTAATTGCTCTGTTCGCGCTTAGAGAGTCCCACCATCAATGACAGCTCTGGGAGTTGTCGTGGTGGTATGGATGATTAAGCCAGCCCGATAATGGTCTCACTGATCACACCTTGATCAAAAGCGTGCATCGATTAAAAAGCCCTCCGTATATGCGCCTGCTTCATTGCTTGGTGACCATAGCGTCTGTGACCCACCCGATCCCATCCCGAACTCGGCCGTGAAACTGGACAGCGCCGATGGTACTATTGCTTAAGCACTGGAAGAGTAGGTCGTCGCCAGGCATTGCAGCCGGCGTATATACGGGGAGTTTTTTTATAAACCCATTCACATGTTTTTGTTGGCCTCAGGCGCCGACGGTCGCAGTCGCGGCCTTGGCTAACGCGCGATCAAGCGCGACGGTCGGTCGGCATTGCGAAGCTTGGCTTCGTTTTCAACCTGATAGTCAACTATTGGTGGCGCGGGATGGAGCAGCCCGGTAGCTCGTCAGGCTCATAACCTGAAGGTCGTAGGTTCAAATCCTACTCCCGCAACCAACAAAATACAGTAATTATAACGAATTAACGAAAAGCCTCGGTCGAAAGATAGGGGCTTTTGTCTGTTCTGGAGCTAGCACAAAGCTAACACAAATTGACGGATTGATAAAAACCGGATAGCTGGCCTGCTGCCGGTTTGATGGACACCGAGATAAGTTCATTCAGGCTACCCCAGCTTCACGTTCGAAGTCGATAGG
>NZ_JAKKIE010000053.1 GCF_021742065.1 Rhizorhapis sp. SPR117
GAGGTGGTTCAAACATGGGTCAGTTCTCGACGGAAATTTATATCCCTCCCGGGTCAACTCTCAGCGGTAATCAACAATCGGTCGTTTGTTTGTTGTTATATGCGGTCCGTTCGATCGGTCGCCCGGTCGTCGACTCGATAATGGTGCCGTTATCGATCACCAGGCGGCCAAGTAGGTCACGCACCTGCCCATTGGCGAAAGTCGTGCCGAAGCCGGCGAGGCGCTGGACATAGGCGGGATCGGTCGCCAACCGTGCCTGCACGTCGGCCGGCAGGGTCGACTCATTCGTCACATAACCGTCGCGTTTCCAGTGCTGACCGGCCAGGCGGATGGCCAGCACGTCGTCTATCACCGGAATATTGAGCGCGCCCTCGACCTGAACATTGTTATAGTTACCGAGCTGGACCCGGCCATAGCCCTCCCAGTCATTGGTAGGTGCGGCGGGCTGGACCAGCACGGCGCCGCCAGTAGTGGAGCGACCGAACAGCGTGCCCTGTGGGCCCTTCAGCACCTGCACCGACGCCAGGTCGAAGAACTGCGCCGGCAGTTCGGGCGAACTGTAGTTCGCGCTGAGCGGAACTTCGGCGAAATAGGTCTCGACGCTGCCCGCGGCGGCGCCGAAAAGCAGGCCGCGACCGCGGATCGCGAAGCTGTTCTGGGTGGACGACACGGAGTTACCAGTATAGGCGACCAAGCCAGGGGCCACGCGGCCCAGATCGGCGGCACTGGCCACATTGTTCTGCCTTATCCCCTCCTGGCTGAAGGCGACGATTGAAACCGGCACGTCCTGCAGATTCTCTTCGCGGCGGCGGGCTGTCACGATAATGTCTGCGCTGCCAGGCACCACCGCGCCAGGCTGAGGCTCGGTCTGCGCGATCGCGGGCGCGCCGAATTGGGCGATCAGTGCAAAAGTCGAAACTGTACAGAGGCGGTGAACGCACGAAAAAAGCGGTGAATTATTCATATTCCTCTCCCTTTAGGTCGATTTTACAGTTTTATATTATTCTTTTATTGTTATCCGCCCGTCGCTTCAGATGACTCCATTATAGTTAGACACCGAAGCAACCATATTCAGGCGGTCGGCTGTTGCAAGGTTCAAAATTGGGGCATTTTTCGGTAGTACAGCATCAGCACAAGCTATGCCGCTGTGGAAGCTTCTATGCTCGCGGAGAACTCGATCTCCATCGATCACATCATATACCGGATCTGAATTGAGGATCCCAAAGACACCCCTCCCAAGGTCACATTCGTCCCTGCGAATTTTTTGTTCTTATTTTACGCGTCAGCTTATCTATGCGTCAGTAGATACACGGTGCAAACCTCACGCGCAAGGCAGCGCCAATCCATAGTTTAAAATATTTGGCACTGATGTAATCGGGCAACGCCTCGATTTCGACCGGCAAATTAACCGATCGAGTTCCAGCCGCTCCATCTGGACTCATGCCCCGCGGGCCCGGGATCCCTCAGCGTTGTCCGAATAATGCACAGCGGGCCGGGATTAGCGCGATCAGCACCAGTCCCTACAACTCACGCGGAGTGCACGATCGCCACAAGGCCGCATCCTGTCGATCATCGACAAGGTGAGCTGGGAATGCCTTGCCCCGCCAGTCTCCCGACGGCTCAGAAGCGAGGATGTGCTCCGCACCCTTGGTCGACAGCGGAGCTGTCCGCCCGGAACATCAGCGAGTTTCCGGCCAGAGCGCCCGGACCTGAGGCAAATCGACCTTGAGGGTCACGGTGCGGGGCAAGGACGCGAAGATGCGCACATCCGCCGGCACTGAAGGCGCCGGAAGATGCTGGCGCACGAAATCGCGAAGCCCTTCACCCGAGATGGGCTTCGCTCCTGCCTTCAGTTCTACTGCGGCGACCGGCACTTCGCCAAGGCGTGGATCAGGCATGCCGAACACGGCAGCTTCGGCGACGGCTTCGTGCCGCCGGATCGCATTGGCTACAACCTCAGGCAATACCTTGAAGCCGCCCCGGTTGATCGCGCCGTCAAGCCTTCCAAGCAGATAAACGAAATTGTCGCTATCCATCCAGGCCAAATCGTTGGTCTTGAGCCAATCGTCTGAAATCGCGGGCACCAGCGCCTCGACCCGGCCTTGCTGCCCGCTCTCCAGCACTTCGCCTGTCTTCGGATCAGTAATGCGCACCTTGACGTTACTAGTGGGAATTCCGCAGCTGCCGCGCTTGCTATCGCCCCACTTCTCTTTCAGCTGCCGCGTCCAGGTGGCCAGTGTCGTGGCGAATTCGGTCGCGCCGTAGCCCCAGCCGATCTGCAGATCGTACTTGCGCTCGAAACGCTCGATCTCTTCCGGCTCCAGCGCGCCCGCACCGCCGTACACATATTTGATCGAACTTAACGTGGCAGGCGGTATGTCGGCGGTCCACAGCGAACGCAGCACCGTGGGCGTGAAGGTTACGACTTCGGTGCCGTGCCGCTGCACCGCGTCCACCCAAGCGTCGACCGTGAACTTCTCAAGCAGGCAGATCTGGATGCCATAGCCCGCTAAAAATAGTACGGGCAGGGCGCCGCCCAGGGTGCTGAGATGCACATGCTGGATTTCTACCTGATTGCCCACGATCGCTGGATCTGGGGAAATGAGCATATCGCGCCCGCCCACGAGCGCGGCCTTGCCAAGTTGCACGCGCTTGGGGGGGCCGGTCGTGCCGCTGGTCAGCAGTTCGAGCGTCAGCTCGCCATGGCACCGTGGCTCCACGACCGGACGATCGGGGGCGGCGAGCACATAGGGCTCAAGCGTTTCATCCGAGATGGCGATTGCCAACCTGCACGACGACAGCTGCTGCCTGAAATCGTTCGTCCAGTCACTTTCCAGGGCTACGATGGCGGCCAGGTTCAGCGTCTCGACGTCTTCTGCCCTCATCTGCGGCGGCTGCATGGCCGATAGCGCTGTTGCACAACGCTCCGATCCGATCAGTCCGATAAGTGCGGCCGCGCTCCCCGGATGATTGCGCAAAATGATACCGATGGCGCAAGACTTATCGATACCTGCGTCCTGCAAAAGGCGCTCGAGCTTTCGTCCCGTTTGGGCGATGGTGCCCGCCGACCACCACTGTCGTTCGAAGTCGATGAAGTCGATATCCGGCGGATCGGTCAGGAACGCTCCGATTTTGCGGACATATTCATCGGGCGTAACGGGATCAGTTGGGGCCATGATCACTCCGGTATCTTGCCGCCGGCTCTCTGGTAAATGCGCAAGGGGTCAGCGGATTTCCGCCTTTGTCCTTGCAACCTGGCTGCGATCGAGTTCAGCCACCGGATTGCCGACCTGAATGTATTTGTACGCGCCCCGCACGGCCGCAGTGTGGGGAAGATCGAGCGATTCCCACATGGCCTTGACGGCTCCCTGCGTGGCGGTGGCGGGCTTGCGCGCGATGGCCGCGGCGAGGCTGTGGGCGCGCTCCCACAAGCGATCGTGCGTGGTGATCTCGCTGACGAGATTGATGCGCAGCGCCGTTTCAGCACCGATCCGCTCGTCGTTGCCCAGCAGGATCATGCGCATTATTTCGCCATAGGGCATGCGATGCGAAACCCCCACTGGCTCGCACGCTGGCACGAGCCCGTAGCTGACATGCGGATCGAAGAACTGCGCGTCATCCGAACAGATGATGATGTCCGCCTCGTTGATAAAGTAGAAGCCGCCGCCTGCGCACATGCCGTGGATCGCGACGACGATCGGCTTCCACACCAGATTGGACTTGGGGCCGAGCACCTGTCCCGGATCCAGCTCGCGGAACGGCTCCTGCCGGTAGGTGTCGAAAATTTCAATCACGTCGACGCCGGTGCAAAAGGCGCGTCCTTCTGCGGCTCGCAGCACCACGGCCCTGATTTCCACGTCTTCGCGCACCGTCTTCCAGGCCGCTTGCATCTCGTCGAGCATGGTCTGGTTGAAGGCGTTCATCCGGTCGGGACGATTAAGCATGATCGTCGCCACCCCGTCCGCCCCCTTCTCGAAGAGGATTGTAGAGAATTCCAATTCAGGTTCCTTCGTTCGACGCCGCCGATCAAGCGGCGACGGATGTCCGCTCTCGCGTGAGCAGCTGTTCCCAATCATCGTCCGGCAAGACCATGGCGTCAACCGGCAGAACCTCCCGATAATTGTACGGTCTCTCGTGCTGCGCCAGCGGCTTCTTGCCTTCCGCATCGTTCTTGAGCGCGCGCAGCATCAGCATGCGCGTCTGGACAAGAGCGACATCGCTGGAGGACAGGTTTTCCTTCGTCCGATCGGTGATGGCGCCCATGCTTGCCTGTACAACGATGTCTTCCTCGACGAGATTGTTTGGAAATCCCGAAAAGTGTCCATTCGCCATCGCTACGCGGTTCTGCCCGTAGTTGACTTCCGGGCCGCCAGCCAGCGGCGCGAAGTTCTCTTTGACACATCGGCCATTCGCGATCCCCATCTGGATCGGCGGCCAGTTCTCATCGACAAGGCTGTTCTCTGCAAAATAGCCGATGAACAGCAGGTGATGCGTATCATCGATCGGAACCATCGCAAAGAAACTGCCTGTGCCATAAGGGTAGGCAGGGATCATGGTGATGAACGGCGCAACGAATTGAGATGCGCGAAGGTGCGTCTTGCCCTTGCTGGTAGCGCGAAGGGCTGCCGCGGTGAGGCCCCAGGGCGTTCGCCTGATCTCATAGACCGGCGGCCGGGCGTTCATGATGGGACTGCCCTGATCCGTCGGCTTATCACCATCTTTTCCGCGAGGCGACAGTCCGGGAATCCAGCTGGTGTGAAGCGAAGTGAGATGGGCCGTGTCGAGCGATCCCTCCACACCCTGGAACCAGTTGCAGTCCGCCTTGGTCAGGCACGTCCAGACATGACCTTCCGGGAAGTTGAGAATGGGAAGGTTGGGTCGTTCCGGTGGTTCGCCTTCGCCCAGATAGACCCAGACCATATCCCCGCCTTCGAACGTCGGATAACTGCGCACCTTGACGCTCGCCGCGAAGGTTGCCTGATCGCCGGCGTGGCTCGGCGTTTCGACCACCCTGCCGGACACGTCAACGGCCCAGCCATGGAAGATACAGCGCAGCGCACAGCCCTCGTTGCGCGCCAGCGCCATCGAAACGCGGCGATGCGGGCAGGCCTGGTCTATGAACCCGATAGTGCCGTCGGGCGCGCGCCAGGCGACATAGTCGTTGCCTAGCAGGCGCACCTTCAAAGGCGCGCCGTACGGCTTGAGCTGCGAGGGTAGCGTGAAGGGGAGCCATGCCCATTTGCGGATCAATCGGCCCATCGGTGCGTCGCCCTCCACGCGGGTGAGCAGATCGTTATTGGCTTGTGTCAGCATGGTTTGGCACTCCAGCCAGGTGATGAGGGCTCGGCGCAAAGACCCTTCAGGCGAACCTTCAGGCTCATATGGCCCTCCCGTTCGTCTGCTTCCAGGCAAGCGCAGAAAGTTCCGGCAGAACCCTGACGCGCTCGCGCGCTTGTGCCGAGGATGCGTTGCCGCGAATGACCCGCCCTTTGATACCGTGGAAAATGGCCGCCAGCCGGAAGAAGGCGAACGCCATGTAGAACTCGTAGTGCGGAATCGAGGAACGGCCGGTGCGGGCGCAGTAGGCGCTCACGTAATCTTCTTCGCTTGGAATATTCAGCGCGCTGATGTCCATGCCTCCAAGACCAGCTATGATGTGCGGTGGCAATCGGTACATCATCGCGTGATAAGCGAAATCCGCGCCAGGGTGGCCGAGAGTGGAAAGCTCCCAGTCGATCACCGCCACAATCCGGGGCTCGTCCGGGTGGAAAATCATGTTGTCGATGCGGAAATCGCCATGAGTGATGCCGGTGAGGTCGTCATCTGCGGGAATGTGTTCTTTCAGCCAGTCGATGAGGCGATCCATGTTGGCATCGCGGCCAGCGTCGGTGTCTCCCAGGTATTGCTGCGACCAGCGATGGATCTGGCGCTCGAAAAAGTTTCCCTGCCGCCCGAAGTCGCCGAGGCCGGCGGCTTCGTAGTCAACCGTGTGGAGCCGCGCGATTGTCGCGTTCATCGCGTCGAACATCGCCGCTCGTTCCTGGTTCGATACCTGGGGTATTGCCGCTTCCCAGAAGATGCGGCCCTCGACCATGTCCATGACGTAGAAGCTCGTGCCGATGATGCTCTCATCATCGCACAATGCGTGGATGCGCGGTACCGGAAAGCCGGTCTGCCCAAGCGCACGCATCACTCGCACTTCGCGTTCAATCGCGTGAGCACCTTTCAGAAGCGGTCCCAGCGGTTTGCGGCGCAGGACATATGCCTTGTCGGGAGTGACCAGCTTGTAGGTGGGATTGGACTGGCCGCCGCTGAACTGCTCGACGCTCGGTGGCCCCGTGAAATCCGGGACATTCGTTTGCATCCACGTCCGCAATGCGGCTTCGTCGAGGCTGAAGCCCTGCCGCGCATGGATCGCGCCATGATGGTCGGACACGGATCCGGTCACTGGGATTGCAACTCCCGCCAGTCGCGCTTTATCTTCTTGGCCAGCGACCACTTGTGGACCTCGGTCGGGCCGTCATAGATGCGAAACGCCCGAATTTCGCGGAACACCTGCTCTACGATGGTGTCACCACTCACCCCGGTTCCGCCCATGACCTGCACGCAGTTGTCGGCAACACGCATTAACTGTTCCGAGACGGCGACCTTGGCCATCGAAGTCTCGATGGTGCCGAGCGAACCGGTATCGAGTACCGATGCAGCCCAGTCGATCATCAGTTCGCACTGCTTGAGCGCGATCTTGTTTTCCGCGAGCATGAAGCCCACGCCTTCATGTTCGATCAGCGGCTTGCCGAAGGCCTGGCGGCGGCACACGTAGTCGGTCGCGATCTCTTGCGCGCGCATGCAGGTCCCAAGCCAGCGCATGCAGTGTGATAGCCGCGCCGGGGAGAGACGGATCTGTGCGTGCAGGAAGCCTTCCCCACTCGCGCCAAGCATCTGGTCCGCCGGCACGCGGAGATTGTCGATGGTGATCACCGAGTGACCGCCGGGCATTGCGCCGTCGATCGTATCGAGGACGCGTTCGATACGGATAGCAGGATCGGGCAGATCGACCACGAACATGCAGGCGCCGTCATCGGATTTTGCCATCACGATGCCGACACTCGCGCCGTCAGCTCCGGTGATGAAGGCCTTGCGCCCGTTGATCAGCCACTGATTGCCCTCGGGGCGGCATTCCGTCATCAGCATTGAAGGGTCCGAACCGGCACCGCCGTCGACCGCCGGCTCGGTCATGAAGAAGGCCGAGCGGGCCTCGCCAGCCACCAGGGGCGCCAGGAAGCGCGACTTCTGCTCGGGTGTTCCTATGCGGCCAAGGAGGAACATGTTGCCTTCATCAGGCGACATGGTGTTGCAGGCGAGCGGGCCCAGTGGCGACAGGCCCGTCCTGATCAGGACAATCGCGGTTTCGCGTTGAGTTAGATGACTGCCATCGTCCAGGATGTGCGGCGTCAGCACACCTGCCGCGCTCGCTTTGTCCCGCATTTCGTATACCAGTTCATCGCTTGGACCGTGCCCGACCTTGCTACGGGGATCGCGCTCATAAGGGATGATTTCATCCCGGACGAAGCACTCGACCTTTTCGGCAATGTCATTGGCGCGGGCAGTCATGTCGACAGTGGCTTCCTATTCACAATGAGCTGACGAGATGACCGCCATCGATTTCGATAACCGATCCGGTCATGTATGAGGAGCGATCGGATGCGAGAAGCAGCAACGGGCCGTCCAAATCTGTCAGTTGCCCAAGGCGACGCTGGGGAATACGGCGGATCATCGCCTTGCCCGCATCGCTTTCCCAGAATGCCATATTCAGATCCGTTGCGACATAGCCCGGCGCCAGAGCATTCACCCTGATTCCATACCGGGCCAGTTCCAGGGCGGACGCCTTGGTCATCTGGATGGCTCCGGCCTTGGATACCGAATAGGGCAGCACGGCGCCGGCCTGACGAAGCCCGAGCACGGATGCCACATTGATGATCGAACCACCGGCCCCGCGTTTCTTCATGGCCCGCGCTACGGCCCGGGTCATCAGGAACATGCCCTTCAGATTGGTATCAAGAACCGAGTCCCAGTCCGCCTCGCTCTGATCGAGCAGCGCCGCCTCGTGCACAATACCGGCATTGTTGACCAGGATGTCGACTCTGCCCAGCGTCGCAGTTGCCGCTTCGATGCTGGCCTCCGCGCTCACGTCGAGCGTGAGCGTCTGGCATCTGCCGCCAGCCACGCGGATCGATTGTGCGACTTCGCTGAGTGCAGCCTCACGCCGGGAAGCAAGGATAACTTCCGCTCCAGCTTGGGCAAGGACCATAGAAAAATGGGCGCCGAGGCCTTGCGAGGCCCCGGTGACCAAAGCAACTTTGCCTTCCAGTTGCCAATTCCAGCTGGGCATTACCTCTCCTTGTCGGAACCGATCATGGGCCAATCTTGTGGAACAATCAAGCTTGCTTCGCGAGTTGTGCGCATGCATACACATGCAATGGACGATCTGACATCAGGGCTGGATTGTAACGGCGGATCGTCGAGCCGCGTTTACAGAGGCGTGATGGATGCCCTTGAGCGGGGCCGTATGGTTCCCGGCCAGAGGCTCGCTGAGACCGACCTCGCCAGCCGCTACGGAGTGGGCCGCAATGCCGTGCGCGAGGCGATTCAGAAGCTCGCGGGCCGCGGCGTCGTCGATCTGAGCCGTCATCGCTCGCCCACGATCAGGCAGCTCGACTATGAAGAAACAATGGAGGTCCTGGACGTCGCCAGCGTACTGAGCGAACTGGTCGCGCGCACAGCGGCTCTGCGCTTCGATCCCGGCCAGCATAAAGCTGCGCTTGACGATGCCATGATCACCCTGGAACTGGCGGATAATAGCGAGGAGAGCGGGGCGTTCAGCAAGGCACGCCGCAACTTCTACCGCACGCTGCTGATGATCGGCGGCAATCGCGAACTGCTGCGCCTGTTTCCGGCCGTGAGCATGCACATCATCTATGCCCAGCACCAGACACCGCGACTACGCGGGATCAGATTGGCCGACTATCGCCAGATAATGGACGACGTGGCGGCGAAGAATCCGGACGCTGCCGCCGGATCAAGCCGTCTTCACGTTGAACATATCCGGGACGTAATCGCGCATCGTGGGATGGGGGCTGCGAATGGCGGTAACAATGAAGATGCCCAAGTTGAAAGCGCCGCTCACGCGATCGGACAGGTGTGACCGCGTGCGCGGGGCATCGGATGCGCCTGCGCGCACTAAGCGCAAGCCGGATGACTCCTGGCCGGAAAGATGAAATCGAGAGGAGAGGATATGCTGACACTTAAACCTGGCAAGAAATACGATATGCCTGCCTTCGAAGAGTCGATCTACCCGGCCGTGTCCCATGTAGATAGCGTACATGCCTACACCACGGTCTTCGAAACGACGCAGGAAGCCATTGAGAACTTGCTTCCGCGGCATCTGGCCTACTCTGGCGACAACTCCGTCGCCGTCAACCGCTTGCGTTACCGTGGCTGCGACTACATGGGCGGCCGAGGCTACGAAGAATTCGTGATTGGCGTCACGGCTCGTTATGAGCATGCCGGCGAGGTTATCGTAGCGCCATATCCGGTGGTCATCTGGGTCAACGAAGTACCTTCGATGCTATCCGGCCGCGAGTTCCTGGGCTTTCCCAAGCTGTATGCCGAAATCCCGCAACTGACCGAGGAAGGCGACCGCATCGGCTTTTCCGCTAACGAGTACGGCAACAAGTTCCTTGATGGGCACGTCCGGTTGACGAAGAAATGTTCAGACTCAACCCTCGCCAAAATCCAGGCCGCCGCAAATCCTTATAGTTTCGGATGGAAGTATGTTGCGGGACCCGATGGAACGGTCGATGCAGACTATGCCACGCTGTTCAGGATGGAATGGCAATATAAGGAAGCCTGGCATGCCGAGGGTGAGGTCAATTTCATCGTAGGTACGCCCCGAGAACTGCCACTCTCCGGTCCGAGCGTGCGAGCGCTCGCTGCGCTGCCGGTAGTTGCGCGAAAGCCGGCATTCGCGGTGAAGGCAACCGCCACCATCTATCGTGACGCGATCCGTCGCCTCGAATCCATGGATCGCACCGCATAATATTTGCGCTTGAACACAATCACTCCCTATTTATTTGACTGTGCATCGAGGGAAACTGCAGTGGTTAAATATGACTGCCACGCAAAGACGGACGGCTTGTAGAAGCCGGAAATTTCCCCTCTGAATCAGCGGATAGATTATCGACTTGCCCGACCAACCGGAATGCTTTCCCAAGCTCGACGAGGTCAAGCATTCCGGTTGGTCGGGCAAGGTCATTTCAACACATCCGTCGCCGCCCTCATCAAGCAAGGCGTGGCCTCAAGCAACGCCCACATCGAGTGTCCGATCATACAGCCTGGTATTTTGCGAACTCTCAAGCAGTTTGCAGCTCTTAAAACTCGATGCTCGCCTCGACACTAACCGTTCGACGCAGACCCCAGTTCACGGTGCCGAATTGCCCAAAATCTGTGCCACTAAAGAAATACTTCTTGTTCGTAAGATTGTTGCCGACCAGTGCAATCTGCGCCTCGACGCCGCCGCCGTTGAGCGGAGTGTTTGACAGCGCTATCCGCCCATCCAGAAGGCCATATGGCTTACCGTCAACGGCCGCCTTCACGCCGGTGTTGTTTACGTCGACATCGGTCCGGTAGACCCTGTCCCTGATTAGAGTTTGTTTTTCAAACCTACCGAATATTAGGTATGGTAATTCCGTTTGGACGCGATATCAAGCTGCGAACGGAGCATAATAATAACATGGGAGGCAGGATCTGGTGCGCCTGACAGTGGAGCGGAGTGAATGGGCTCGCGGATGGCCGCTCGTCCTGATGAGCTCTTTGGGCATCATGCTGTCAGCGGCCTTTGCCGGCGGGCTCAGCACTTCGCTGACGACGATCGAGCAAGAGATGGGCTGGAGCCGAACGGCCATAACCGCAGGTCCCATGATTGCTGCCGCTATCCCTCTGCTGATGGGACCCTTTTCGGGAATGCTGATAGACCGGCTGGGGCCGCGAAGAATCGTGCGCATATCGATCCCGCTCTATGCCATGGCGGTCGCATCTCTGGGGATGGCTGGTCCCGGCCAGGTCGGCTGGTTTGCCAGTTGGGCAGCAATCGGCGCCCTGACGCCATTTGTCGGTCCGCTGGTGTGGACCATCGGCCTCAGCCGCTGCTTCGAGGCGAACCGGGGAACGGCGTTCGCGTTCGCCATGAGCGGCGTGGGACTGGCCCACTTCCTAACCCCCCTGATCTCCGTCGCCATGCTGGACTGGTTCAGCTGGCGAGCGGTGTTTCCGGCGGTCGCGGGGTTTGCATTCCTGGCGGTGTACCCGTTGGTTCTTCTGTTGTTTCGACCGGCGGCAAGTGGCGCTGAAGACGCTGAAGCCTCGGTCGAATTGCCTGGCATGGAAGTTCGCGAGATTTTCACAAGCTATTGCTTCTGGGTGATCGCCTTGGTGGTCGTCCTGCAATATGGCGCGTTGGGCACGTTGTTCGTCCATTTGCAGCCGATATACGTCGGAGCCGGCCTCGACGCCGTTGCCGCCGCCCAATATGCCTCTACAATGGGTATAGCCCTGATAATTGGCCGTCTGCTCGGTGGCTATATCGTGGACCGGGTATCTGCCCGGCATGTCGCCGCCGCAGTCACCATGCTGCCGATTTTGGCTTGCGTGCTGCTTCTCAAGGGCCCCGGTTCGCCATGGATTGCGCTGGTTGTGCCCATGCTGGTGGGATTCTCCATGGGATCGGAAGGTGATATCATTGCCTATATGACGGCGAAATATTTCGGACCCAAGAACTTCGGATCGGCCTTCAGCATTTACATGGCGTTGTACGCGGTCGGTTATGCCTTCGCGTCGGTTATCGGTGGAGCTGTTTACGACGCACTTGGATCGTACGACAAGGTGCTGCAGGTCATCGCAGTCGCGCTCGCCGTGGCCGCCATGCTCGTTCTTACGATCGGCCGTCCGCCCCAGTTCAGTTTGCAGAGGCGGGACATAGCCTGATCGGTCGCGCCGAGGTAAGCATAACAAGATAACGATAGGATGTTTTGAAATGCGCGCGGAAGTTAAAGATAATGTCGTGCGGATACCGGAATTGCGCCACCCTCGACTGACCGACGAGGAGAAGGCATTCATAGCCGGGATTCCTGCGGTCGAAATGACGGTCGAGAGCGTACTTGCAGAGGCCAGGCGGCTGACCGGATTGTCCGATTTCGGCCCGGATGATTTTCGCGAGCGCCTGGCCTTCATTCTGGCCGAGTACGACAATGTATCCACCCTCTCCTTATACGGCCGCATGATTTCATGGCGCCAGGAGGTCAGGTATGCGGCCAATCGACTGAGCTTGATCGACCTCTATAAACGCCATCCCGAGATCGACGATGTCGTGATCGATCGCCCGATAATCGTGGCGGGAATGCCGCGCTCGGGAACCTCGAATACGGTGAATGTCCTTGCCGCAGACCGCCGGTTGCGTTCGATGCCGCTATGGGAGGCGCTTGAGCCGTTCCCTTGGCCCGCGGAGGCAGCGACAGGCAAGGATCTGCGCCGTCAGCGATGCGAGGAGGGTATGTTTGGCATCATGGCGAGAATGCAGCCTTATTCGTCGCTGATGCACGACATGGGGCCTGATTACGTTCACGAGGACGCGGAGTTGCTCGGGATGGACTTCGGCGACTTCTATCCTGAGTTCAAAACCTATTCGCGCGCGTGGCAGGACCGGCTTTTTACCGAGGACCAGACGCCACGCCACGCCTTTGCCAAACAGGCGATGAAGGCGATGACCTGGCTGCGCGGTCCTAACCGGTGGGTGACCAAGTCGCCGACCCACCTTGAAAATCTCGGTGCACTCAACCGAGTGTTCCCCGATGGGTCGTTTGTATTGCTGCACCGCGATCCGATCGCGATATTACAATCGATCATGACCATGACGGGCTATGCCGACCGCCTGCGCCGGACCCGGGTCGACGTCGCGACGGTGCGCGAGTTCTGGACCGACCGTGTCGAACGGGCGCTGCGCGCGATGATCGCCCAGCGCGACCTGCTCCCGCCGGAGCGATCGACCGACGTCCTGTTCCACGAATATATGGCCAATCCGATGCACATTTTGCAGCAGGTTTACGACAAGGCTGATCTGCCTCTCGCCCGGGAGGGGCTCGCGGATATTGAAGGATACATCAAGTCCCATCCGCGCGGTGTGCAAGGAAAGCTGGTTTACGACCCGATCGGCGATTTCGATCTCGATGTCGGGGCGGTTCGCGAGCGCTTCCAGTTCTATTATGACCGCTATTCGGTTCGCAAAGAACCGGTCCTGGGCGAGAAGATGTGACCTGCAATTTGCGGGGTGGCGTGCGATTTGAGCGTTGGCTGGCACAGCAAGCGACCGACGTTTATCCGATAAAGGAAGAAATATGTCTGAGGATTCCAAAGGAGCGGATCGGCCTGCCTCGGTTGTTTCCGGGTGGGATAGCTATGTGGATGCACTGCGGCTGCTGCCGGACAAAGCCCTCGCGCTCATGCCGGACGATTTCCAGAGTGATCCGCTCGTCCAGCAGGAAACCGCCGCGCTTGTCCTGTCGCTGATAGCGAGAAAGAATCTGGAGCTTCTCGCTCGCGACCCCGACGCGCCCATGTTCGTGCCCACCCTCAATATCTTGATGCGAACCGGCCAACCCAATCCCGACGCCACCTACCGTACGGCCATGATCGGGCCGGGGGGGACCTATCGGATCACCGGCCGCCGCGGTTCCTTGCACAGGTTCCTCATCACGCAGCAAATTCCGCCGGCTGACAGGACCATAGAAGATGCCACTTATGGTAATGTGACGAGCGGACCCGAACTCGACATGTCGACGATCAGCGTCGACGCCGACGACCGCTATGATCTGCTCGTAAGCCCGGCAAACCCGCAAGACTACGAAGGAGACTGGTGGCAACTTGACCCCAGGTGCAATTGCTTGCTCGTTCGGCTTATTTCGGCAGACTGGTACAATGAAGTCGATCCGACCCTGGTTATCGAGCGTGTCGACCGGCCAATCGGCCACCGCCGTCCCGCTCCCACCGTCGGCGAAACGCGGCTCGGCAATCTGTCCGTAGTCATCCCTAGCCAGGCTACGCGATATTCCCGCGTATTCGAGACGTATCGCAGCCAGGGTTGGATCAATCAGATCAGAGCGGTGAACCTGTTGGTGCCACGCGGGGAGGGGAATTTCTATCTCGAAGGTAGTTACGAGCTCGCCGAAGACGAGGCCTTGATATTCGAGACAGACGTTCCAAAAACGTGCGGCTACTGGGTATTCTGGCTGATCAACGCCGTGTACGAAACGAAAGAGTGGTTGAACCATCAAAGTCATCTGAACCACGCCCAGGCGCCGGTCGACGCCGACGGCAAGCTTCGAATGGTCATCTCGGCAAAGGACCCCGGCATTCCGAACTGGCTGGATACGGCCTATTACCCGATCGGCATGATCCAGGGCCGGTGGTTCGAGGCGGACAGTTGCCCTGTTCCTTCGGTTACGAAGATCAAGGTATCGGACGTACGTCGACATCTGCCGCCCGAAACGCCAGCGATCAGTTTGGAAGAACGTCAGGATGTGCTTCGCCGCCGCCGCCGTGCGCTCATGCAACGCCCGATCTGGTGAACAGCTCGTCCCCTTGGCGACGACGGCAATGTTCCCATTTTTCAGCTGCTTGCAAACTTCTTGCGTGAGGCAGCCTCAGCGCGCCCGGGCCTGAGGCGTTTTGATCTCGCGAAGCTATGTGTTATCCTGTTCAAGACACAATAATTACAAATTCAGGCTTTACTGGAGAGAACATGCCCTACGAAGTCTCGAAGCTTTCGGAAGAGCTTTCCTTTGGATCCATCGTTACAGGCCTGATGCCGAAAGATATCGGGAAACCTGAGATTGTTGAAGAGTTGAACAAGCTCTGGATCGATCGCGGCCTCATAGTGTTCCGCGACGCCGATCCTTCCCCCGAGTTTCAGGTTGCGCTGAGCCGATGCTTTGGCACTTTGGAGCCGCACCCCATTCCGGAATACTGGATGGACGGCCGGCCGGACCTGGTCGCCGTCACCTCAAAGCCTGAAGCGGGTAACATCGTTGCCCTGGGCGGTGAGAAGTTCGCAGGCTGGATACCGTGGCATGCCGATACGATGTATATCCCGAACCGCAATCACGGCGGCATCCTGCGGGTGACCAAAGCGACAAGTTGGGGCGGCGAGACCCGCTTCCTGGACCAGATCAGCGCCTACGACACGCTTCCGGATGATCTGAAGCAGCTCGTGCAGGACATGGAAATTGTCTACCAGATGGAGGGTGTGGAAGAGTCGCTATTCGTGCGTAAGCTCCTGGACGCCAAACTGGTCAGAAGCAGCGCAAACGCCGCATCCATGCTTGCGCGGGTGGATAAGGACTATCCTCCTGTCGTTCATCCAGCCGTGTTCGAGCAACCGGAAACCGGACGGCGCGTATTGAACGTCTCGCCCCATTTCGCCAAATTCGTCCTGGGGTATTCGGCGGCCGAAAGCGACGAGCTTCTTGTGCGGCTCATGCAACATATCGAATCGCAACCCTTCTATCAGCATCGCTGGTCCGACAAGAACGAGATGATCCTGTGGGATAACTGGCGCATGCTTCACAGCGTGACCGGTTGCCCGGTCGATGAGGTTCGTTCAATGCGCAGGACGACGATCAGCGGGCAGTATCCATACGGCCGCTTCTTGGAAGCGCAGGCCGCCTGATCGGTCGCAAGCTTTATCGGATCGAAGCAGAGATACGAGGGGCGCCGCCGGGTATCCGCCGCCGACGCCGTCAGGGTCAATTGGAAGGATGCGTCAGCCTTGGCAAAAGGTTCGGAAGCGCTCTACGTGGCGGCTCGAAATTCCCGCAAAGAACTGATCGACTACGTTGAGATAGATAGGACCATATTCGATCGGACTGAACCAGAAATCAAAGCCGCCTTCAGCGAGGTAGAAAAAATGCTCGCAAATCCAGCGGAAAGGTGCGTTCGGTCTGACGATCTCGTGACGGATGATATTATTGTGCCCTAATGCATCGACAAGCTTGGCGGGCTCCAAACCATGCTTACGACGGACATGCCGAAGCCAAAACTCCCTTGCGAACTCCTGGAGCGGCAACAGACCGCCTCAGGCTTCTGCCATTACTTTTGTTGGGTCTCCGTAAAGCGTCGTGCGGCGACGCAAGGGCCGTCCGGCCGCAGCAGCAGCGGCGCCAAGATCATCGACCGATAGCTCCTGCCCGTGCCCAGCGCCCGCTGCCCGGCTGATCGATTCGTTCATCAACACGCCGCCGAGGTCATTGACCCCTGCCGCCAGACAAGCCGCAGCTCCGTCGATGCCCAGTTTAACCCACGACGCTTGGATCGACGAGATCGCACCGTTAAGCGCCAATCGACCGACCGCATGCATCAACACGGTTTCGCGCCATGTCGGGCCCATTCGTGCCTGTCCCCGCATGAATACCGGCGATTGCATGTGCACGAAGGGCAAGGGAACGAATTCCGTGAAACCGCCCGTGTCGAGCTGCAGGTCGCGGATCCTCAGGATGTGCCTGGCCTGATGAACGGGGGCTTCAAGATGGCCGAACATTATCGTCGACGTGGTCCGCAGCCCAGTCTTGTGCGCGGTCCGCATGACCTCAAGCCATTCTTCAGTATTGACCTTATCCGGGCAAATCAGTGCTCGCACCTCGTCGTCAAGAATTTCCGCAGCAGTTCCCGGCAAGGACCCCAGGCCTTCATCCTTCAAGCGTGCAAGATAGTCAGCGAGCGGCACGCCCAAAGTCTGTGCGCCCTGCCACACTTCCAGAGGAGAAAAGGCATGGACGTGCATCTCTGGCTGCGCCGATTTCACGGCGCGCAAAATATCGACATAGGTGTCGCCGTTATACCGCGGATGAATGCCGCCTTGCAGACAGACTTCGGTCGCGCCCTTAGCCCATGCCTCCCGGACGCGTTCGGCAATTTCCTCGGTGGGCAGATTATACGGCTTGTCTCTTGTCCCTGCCTTGGTCGAAGTCTTGGAGAAAGCGCAGAAGCTGCAGCTGAATGTGCAGATATTGGTATAGTTGATATTCCGATTGACCACATAAGTGACCACGTCACCGCACACGCGCTTTCGCACCTCATCGGCCGCCTCCACGACTGCGGCCGCATCGGGACCGCGAGCGACAAGCATGCTGACAACCTCTGGTTCGGACAATGTCTGACCGGAAACAGCTCGCGCGATCGCCCGGTCGACTTGCATAGAGGCCAGGATAGCGGGCGTCTGCCCCCCCAACGGAGCGCGAGGAGAACCGGGAACCGGGCGGGTCTCCCCGGGGCTCCATCCCCCCTCCCGTCCCAAGCTTTCGCCATCGGAGAGTCTGAGCACCGGTCCGCGCATCTTCGGATCGAGCCAGATTGAGGGATTTGCGGCATAGCGGGGATAGATCGTCAGTCGTTCGGTCAATACCCGCCCCGCTGTCATACATTCTTCGGCAAGGCTATCAATCTCGGGCCATGGTGCCTCCGGATTGACGTGATCGATAGTGACCGGTGAGATACCGCCCCAATCATCAAGACCTGCAGCAATCATTCCGGCAGTTTGCCCCGCATTGAGGTTGGGCGGCGCCTGGACGCCGACTTCGCTTCCCAGTACGAGACGTGCTGCGGCAATCGTCCATAGCAATTCGTCGGCCGAAGGCTCGCTCGCATTCGCCATGCGCGTCCCTGCCTTGGCGCGAAAATTCTGGATGATCACTTCCTGAATGTGGCCGTAACGTCTATGAAGGTCACGAATTGCAAACAACGCCTCCAGCCGCTCAAGCCGCGTTTCCCCGATGCCTATCAGGATCCCGGTGGTAAACGGTACGCGCGCTTCGCCAGCTGCGGCGATTGATGCCAGGCGCACTTGCGGAAGCTTGTCCGGCGAGCCGTGATGCGGCTGGCCCTTTTGGCAAAGCCGCTCGGACGTGCTTTCCAGCATTAAGCCCATCGAGGCGGATACCGGGCGCAAGCGCGCATAGTCGTCTGCGGTTAGAACCCCTGCGTTGATGTGCGGAAGAAGCCCTGTTTCCGTCACTATCCGGCCGGCAACATGCTCTACGAAGTCGATTGTCGAGGCAAACCCGAGAGCATCAAGCTCCTTGCGCGCTGCGGCATAGCGCAGTTCGGGCTTGTCTCCCAGCGTCAGCAAGGCTTCCTTGCATCCCTGGGCCGCGCCCTGGCGCGCAATCCCGAGCACTTCTTCAACCGGCATGTAAGCAGACACAAGGCGGCTAGGAGCCTTGGCGAATGTACAATATGCGCAAACGTCCCGGCAAAGCTGGGTCAATGGCAGAAAGACCTTACGCGAATATGTCAGCAAGCGTTTTCCGCTCGCATCGCGCATCGCCGACGCTGTCCTACCGAGCTCCTCAGCAGACCCAGCCAGCAAACATTCGATAAGGTCGCGATCGACAGGGGCAAGATCACTCATATAACAAATCCCAAAAAAGGCAGCGGCATGAGACCGATCATCATCACCGCAACAATTTAGCCCCCCGACATGACGCCGCCAGAAAAGTGACGCGTACAGCTTCAGGTCTTCGGAGCCTCGAACTTGCCGGTAACGACAATCCCAGCCTGGCCCAGCTTGTAGCGTCGATTGAGCTGAATCAGGACTGAAGTCATCGCTTCGGCGGCGGCAGAGTTGGCCAGCGGCCCAACATGCCAGCCGCGCAGGCCGATTTCCGCAAGCAACGCGCGGACAACCTCCACGGCTTCAGCGTCATCGCCCGCGATTAGCACGTCGGCGTTGATATCGCCACCCCTGGCCAACTTCTCGGCGCCGACATTCTGTAACGCCGAAACGACTCGTACACCCTCGCCAAGGATCGCGGCACCATCGACCACGGCCGATCCGGATGCCGGCAATTGCACCCTGCCTACTGCGGGCGGCTTGAGAGGCACCGTAGCATCGACCACGATCTTGCCCTGAACAGCATCGCGAACTTGCGCCAGCGTGTCGGCATGCGCGGCATACGGTACGGTAACAAAGCAGATGTCAGCGGCCGCTGCCGCCTCCGCAAGACCGAGACCACCCACTTTGGCATCAGGAAACTCCTCGGACAACAAAGCCGCTGCTGCGGCAGCCTTCGCGGGATCGCGCGAACCGATCCAGACTTCACGACCGATTGCCGAAAGCCGCCGAACCAAGGCACCGCCGAGATCGCCCGTGCCACCCAAAACTGCATATATCGTCATCGCAACGTTCTCCGACCGCCAAAGCAAACCATATATTCTCTTATCGCAAGGCGATTGTATGACAACCCCTCTGCATTACAATTTTATCTAATGTTCGTTAAAAAAAATTGCCTGAGCCTGATTGAAATCACGCTCTGAGGTCGGTACAGATGAAGCGTCGCGGCAGTAGCGGCATCAAGGAGAATCGATGAAAGTCGGGCTTTTCATAGGGTATTCGGGCGCGCAAATGGCTTTGCCGATCCGAAGGATTCAACGCGCCGAGGAACTCGGGTTCGATTCGGTCTGGACCGCCGAGAGCTACGGGTCAGACGATATGACGCCCTTGGCTCATATCGGAGCCCTAACCAAAAAAATCAAACTCGCGACCGGGGTGTGCCAGCTTGCCGCGCGCACCCCATCCAATCTCGCGATGTGTGCCCAAACGATCGACGGCATGTCCGGCAAAGGCCGGATGATTCTCGGCCTTGGCGTGTCTGGTCCCCAAATCGTAGAGGGCTGGTACGGGCAGCCGTGGGGCAAGCCGGCGAACCGTATTCGAGATACGGTTGAGATCGTCCGAAAAATTCTGGGGCGCGAAGGGTCCGTCACGCACGATGGCAACGAGATATCCTTGCCTTACAACGGGCCGGGCGCCACGGGATTGGGCAAGCCCCTGAAGAGCATCCTTCATGGCAACCCGGACATTCCGATCATGCTGGGCACATCGACCAAGGAAAACATAAAGCTCACTGCGGAAATTGCCGACGGCTGGGTATCGATGAGTTGGCACCCAAACGCTCTCGAACGTTTCAAACCTTATCTCGAGGAAGGGTTCGCGCGTCGCGCCGACAAACGGACGCTCAAGGATTTCCAGATCGCGGCGATCGTCGATACGTTCATTTCCGAAGACGTGGCATCAGCGATGAAGGCTGCCAAGGAACCGGTCGCGCTGTATGTCGGGGGCATGGGCGCCAAATCGAAGAACTACCACAAGGACAAGATGGTAGACGCAGGCTTCGGCGAAGCGGCCGAGCGCGTACAGGAGCTATTCCTCGCCGGTCACAAGGAAGAGGCGGCGCAAGCGGTACCAGACGAATATGTTGATCGCATCGCTCTCATCGGTTCCGAATCTCGTATCCGGCAAAAGTGGAAGGATTGGGAGGCCTCGGGCCTCGACACACTCGCCCTTGCGCTCCCCAACGATGAATCCGTCGAAGTCGTCGGCAAGATCTTGCGGGAATCGTAATCACCTTTGATACAGACAGGCGGGGTTGCTTGGCATATTGCTACGGCCACCCTGCCCCGTTGGTTCATTTCCCCGGCCGAATGGCAATGATTTGGGCGACGACAAGTGCTGCGCGGCTATCTTGCGTCCACTAATTCGCGAACGCATACGGTTGGAAGGTCCCCACCGCGCAGTGCCGGTCGGAACGAAAAATGCATGTTGACGCGCCAGTTTAGTTAACTAATATTCGTTCAAAATGTATAACTGCGAGGATGCGGCGTGAGGGAAAAACACCAGTTGGCCTCGGCCATCGAGGACTATTTACGCCGCGATCTCTGGCTGGAAACTGCCGAATTCAAGGGGCAGCGGCGGAAGACTGGCGAGCTGGCGGCGCACGCTGATGCGATCGAACAGATGCTTCAATCCGCGGGCTTGCCGACTGACGTAGCAGTTGGAGCCGTTGCTCGCAATCGGATGGGCAATGTGATTGCGGTTTCTAGTCTACTTACCAACAGCCGCAGCGTCACGAAGATATATTCCCGGCAATGGTACGCATGATCCTTGAACGCGACATTCCCAGGGAATCCCTGTCAAGCCTGAAGGCGGTATATGGCGGTTCTGGTGAATTGGAGGAGGAGTTGCAACAGCGCTTTGAAGACCGATACGGCGTACCGCTCCATTGGGGATACGGCGCCACCGAATTCGGCGGCAGTCTTGTCAGTTGGTCCGAAGCCCTGCGCAACCACGACGGGAAAGTGAAGCCCGGCAGCTCGGGATGTGTTCTGCCAGGTCTGTCTGCACGCATCACCGACCCGGAAAACGAGACCGTCCTCGGACCCAATGAAAAGGGTCGCCTGGAAGCACTCGTACCCACGATGGGCGACGATTGGATCGCGACCAACGATCTCGCTTCGATCGACAAGGACGGCTTTGTCTATATTTACGGTCGAATGGACGGGGCCATCAACCGCGGAGGATTCAAGATCCATCCCGAAGCGATCGCCACGGCGCTGCGCGCCCACCCTGCCATGTGTGATGCGGCCGCCTTTGGCGGCAAAGATAGTCGCCTGGGCCAAATTCCACTGGCGGCGATAGAACTTATCGACGGTATGCCCGCTCCCGAAACCGACGAACTGATGAACATGCTCCGCGAAAAGCTGCCTGCCCAATCGATTCCGATCAGGATTGAAAGGCTTGACGCGCTGCCCCGTACGCCGTCGCTCAAGGTCGATCTCGCGCTGCTTCGAGAAGTCTGTCTCCAGCCTGCAGTCGTCGCGAACTGATTGCGCCAGCTCGCTTCGCCGCATCCTGATCCATTCCCGGCCAGCTACCCGGCCTTTGCAAGAGTTGTTTCGTTCCTGACCCGCAAGCGCCGACCCGGCATTAACCCCCGTTCCTCTACGGAGTGATCAAGATGACACCAAAGAGCGCGCGGACTCCTCCTCCGGGCCATGTCGTTGACGAAGCGCTGGGCGACACAGGCCGTGCTCCGTGGGGGCTGGTTTTTTTTCTTGTCCTTATCGCCGTCCTCAACACCCTTGACCGGCTGTTGCCGGGCACACTGGCCGAACCGATCCGTAAAGATCTTGGGCTGTCTGACACGGCGCTTGGTATCATAAACGGCTATGGCTTCCTGCTCGTCTACGGAATCGCAGCCATCCCGATCTCCAAGCTTGCCGACCGTGGCAAGTACGTATCCGTCATAACTATTTCGCTCGGCGTGTGGAGCTGTATGACGGCCTTGGCCAGCATAACGCGCACCGGTTGGCAATTCGGCATCACACGGGTAGGCGTCGCGCTCGGGGAAGCCGGGGCCTCGCCGGCGACCCATGCTTTCATTTCGCACAGCTTTCCGCCGCATTTACGGGCCAGGGCAATGTCGACATGGGCGCTCAGCGGACCGGTAGGCGTTATGCTCGGGCTCATAATCGGCGCCTATGTTGGCTCTGAACTGGGTTGGCGGGCCACATTCGCGTTGATGGGCTTGGTCGGTATCGTGCTGACCCCGATCGCGGCTATTGTTCTCGGCAAGTATGCGCGCCGAGCACATGTTGGTGGTTTGGTCGAACAACAGTCGGGGCGGTGGACCGACCTTTTCAGGACGCGAAGCGGGGCTTTGATCGTGCTGGCAGCCTCGATGATCAGTACAGGCATCTACGCGAACGTGGCCTTCAATCCGGCGTTCCTGATGCGGGCACACGGGCTTTCAGTGGCCCAAGCAGGCATACAGCTCGGCCTTGTTACCGGGTTGGGTGGCATTCCGATCGTGCTTGCGGCGGGCTGGATCGCAGATGTGGCCGCGCGCAAGGATGCCCGCTGGACGCTGAGGATCTTGGCGGGGGTCATGATGATGAGCGTTCCGGTACTTGTCGCGGCTTACTTGGTTGACAATGCGATTGTCGCGGTGGTGCTGCTGGGAATAGGAGCGGCTGGCATCAGCAGCTATATTCCCCTCACCGTTCTGGCGCTCTATCGTTTGGTTCCGGTCAGTGCGCGAGCACGGACTTCGGCAACCTTATTGTTGGTCAATGCCTGCTTCGGCGGGTTTGGACCGCTGCTCGTCGGCATGACGAGTGACGCACTTAGCGGTTCACTGGGCGACCAGGGGCTGCGCTACGCGATGCTGGTGGTGCCGTCGCTCGCTCTTCTCGGAACGTTGCTCTATCTAATGGCATCCGTTACATATCGCGCCGACATCGCGCGAATGTTACCCAAATTCTCACACTAAAGGACTAGCCAATGTCAGACTTCCCGGATTACCGCGACCATTATGGACAATGGGCACTTGTTGTGGGGGGCTCGGAAGGTCTGGGTGAGGCGCTTGCCCGGGGCCTTGCCAGGCGACGCATGAACGTCGCGCTAGTGGCTAGAAACGCCGAAAAACTGGAAGCTGCAGCCTCCAGAATCGCTACCTATCATGGTGTCGAAACACTCGCAATTCCGGCCGACCTGGCGCAGGCTGATGTGCTCGACCAGATTCTTGCATTGCTCGCCGGACGCGAGATCGGATTTCTCATCTACAATTGCGCCGCCGAAAATGGCGGCGAGTTCCTTGCGGAAGGCGTCGATAGCCATCTGGAAAACATCCAGGTCAACTGTGTTGCGCCCACGGTTCTAACGCACCACTTTGCGCGCGAAATGGTTGCGCGAAAGCGCGGCGGCGTGGTGCTTTGCTCATCCATTGCCGGATTGCAGGGTATAAACGGCGGAGTAAAAATGTACCACTGACGGGTCTTTTGGGGTCCGTTCATTTCGGAGTAAAAGTGTACCGG
>NZ_JAKKIE010000054.1 GCF_021742065.1 Rhizorhapis sp. SPR117
TCTGAGGCTTTTTGTTCAATCCAACTGGTACAGTTTTACACCGGAATCTTGCACAATTTTACCCCGACGTTGACAAAATATCTCATTTTCTAAGATATTTTGGTGCACCCGACAGGATTCGAACCTGTGGCCTCCGCCTTCGGAGGGCGGCGCTCTATCCAGCTGAGCTACGGGTGCAGATGGCTTGAAGCCGTATGTTGTGAGCCGAAGAACGTCAATCTGAGATCAAATTCGGCGGTTTGATCACGGTGAGATTTTGGTGAGTTTTTTCGTCCTTCCTTTCTTCAACCTTTCTAAACTCGCGCAAATCCGATATTAAATCACTGCTCTCGCGTCGGACGTGAGCCTTCGGAGGGCAGCGCTCTATCCAGCTGAGCTACGGGTGCGTGCACGGCGCTGTGAGCGCTGCGCTTAGCAAAGCATGGATGGGGACGCCAGCGCCAATTTTCTGGCATTGGTATCAGGGATGGCAAATTTCCGATCAGCCTCCAGCGGGAACCTTTTCCATCGGCTGGAATTTGCCGAGGCCACAGCTTGCGCCACGATCGATACCGCCGCCCATATTGTGCAGGACGGTGATGATATCGACCGAGCAGAGTTGCGACAGGCTGGTTTTATACATGAATTTCTGTTCGAAACCAAGGCTGGAGCAGCTGTTGGGCAAGGTATTGCGGTAGATTTTTCCGCCCAGCATCTTGAAGTCGATTGTGCTGTCATCGCGTACCTCGGTACTCTGGATCTGGTGGATCTGGTGGATCTGGTGGATCTGGTGGATCTGGACGCAATCAACCGCCTTGCCAACGGGGCGGAGATTGTCGGGCTTTTTATCGCGAGCGATTGCGGCGCCGCTGGCCGACAGCAGGGCAAGGGACATGAGACACAGTAGAGGACGCATAATAAACCTCCTAATATTCTTGACCGATGCTAATGGGAGCGATCTGAATTCAGCCTGAATATCTTTCAGTTCGTCCGGCGCTATGCCTGCGATGGAGTAGGGGTTTTGGGCTTGTAGCGGCACAGGTCGGACACGATGCAGCGCCAGCATTCGGGTCGCCGCGCCTTGCAGACATAGCGGCCATGCAGAATCAGCCAGTGATGGGCGTGACGGCGGAAGGGCTGGGGCGTCTGTTTTTCCAGTTTCTCCTCGACCGCCAATACCGTTTTGCCCGGCGCAAGACCGGTGCGGTTGCCGATGCGGAAGATGTGGGTGTCGACGGCAAATGTTTCCGCCCCGTAGGCGCAGTTCATCACAACATTGGCGGTCTTTCGTCCGACACCAGGCAGGGTCTGGAGCGTGTCGCGGTCGGTGGGCACTTCGCCGTTAAAATCGCGGACCAGAATGTCGCTCAAAGCGATGACGTTCTTTGCCTTGCTGTTGAACAGGCCGATGGTTTTGATGTGGTCTTTCAGGCGCTCTTCGCCAAGATCCAGCATCTGTTGCGGGGTTTGCACCTTGTCGAACAGGGCGCGAGTCGCCTTGTTGACGCCAACGTCGGTTGCCTGTGCGGAAAGAACGACGGCGATCAAAAGCTGATAGACGTTGCCATATTCCAGCTCTGTCTCCGGCGAGGGATTCTGTTCCGCGAGGCGGCGGTAGAATTCAAAGATGTCGGCCTTTTTCATTCTATTCGCGTGATTCAGGCGGTTTGAAACCAGCTTCGTCATTCCCGCAAAGGCGGGAATCCATCTCCTGTGTTTTCGACCAGACGCTACGCGGGGAGATGGATCCCCGCCTTCGCGGGGATGACGGTGTGTGTGGGAGCAAGTTCACAACCCCAATACGCTCTTCATATCATAGCGTCCGGCAGGCTGCCCCACGAGCCATTGCGCCGCCTTTACCGCGCCGCGTGCGAAGATGCTGCGGTTCTCCGCACGGTGGCAAAGCTCGATACGCTCGCCTTCGGTGGCGAGGATGACTTGGTGGTCGCCCGCAACCGATCCGCCGCGAAGCGCCGCAAAGCCAATGTCGCCTGACTTGCGCGCGCCAGTGATGCCATCGCGACCGCTCACCTTGTGATCGGCAAGCGTAATGCCCCGTCCGCGCGCGGCGGCTTCGCCAAGCAGCAGGGCGGTGCCCGATGGTGCATCGACCTTGTGCCGGTGGTGCATTTCCAGAATTTCGATGTCCCAATCGGGGCCAAGGCGGCGGGCTGCATCCTCCACCAGCGCGGCGAGCAGGTTGATGCCAAGCGATGTGTTGCCGGTTTGCAGGACAGGAATGATCTTCGCCGCCTGGTCGATCAGGGCGTGGTGCGTGGCATCCAACCCTGTGGTGCCGATGACGATGGGCTTGTCGGCGACCAGACAGGCGTCAAGATGCCCTTCGAGTGCGGCGGGCGAGGAAAAATCGACCAGCACATCGCTTGCCAGCGCCAGTATCTCCTGATCCGATCCGATCTGCATACCGCCGATATCACCCGTCACGCCCGCCCGGTCCGCCCCGCCCGCGAGGCCGATGCCCGCCTCGTGCGCTGCCTGTGCAATCGCCTGGCCCATGCGGCCTGCCGCTCCGTATATGCCGATGTTCGTCATGTCTTGAAACTTTCCCTTCGCCTGTGCTTCATGACGGTCATGGAAGACATTCGCAACATCGTTGTCCTGACCGGCGCCGGAATTTCAGCCGAAAGCGGGCTTGCTACCTTTCGCGGGCCGGACGGATTGTGGGAAGGGCATCATGTCGAGGATGTGTGCACCCCCGAGGCGCTGGCGCGCGATCCGGTGCTGGTCCATCGCTTTTATGATGAGCGGCGGGCGAAGCTTTCGACCGTGACGCCCAATGCGGCGCATGAGGCGCTGGCCGCGCTGGATGCGGCATGGCCGGGTGAACTGTTGATCGTCACGCAGAATGTCGATGACCTGCATGAACGCGCCGGGGCAAAGCGGGTGCTACACATGCATGGCGAGTTGCTGTCCGCCCTGTGCGCGGCATGCGGGAAGGCGGTGCCATGGCAGGACGCGATGCCGCCGGGTTCGGTGTGCGACGGCTGCGCGGCCCCTGCCTTGCGCCCCGACATCGTGTTCTTTGGCGAGATGCCTTATGAGATGGAACGGATCGACCGGGCGCTGGCCAAGTGCGACCTGTTCGTGTCGGTGGGCACATCCGGCGCGGTTTATCCGGCGGCGGGATTTGTGCAGTCGGCGCGCTATCATGGGGCACGGACGCTGGAACTGAACCTCGATCCGTCCGCGGGCAGCATCTATTTTGACGAAACGCGGCTGGGCCGGGCGGGGGATTTGGTGCCGCAATGGGTGGGCGAAATGCTGGGGTGAGGTAAATAGAACGTTGATTGACAGCTAATCGCCCCCTCAAACCACCACCAACCGATGCCCATCCGCCACCGATTGTAAAAAACTCACCGGACCGCCAGTGCTGGTGTGTGGGGCTAGGTCGCTTGCCTTCATGCCGCACAGTTCCATGCCGCTTTGGCAGGCGATGAAGCGGACGCCAAGGCCTGCTGCGTCGGACATGAGATCGTCGAGCGTGGGGAGGCCCGCGGCCTGATGCACGGCGTCGTTGGGCGCGGTGAACGGGGGGCGGAGGAGGGCGGCGGCTTCGAGTTGGCAGAAGATCGTCACTTGTGTGCCCAAAGCGGCCTGGGCGGCGGCGAGGGTGAGGGCGCCGCGGAAGCGTTCGGGGTCGGGGGTGAGGATGACGATCTTTAGCGGCCGCATGCGGGGCACCCCGTATCCTTGGGCAAGGTGAGGGTGCGGAAGCGCAGGGACATGAGGTCAGCGATGACGAGCTTGCCCGCGCTGTCTTCGCCAAAGGGGACGAGGGCGCGGATGGTTTCGAGCGCGGCCATGCTGCCGATGATGCCGGTCAATGCCCCGACGACGCCCTGATCGGCGCAACTCATATCGGCGCGGCCCGGATCGTTGCCGACGAGGCAGCGGTAGCAGGGCTTGTCCGCTTCCCAACCGCGATAGACGGCGAGTTGTCCCTCGAACTGGCCCACAGCGGCGGAGATGAGGGGGATTTTGAGTTGGGTGGCGGCGTCGGAGACGGCGAGGCGGGTTTCGAAATTGTCGCAGCCATCGAGGATGGCGTCTGCTCCGGCAAGGAGGTTTTGCGCGTTTTGCGCGCTTATACGCTGGTTGACCGGGATGACGGTGACGTCCGGGGTCAGACGTGCGATGGTCTCTTTTGCGGCTTCCACCTTGAGGCGGCCGATGTCGGCGGCGGTGAAGATGACCTGGCGTTGCAGGTTGGAAAGGGCGACGGCATCATCGTCGATGATGGTGAGTTTGCCGACACCCGCTGCGGCGAGATACTGGATTGCCGAGCTGCCGATGCCGCCCGCGCCGATGATGGCGACGTGGCTGGCCAGCAGCTTCGCCTGACCCGCACCGCCTATTTCGCGCAGGATGATGTGCCGGGCGTAGCGGTCGAGTTGGGTGTCGGTGAGGGTCATTGACGTCACTCTCTTTCGTCATTCCCGCGAAGGCGGGAATCCAGCCCCTGACCGATCCATCGGGTGGAAAGGCCGGGAGATGGACCCCCGCCTTCGCGGGGGTGACGAATCAAATTTACACACCCGTCGACCCGAAACCGCCCGCGCCGCGTGTGGTTTCGTCCAGTTCGGCGACCTCTGCAAAGGTGGCGCGCTGGACGGGGGCGGGGACGAGCTGGGCCACGCGGTCGCCGCGCTTGATGGGGAAGGGCTCGCTGCCATGGTTGATCATGATGACCTTCAATTCGCCCCGATAGTCGCTGTCGATGGTGCCGGGCGTGTTGGGCACGCTGATGCCGTGTTTGAGCGCAAGGCCGGAGCGGGGGCGGACCTGGATTTCATAGCCGTGCGGGATGGCGACGGAAAAGCCGGTGGCGACGGCGTGGCGTTGACCGGGTGCGAGGGTGAGTTCCTCCGCCGCCACTATGTCCATGCCCGCCGCGCCATCGGTGGAGTAGCTGGGTACTGGGAGACCTTCGCCATGGGGCAACCGCTTGAGACGGATTTCGATGTCAGGAAGCGGGTGCCAGGGCATGGATGATTTTCTCCGTTAATTTGCGGGCGACGGCGTCCTTGGGCAGTTTTTCCCAGCTTTCGGTGCCGTCTTTGCTGACGATATGGACGCTGTTGGTTTCGCCGCCCATCACATCACCCGAAACGTCGTTGGCGACGATCCAGTCGCAACCCTTGCGGGCCAGCTTGGCGCGGGCGTGGTCGAGGATGTTCTCCGTTTCCGCAGCAAAGCCGATCAGCAGGCCGGGGCGTTGCGGGTGCTGGGCAAGTCCGGCCAGAATGTCGGGATTTTCGGTGAGGGTGAGCGGCGGAGGCGTATTGCCCTTTTTCTTGATCTTTTGGCCGTTGGCTTCGGCGCGCCAATCAGCGACGGCGGCGACCATGATGGCCGCATCGGCGGGCAGTGCAGCGTAGACGGCGGCCTGCATCTCGCGCGCGGTTTCCACATCGATGCGGGTGACGCCGGGGGGCGTGGACAGGGCGACGGGACCGGATACCAGCGACACGTTCGCGCCTGCCTGTGCCAGTGCGGCGGCGATGGCATAGCCTTGCTTGCCCGAACTGCGGTTGGCGATGTAGCGCACCGGGTCGATGGGTTCGTGAGTCGGGCCTGCGGTGATGAGGATATGTTTGCCGGTCAGTGGGGGCTTCTCGATCATGCTCGACGCGAACGGTTGAGAGAGACGCCTTTCGATTTCCGCCAATATCGCTTCGGGTTCGGGCAGGCGGCCCTCGCCAAACTCGCCGCAGGCCATGGGGCCTTGATCGGGTTGCATGACGGTGATGCCATCGACACGCAGTTGCGCAACATTGCGGCGGGTGGCGGCATGATCCCACATGCGCACGTTCATCGCAGGAACGGCAAGCACCGGCTTGTCCGTGGCGAGCAAGAGCGTGGTGGCAAGGCTGTCGGCGATGCCAGCAGCCATTTTGGCGAGCAGATCGGCGGTGGCGGGGCAGACGACGACCAGATCGGCCTCGCGGGAAAGTTGGATATGCCCCATCTCCGCTTCGTCCTTCAGGTCCCACAGGCTGGTGTGGACGGGCTGTTCGGACAGCGCGGCGAGTGTCATCGGCGTGATGAACTGCGCGCCTCCATCGGTCAGGACGCAACGCACGGTCATGCCCGCCTTGCGGATCAGGCGTATGAGCTCGCACGCCTTGTAGGCCGCAATGCCGCCACCGACGATCAGAAGAATGCGCTTTTCCATAGCTGTCGCTTATTACCAACTCTGGCAAGGAAGGCCAGCGGGACCTTCTTGTCCAGTCAGATGCCGGGGCTTGGCCGCCGCCGGATCGAGGCGATGAGGTCGCGCAGGGCGGCGGGTGCAAAGAGCAGGCCAACGAAGAGCACGGGCGTGATCATCACCGCCCAGTAGAAATTGTCGGGTCGGCCGAACAGCATCATCGCGGTGGAAAAACCCGCCAACCAGAGAAAGACGCGCGTGCCTGTCGGTCCGCTCCACGCGGCCCAGCCAAGCAGTGCGAAGGGCACCAGTATCTGTGTCACCGGGCCGGGGGCGAGGTTGAACATGGTCGAATTCTGGACAGCGGCGACCACGAAGCGCCAACCGCCGCTCGCGTTCCAGCCGGGTGAGGCCGGGTCGGCTACGGTCGTGACGGACCAGACGGCGTGGGCGTGGAACCACAGGGCGATGGCGAAGAGGACGGTGACGGCGCTCCATGCCGCAAATTCCCGCCACCTTCGGTCCAGCAGGGCGAGAGCACCCATCAGCAGGACGAAGGGCAGCGCCAGTTCGCGGATCATGACCGCCAGCAGCGCGAGCAGCAGGCTCGGCCACCACCGTTCCTTGCGGTAGAGCGCGAGGCTGAGCGCGATGAGCAAAGCTGCCCAGCCTTCATGAAAGACGATGAGGGCCGGGCTGAACGCCGTCAGGCTGTTCATCATGATGAACAACGAAGCATAGGAGCAGATCTTCGCCGTCCGCAGCGCAGGCGCGAGGCGCACGGTCCACGCCATGATGACCGCGCCGACCAGCAGGCACATGAGGGCCAGCGCCAGCGGTTGCGGCACATAGGCCAGGAAAACGGTCAGCGTCGGCAGGCGGAAGGTCACGAAGGGCCGCAGCGGGTAGTTATTGTCGCGCAGCAGTGGGGCGGCCACGGCATAATAATTGCCGCCATGGCGCACGCCATCGGCCATGGCGCGGTAAAGCAGGACATCGTCGCCCGCCGGATCGGGCGGTATGTTGCTGCCTTTCAGGGCATGGACTGGCTTGTCGGCCAGATCGGCGGCGACGGGCGGATGAAGCGTGCCCCATGCGAGAAAGCCCAGAAACAGCGCCAGCACAAATGCCGAGAGCCAGGCGGGCCAGCGCGCGAAGCGGCTGGGTTCGCTCAGCAGGTCGGGGAAGCGTAAGGCCGGGGTCATCCAGCCAAAGCTAGGGGTATATGGTTAATTTGTGGTTGCGGCGAATCTGTTCCCCAGCCATCCGGGCCGTCAAACCATCAACAACCACATGCCCGCTGCTCCGACCAGGGCCGCGCATGCCGCTATGGCCCCATATTTCCAGCCTGCGCCGACGCGAATGACCTGTATGTCGGGCAAGGGAAGCGGCGGCGGCGCGCCGCCTTCCAGTGGGAATTGCGCTTCGATCCGGCGGATGAGGCTGGGCAGGCGGCGGAGCGTGCGAGCGCTTTCGATCAGACTGTCGGCCAATGCGGCTTCGGGGCCAAGCTCGCTTCTGATCCATTCCTGCACAAAGGGGCCGGATGTTTCCCACATGTTGATGTCGGGGTCGAGGCTGGTGGCCACGCCTTCCACCATCACCATCGTCTTTTGCAGGAGCAGGAGGTGCGGCTGCGTCTGCATATCGAAATCGCGGGTGATGGCGAACAGGCCATCGAGCATCTGGCCGATGGACAGATCCTTGACCGGCTTTCCGCGCATGGGTTCGCCCACGGCGCGAAGGGCGGTGGCAAATTCGGCGACGTCATGATGGGCGGGCACATATTGCGCCTCGAAATGAATTTCGGCGACGCGGCGGTAATTGCCCGTCAGCAGGCCATAGAGGATTTCGGCGAGCCAGACGCGTGCGCGCCGGTCGATGCGGCCCATGATGCCAAAGTCGATGGCGGCAATGTCACCAGTTGGGGTGACGAACAAATTGCCTTGATGCATGTCGGCGTGGAAGAAGCCCTCCGATATTGCCTGACGCAGAAAGGCATTGACCAGCCGTGCGGCAATGGCCTGCACGTCATGGCCAGCGGTGATCAGGGCGTTGCGGTCGGAAATCTTGATGCCGTCCACCCATTCAAGGGTCAGCACCCGGCCCGATGTGCGGTCCCAGTCGATGGCCGGAATGATATAGCCGGGTTCCGCAACCATTGCTTCGGCCAGTTCTGACGCGGACGCTGCTTCGCGCCGGAGATCAAGTTCACGCGCGGTCCAGCGTTTCATGTTGGCGATCACCTGGCGCGGGCGCAGCCGGGACGCTTCGCCGCCCAGCATTTCCAGATGGGCGGCGGCCCATTCGTAGGTATCGATGTCGCGGTTGAATTGCTCGACAATGCCGGGGCGCAGCACCTTGACCGCGACCTGGCGTCCATCAGGCGTGACGGCGCGATGGACCTGCGCAATGGAGGCGGCGCCCACGGGTGTTTCGTCAAAGGAGGAAAACAGCGTTTCGAGCGGATGGCCAAGGCTTTGTTCGATCTGCGCACGGATGCCGGTGAAGGGCACGGGCGGCAGGGCGTCCTGCAGGAAGAGCAGTTTTTCGGCTGCCTGCTGCCCTACAAGGTCGGGGCGGGTGGCGAGGGTCTGACCCAGCTTGATGGCGGCGGGGCCGATGGCCTGAAATGCCTCGGCATAGCGTGGTTGTCTTGGCACGCGCGCGCCCAGACGCGCTATCCGGGTAAGGCGACGGACCGGCACGGGGGTCAGCGGATCGCGCTCGATTCCCCGCAATGCACCGTGACGGGCAAGGATACGACCCCATCTGAGCAGGCGCCAGAGATGGGTGACGGTGGTGGTCATGCGAGGACGGCCTTTTCCCGTTTGGTTCGAGCTTGCCGAGAACTGAAGTGGAGAACGGTTCTCGGCAAGCTCGAACCAAACGGGAAGGAATAGGGCACGCTTATACTTTCCAGCCGCTGTGAATCGCGACCAATCCGCCGAGCAGCGGTTCGACGCGCGTGCGGACAAAGCCTGTCTTGGCGATCATGCTTTCGAATGTCGGCATATCGGGGAAGCGGCGGATCGATTCGATCAGGTAACGATAGCTGTCCTCGTCATGGGCGAGCAGCTTGCCGAGCTTGGGCACCAGATGGTGCGAATAGCTGTCATAGATATCGGCGAAACCGGGCCAAAGAGTCGTCGAGAACTCCAGACAGAAGAAGCGGCCGCCGTATTTCAGGACGCGATGCGCCTCTTCCAATGCCTGTTGGATATGCGTCACGTTGCGAATGCCAAAGGCGATGGTGTAGGCGTCGAATTGCCGGTCGGGGAAACTGAGCGTTTCAGCATTTTCCTCGGCCCAGATCAGGCCCGACAGATCACGTTTCCTTGCGCGTTCCATGCCGACGGCCAGCATCTCCGGATTGATGTCGGCGACCGTGACAGCCGCGCCCGCTTTATGCAGGCGAAAGGCAATATCGCCGGTGCCGCCCGCCATATCGAGAATCCGTTCATTCTTGCGCGGCTTTACCCGGCGGACGAACAGGTCTTTCCATACGCGATGCATGCCGCCCGACATGGCATCGTTCATCAGATCATATCTGGCCGCGACATTGCTGAACACACTACGGACCATGCCTGTCTTTTCGGTGGGATCGACGTCTGTGTACCCAAAGGATGCTGTTTCGCTCATGGCGTCCCCTCTAGCCAAGTCTTGCCGTCGCCGCAAAGCCTGTTAAGCGCTTTTAGCATGCCGGAGTTGCCCGAAGTCGAAACTACCATAGCAGGCCTGCGTCCCGTGTTGGAGGGGCAGGTGCTCACGCTGGTCGAAGCGCGCCGCGCCGACTTGCGCTGGCCGATCCCGTTCGACCTTCGCCAAAGGCTGACAGGGGCGACCGTGACGGGGCTTTCGCGGCGGGCGAAATATGGGCTGATTGCGGTGGATCGGGGCGATACGCTGATCTTTCATCTGGGCATGTCAGGGCGCTGGCGGATCGATCCTGAAAATATCGGCACCCACGATCATTTCATACTGGAAACGGGCAGCGGCCATGTGCTGGCGCTCAACGATCCCCGGCGATTCGGATCGCTGGACATCGTGCGGACAGAGGCGTGGGAGGATTTCGCGCCATTTACCCGTATGGGGCCTGAACCGCTGAGCACCGTCTTTGACGGGACGTATCTGGCGGGCGTTTTTGCCGGCAAGGCCGCGCCGGTGAAGGCTGCGCTGCTGGATCAGCGGATCGTCGCGGGGCTTGGCAATATCTATGTGTGCGAAGCACTGCATATGGCTGGTATCGCGCCCGGTGTTGCGAGCAGCAGGATTGGCGCGGCGCGGTTGAACCGGCTGGCAGCCGCGATAAAAGAGGTGTTGAGCGCCGCGATATTGGCGGGCGGATCGACCCTGCGGGATTATGCTCGGCCCAGTGGCGAACTGGGCTATTTTTCCAAACAATGGCGTGTCTATGGCCGGGAGGGGGAGGCATGTCATTGCGGGTCGGTGATTGCCCGCCGTGTCGATAGCGGACGTTCGACCTTCTATTGCGGCAAGTGCCAACGATGATTTAGGCACCGATCTGTTGACGTAGGGAGCGCTTCGCGTTAATGGGCGGCCCTTCAAGAGCGCGGGGAATGATTCCCGCGTCTTTTTTCACGAATTCTTGGATTTCGAGGACAGGCATGGCAAATACGCCGCAAGCAAAAAAGCGTATCCGTCGCAACACGCGCCGGGCAGAAATCAATGGCAACCGTATCGGGCGCATCCGCACCTATGTGAAAAAGGTGGAAACCGCCCTTGCCGCTGGTGACAAGGACGCTGCCGTAGCCGCCATGGTCCAGGTTCAGCCTGAGCTTGCTCGCGGTGTTTCGCGGGGCGTGCTGCACAAGAACACTGCTTCGCGCAAGTTCAGCCGTCTGACCAAGGCGGTCGCCGCTCTCGGCTAAATCCAGATAACGTTAAAAATGCATTCACCCGCCGGGATATAACCGGCGGGTTTTTTGGCGTTTGATTGTAACGTGCCTGTAACATTAGGGTTTCCCGCGATTCGATGCGGTGCAGCATAAAATTATGATATAAAAATCCTTTAAATTCAATAAGTTATTAAAATAATCAGCTTTCTCTAAGGCTTGATCGAGTCAACTGGAATATTTCATTTTTTTGAAGCAGATGCCCTTGATCGACTCTCTTTAGCCTGCGTAAATCATCCCTCCAGGCCGCGGATCGATTCGAATCCCGGCTGATCGTGAAGCCATTATCGGGATCTGACCGGAAACAAACCATGTTTCCGGGAGTGTCTTGGTATTGCCTGGAGATAGGGTCGCACCGGAAACGGGCTGAAGGGGGCATTTTGACTGGGGGGCAGGGCGCAGGAATGTCGGAAAAACTGGCAAATCTATTGACCGTTACAGCTGATGCCGGAGAGGGCATGGCTTGCAACACGACTGATGCAGATCCTTTGTCGGCGGCATGGAAGCGTATCTGGGGTGGTCTGCGCCGGGATCTTGGCGGCAAGGTATTTGATCAATGGCTGCGCTTTGCCCGGCTGGGCGAATATTGTGAGCTGAGCCGAACCATGGAGATTCTGCTTCCATCGGATTTCGCAGCCAATTTCGTCGCAGGGAATTTTCAGGATCGGCTCCGCCTTGCATGGCGCAGTGCCAATATCGGCGTGGATGATGTTCGTATCCTGCGCGCGCCCGATGCGGCCTCTCTTCAGGCCTATGCGCCCCCAGCCATCGAAATGGCGCCGGAACCCGTCAACGCAGATCGGGTCACCGGCGCCAAAAGTTTTCAGCCGCGCCACAGTTTCGCAACATTTGTGGTGGCCGAGTCCAACCGTCTGGCCTTCCATGCGGCTCAGGCGATGGGGTCTCCGGAACGGCCACGCTTCAATCCGCTGTTCGTGCATGGGGCGACGGGCCAGGGAAAGACGCATTTGCTGCACGCCATTGCGGGCGCCTATGCCGCCGCCCATCCCGGCGCGACGATCATCTATATGTCGGCCGAAAAATTCATGTATGAATTTGTCACCGCCATGCGTGCCAATGAAACCATGGCGTTCAAGGCGCGGTTGCGCGGCGCCAAGCTGCTGCTGATCGACGATATCCAGTTCATTTCCGGCAAGGGATCGACGCAGGAGGAATTCCTGCACACGATCAATGAGATCGTTGAGGGCGGGGCTCGACTGGCGATCAGCGCGGATCGGGCGCCGCATATGCTTGATGCCATCGATCCACGCATATTGTCGCGGTTGGCGGGCGGTCTGGTCGCCGACATACAGGTTGCGGGTCTGGATCTGCGCCTTGAAATATTGGAACGGATGCGCACTGCAGCTAAAGACACGCAGGTGCCGGTCGCGGTGGTCGAGTTTCTGGCGCACAATGTTCGTACCAATATTCGCGAACTGGAAGGGGCGTTCAACAAGCTTGTCGCCTATGCATCGCTGACCGGGCGGCAGATCGACCTGGAATTCGCGCAGACCATGCTGGCGGATTTTGTTCGCGCGAATGCCCGGCGGATCACCATTGACGAAATCCAGAAGCTGACTGCGAAGCATTTCAAGATCGACCATAGCGAAATGCGCTCCAAACGGCGCGCGCGCGCCGTTGCCCGGCCCAGGCAGATCGCCATGTACCTGGCCAAGAAGATGACACCACGTTCCTTGCCCGAAATCGGTCGTATTTTCGGTGGGCGCGACCACAGCACCGTTATCCATGCCGTGCGGACGATAGAGGCCCTTCGGGCGCATGATGCCAATATCGACGCCGACATACGGGTACTTCAACGCCAGTTGGAGACTTGAGGGGGAGGGGCTGCGGCTCGTTCTTTGGCGGTTTTCCGCGATAGTCCCTTCCCTCTAGCGGGGAAGGGATTTTTTTGTCCCCCTGCCACACGGTTTTCGAAAAAAAACCCGACGGCTCAAGGAACCGCCGGGTTAATTCAGGCTAAGCTGGGAGCCTGCCTATCGTTTTTCCGGCGCTACTGAAATGCGGACCGTTTCGCCCGATTGCCCCGGAAAATTAGTGAACATAGCCTCGACCAGATTGGGAACGAGATATGTCAGCTTGTTGCTGAGCGATTGCGCCTTGGCAGTGCCCTCAAACAGGCGTCTGTTATCGCCGGTGCGGTCAATCTTCATCGTCAGGCTGCTGGTATAGATGGTGTAACTTTCAATATCATTGTAGCCGGGGCCAAACAGGAAGGGATCGTAAAATCCGTGAATGTATGGACGACGCCAATAGCCGCCATACCAAGGCCTGCCGGGTCCCCAATAGGGATCATAGCCAAAGCCTGTGGAACGAACCTTTTCCCGACCGTCATCCACGCTATAGTCCAACCGGACAATCAGGTCGGCAGCGGCGGGATCGGCTGAACGGACATAGCCATCCTGAATCAATTGAGCGGCCACCAGATCGGCATATTGCGCAAATTCAAGGCCGCCGCTCAACTGCGGATCGTCGGCGACCACGGCAAAGCTTTGCCCTTGTGGCACGGGCATTTGTTGAAAGCGGGCGACGTCGGCACGGAACGGTGTTGCGCACCCGGCAAGGGCAAGGAAGGCGACGGCAGGCGCCATAATCATGGCGATATTCCTGAAGAAACTCATGGCGCGCTATCCTGTCTGTTGCTTTTTCCGTTTCCTATGTGGTGATTAGTCTAGGAAAAGGCAAATGAACAAAGATTGAACGAACAGAGACAGGCTGGTGCACAAGAAGGACGGATGGCAGCTTCAGGCCATCAATCCCAGCGCGTCATAGGCGCCTGCCAGCGTTGGTGCGGCGGCGGCGCGTGCCTTTTCCGCACCTTTTCCGAGCAGACTGTCCAACTGCGCCACATCGGTCTTCAGCATTTCAAACCGCTCGCGAATCGGACGCAGAGTTTCGATCAGAATATCGGCCAGCGCCGGTTTGAACGCGCCAAAGCCTTGTCCCGCAAATTCGGAACAGACCGAATCCGCGCTGCGACTGGCCAGCGCCGCGAAAATGCCGACCAGATTGGCGGCTTCCGGGCGGTTTTCCAAGGCGGAAGCCAGTTCCGGCAAGGGTTCCGGATCGGTCTTTGCCTTGCGAATCTTTTGCGCGATGGTGTCGTCGTCATCGGTCAGATTGATGCGGCTCATATCCGACGGATCGGATTTGGACATTTTCGCCGTCCCGTCGCGCAGGCTCATGATCCGCGCGGTTTCCTTTGGAATGATCGGGTCGGGAATCGTAAAAAGGTCAACATCGAAATCCGCGTTGAATTTGGTTGCGATGTCGCGGCACAGTTCCAGATGCTGTTTCTGATCCTCACCCACCGGCACATGCGTCGCCTGATAAAGCAGTACGTCAGCGGCTTGCAGCACCGGATAGACGAACAGGCCGACGCTCGCGCCCTCACGGTGCTTGCCTGCCTTGTCCTTGAACTGTGTCATGCGGTTGAGCCAACCCATGCGGGCGGTGCCGTTCAATATCCAGGCAAGTTCGGCATGTGCAGGGACACGGGCCTGGTTGAAAAGGACGGACCTGTCCGGGTCGATGCCTGCGGCGATCAGGGCCGCAGCCATTTCACGGACGTTGCGGATGCGCTGTTCACGGGTTTCATGCACGGTGATGCTGTGCAGGTCGGCCAGAAAGAAAAAGCACTGGCTGTCGGAATCCATGTCCTCCTGCATCCGCACCCAATTGCGGATGGCGCCCAGATAATTGCCAAGGTGTAGATTGCCGGTTGGCTGGATACCGGAGAGGACGCGCATATCTTACAGGGCTTTCTTGCGTTGCAGGATGGCTATCCGGTCGCGGTCGATCGCGCCGATGGCCCAGGCCGTCGCGAAGTAGACGGTGACGCCCGCCAACACAAGGGCCAGAACGCTGACGGCGCGCTCAATAACGCCGCCCGCAAAATAGGGGAGCAACGGATCGCGCGCCGCAAACAGCGCCGCTGCCATGACTGCGGCAGCAATAAGTTGGCGGCCAAGGCGCAGCAGCAGTTTCGCATGGAGGCGGTAATGGCCGCGCTTGTGCTGGATTGAATAGAGCAGCGCGCAGTTCAGCCAGGACGCCGCCGCGGTCGCACTGGCAAGGCCGACGATGCCGAAGGGGCCGATAACCACAAGAATCACGGCAATGTTGAAGATGAGGACGACCAATGCTGTCTTGACCGGGGTTTTGGTATCCTTGCGCGCAAAAAAGCCGGGGGTGAGCAGTTTGACCAGCACATAGGCAGGAAGGCCCGCAACCAGTGCGATCACAACCTGACTGGTAATGATCCCGTCTTCCGGGGTGAAGCGACCGCCAACGAAAAAGGCGCTGACGAAGGGTCCCGCACAGACCATGAGCGCCACGGCGGCGGGCAGGGTGAGCAGCATCGCAAGCTCTATGGCGTCGGATTGCACTTTGGATGCGCCGCCTTCATCCTCACGCGCGATATGACGCGACAGGGCGGGAAGAATGGCTGTGCCCAGCGCTATGCCGATCACACCCAACGGCATCTGGTTCAGACGATCTGCCATGGCCAAATGCGTCAACGATCCTTGCGGCAGGCGCGTTGCAAAGAAGGTGTCGACGAGCTGGCTGATCTGATAGATGCCCGCACCAAAAGTGGCGGGCAGGATGATCCGGCCCAGCTCGCGTACCTGCGGCGTGAAAACCGGGCGTCGGATGGTCAGACGGAAGCCCGATTTCTTCGTCCAGTACCATAGCCAGACAAGCTGAACGAACCCCGACAGCGCAACCGCGCCGGATTGAACATAGGCTATGACCAGATCGCTTCCGTCCGGTCCGCGCAGCCAGGACCCGAAAAGCAGCCCGCTGATCAGCGTCAGGTTGAACAGGATCGGCGCCGCCGCGCCTGCGGCAAAACGTGACAGGCTGTTCAATATGCCGGTCAGCAATGAAACGATGCTGATGAAGAAAAGATAAGGAAAGGCGATGCGGCTGAGCGTCACGGCCAGTTCGAACTTGCCCGGCACCTGCTGAAAATCATTGGCGAGCAGCCAGACGAAGCCGGACATGCCCAATTCAAACAGGGCGGTAAAGCCAATGAGAACCGGCACGAACACCGAAAGCACGTCCTGGCTGAAGCGCTCCGCCTCGTCATGACCGCCCGGCCCTTGCAGTGCGCGGCTGAACATCGGCACATAGGCTGCCGAAAAGGCACCCTCTGCGAACAGGCGGCGGAATGTATTGGGCAAGCGGAAGGCGAGCTGGAAACAGTCGGCCGCCAGCCCGGCACCCAGAATCCGGGCAAGCAGCATGTCACGGGCAAAGCCGAAGATGCGACTCACCAGAGTGAGGCCGCCAATCGTCCCCATCGCCCTGGCGAGACTCATCCCCCGGTTTCCTTGCTAATGGCGCGGGTCAGGCGTGACCGACCGTTTCGCCGTCGCCCTGCTGCGCCTGTGCGGCCTCTGCCTGTTGCATGTACAGCGCGCCAAAGTCGATGGGTTCCAGAAGGAGAGGCGGGAAACCGCCATCGCGGATCGCATCGGCCAATACGCGGCGAGCGAAGGGGAAAACGAGGCGCGGCGCTTCGGCCAGCAGGAAGGGCTGAACCTGCTCGACAGGCACGTTGCGCATGCCGAAAAGCCCGGCATAAGCCAGCTCGGCCAGGAAGGCGACGCCGTTCGCGCCTTGCGCCTTGATGTCGATTTTCAGCACTACTTCGTGCACGTCGTCTGCCACGGGGGTGGCGCCGATATTGAATTGCACATCGATCTGGGGCTGCTCCTGCCATTGATAGACGGCGGGGGCATTCGGGTTTTCGAACGACAAGTCCTTCACATATTGGGAAATAAGACCGATCTGTGGCGTAGTGTCCGCACCGTTGGGCAGCGCTTCATGTGTTCCGGTTCCGCCTTCTTCGTCCGCCATCGTTCGTCCTTCAACAAATGTTCATGCTCTACGCACCAAAATCCAGTGCATTTTGAACCGCGCGATTAGCAGGGGGCGGCGTGAAGGGCAATGTAGCAATGTTGCTTTGCGCGGCAAAGTGAGGGCCGCGCCAGTGTTCATCTGTGAGGCGATCCTGCATCTATCCGGGCCTGATGACGATCGCCATTTGAAACCACGGGCAAACATGCCTATGTTAGTGAAACGCATGTATATGGAGGTATAGTGACTGTAGTCGTAATTCTTGCAATGGTTGCGGCTTTTCTGGGGCTGCGCTTGTATTCGGTACTTGGCAAGCGGACAGGGCATGAACAACAGCCCGCGCCCCAGGCCGAAGAACGCGTCTCTACAACCGTGCTGACGCCGGTAAGGGTGGAGGATATCCGCCCCGAAGTCGGGCGTTTGCCTGAAAGTCTGGTTGCGCCCGCCGCCGAAAGCGGCATCCGCGCGATTATCGGTGCTGACCGCCGGTTCGACCTCACCCAGTTCGCGGAGGGCGCTAAGTCGGCCTATCGCATGATCCTGGAAGCCTTCTGGAAGGGGGACAAGGATGAGCTGGCCTATCTGTGCGACTCCGACGTCCATGCATCATTCGCGCAGGCGATCGACGCACGTGAGGCGGAAGGGCATATTCTTGAAAACCGCATGATCCGTATCGACAAGGCGCAGATTGCCGACGCATCGCTCAGCGGAACGGTGGCCAGTATCACGTTGCGCTTTGATGCCGATATCGCTGCTGTCACCCGTGACCGGGATGGCCATGTCATTGCCGGATCGATGACGGACGCTGTGTCGACGCATGATGTGTGGACATTCAGCCGGGACGTCAAGGACAGCGATCCGAACTGGAAATTGACCGAAACCGACGAGGCCGCGTGAGCTTCTTTCGTTCGGGCGTCGCCCTTTGCATCGCATTGGGCTTGGCGGCCTGTGCAGGCGTTGTACCCACTGGCACCCCCCGTGGGACCCCGCCAGCATCCACACCCACAACGGGCGCGCCCGCCGCGCGCCCTGTTCCGGCAACGCCCGGTGCGACTTTGCCTGCCGGGCCGGCTTTGCCCAATGCCACTAGCGCGATTGAGCTTGGCATTGTGCCAGGACCCGGCACCGCTTCCCTGCCATTCGCACCGGCCCAGACGAAAGTGGCGCTGCAGGCTTTCAGGGTCAGTTGCCCCTCGCTTGTCCGACGCACGGATCAAAGCGGTCTGACACGCGCCGCCGACTGGCAGGATGCCTGCACGGCTGCTGCGGGTTGGCAGGACGACGATGCCGCCGGTTTTTTCGCCCGCTATTTCGAAACGGTTCAGGTGGGCGATGGAGCGGCGTTTGCAACGGGCTATTTCGAACCGGAAATCCGTGCCTCCCGGACCAGGCAACCGGGTTATGATACGCCCATTTATCGCCGCCCGCCCGATCTGGTCGATGTCGATCTGGGCCTGTTCAGCGATGATCTGAAGGGCAAGAAAATTCGTGGCAAGGTGCAGGGCGCGGCCTTTGTTCCTTTTGACGACCGCCCTGCCATAGAGGCCGGGGCGCTGGCCGGACGCGGTCTTGAAATCGCGTGGGCCGCCGATCCGGTCGAGTTCTTTTTCCTGCAGGTACAAGGCAGCGGCCGGTTGCGCTTGCCGGACGGCAGCATCATGCGCATCGGTTATGCCAGCCAGAACGGCCGTGATTATACCGGTATCGGCAAGTTGATGAAGGACCGGGGCCTGTTGGGACCGGGCCAGACCAGTATGCAGGGCATCATGGATTATCTGCGTAGCCATCCCGACGAGGGGAAGGCGATCATGAATGAAAACAAGAGCTTCGTCTTTTTCCGGGAATTGAATGGCGCCGGGCCAGTGGGCGCCATGGGTGTGCCGGTGACGGCGCATGCAAGCGTTGCCGCCGATCCCAAATTCGTGCCGCTGGGTGCGCCGGTATTATTGTCGCTGGATCGGGCCGAACCCAATGGCGTGTGGATTGCCCAGGATACGGGCGGCGCGATCAAGGGGGCGAATCGTTTCGATACTTTCTGGGGCGCTGGCGATCAGGCGCGCGCCGTTGCCGGGGGCATGTCGGCCCGTGGCAGTGCGTTGCTGCTATTGCCAAAGGGCAGTTATGCCCGCTTGATGCAGAGTAATGGCGCGTCGTCGCCTCAGCCCTGAGGAGAGGGCGGCCTGGAACCAGCTTGCCCGATCCGTCAAGCCGCTGTCTGTTGCCCCGCAACCGCCAGAGAATCATGGCGAGGCGATGGAAAGCAGCGCATCGCTTCTAAACGAGCCTGCAAGCCACCCTACCGAATCGTTAACACAATCCATCGCGTTGCCGCGCTCCGTTGTCAGGACGCGGCGTCCGGCGGATATCCTTGACGGCAGCTGGGAACGTCAGATCAAACGTGGTCTGTTGCAGCCTGAAATTACCATCGATCTGCATGGGCATAGCCTGTCGCAAGCGCATCAGCGTTTCGACCGGGCGCTTGCCAATGCACTGGCGCACGGCGTTCGGGTCATGCTGGTCATTACAGGAAAACCGCGGGATGGCGGGACTCGGCGGGATCGTGCGGATCGGGGCGTTATTCGGGCCGAAATAGGCCACTGGATCAGTAACAGCCAGCAATTTGGCATGATCGCGAGCGTGCGAAACGCCCATCCCCGGCATGGCGGGTCGGGCGCAATTTATGTCATATTGCGTCGCAATAAATGAACGTTTGCAATAGTTTTGCATAAAGTTTCTTAACCAATGTAATTCATAGCTGCAGCTTGAATCCTGTGCCTCCAGGGGCGCGACCTGTTCACGACTGTGGGGCCCAATGGAAGGCGTATCACTGAAAAGCCGAGCGGTTGCATTTGCAGCCAGCGCTGGTGCAGTCGCCTTCATCCTGGCGCTGTTGGCCGGTGCAGGCGCGCAACGTGACGTGGAAGCGATCGGCCGTGCGCTCACCATGGCCATTATGTGCGGCGTGATGTGCTGGGCATCGGCAACACGAACGGTGTCCGGCATTGCAGCTTCGGTGGATCTGGCGACTGAACGTTTGCAGGCGGCGGCACATGGCGATCTGGTCGACAATGTACCGCATGCCGTGACGCGTGATCTGCCCGATCTCTCAATAGCGATGCAAAGCCTGTTCAGTCAGGTGCGGACCAATCTCGACAATGTGCAGACGCTGGCAATGTTCGATCCGGTCACGTCGCTGCCCAATCGTACAAGCTTTTGCCGACAGGTCGAGCGGCTGCTGGCGGAGCGCCCGCCCGGCGGCCTTGCCGCACTGTTCTTCATTGATCTGGATGGGTTCAAGGCGATCAACGACACGCTGGGCCATGCTGCTGGCGATCAGCTTTTGTCGCGGGTGGCGGGGCGGCTGCGCGAAGTCGTGATGACGCTGGTCGGCGCCGGCAATGGCGATGGCGTTGTCGGGCGGTTGGCAGGTGACGAATTCACGATCTTTTTTCCCCAATTGCCCGCGCCCGAAACGGCGCAGCGCATTGCGCGCGCTGTCCAATATGCGCTTGGTGAGCGTTTTGACATTGGCGGTCAGCAGATTGATCTGGGGGCTTCCATTGGTGTTGCCTTCTACCCTCAGCATGGTGAGACATTGCACGATCTGCTTCGTTCGGCCGATGTTGCCATGTACAAGGCCAAGGATAATGGCCGCCGCCGGGTAGAGTTTTTCAGCGAAGAACTGGCCAATGTAATGGCTGGCCGCGCTGAATTGGAACGGGATTTGCGCATCGCACTGGAACGCAACGAACTCCTGCTTCAGTTCCAGCCGCAGCTTGATGTCACGACCGGCAGGGTCATTGCCGCAGAAGCACTGGTCCGTTGGAAGCATCCGGAACGCGGGGTGTTGTTGCCCGGCAGTTTCGTTCCGCTGGCCGAAGAGACCGGGGCGATTGTCGAGCTGGGCGACTGGATCATGAACAAGGCGTGCGCCACCGCCGCAGACTGGACGCGCAAGGGTATCTCCCAACGACTGGCTGTCAATATCAGCATGCGTGAGCTGGCACAGCCCGATTTCTTTTCCCGCCTGCGCGATACCATGGTTCGGCACAAGGTTGCGCCAGAACAGCTGGAACTGGAGATCACTGAATCGCTGGCGATGGAGATGGATGATCGGATTTTGGCACAGTTGCGGGGATTACGCCGCGACGGCGTGCGTATTGCGATCGACGATTTTGGCACCGGCTTTTCCAATCTGTCGCGCCTCAAGGACCTGCCCGTCGATCGGGTGAAGATCGACCGCAGCCTTGTTCGGGACATCGTGACATCGCCCGAAGCCCGCACCATCTGCAGCGCCGTCATCGGACTGATTCAGGGGCTGGGGCTGGAAGTCGTCGTCGAAGGGATTGAGCGGCAGGACCAGATGGACATGCTCCGCATCATCGGCTGTTCGATTTTTCAGGGCTATTTGTTCGCCATGCCCGAAGCGGAGACGGATTATCTGCATCGCTTCAGCGGGGCATGGAGTTCCACCGCCAAAACGGCGTAATCGGTCAGATCACCCGCCGGTCAATGCTCGCGTCACTATGTCGCCGTAAATCCCCGTCAGTGCTTCCAGATCGGCGACGGCGACGGCTTCATCCAGCTTGTGCATCGTGGCGTTGCACAGGCCGAATTCCACCACAGGACACAGGCGGGAGAGGAAACGCGCATCGGATGTACCGCCGCTGGTGGACAGTTCCGGGTCTATGCCGGCCGCCTGTTTAATGGCGGCGGCGATCAGGCCGGAAAAATCGCCTGGAGGCGTCAGGAATGGCTCGCCGCTGATTACGGCAAGCAACTCGCCACCTTCGGCTTCAACGATCGCACGGATGCGGTCGACCAGTTCCGCTCCGCTGTGCGTATCGTTGAAACGGATGCTGATTCGCGCTCGCGCTTCCGCTGGAATAACGTTGGTGGCGGGGTTGCCAACTTCCAGATCGGTGATTTCGATATTGCTTGGCTGGAACCAGTCGGTGCCTTCGTCCAGCTTTATCGCTTCGATAGCGGCAAGGATGCGGACCAGCGGGCTGATCGGATTGCTGGCCAAATGCGGGTAGGCGACATGGCCTTGCGCGCCCTTTACACTGATCCACATATTGACTGATCCGCGGCGGCCGATCTTCATCATGTCGCCAAGCCGATGGACCGAAGTGGGTTCGCCGACAAGGCACAGGTCGGGATTGATGCCGCGTTCGGCCATGCGATCCATCAGTGCGAGCGTGCCATGGACGGCTGCACCTTCTTCATCGCCGGTGATGATCAGGCTGATGGTGCCGGGAAGGTCGTCGGCGCGGGCGAGGGCCGCGACGAAGGCGGCGATGCTGCCCTTCATATCCACCGCGCCGCGACCGTAGAGCAGATCACCCTGCTGAACAGGCTGGAACGGATCGGTCGCCCAGCCATTGCCGGGGGGCACGACATCCAGATGGCCGGCAAAGGCGAAATGCGGGCCGGGGCCATGGCTGCGGATGGCGAGCAGGTTTTCAACCGGGCCGTCAGGGGCTTCGCCGCTCAACATGCGTTCGACATCAAAACCAAGCGCGACCAGCATGTCTTCCAGCGCGGCGAATACCGGGCCGGTGGCGGGCGTGATCGAGGGACAGACGATCAGCCTGCTTGCAAGGGCAACCGGATCGGTCAATGACTGGCGCGAGATTTCCATTCGCGCCGGTTAGCGCAGCCGCGTGCTTTTGACCAGAAGGAGAAGCAAGCCATGCCCAAGCTTGATCTGAAAACGATCCCCCAGACCAATGCCACCGGCTATCCGCCCGAATATGCGGGCGAGGTTCAGGGACGCATGTACCGCCGATTGGCGCCCGCAGGTGGGATCAGCGATTTCGGGGTCAGCCATGTGGTGTTGAAACCCGGCGCTTGGTCGGCGCAACGCCACTGGCACGAGGGCGAGGACGAATTTTTGGTGATGCTGGCTGGCGAGGCGTTGCTGATCGACGATTCGGGCCGAACGCCGCTGATGCCCGGAGATTGCATTGCGTGCCCAAAGGGCGATGGCAATGGCCATCATGTGGTGAATGAAAGCACGCGCGATTGCGTGTTTGTGGTTGTCGGCGGGCCAGGTGCTTCCGACTGTCATTATCCCGACATCAACCTGCACTTGTCGGCGGGCCAGGGATATCGGCGGAAGGATGGTAGCGGGTTCTGATTTTTGGGTGGTTTGTTGCGGGGTCTGGTCCGGCTAATTTTGAAATCTGAGGTGAGAAAGTCTGTAATGCAAGGGCGGCACCCGCGTATTCAGTGTCCCGCTTTTTGGAGGAAACCCCCCGACTTCAGTCGGGAAGAGGCTTCAGCCGTTGCCTCGGGGAATAG
>NZ_JAKKIE010000055.1 GCF_021742065.1 Rhizorhapis sp. SPR117
ACATCGCACGAACAACACAGGAATTCGGCGCTTAGGCCGCGTTCCTTCACATTATCGCGACCTCGCGATAATCCGTATTATGCGCAGCTGCGCATAAGATGCCCCAGGCATCGGCATAGCTGTCATAGATCGCGATCTGATCGGACGTCAGTTCGTGCCGCAGGATCTCATATTCGACCCCGGCGAAGCTCAGCGCGCGGGCCGTATAGAGCCCCAGTGCCTTCAAATCGCGCGCCACGAGCTCCATCGCCGCGATCCCGCCCTGGCGAATGCCGGTGATGAACTGCTCGCGATTGGCAAAGGCGGTTTCCGGACCCCAGAGGCCGAGCCTGACGGCGTAGGCCAGGTTGTTGACGTCCGATGCGCCGGTTGCGGACGCGTAGAGTATGCGGGCTCCCGGAAGATGGTTCTGGAGGAGAACGCCGCAGATGCCCTGCTGCGAGCCTTCCTTGGGTCCGAGGGCGCCTTCACCGCCCGCGACACCGCCCATCTCGTGAGCTTCGTCAAAGCCGATCACGCCTTCGAAATCATCGCCGGCCCAATCGATGACCTGCTGCAGTCGGCTGTGATCCCCGCGCGCCGAGCGAAGCGTCGGATAGGTGATGAACAGCACACCCTGCTCGAGCATGATGGGCTGGTCGATCTTCCAGTTGGAAAGGGGCTGGATGTCAGCGGCAAGGCCGCCGAGCGCGGTCCAGTCACGTCTTGCATCCTCCAGAAGCGTTTCATTCTTCGAGACCCAGATGTTGAGGCGCCGGCCCTGCAACCAATTGTCGAGGATACAGGCCGCGACCTGACGCCCCTTTCCCGCGCCGGTGCCGTCTCCCAGGAAGTAACCCTTGCGATAAGCTCGTCCCTCTTGCGTCTCCTCGAGACCGACGCCTTCCTTGCTGGGCACGAACCGGCCGGGCAGGAACTGGGACCAGGCATGGCCCGCATAGACGACAGTTTCCAGCTGGGAGGCGGAAAGCAGGCGTTCGGAGACGGTGCGTTCCGGAAGCTTGGGCACATACTCGGGGATTGGCGCGGCGATCGATCCCATCGCGACTGATTCCACGAGCGCAGTCGGATGCTCGCCGGCCGCTTCGAACACGATACGACTCGGCCGGTAGGGCAGATAGACGCCGACCTGATCGAGCAAGGGTGCGGGCGCCTCGAGCGTGGTGTAGCCGACAGGCAGGACGTTATTGCGAACCGGCGCAGGGTAGGGCCTGGGTGCCGCCCGCGTGCTCTTGACCGCGCGAAACAGGGACAGGCCGGAGGAGCGTTTCGGCGCAGGCGGCGATACGGTCGTAATCGCGCTGCGTTCGGGGACAGTCAGCGCTCCCAGCAATTCGCGGATCGATCCGCGCTGGATGGTCACAGGGATGGTTCCGCCCACCACCTTGTCGATGACGAAGAGCCTGACCGCGATCGACGTCCCGTGCTTAAGATAGCATTTCTCGAGCCGGACCGAAGTTCGGACGCTGACGTCGCGCAGTGTCGTCTCGAAAAGGTCGCGCATGCGCGCATTGGGCCCGAACCAGTCGGGCATGACCGCGACGAGCCTGCCGCCCGGCTGCAGCCGCCGCAGGGCCGCCTGGAGATGGCGGACGGCGGCGTGACTGTCCGGGCCGAGGCCCACCGATCGGGAGAAAGGCGGGTTCATCAGGACGATGCTGGGGCGCGGCGCGTCGGCGAGCGTGGAGTTGATCGTCGCCCCGTCGTGGCCGGTGACCACGGCATCAGGAAACGCGTGGGTCAGGCGCGCGCGGCGCGGAGCGGTATATTCGTTGAGCTGGAGGCCGGCGTAATCGCGGCAATGGGCGACGAGAAGGCCATTGCCGGCGCTCGGTTCCAGAATGATGTCGTCCGCCTGGATATCCGCCAGGACGAAGGCGATGGCGGCGAGATCGACCGGCGTCGAGAATTGCTGCCATTCGATCTGCTCTTCGCTGCGCACCGTTTGGGTGGGAAGCCGATCGAGCAGATCGCAGGCGGCGCAGACATCGGTCAGCGACAGCAGCGGATAGGGGCCGAACTGGAGATGGTGGGCGAGCGCATGCTCGAGAATCTCGAAGCTGTCGCGCTGGGTCCACAGGCCATCGGCATCGGAACCGCCAAATCCCTCGGTCATCGCGGCGTTGAGATCAGCACGGCTGACCGCCTCGGAGGACCTCAACCGCTCGACGAGGATGGACGCCGCGCGGCGCTCCGCGGCGTTTGCAGTATCGAACAGATCGGACATAGTGGGGTCTCCAGACTGGCTGCCCCGTCGGCAGCATCAATCCTTCGCTCCCCCCTTCCCTTTTGATCGGTTGTGCGCCCGCTGGCAGGCCTGTGTCGCTGCGGTCGCGGTGAGATAGAACTGGGTTACGATTGAGGCTGTGGGCGCGGAGAATGGGGCGATCGGAAGGCACAGGCGTTCGCGAACGGCCGTGGTCTCAGGCGAGATATTACCGGCTATTAAAACATCTCCGAGCTCGCGAGCAGCATAGGGCGTCTCAATTCACTCTTTCTTCGAAGTTGGTGCTGCACAGGACTGGCTGAATTCAATCAGGGGGAGGCATGATTCCGTAATGAGATTGAAGTTCCTTAAGGCGACCGCAGTCAACACTGCTCTGCGCGGCCTGATTGACGAGCATGACGAGTTTCATTGGGCGGTCGCCTGGGGCAGCCTGACGGATGTTGCCGAACGCCTACTCGCCAACCCTGGAAAGTTCAGGCAGGTAACTTTTGGCGTCGCCTTCAGTCACACCGAACCCGCGCTGATCGATCGTCTCATCGGGCTAACCGGCGCCCGGGTCGCGACGAAGTTCGCTGGCGGAACCTATCACCCGAAGGTCTATGGCTTCCGGTCGGGCACCAGCGCGGCCGCCATTGTCGGGAGCGCGAATTTCACCTTTGGCGGGCTTGGCAAAAACCTGGAGGCGGCCGTTTTCGTGCAGGGTGACGCGGCGGATCCCTTCTTCGTCGATCTGTTTGATTTCACCCGGCGTAGCGCAACCCTGGGAGAGGCTGTGACCCCGCAATTCGCGGCAGCCTACCGTGCGAGCCACAAGCGCGCATTGCGACTGCCGAAACCTGCTCGCGATCCGATGCAAGACCTGCCGAAGGTAAAGGCGGAAGCCCTATCCTCTCCGCTCGTGACGATGGGCTGGAACGACTTTGTGAAGGAGATTCAGAACACCGAAAACCACGACGTTGACGACAGCCTTACCTTATTGCGTGTCGCGCAGGAGTGGTTCGCCTCGGTGCGATCCTTTGCGGACCTTTCACTTGGTCGGCGCCAGGCGATCGCTGGGCTCGTCGTCGACCGCGCCGAGAGAACCGATCCCGATCTCGGCCGTGACTGGGGATGGTTCGGTTCGATGCGCGGCATGGGCGATTTCGCCAAGCTCGTGATCGCGAACGACAAGAGGCTCGCTCGGGCAATAGACAGCGTCCCGCAAAAGGGCGAGGTCACGAGAGCGCACTTCACCAAATTCGCAATGCACTTCAAGCGGGCCTTCGAGGATTCCGATCGAACAGGGGGTTACGCCACCGGCAGCAGGCTTCTGGCCATGAAACGACCCGATGTTTTCGTTTGCATCTGCAATCCCAACATCGCCGAGACATCCGCTAGAATGGGATTTTCGCGCACAACGCTCGCGCTCGACGATTATTGGGACAAGGTGGTGGAAGTCATTCGTCTGGCCGACTGGTACAATGCCGACAAGCCGGACAATGCAGAGGGAGAGATCTGGGAAAGCCGCGCGGCAATGCTGGATGCGATCCTCTACAGGCCCTGAGAGCCCAGATCTCAGGGCCGGGAGGCCTCCAGGGCCTTGGCCCAGTCTTCGAAACCGGCCGGCACCGCGGGTGTAATCGCAAGGCCCGGTCTGGCATAACGCTGCATCGCCCGTTCGGCGGCCAATGCGCCCTCGGCGTCATTGTCCACGGCCAGGACGAGAGATGTGAGTGTTGGCGGCAACTGGATTTGGTCGAGGCGACGCGCGCCCAGGCTCGCCCAGCAGGGAAGTCCTTTGAGGAGGGTAAAGGCGCGCGCCGTTTCAAAGCCTTCGGCAAGCGCCAGGACAGGTGCCCCCTGCCCTCCTCCCTGCCAGGCACCTCGTCCCGGCCGTCCCAGCATCAGCTTCATCCGGTATCCGCCCGTATGCGGGTCGAGGAATATCCTCTGGATAGCCGTCAACCGCCGCGCTTCACGTACGGCGATCAACAGGGCGGGGTGGAAGGTGGTCCAAGGCCTGGGCCTATAGGGACAACGCGGATGGAATCGGAGATCATCGGCGGGCGGCTCGAGCCGCCGCAGAGCCAAATAGCGTTCCGCGAGCGTGCCAGAAATTGGCAGCGCTTCGTCCCACAGCCGGGAGGCATTGCCTGAGGCCTTGGTGGGGGTGTCAGCATAGGCGAAATGGCGCCTGATCTGAACGCGACGAAGCTCGCGCAGCACATCTTCTCGCGTGCACCCCGCGAAGCATGTCACGAGGATGCCCCGGTCGCCTTGCCGAATCGAAAGGCTTGGCGTTGTGTCGGCATGGGCTGGACACAGGCACATGGCGGTGCGCCCATGCCAGGTTCCTCCAAGCGCTCCCACAAGGTCGATTGTTTCCTGGGTCGGTCGTCGGGTCGTGAGCGGCATAGATCAGCTCCCTTCCCGATCAACCTTCCCCCTTCGTCTTTCTCCAATGGTGACGGGGCCTGTGGATAAATCTGTGGATAAGATTGGGTTCGCCGATCGAAAGTAACGTGTTTTCGATACCGACACGGCGTGTTTTCAAACATTGTCCATCGTGCTTACGGAATCTGTCCGACGTGGGATTGGATTCATGAATATCCGTCAATCACTTGATATATAATGATAAAAAGAACGTCCGAGCCCCGGTAACTCTTATAATCCTAATAGTAAAATCCCCTAAAGCTTCCGCTGCGCGGGATAGGAGATTCTTTTGATTCAGATTTTTGATGGATCAGGACCGGAGAAACTGGGTCCAACGGCGCGACGGCATGCTCGCTTAGGGTTTAGCATCATAACAACCGGCCGGTTAGGCTCAAATTGGCTTCGACCGGGGTCGATCGCGATCGGAGGGTCAAAACAGTTACGGTTTGACTTTCAGAGCGGAAAATGGCCATGAAATGCAAACCGAGCACCAAAGCGGGATTCGCCCAGGGGAATTTATGTCGTTCACCGTCAACACACTGCGCACTGTAGCAACTTCTTGCCAGCAGATGCGCGACCACATCAAGACGGTAGTGTTTCGTCCCGATGCCCACAAGAAGCTCGATATCACCTTTGGACCGACCCAAGCTGCAGCGTTGCTCGGCAGAACACCCGAAGCTATCGCCAAAGCCGAGGCTAAAGGCCGACTGCGGCAACCAAAGCAACTCGGGAATGGCAGACGATACTATACTATCGAAGATCTGATCGATATCCGCGCAGCGTTGGGAATACAGGTCGGCAAGCAACCGCACGAAGATGCTGTCGTGGTAGCAGTTCAAAACTTCAAAGGGGGCGTCGGCAAAAGTACGATCACCAAGCATTTGGCGGACTACCTCGCATTACAGGGCTACAAGGTGCTTGTCATCGATTGTGATCCGCAGGCGTCGACGACAACCATGTTCGATATTCAGCCGGAAACACTGATCGATGATGAGAGGACGCTGGGTTCCTTTTTATCGCCGCGCAGCACATTTGAGGATTTCTCCGAGACAATAAGGGATACGCCATGGCCGACGATCAAAATCGTGCCATCCAGCCTCGGGTTGCAAGACGCAGAATGGGATTTGACTGCCACACTGACGGAGGGCGGGCAAGCGGTGCGAGAAAGCCTTCAGGCGCTACGAATCGGGATCTCCAGCGTCAGCAAGGAATTTGACGTCATCCTGCTGGACCCTCCACCGGCAATGGGCTTCCTCGGTCTCAATGTCATGGCCGCCGCAACAGGTCTTCTAGTCCCCGTTCCCGCCCGCCAGCTCGATTATCTCTCCACAATCCATTTCATGGAGACGATCGCTGATAACATCGAGATTCTCGAGGCGAACGGCACGCCGGTGAACTATGGGTTCATCAGAGTCGTGTGCTCTGCATTTTCGCCCAGCAAGCCGGGTGAAAACGACATGTGGCGGATCATGCAGTCGACTTATGCTGGGCTTCTGCTGAGTCAGCCGATCCTCGCGTCGGAGGAGATCAAGAACGCGACGCAGGCATTTCGCTCGATCTATGAATCGAAACCTTCGGCCGGGCATCAAACCTATCACCGTTGCCGGGACAATCTGGACTCGGTGTTTGCGGAGGTGGTTCAGCAGATCCGACAGCAATGGCCATCGACAAGTCTCTCTAGCGCTGTGTCCGATGTCAATGTGAGCGCTGCAGCATGAGCCGGCGTTCGCTGATCGGTGAAGCTCTCGCTTCGGCGCCGCCCCAGGCGGAAACGCCCGCTGTTATGGGCGAAGGTGGCACCACTCCGAAGCCGAACTTCACCAACAAGCGCCTCGAGGGCTTTGGCGAAGCCGCGCGCATGGTAAAGCGTCCGACCATCAGGCTGAAACCAGCGGAATGTTCGATCTGGCCGGGCAATGCGCGAGACTATTCGCTGCTCGACGAACACAGGTTGCGGACGCTGATCGATTCGATTTTAGCGGAAGGAGGTAACCGCATTCCTGCTGTCGTGCGGCGGACGACGGGCGGCGCGGTACCATATGAGCTGATCACTGGTACCCGGCGCCATTGGGCGATCGCGTGGCTCAACGCCAATCACTACCCCGATATCGACCTTGTCGCGATAATCGAGGACCTCGACGATGAAGCGGCTTTTCGTTTGGCCGACATCGAGAATAGAGAACGGGAGGATATTTCCGATCTGGAACGTGGCCGCAACTACAAGGCGGCGGTTGATTCCTATTATGGCGGCGTGCAGTTGCGTATGGCGGAGCGGCTCAAGATCTCGAAATCCCAACTTGCGCGCTATATAGCTCTTACCGAGATCCCTGATTTTATCGTGAGCGCCTTCGCCTCGCCGATGGACCTTCACGCAAAATATGCTGAGAAACTCCTGCCTGCGTTGAAGAAGCCGGGGGCGGTCGAGAAACTCACGGCAGCTGCGGATGAAGTTGCTTCTGAGCAGAGTTTCAGAAGGTCCGGTGACGAACAGCCTGTATCAGGTTCGGACGTCGTTGCGCGTTTGCTGGCCGCCCTCACGCCCGTCTCGAAGACTCGCCCCCAGAAGACGGCTATTTCGACCAGTGGGGGCGACGCGATTGGATTGATCGAACGGAATCAGCAGAAGGTGCTGACAATTTCGCTCTCCCCTTCTGAGCTTAGTGTGGATGCTATTCTGGAGGCGCTACGGCCCGTTATAGAGCAGGCCAAGATCATGCGGGCGAAGAGGCGTTAGCACGTGGGCAGCCCCGGTCAGGGAAAGCGGATTTTGACGAAAACATATTTGTTTTCAATGTATTAGAATGATTTCCCCCCGGGGGGAAGCGCGGCAAAAGCGCATTGGAGTGGTGGTGAGAGAACCAAGCAGCGGATCGTCGGCGAAGGAGCGCAAAGTCCAGTTTGAGATGTTCTTCACGCTGCCGGATTTCTCCGACATCTCATTACGCGATTATCAAGAAACCATGCAGAGGCCATTCTTTAGCCTCTCCAAGCGTAAGCGGCTCAAGCCGATAGAATATATCAGCCCCGATCGGAGGGTTACCGTCCACGTCGCGCCCAATCCAACATATGGCATGGCGACGATATGGGACGCCGACATCATGATCTACCTCGCCTCGCATCTCAACGAACTGCGCGAACGTGGCGTAAATGACATTTCGCCGGTCGTGCGTCTTCAACCTGGTGATTTGTTGAAGCGCATTTGCTGGGGCACGAGCGGGCGTGCCTACGAGCGTCTCGTCAGCGCGCTCGATCGTCTTCAGGCGACGACCATCAAGACCAACATTCGGGCAAACACCAAGTCGCGCGAAACGACTTTTTCCTGGATCGACAGTTACACCCACCTCGTTGACGAGAGGACTCAAAGGTCGCTCGGCATGGAGATTACCCTCTCCAAATGGTTCTTTGATGGAATCATGGACCGTCGGAACATCCTTGCGATCTCGCCTCTCTACTTCGAAATCACGAGCGGACTTGGGAAGTGGCTTTATCGCGCCGCGCGCAAGCACGCTGGCGGAAACGGCGCCGATGGGTTTACGATCGGGTTTCAAACGCTTCATCAGAAGAGTGGAAGCGAGAGCGCCTATCCGGTCTTCAAAAAGATGCTGCTGGAGCTCGCTAAGACCAATACATTGCCGGACATCGCTCTAGAGGCGATTTCAGATGGAACGGGTGAGCCCAAACTGAAGATGGTGATGCGCCGCTATCTTGAGGATAAGCGTTCCCCCTCCCCTCCCTCCAAAGATCCGGCGTCCGCGGTATCCAGCGCGGCACAGCCAAAAGCATCGCCACTCACGCCCACCGCGCCAGCGACCACCGAGTTTGTAGACAGCCAGTTAGCGCTTAGCGTGATTGCCTCTGCAACGAAGGGACTGCGATCGGAGGACGCAGAGCGCCGCCCTGCCCTGCCGTCATCGGATCGCCGCTTCGGTCATCGCACCCGCGCGCGTGAAGTGCTCGATGAGAGTGTCTATGAGGATATCCGGCGTGAGTTTCCTGGTTGGGACTATGATGAACTCATGGCCCGCTTCGATGCGTTTTTAGGCGCCAGTCCGCGTGATCTGCCGAGGAACTATTCGAAGCGCTTCTATGGCTTCGTGCGCGAGCATCATAAGCGGAACAAGTACAAGCTTTGACGCTCCGAACGCATTCATCGTGTTATCATCTTTGCTGCCCGACTGCCCGCCGTCCGCAGATGCAGTGTTCGAAATCAGCCGTTTGGGCTCCCAGCCCATTAGCATATGCTTGCTTTATCGTGCCGCTTTAGTTGCCGATTCGGTGGTACCGCGAGTGATTCTAAAAACACGTTGCGGAGGGATCGGAATCAGTGATCTCGATCTGAGATCGAGGGCCGCACAGTTAGCCTTATGCCTCTCGCTCCAGCCGCCCGCGAGGCCAGCTACGGCGTTAGCGGGTCACGGAGTTCAGCGACAAAGCATGGCCTGCCAAAGGTAGATGCACGGCCGGTCAAGAAAGGGATCAGCTTTGACCACGTGCTCGCATAACTATCTCGGAGGATGCCCCCAACGTGTTTTTAGAATCGGGTGGTAAGCGGTCTTGCGGCGTGCTTGCGGCGAGGAAGTGCGCTCTAAACAGTAGAGGCCACCCACATTCCGGTGACGCTCGCGCTCGCTCGTAGCCCGATTGGCTTTGGCCTAAGCCGATTCTAAAAACACGTTGGATGCGGCATCCTCGCGGAAAACGCTTGCCGTCTTTCGTGTTGCGCCCAGGCGTCGACGCCTGGCCAAACGAGAACAAATAGCGAAGTGCGTCAGGAATCGATTTTAAGGCCGATAGAGCGCCACGACCACATGGGATAGCTTCCGCCGCCTTGGGGAGGTGACTTCCCGCTGAGCGAGCCCTTGAGCGCATCGAATTTTATTCTCTCGGCTCTGAGAATATGCGCGAGCATCTTCTCGCACTGATCATCAACGCACTAGATGCGGGAAGGGGCGATGCCTGACAGCCCGTGCGCCGGATCAGGATCGTCAGACGTGCGAACTGGCGGCGGTTACACCAAAAGGCCGAATAAGTGCCAAAAGCGCCTTGATACGTTCGCCGATCAAATCCCTTAACAACTGAGGGCGCGAGGGGCGCCGGTTCCGATCGGTGAGAGGCATCTTCCTTTATGGGCTAAGAAATTGGGAGGGGGCAGATCGATGCACCTGGTGCATATGTGGTGCCTATTCTTGGGCTGAGGCGGGCGAACATCCCGCGATCTCATCGGAAGATCGGTCCACCCGATCAATCCGCCCCAGCATCCGGTCGATATCATCCATCTCTCGATCAAACGCATCAAGGACGCGAGCGAGGTCCTTCGAGACGGGGATGGCGGGGGGGGCAATGCGAGGACGCCCTCGCTTCGGCTGCGCAAACCCGAACTCCACAGCAAGGTCGGGCGCTAAAAACTGCCGCCAGGTCTTGCGGTGCGTGATCTCGACCAGGAGCTCGGCCGAGACGGCGCGGTTGATGACCTTGCTGGCGCCGGCAACGCTCAGGCCGAGCGTTTCGGCCACCGATTGCGGCGAGAGCAGGGGCCGCAGCTGCGACAAGGCGAGCAGGCGGGGCAGGGCGCCCGCTCGGTACTCGTCGAGCAGGGTTTGCAGGCCGCGGCGATGGAACTGCTCGAGTCTGTCGAGCCGATCGATCCCTGCTTCGGCCGCGCGGGACAGGGCATTGAACGCGGTCGCCCAATCAGTGTCGGCCGGCGTGCGCTTCAGGCGGAAGGCTTTGACACCGGCGGTGAGGCAGGGGAGGGGGGTGGCGGACAGACCGAGCCCACACAGGATGATCGGCGCCGAGAGCCAGGGCGTCGATGATCCATCGATCCGCGCGTATTGGCGCACCAGGTCGAGCGCCCGGACAAGCAGAGGGTGCTCGCGCGCTTCGCTGGGTTCTCCGATCGCCGTGGGCAGCGGGTCACGCCAGGCGGCCCCGTGCTGCTCTATGAGCACCTGTTGCCACGCGGCAAAGGCGTCGAACGGATCGATCGTGGTGCCGATCAGCGGTCGGCCCGGCACTCTGAGCCCGCAGCCCCACGAATAAACATCGATTTCGTCGACTTCGACTCCCTGCAATTGCAGGGCCGTGGTGTAACCGCTCCAGGCGGCGCGGATGTGCCAGGGTTTTGCCACAGGACTGATAGAAATGCGTGCATTGAGGGCGGTAATCGCGCCGGTGCAGCGGGCCAGCGATCGCACGGTTTCAGCCGTGTAGGGTGGCCCGTAGCGGGGTAGGGGAGGGCGCGATGCCATGCCATCTTTTAACTCAGAAGAGTTCTCAGTCAACTTTGTCCGCACACTTAGTGTTGATAATGGATCGTTATCGACACCCTATACAATAGAAAGCCGCCGCGCTAAGCCTCGTCGCCATGACCCATCCCGTCCTCCGCCGCGCGGTTTTTGAAGATGTCGACGAGATCCGCGCGCTGGTCCTCGCGGCCTATGCCCGCTGGGAGGGCGTGACGCCGCGCCCGCCGCAGCCGGTGCGCGCCGACTATGGCCGCGCGTTTCGCGCGCATCGCTTCGATCTGCTGGTTGAGAACGGCGCCTTGGTTGGTCTCGTTGAAACCGTGGCCGAGGGCGATGAACTGCTGATCGTCAATGTCGCGGTCCATCCCGACCGGCAGGGGGAGGGGCATGGGGTGCGGCTGCTGCGGCATGCCGAGGCCCTCGCGCGCGCGGACAAGCTGAAGGGGACGCGGCTCTACACCAACCGGTTGATGGCCACGAACATCGCGCTCTACGAGCGCTTGGGCTATGTTCGCGAGAAGGAAACCGAAAGCGAACCCGGCATGGTCGCGGTGCATATGGTGCGGAGCCTCGCGCCGTGACGGCGGGCCGTGCCCTTATCGCGGTCGAGCCGGCCGATCTCGCCGGCGAGGTGCGGGCGCTGGTCGGGGCGTCGGCGGTGATGGACGAGGCGCTGCTCGACGCGGCGATCAGGGGCTGGTCGCACAACACCCGGCGCGCCTTCCGTTCGGACCTCATTCTCTGGGGAACATGGTGCCGGCGCCGCCGCATGGTGCCGGCGCGCGCGGGGCCGGGGGACGTCGCCGCGTGGATCCGCGCGCTGTCGGGCGCCGATCCGTCGGAGGAGACGGTGCGCGCGATGGCGACGATCGAGCGCTATGTCGTCAATGTCGGCTGGGCTTACCGGATGGCCGGGCTCGATGATCCGACCGCGCCGCCGCTGGTCAGGCTTGAGAAGAAGGCGGCGCGCAAGGCGCTCGGCGTGCGCCAGCGCCAGGCCCGCGCGATCCGGTTCAAGGGCGACGTCTCCGATTTCGACAGTCCCGCCAGCGGCGTGTGTTTGGCGCATCTGCTGAAGGCCTGTCGGCGCGATCTTCTCGGCCTGCGCGACGCGGCGCTGCTCCGCGTCGCCTATGACAGCGCGGGCCGGCGTTCGGAGCTGGTGGCGATCCGCGTCGAGCATATCGAGCGCGACGCGGAAGGGGCAGGGACGCTGTTCATTCCGTCATCCAAGACCGACCAGGCGGGGGAGGGGGCCTATGCCTATCTTGCGCCCGCGACCATGGCCGCGATCGCCCGCTGGCGCGATACTGGGCATATCGATCGGGGAGCGCTGTTCCGGCGCGTCGAGACGCATTTTGACGGCTCGGTCGCGGGTGTCGGCCGCGACGCGCTCCATCCCAACTCCATCACGCTGATCTACCGGCGGCTGATCCGCGCCGCCCATGCGAAAAAGCTGCTCGGGCCGATGAGCGAGGCTGAACTCGAGCGTTGGGTGAAGGCGGTATCGTCGCATTCGATCCGGGTCGGGGTGGCGCAGGACAATTTTGCGGCCGATGAAAGCCTGCCGGCGATCATGCAGGCCTATCGGTGGCGCGATCCCCGGACGGTGCTGCGCTACGGCAAGAAGCTCGCGGCGAAAAGCGGCGCGGGCGCGCGCATGGCGGCGCGATTTGCCGACAGTTCGTAAAAGTGCGTTCGATATTCCGATATTCTATGTTTTGGGACCCAATAGCCATCAAGAGCATATGAACTGCAAATCGCTTTGCAGATCCTACGAAAATGCAAAGAAAAACGGGAAATTTTGACACGTTCGAGCCGCTCTCGGGCGCGCAACAGGCTCGTCCGAAACGGGCGCCTGTCGACGGGGCGGATGTGAGCCGCCACCCCTCGGCACGTCCGCCGCCGTTGAGAGCTTCAATCCGGTGACCGCATAGCGCGCGTCATAGGCTCGTAACACGACCCGCCGGAACACGTGATCGCGCACAACGCGCTATACGATCACAGCAACTCTTTCCCGCGCTTCCTCGAAAATGAAGGAGGCTCGCGTTTCGCGAACAACCGGCTGCGACAATCCCCGAACGGTTGCCTAAGACCGCCTGGAAATCTTGCCAAATTTTGCCAAACTCGCTATATCACAGTCCATGTCGACGATGAACATCTCGCTTCCGGATGCGCTCAAAGCGTTTGTGGACCAGCAGGTCAGCGTGCGTGGTTACGGCACGAGCAGCGAGTATGTGCGGGAGTTGATCCGCAAGGATCAGGACATTCAGCGCCTTCGCGAAATGCTCCTGGACGGCGCCAGTTCTGCAGCCACCGCGCCGGTCGATGCCGGATATTTCCAAGGCCTTCGTGACCGTGTGACGCAACGCGCAGGGTCGTGACTGCAAAACCGGTCATACCGCGCGCCAAAGCGCGGGAGGATGTCGACCGTGCGGTCGAGTATTACGCGGACGAAGCCGGTGCAGATGTGGCTTTCGGCTTCATTGATGCACTTGAACAGGCCTATACCTTCATCGGGGAAATGCCGGCGGCAGGGTCTCCGCGGTGGTCTCACGCGCTGAACTTACCCAGTTTGAGGACCTTAGGGCTGAATGGATTTCCGTGGCTTGTTTTCTACCTTGAATTCGAGACCCATGTGGATGTCTGGCGCGTGCTTCATGCCAAGCGGGACATGCCAGCTTGGTTGGCTGATGTAGATGATTAACCGCTGACATAGCTGTCCTTCAAGCGCTAGAACACATTCCTTGATAGCGGCCTTTCGATCACCCGAGGATTGAGCGGGAAAGTTCAGCCAATCCGTCAGCGTCCAACCGCGCTGAAAGCGCATCTTGCTGCAGCAATGTCTCGGTCAGATGGGGATGGAACTTTTCAAACAGCAAGTTCGGCGAATGCGTGAAGAGATCCGCAGCCTTGCCGCTGGCTAATGCTGCTAGCGCATCGATTAGCGGCGGCGTGTCCTCTTTCCCGAAAACCTCGAGGAAGCCATCGTGCGTCTGCACCGTAAATCCGGCGGCGCGCAGGGCCAGGGCAAGCGTTGTGGTACGAATCGAGCCGGTTCTCGTGGCGAGGACAGCGGCATTTTCGTCCAGTTGCGCGATGCGACCGGGATTGAACCGTAATTGGGCGTAGTGACTTCGGGCTTCCTCAAGCAATTCCCGCGCGGTCGCGTCCATGTAGACCAGGCAATTTTGGTTCTCGAGGATGTCGAACATGCGTTCGATGACCCGGTCATGGATATTCCCTGGATCGCCTCCGAAGAGCGGGGGAACACCAGCCTTGGCAGGTGAGACCATGATGATGCGGTCGCGATCATGAACTTCAAGGACCAGCCATCGCCGTCCAGAGAATATGAGAAGCATTCCCGGAGCGATCAGATTATCGATCGGCAGGGTGCCCAGTTCCTTGCCTCCGGATATCAGTCGGTACTCCTCGGGCGTTTGGAAGACGGCATAGAAGCTGTAATGCTCGACCAGCTTTTCGCCCATCGCGCCAAGGAGCAGCAATCCGTCATCAGCCTGCTCGATGAGCGCCGTCTCCGGATGTCCCAACGCGCGGAGCACATCGAGAAAGAGCGTGGTATCGACCTGTCGAAACGGCCCTTTCTGGCACAGCATCCCGTAAAGCTGCTGCGCCCGAATACCGCCTCGCTCAGCAATCACGGACAAGATCTGATGGACGAGCGTCGAGAGGTGCAACGCGCCGTGCTGAGGCGGCTCGCACCAGCCCTCGAGCAGCAGTTCGATCATCGCGGTGGCTCTCACAAGACCAAGTCGCAATCGGTCCGAAAAGTTGCTTGTCGAGGCCAGCTTCGCTTCGACGACATATTGCCTGAGAATGGCCGGCTTGCCGGGGCGCCGTCCTGACCGGCCCAGCCTTTGCCGGAGCGAGGCTACGCTGAAGGGGGCGCCGATCTGCCCGACACAGGTCACGTCGCCGATGTCGATGCCGAGTTCGAGCGTCGAGGTGCAGATCGCTGTAGTAGGCGCACTGCCTTCCTTCAGGCGCCGTTCGACGAAATCCCTATGCTCCCGGGAGAGGCTTGCATGGTGGGGATAGAATTCCTGCGGTAGATGTTCCTTCTCGCACAGCGTCCGCAACCGATCCGAGTAGATTTCGACCGCTTGGCGCGCGCCCGCGAATACAAGGTTGTCGCTGCCCCGAAGGTGCCCAAAGAGATGGAGGGCGATGGCGTCGGTTGCCGATGGCCCTTCATCATCCTTGTCGCCGGTCACATAGCCGCGCAGCTGGAGCTGCAACTCCGCCTCCCCATCTGCGGCAACTATTTCTCTCACTTCCCCGGGGCTGTCGGGGCGCAGATACGTCTTGGCCAGCCCCATGTCGCCGAGCGTGGCCGAGAGGCCGACGCGGCGGATCGGGCGGTTCAGCGACTGCTCAAGGCGCGCAAGCAGTGAACGCATCTGAATCCCGCGCTCGCTGTCGAGCACGGAATGCAATTCGTCGAGGATGACGGCACGTGTCGCACCGAACAGTCGCGGAATCTCCATTCCTCGGCGAATGAAGAGGGCTTCGAGCGATTCGGGCGTGATCAGCAGCACGCCCCGGGGCCGCTTGGTGGCGCGGGTCTTGACCGAAGCAGGCACATCGCCATGCCAAGGGATGACCGACAGTTCGGTCTCCCGGCAAATCTCGTCCAAGCGGCGCGCCTGATCGGTAATGAGCGCCTTCAACGGTGCGACGTAGAGAATGTCGAAACCGGATATTTCGGACGGATCATCGAGAACCTGCGAAAGCAGCGGGAGAAATGCTGCCTCGGTCTTTCCTCCAGCGGTGCTGGCGGCAACGATCAGGTCGGCATCGCCGTCCATGAGCACGTGCGTCGCACGTGCCTGGATATCGCGCAGTTCACGCCAGCCTTGTTCGCGAATCCACTTCTGGATCGGCCGGGCGAGCTTGTCGAAGGCGGTGCTCACAGGCGGAAACTGGCGAGCTCTTCTGTGTCCGGAGGCGCACCGATCGCCTCGTCGACATCGCTCATGTCGTCACCGTCATCCTGGGCGACGTCGAGCTTGTCGATGAGGTCCGACCATTCGACACCAGGGTTCTGCTCGAGAACCGCCAGTAGGTTCACGAAGGCGGTAACTGTGTTGCGCGGCGTTCGGAAATAGGCTTCGCCGATCCTGTCCGAGCAATGGACCATGAACGCCTCCAGCGCATTATCCGGCAGCGTCGTGTTTGCTCCGTGCATGACGGCGCGGATATTGACCAGGAGCACAAACAGGTCTTCCGGCGTGAGGCTCGCAAGGCGGATGACCGGTCCGGAAAGATCGACAAGACCCTCGCGGGCGAAGCTGTTCTCGGCCAGACGGGATTGCAGGGCTTCATAGCTATAGAGACCCCGGCGCGTATTCATCAGGAACTCGGGCGTTCCTCCCATCAGGAAGCCCAGATTTTCCGCGCTGCCCTGCAGGACGTCGTTCAGGATACGCAGGATCTGCTCATAATTGGCATTGCGTGCCTGCGATGATGTCAATTTGTAGAGGTTGACCATCTCATCGAGGCCGACGAGCAGACCCTTGTAGCCTGCTTCGCAAACGAATGCCGACATCAGCTTCAGGTGATCGTAGACACTCGCGTCATCGACGATCGTACGAACCCCCAGAGCCTTGCGCGCGTCGGTCCTGGTGACGAATTCGCCACGCAGCCAGCGGATCGCCGCCGACTTGAGCTCCTCGTCGCCCGTTTCATGCCCCTCCCAATAGCGGCGGATGACCTGCGCGAAGTCGAAGCCCCCGGTCAGTTCCTCGAAATGCGCCAGACGCTGACGAATGGCCTCGACCGTCGGCTGGTCTTTGGCTTCAGCATCATGCTGGGCCTGGCTGACGAACCGCTCGACGACATTGGCAAGCGCTCCTCCATCGGGCTTGGTCCTTGTCGCAAGGTTTCGCGCCATTTCGGCATAAAGGCCGCGCGCCTGACCGCCGGTCGCATGAATTCTCCGGTCGGGAGCCAGATCGGCAAACATCACCACCAGCCCCTTTTCGAGCGCGACAAGGCGGATGAGGTTCATGAAGAAGGTCTTGCCCGACCCATATTCGCCGATGATGAACCGGATCGCGGAACCGCCATCGGCGATCCGGTCCATGTCCTTGACGAGCTCCTCGATCTCACGTGCTCGGCCGACCTGGATATGACGAAGCCCGAGTTTCGGCACGACACCCGCGCGCAATGCCTGGACGATCGCGTCACGCTCGCGCGGCTTCAATTTCGACATCAATTATCCCCCTTGGCCATCTCGGCCCGCAACGCTTCTGCGATGTCCTGTGACACATCATAGCCATCATATTCGTCGAGCAGGGCTTCATCGAACTTTTCGAATGCCCATTCGTTGACGGCTTCCAGGGCACCGGATGGCAGCAGGCCCTGTTTCCCGGCGATGTCCGCAAACTCTTCCTGTGTCCACTGTTCGCGCTGGATGAGAAGATCGACAAGAGCGGCATGTCTGTGGTCGAGCCCGGCCAAGGACGATGGAAGCGCATGTGGGCGGGTCGCCTCGTCGCTCGCGTCGTCGTCCGCCGCGAAAATCTCGCCCAGCACGTTCGAGACGCGCTCGGTGTCGCTCCGGATCGCCGCGATGCGCGCCGCATCAAGCGCGGTGCCGCGGGTTTTGGGCTCGGCCGGAATGCGCTCGCCCGGGGCCTCTGCTTCGGCTGCCCTGACCCGCACCGGTCCATCGGGAACGTCGCCAGCATGAAGGTCTGCATATACGAGGCCGGCATCGATCCCCAACGCCTTGTAGATCTTCTCGATGCAGGCCACCTCCTCGGACTGGATCATGCTGTCGGCATGGGCGATCACGACAACCGCCGCACGCAGCGCGAGATGGTGCTCTGCATCCACCTCCTTCAACCTGCTGCGCAGCCATGACATGTCGGGCGGGACCTCCAGATACCATTTCAGATTGGCATGGAGACGCTTTCGCTCGAGGTCTGTGAGGCCGCCGGTCGCTTCGACCTTGTCACTAAGCGCCCGGCGTTCTGCTTCGACGATCTTGCTGTCCGAATGCGCGACAAAGGTCGCCAGCGCCAGCTCGAACAATGCCGCCTTGTAGGCGGGCGAGACGACTTCCAGCTGCTCAACTGTTTCGCCCAGGTCAAAAATGACGACCGGCTCGTCGCTCCTGGGCGCCCGCAGCGAAAATCTCGGATCGGGCGCCATGCCGAAGCCGATGCGGGCGAGCGCATCCGCCGCACCGATCAACTGGCGCTTGCCGATCTTGCCGGGAGCACTGCCCTCCAGGCGGGTGATCACCTCGAGAGCCGGAATGAGCCCGCCTCCCGCAACCTGTCCGCACGCCCATTCCCTGAGCCCCTCCAGCTCTGCTGACGGGAACAGTCCCCACAATTCGGCGGGGAGCAGGGCCTGTGCTTCGATCGATCCTCTGCCGTTCGCATTGCGCCCAAGGTAACGGCTGAACTTGTCAAGCTCGTCCATCGCCTCATCCGCGATCTTCTGCGCTTTCTGGACCGGTGAACGCAGGTCGGACACATCGGGGACAGCGATATCCTTGCCCTCGCCTGCCGTGAGATTTACCGAGCAACTGAATTCGCTCGAAGCCGCACGGTAGTTCATCGCCAGTTTCTTGCGCGGCGTTCGAGCCTTCAGGCCGTTGGGATAGAGCGCATCGAATTTCAGCTTGAAGAGCGCCTTGAACTCTTCGCTGCAGCGTTCGGCCGGCGTGCGGAGACGGCGCTCCGGATGACACAGCAGCCATAGATGCAGCCACTCCGCATCGAACGCCTTGCCCTCGGCGATCATCCCGCCGAGCGCGAATTTCAACGAAAAAGGCAGTTCCCAGCTGCGATTGTCGAGGATGGTCTGCTTGAGTGCCGGATCGTCGAGCGATAGTCTGCCCATTGCGACGATGCGGGCAATGTCCAGAAACTCGCCGAGATATCTCTGGACGGAATAGTTCTGCGCAAAGAGGGCCTTGAGACGCTCCACCTCGGCCACGATCTCCCGTTTCTCGTCTTCTGGTGGTTGGTCGACCAGAAACCGGCGCTCGAGGCCGTAGAAGAAAAGGAACATGTAGCCGGGATTGACGGTCCCGTCGCGGCGACCTCCCGCCAGCCATTCGAGGTAGGTGGCTCTGCAGACGGCCGGTATGCTCGAATATCCGGGCCAATACGACATGCCGTCGCCATTCCTGTCGGAACCGGATGACGCGACCGAGAGGGATGGGTCGATATAGGTGCGGCATTTCTCGCCATACTCATGCGAGTTGATCTTGGGCGGCCCCCCCACATAGACCATGCCGTCGATCTCGCGCCCAGCGATGATGACGGTCTGCCCCTTGCGCAGCCATCCCTGGACCTTGACGGAAGAGCCTGCCGAGCGGCTGGCCGGACGCGGCTCAGCTGGCATGGGTGGCGAGTGGACGCGGGATTCGCCGCCGAAGAGTTTCTGACGCAGCTCTTCAATGCGTGATCGACGGGCAGGTGCTCGATCTGCCACTTCACGCGCGTTTGGACCTTCGGTGGAGGACATAACCTCCAGCTGCCGAGGGCCTGCTTCCTTCTCTGCGGCGCGCCTTAGCGATGCGGCTTCGAGTGCTTCCCGGGCGGCTTTGCCGACACGAACAAGCTCGGCATTATCCTGCTGAGGCCGATATGCCTTCGAAAATGCGGGTTCGGTGGGACCGTCAGGTTCATCTTCAGCCCCTGCAGCAGATGACCGCGAGGCGATCGTCTGGACGCGGTCCGCGTTCTTTGGATCAAAAATCGAGGAATCATCGCCAAAGAGCCGTTCCCTGAGCTCTCGCGTCCTGGACGGTATGGGATTATCGGGCAATCTCGATTGGAGACCCGTCACGCTTGCCGTTACCATGTCTGCCTCGGCGGTGCTGGAATCCGAGGGCGTTTGATCTTCCTGGGTATTGTCCGGCTTCGGAAGATGTGCGGAAGGTACGAGGCCCCGATATTCCGGGAGTGAGGCTGTCCTCGAATTTTGCGCTTCACGTTCGTCTGGCGCCAACTGGCGTCGGCGGACAGGATTGTTTCTTGCAGGAGCAGTGCTCAGGGCAATCTTCGCCGTGCGACGCTTTTCGTACCAGATTATGAATGCAACAGGCGCGAACAGGATGAAGAGCGCTTCGATCGCGTCAGGAAGGCTATCCAATAGGGCGGCCGATATTATTGCGCTGGCAATGAAGAAGACGACATAAAGTCCGATAATGCGGATTATTTTCCAGATGGTCCCCATGAGTCATGGCCTGCCATTTTGTGGTTGAGAGGTCACGCTGATTTTCGATTGCCGGTTTCAGGGGAAACCTGCGCGATTACATGGCAAGATTCGCGTGTCTGCGGGGCGTGGTCGCTATTCATCCGGCCCTCCAAGTGCCGGATCGGATGAAGCTTTGACTGGTGCTCGTCCTCGTGTCGGCCATGTCAGCGGGCAAACCGGGTCAAGCGATGCCTCACTTCATTCGCAGGAAGGCGGCAGCGCGGATGAGCGAAAAGACGGGTCAGACCCCCATGCAGCCGGTCGAACTGCACATGGTCGCCATCGGCCATCTGGTCGAAGAGCCAGAGGACCCCATGCATGGCGATCTGTTTGGCAGCGGCCAGTTCGCGCAGGATTCCGTCGCCGGTCAACAGCGTCCATGTCCGTGATTCCGCAATGGCGAAGGCAAAGGTATCGGGCACGGAGAGTTTCTGATGCTGGCGATTGACGCCGGTCGCGCGCCGCAGTTCGGAGACCGTCAGTTCTTCGACGCGCAGCCCGCGCGCCATCAGCCTGTCTCCGAGTTCCCCTTCCAGTTCGCGGACGTAGAGGAGATCGGGCACTGCGAACTCGAACGGCAGCAGGAACATCTCATCGAGAAGGTCCGCCCGTTCGAGGTCGATAATGACAGATGTGTCGGAGACCAGAACAGTCACGGATCAGGCTGCCACCTGATCCAGTCGCCGATCGAGTTCGCGCACGGAAATGCCGAGCAACTCGGCTGCCCGCGACTCTCCGATCACGCCTTCGGCCAGAGCGCGATAGCACAGGCGCTCGAAGCGACGCGGCTCTTCCTGTTCCGGCTGCATGCTCTCCGGTTCCTCGAAAGGCGCCGTGCGCCAGCCCCGCTCCGCGAAAACTTTGAAGAGACGGGCGCATGCGGCCTGGTTGATGATGCCCAGATCCTTGCAGCGATAGGCCAGGGCCTGGATGCTGACCCCGAACAGCTTTTTGAGCGCAACCAACTCGCCGATGCTGATCGAGGAGCGATGGGCGCCGACTTCGGCGCGCAGCACGTCCGCCGGCATAAGGAATGCGCCGGCGAAGCGATGCGCTGCCTTTTCTTCATCCACGCCCCCAGAGGGAGCGATGACCATATGGCCAAGCTCATGCGCCAGATTGAAGCGCTTGCGCTCCGACCAGGAGCTTTGCTTGATGACGATGACGCGCGCTGCATCGCTGCCCTTGCGCCGGACCTTGGCGGCAAGCCCGTCCACGTCATCGAGATCGAGTGACAGCACCTTGATGCCGCGCTCCTCCAGCAACTCGGCAAGATGCGGGATGGGGTCGTTGCCGAGCCCCCAATCGTCCCGAACGGAGCGGGCCGCGTCCTCGGCATCGCGTATATCGGCCACCGGATGCGGCGCACTTCGCGGCTGCTCCCATTCGACGCTGCGCATCTGGAGCATGTCTTCGACCGCAAGATAGCGTTCAAGCATGTGAATGGCGCGCGCCTCGAGCATGGCTTCCTCGCGGGAGGACGTGCCGACCTTCTTGCGAAAATCCACGCCCTCCAGCGAGAGCTCGTCCTCGCTCAGCAGATATTCCTCGGAAACCGCCAATGCCCTGGCAAGCGCGATCAGCACGCGAGAACTCGGCATGTCTTCGTTGCGCTCATATTTGCCGATGGCCTGGGCGGAAACGACACCATCCATCGCATCGGCCAGCGCCCGCAGCGACAGGCCGGATGCTGACCTCGCAACCTTGAGCTTGTTTCCGATCATGATGGTCTCCTTTATCGACCGCCGCAGGGCGGTTTTCATAAATGCTATATGATATGTTTTTTGTAAACTGAAACCTCTTGAAATGCGGTAAATGGAACCTAAATCTCGTCCAATGCCGAAAGATTCCGGTTTCTTGTAAACCGAAGGCGTGCACGAGGAGCCGGCCTCCGCCCGGTTTGTGATGCCGAACCGGAAAGGGGTGGGCGATGGATTTGAGTAACACACAACTGCGATATTATGACAGCAACGTCCTGCGCCTGCCTGCGGACAAGCGGAAAGAATATCATGCGCAGGTCGACCGGCTGATTACCGAGCTGTGCAAGAGCGTTCGGGACAAGACCGAAATCAAGATCACCAAGGTGGTGAAGGCGGGGTCGTTCGCGAAATACACCATCCTGCGAAGGACGGCGTCGGACCCGGTGGATGTCGATGTGGTATTCTACATCTCGGACCGTGACGCGACCAAGGAAACTCTCGATAGCCTCAGCGCCACGATCTACGATCTGTTGGTGAAGATCTATCCGACCAAATCGGTCGAGGACTTCGAGATCCAGCGCAAGGCCGCCACGGTGACATTCGTCGGCTCGGGGCTCAGCGTCGATATTGTGCCTGTAATTGAGGATGCCGCCCGGTCGGGCTATGGCTGGCAATATGACATTCACGATGGTTCGAAGATCCAGACCTGCGCGCCGTGCCAGATCCAGTTCGTGCGGGACCGCAAGAACCAGGACGGCGATTTCCGCACGCTCGTCCGCATGGCCAAGAAGTGGCGCAACTATGCCGAACTCAAGCCGCTCAAGTCGTTCGGCATCGAACTGATCATGGCGCATGTCCTGGCGACGCAGGGCAAAGCGGGCAGCATCGAGCAACGCTTCCGGCATTTCCTCCTCTATATGGCCCAGTCGGCCCGAAGCTGCGATTTTGGTCATCTTGGAGAACACGTCGGGAACGGGCTGGTTGTTGTTGACGA
>NZ_JAKKIE010000056.1 GCF_021742065.1 Rhizorhapis sp. SPR117
CTGGACCGGCATTCCCACAGAAACGGCTTCAGCCCCTCCACTTGATCCTACCGGCATCAGCCGGTCAGTCATTCAGCCAACGCTGCTTGCGCGTTTCGCATGCAGCGCGCAGTCGTGCCGCGCGTTCGCGGATAGTCGCCGGGTCAACCTGCGGCATGCGTGCGGCCGGTGTTCCGGTGCGGGGCGAGAAGGGGAAGATATGCCCGTAGACAATATCGCACTGTTCCAGGAGCCGAAGGCTGTTTTCGAACATCTCCTCAGTCTCCGTCGGGAAACCGGCGATGATGTCTGCACCGATGGCGATGTCAGGACGCGCCGCCTTGATCCGTTCGACGACGGCAATTGCGTCGCGCCGACTATGGCGGCGCTTCATCCGCTTGAGGATCATGTCATCGCCCGCCTGCAACGAAAGGTGCAGATGCGGCATTACGCGTGCGTTCTGTGTGATCAATGCAAACATGCGGTCATCGATTTCGACAGAATCCAATGAAGAAAGGCGCAGGCGGGGCAGGTCCGGCACCTTGTCAAGAATGCGCTCGATCAATAGGCCAAGTGTCGGACTGCCCGGCAGATCAGGGCCATAGCTGGTGACATCAACGCCGGTCAGCACCACCTCTCGATAGCCAGCGTCTACCAGCGTCTTTATCTTGTCGATCACAGCGCCCGCCGGGACCGATCGACTGTTCCCCCGGCCATAAGGGATGATGCAGAAAGTGCAGCGATGGTCGCAGCCATTTTGCACCTCGACAAAGGCACGGGCATGATCGGCAAACCCGCTGACGAGGTGCGGGGCGGTTTCGCGTACAGCCATAATATCGGAAACGCGGACTTTGGCCATGCCCGTCGTTCCCGCGAAGGGGGGAATCCGTCTCTCGGTGTCGTCCTCTGGCGATATGGCAGGCGATGGATTCCCGCCTTCGCGGGAGTGACGGGAGGAGAATGAGGCGGGATCGAACTTCTCCCGGTTGCCGATGACGCTATCCACTTCCGGCATGGCGGCGAACATGGCGGGATCGGTCTGCGCCGCACAGCCGGTTACGAGTATGCGTGCTTCGGGTCGGGCGCGTTTGGCGCGGCGGATTGCCTGCCGGGTCTGGCGGACAGCCTCATTGGTTACAGCGCAGCTATTAACGATGACAAGGTCATGCTCATCAGGCGCAAGGGTGCGCATGGTTTCGCTCTCAGCGATATTCAGGCGGCAGCCAAGCGTGATGATCTGCGGGCCGCTCATCCAAAGCGACTCCAGTCAGCCTCGCCTTCGAAGACGGAGGTGGCAGGGCCGGTCATGCCGATGGTTTCGCCCGGCGCCCAACTGATGCACAGATCACCGCCGGGCAGGCTGACTGTCACCGGCCCTTGCATCAGTTTGCATCGAATGGCGGCAACGGCGGTTGCGCATGCGCCCGTTCCGCATGCTTGCGTCAGTCCGGCGCCACGTTCCCAGACGATCAGGCGGATATGGCTTTCGTTCAGGATTTGCGCGAAATTGACGTTCACGCGTTCGGGGAAAAGCGGATCATTTTCGATCATCGGACCAAGGCGCGCATAATCCACGCTGTCCAGATCGTCGCAAAAGAAAATGACGTGCGGATTACCGATATTGGCGGCGGTCGGGACGGGCAGGTCTTCCCAGCTTACCGGCATGTCCAGCGTATCCATCGCATAGGCAAGAGGAATGGCGTCCCAATCGAAGCGAGGCGCTCCCATGTCCACACTTGCGCCGTTGTCGCACAATTGGGCCAGCAGCAAGCCTGCATTGGTTTCGATCCGACAATCCCGGCCCAAAAACAGTGGGATACACCGTGTTGCATTGCCGCAGGCATCGACCTCGCCGCCGTCGGCGTTGAAAATGCGCATACGAACGTCCGCCCGAGTTGACGGTTCCAGAAGAATGATCTGATCGCAGCCAATGCCCAGATGGCGGTCGGCAATCGCCCGCGCGCGCGCCGGGTTCAGTTCCAGTGCGCTGTCGCGGGCATCAATGACAACGAAATCATTGCCAAGGCCATGCATTTTTCGAAACCGACCGATCATGGCCGCTCATTTAGGGGTGGGGAGGGCAAGTGTCCACCGCGCTTCACGTAAAAGCAGAGGCGTACCGTAATTTATCCGGCCTTGCGGGTGCCCTTGCCGTTGCGCAGTTCAAACAGCTCCGCCGTGGCTTCTTCGCTCTGCGTAACGCCTGGGGTGACGCGCGTTGGCAACAGGCCCTGGTCGGCCAGCATCTTGCGTGCCTGTTCGACAGTAAGGGGTTTGCCAAAATGCCAACCCTGGCCCTTGGTGCAGCCCATGTCACGAAGCTGGTTCTGGATATTCTGGTCTTCGATGCCTTCTGCCGTCACTGGCAGGCCAAGGCTGTCACCCAGCCGCGCAATGGCGCTGACGATGGCGGCGCTTTCGCTGTTCTGATTGATCGAGGAGACGAAGCTGCGGTCGATCTTGATCCGGTCGAAGGGCAGGGCGCGCAAATGGGCAAGCGAACTGTAGCCGGTGCCGAAATCGTCGAGCGCGATACGAATGCCTTGATTCTTGAGCGATCCGACGATGGATTGCGCAAGGCTGAGATTTTCGAACAGCGAACTTTCGGTGATTTCGACTTCCAGCCGGTTCGCCGGGAAGCCCGTCTCAACCAGCAGCTTGAGGATTTTCTGGCTGAGCCAGGGGTCCTTGAGCTGTGCCGGGGAAATATTGACCGACAGGCTGAGCGAATTGTCCCAGTTCTTTGCTTCCTCGAACGCTTGCCGCATGACGGAAAGCGAGAGATCGGCGATGAGGCCGGTTTCCTCGGCGATCGGAATGAAGACGTCAGGCGAAATCAGACCCTGGGTTGGGTGCTCCCAGCGGGCGAGCATTTCAAAGCCATTAAGCTTGCCCGTCGAAAGGTCGATCTGCTGTTCATAATAGGGCACGAACTGGCCTAGCGGAATGCCTTCGCGCATTCCTGCTTCCAGGGTATTGCGTACATTCAGTTCGCGTTCCATCGACGTATCGAACCAGGAAAAGCGGTTGCGGCCCTGGTTTTTGGCGCAATACATCGCAATGTCGGCCCGGCGCATCAGCGATTCGACGCTGTCGCAATCGTAATCCGACCGGGCGATGCCGATCGAGGTGCTGACCGCTAGATGCATCCCATTTTCCAGGATCGGTGCAGTCATTGCAGACACAAGCTCTTCGGCAATGCGATCAACGATTTGCGGTGCGTTGGGATCAAAGATGAAGGCGCAGGCAAATTCGTCACCGCCAAGGCGCGCCGTAAGGGCGGAAGGCGGCATCAGACTTTCAATGCGTTTGGCGGCAGTTTTCAGAACAAGGTCACCCGCAGCGTGGCCATGGATGTCGTTCACCGTCTTGAAATTGTCCAGATCCAGCATCAGCAGCGCAACGCTTTTATGCTTGTGCTGGGCGCGACCAAGCAACGCCGCGCCTTCTTCGGCAATCGAGCGACGATTGAGAAAGCCGGTCAACAGGTCGGTAGCGGCCAGCGAACGGGCGCGCTCTTCGGCATCCTTGCGTTGCACGACTTCCATCTGCAGGTCGCGATAGCGCCGCCATCCAAACAGGATGAGCGCGATGTTGAGCAACAGGGCAGTCATCATGATCTGCTCGACGCCCGCACCCAGGCCGGTGAGGCTGCGGACCACCGCCGACATCGCGGAACCGCCCGTCCATATGAACATCACGATCGCTGCTACAACAATACTGCTGGTGATCATGTCCCGCTGGGCAGATTGCATGTCTGTTGGGTTGTGCTGTCCGCTCATAAGACCTGTTTTCGTTGCCCCACGCCGCGTCAGTTTATCTGAGCGACAGGACAATTCTGCCAAAAAAGGGTTTATAAATGGTTAACGAAGCGGTTGCCGACCAATGATCGGGCAATAGCTTGCATGTTGGCCAAAGCTTGTATATTGGCCATTTCCAATCGGTCCCGCGGGTCCGGTAAGCTGTAACATCCTGGTCATGATATCGTCCATGGATAGGCGCTGGTCGGCGAGGTTTCGCCCACCGGCGTATTTTGCGTTTCGGCTTTCCGGTTAAGCGGGATGTGACGGAAAACGGGGCTTTTGCTCCAAAAGGATTGGCAATGTTCGACTCTCTTAGCGAACGTCTTGGCGGCGTCTTTGACAAGCTGCGTGGTCGTGGCGCGCTGAACGAATCCGACGTCCGGGCGGCGATGCGCGAAGTGCGTATCGCTTTGCTGGAAGCCGACGTTGCTTTGCCCGTTGTCCGCGATTTCATTGAGGGCATTACTGAAAAAGCGGTTGGCCAGAATGTTCTGCGCTCCGTAACGCCCGGTCAGCAGGTGGTGAAGATCGTCAATGACGGCTTGACCGAAATGCTGGGGTCGGAAACATCGGAACTGATGATCGACGTGAGCCCGCCGGCCATCATCATGATGGTCGGTTTGCAGGGTTCAGGCAAGACGACGACAACAGCCAAGATCGCCAAGCGACTGAAGGAAAAGGATCGCAAAAAGGTTCTGATGGCCTCGCTCGACGTCAACCGTCCGGCGGCACAGGAACAGCTTGCGACCCTGGGTACGCAGGTCGACGTTGCTACTTTGCCAATCGTCGCGGGGCAGTCGCCTGTCGAAATTGCCCGCCGTGCCATGCAGGCGGCAAAGCTTCAGGGCTTTGACGTTCTGATGCTCGATACCGCTGGCCGCCTGCATGTCGATCAGGCGTTGATGGATGAGATGAAGGCAGTGGCCGACATCTCCAGTCCGCATGAGATCTTGCTGGTCGTGGATTCTCTGACCGGGCAGGATGCGGTCAACGTTGCAAAGAACTTCACCGAACAGGTGCCGCTGACCGGCGTCGTCCTGACCCGGATGGATGGCGATGCGCGGGGTGGTGCGGCCCTGTCGATGCGAGCGGTCACGGGACGTCCAATCAAATTTGCGGGTGTTGGCGAAAAGCTGGATGCACTGGAGCTGTTTCATCCGGGACGCGTTGCCAGTCGCATTCTGGGCATGGGCGATGTCGTCAGTCTGGTCGAAAAAGCTGCCGAAACCATTCAGGGCGATGAAGCCGAAGCGCTGGCCAAAAAAATAGCCAAGGGTCAGTTCGATATGAACGACCTGCGCGCGCAGTTGAACCAGATGCGTCGCATGGGTGGCCTTGGTGCGCTCGCGGCCATGATGCCGGGCCTCAAAAAGGCGCAAAACGCCATGGCGAACAGTGGCATGGGTGACAAGACGCTGGTGCATATGGATGCGATCATCGGCTCCATGACACCCAAAGAGCGTGAGAAACCCGCACTTTTGAATGCCAAGCGCAAGATTCGCGTCGCCAAGGGGTCCGGCACTACGGTGCAGGAGGTCAACCGCCTCCTGAAAATGCATCAGGAAATGGAAGGCGCGATGAAGAAAATCCGTAAAATGGGCGGATTGAAGGGGCTGGGCGCCATGTTTGCAAAGGGCGGAATGGGTGGCGGTCTTGGCGGTATGCTCGGTGGCGGGGCAGGAGGCATGCCCTCGGGCGGCGGTCTTCCCGGCCTTCCCGGCGGGGATGCACCCAGGCTTCCCCCTGGATTTGACAAATTTTTGAAGAAATGAATTTAAGTTTTTGATTTTATTATAGAAAGGTAATTACATGGCAACTGCAATTCGTCTGTCGCGTGGCGGCTCCAAAAAGCGTCCCTATTACAAGATCGTCGTGACGGACAGCCGTTCACCTCGCGATGGCCGTTTCATCGAACGCATCGGCAGCTATAACCCGCTGCTGGCCAAGGATGATGAAAAGCGTATCGTTCTGGACGCCGAACGGGCGAAGCACTGGATTTCTGTGGGTGCGCAGCCGACCGATCGCGTCGCCCGCTTCCTGGACGTCGCTGGCGTGAAGGAACGTGCTGCCCGCAGCAACCCGAACAAGGCGAAGCCGGGCGAAAAGGCAACTGAACGCGCAGAGGAACGCGCCACCAAGCTGGCCGAAGCCGAAGAAGCCAAGAAGGCCGCGGAAGAAGCCGCCAAGGCGCCTGCGCCTCAACCTGAAGTCGAAGAAGCCGCCCCCGCTGCGGAAGAGGCTGCTGCTCCTGAAGCAGAGGAAGCTGCTCCTGTTGCAGAAGCCGCTGCCCCTGAAGCAGAAGAAGCACCAGTAGAAGAAGCATCGGCCGAAGAGGCTCCTGCTGAAGCTGCTAACGAAAAGCAGGCCGAGGGCTGAGCCGGTTTAGCGTGCCTCGACTATGCTCGACACGAACGGAACATCCGATCTCCGTTTCGTGCGAGTGTGGTCGAGGGCCGTTAGCGCAGCTTTTTGGATGACGCAGGACCGTCCCGTAACCCTTGCGGCCATTATCGGCGCTCATGGCGTTATGGGTGAAGTGCGCCTGAAACTTTTCAGCGAAAGCCCGGAAAGCCTCAAGGCCTATAAGAGCTTTGAGGCATCGGGCCGCACGCTAACGCTCAAGAATATTCGCCCTGGCCAGAACGGTGCAATCGCGCGTTTTGCCGAAATTTCTGACCGCAATGCTGCCGAGGCGCTGCGCGGTACGCCGCTTACCGTACCTCGCTCGTTATTGCCGCCATTGGGGGAGGGCGAATATTATTATGCGGACCTCCTCGGTTTGCCCTGCGTTTCCACTACGGGCGAGGAGTTGGGAGTGGTTGCCGCCGTCGAAAATTTCGGCGCTGGGGACATTATTGAAATCGAACGGCCGGATGGCAAGCGATTCATGGTTCCCATGCGGACTGAGGCGGTCCCGGAATGGGGAGAGAAGCTGGTCATTGACGCGGCGTTTGTCCAATGAGTTTTGCCGCCCAAATCCTGACCCTTTACCCCGAAATGTTCCCCGGACCACTGGGTCAGTCTCTTGCGGGCCGTGCCCTGGTCGAAGGGACGTGGTCTTGCGCTCCAATCCAGATTCGTGACTTTGCGACGGACAAGCATCGTTCGGTTGACGATACACCCGCGGGAGGCGGGGCGGGCATGGTGATGCGTGCGGATGTCTTGGCTGCTGCCGTGGATTATGCGTTGGCACATCAACCATTGGCTCCCGTTCTTGCCATGACTCCGCGTGGCAAGCCGCTGACCCAGGAGGGTATCCGCGACCTTGCCGCCGGTCCCGGCGTCACTATTCTTTGCGGTCGTTTCGAAGGCATTGACGAACGGCTTTTCGAGGCGCGGGACATCGAACCCGTTTCTATCGGTGACTACATTCTTTCGGGCGGAGAAACCGCCGCGATTGTGCTACTTGATGCTTGCATTCGACTGCTCCCCGGGGTAATGGGCGCGGCTTCTAGCGGAGATGACGAAAGCTTCGAAGCGGGGCTGCTCGAATATCCGCATTATACCCGGCCCGCTATTTGGGAAGGGCGTGCGATCCCTGAAGTGTTGCGATCGGGGGATCACGCGAAAATCGCTGCCTGGCGGAAACAAAGGGCAGAGGATGATACACGGCTAAGGCGGCCGGACCTTTGGGAGCGTCATATCGGCGTTCGGGACCAGTCGCCCTCTGGTGCGCAGCGCAAAAAGAAGGAAGATGGGTCATGAACCTCATCCAGACGCTCGAGGCCGAAGCCATCGAGGAATTCAAGTCCAAGAAGTCGATCCCCGACTTCCGCGCGGGCGATACGCTCCGTGTCGGCGTGCGCGTCGTTGAAGGCGAACGCACCCGTGTCCAGAATTACGAAGGTGTCTGCATCGCCCGCTCCAACCGGGGCATGGGCAGCAACTTCACCGTTCGCAAGATCAGCTTTGGTGAAGGCGTGGAGCGCGTCTTTCCATTATATTCGCCCAATATCGATTCGATTACCGTCGTCCGTCGCGGTGTCGTGCGGCGGGCGAAACTTTACTATCTGCGCGGCCGCACAGGCAAACGCGCACGCATCGCGGAACGCCGCGACAACCGGCCAACGGAAACCGGAACCCAGGAGGGATAATCCCAACAGGGACCAACCGAGACAAGGTTTCAGTAACAGCCGGTCCCACACAGGGAACCGGCTGTTTTTCTGTCAAATATAGGGAATGATTTAATGGGTTATCGCGTAGTCGTCGTCGGCGCCACTGGCAATGTGGGCCGCGAAATGCTGAACATCCTCGCCGAGCGCGAATTTCCGGCCGATGAAGTGGCGGCTGTCGCTTCTTCGCGCTCCACCGGCATCGAAATCGAATATGGCGATACCGGCCGAATGCTGAAGGTGAAGAACATCGAGCATTTCGACTTCACCGGCTGGGATATGGCGCTTTTTGCCGCTGGTTCTGGCCCGACGCAGATCTATGCACCCAAGGCGGCTGCGGCCGGCTGCGTCGTCATCGACAATAGCTCGCTCTACCGCATGGACCCGGATGTTCCGTTGATCGTGCCGGAAGTGAATCCTGACGCCATCGATGGTTATAAGAAGCGCAACATCATCGCCAACCCCAACTGCTCGACTGCGCAAATGGTCGTGGCGCTGAAGCCTCTGCATGATGCCGCGAAGATCAAGCGGGTGGTGGTATCGACCTATCAATCGGTTTCCGGTGCGGGCAAGGCGGGCATGAACGAACTGTTCGAGCAGTCGCGCAATATCTTCGTGGGCGATCCGGCCGTGGCGACGAAATTCACCAAGCAGATCGCTTTCAATGTCATTCCGCATATCGATGTTTTCCTGGACGATGGATCGACCAAGGAAGAATGGAAGATGGTGGTCGAAACCAAAAAGATCCTCGACCCCGCGATCAAGCTGACCGCGACCTGTGTGCGTGTGCCGGTCTTCGTTGGCCATTCGGAAGCGATTCATATCGAATTCGAAAATGAGCTTTCGGCAAAAAAAGCCCAGTCAATTCTGCGCGAAGCGCCCGGCATCATGCTCGTCGACAAGCGCGAAGATGGCGGTTACGTCACGCCGGTTGAATGCGTTGGTGACAGCGCTACCTATATCAGCCGGGTGCGTGAGGACCCGACCGTTGAAAATGGTCTGATCCTGTGGTGCGTTTCCGACAATCTGCGCAAGGGTGCTGCATTGAATGCAGTGCAGATTGCAGAGTTGCTGGGGCGAAGGCACCTAAAAAAGGCGTGATGTAAATCCGCAAGGACCGGTTGCCATGGAGGTTTCCGGTCCTTTGCCTTCATTCCAGCAGGGGTATGTCACTGTCTTCTTTGGTGCGCTTGGGATTGCGTAACAGAAAAACCAGTGGAAGGGCGGCGATCGTCACCCACATCATGATGTAAAAATCATCAATATAGGCAATCATGGCGGCTTGACGATTCAGCTCTGCATCAATGGCGGTCATGACAGCTTCCCCCGCTTGCCCGGCGCGTAATGCCATATTGGGATCAGCGGGCAACCTGAACTGGGTAATGTGACCGGCCAAATCGGCGTGGCTGATCTGGATATTCATCGCCAGCAGTGCAGTAACAATGGCGATGCCAATGGACGCGCCCATATTGCGGCTAAGGTTGAGCAGGCTTGCCGCGTGAGTGCGATATTGCGGTGGAAGCGTTGCAAAGGCCACCACATTCAAAGGCACGAAGACCAGGCCCAGCCCCAGGCCCTGTAGCAAGCCGCTCCAAACGATGGGGTGCCAATCCATCTCAAGCGACCAGCTTGTCATGTACCAGAGCGATGTCGCCATCAGGATAAACCCGACAAGGAAAAGCAGGCGAGGTTCCACCTTGTCTGTCAGCCGTCCGGCAAGCGCCATGGTGATCACCACACCAACCCCCCGGGAGGCAAGCAAAACTCCAGTATCCAGAACGGGATACCCATAGAGATTTTGCATCATCGGCGGCAGCAGCGCCATGCCAGCCATTATAACCAGTCCTAAAATGAAAAGGAATAGCGTGCCGGTTACCAGGTTCCGGTCGGCCAACATTTCGGGTGGAAAGATAGGATTTCGATTAGTCAGCAAATGGACGACAAACATCCAGAAACAGGAAGCTGCAACGCCCGCCTCGATCCATATTTCCCTCGAGTGGAACCAGTCAACATGCACACCACGATCCAGCAGCAATTGCAACGACGCCAAAGCTATACCAAGCAATGCAAAGCCGCTTAGATCAAAACCATGTTTTTTGGTGCCTCTGGCTGGAAGCCATGCCCAAAGGCCGACAAAGCACATTACTCCCACGGGGAGATTGACGTAAAAAACCCAACGCCATGAGTAATTCTCTGTCAGCCAGCCGCCCAATATGGGACCCATGATTGGACCGATCATGATCCCCATGCCATAGATCGACATGGCTCTTCCGTGTTGGGACGGAGGATTGATGTCCAGCAAAACGCTTTGGGCCAGTGGTGCGATGAAAGCGCCGGCAATTCCTTGCAGCAAGCGAAAAAGCACCATTTCCGGTAAGCTGCTGGAGATACCACACAGCATGGATGCAACGATGAACAAGCCGACCGAAAACAGAAAAAGCTGACGCGCCCCTACGCGGTCGGCCAACCAGCCGGTAATCGGGATGGCAATGGCTGCAGCTACAATATAGCTGGTCAGAACCCAGGTAATACTGTCCTGCGTAGCGCCAAGCGATGCCTGCATGTGAGGCAAGGCAACATTGGCTATGGTTGTGTCGAGAACTTGCATCAACGTGCCCGCCATGATGGCAATCGTGAGCAGGATATTGTGTCGGCCAGCTAGAGGCGTTTGGGCCGTGTCCGAGTTACCGGTCTCCATTGCGAGCACTGCCTTTACGGACATCGACAGTCACGTCGGCACTCATACCGGCAATGAGCTGGCGGGCGGGTTTTCCATCAATGGCGATCCGCACGGGTATGCGCTGCGTTACCTTCACCCAATTACCATTGGCGTTTTGCGCGGGCAGAATAGAAAATTCTGATCCCGTGCCGGCGCCAAGACTGGCCACATGCCCATTCAGCGTCAAACCGGGATAGGCGTCAAATATGATGTTAGCGGGTTGGCCGGGATGCATCTTTTCAAGTTGTGTTTCCTTGAAATTGGCTTCCACCCAACTGCGATCATCAGAGACGATGCTAACCGCCGGAAGGCCGGCGACCATCATTTGCCCGACCTGCAATCGATCCGACTGACTGATCCGGCCTGAAACAGGCGCACGCACGATGGTGCGGCTCAAATCAAGCGCGGCCTTGTCACGCTGCGCACGGGCGGCGGCAATCGCCGGATTTTCTCCCGGCACTGCCTGTCCGGTCGCCAGCGCGGCGCGCGCCTTTGACGCTTCGGCTTTTGCGGTGCGTAATTCCTCACGCGCTTTTTGCAACGTGTGTTCTGCCTCCTCAAGCCGCGCCCGGGTCGTAAAGCCGCGTGTCATTAACGATTTTTGGCGTTCATATTCCGTTTGCGCATAGGCAATGTCTTCTTGCGCGCCGCTGATGTCGACGCTGGTTGCGCTGTAGTCGGTATGCAATTTTTCCAGCTCGACTTGTGCGGAGGCAATCGCGGCATTGGCTTCCGCCAACGCAACGCGATAGGGTTCGGGATCGATGCGGAACAATATGTCGCCTGCTTTTACGAGCTGGTTTTCCTTGACATCGACCTCAACAATTCGGCCCAGCACGTCGCTGCCAATCGCAACCTTGTCCTGTTGGACGTAAGCGTTATCTGTACTGACGAATCGCCCGCCGGTCAGCCAGAAATAGCCACCCACCGCAATCAGCAGCAGAGGGACCGATAGCATCAACACGCGATTACGAAGTGTTTTTGGTTGCTTTTCCGCCTGCGCTACCTGATCCTCAAGCGATATGGGACGATCTGCTTCAGCCATGCTGCCGCGCTTCATTTCCATCGGTGATCGCTCCGATCAGGTTATTCCGGATGATGTCCAACATACAGGACAGCTTTTCCCGGTCGCTATCGGTTATTCCAGCAAGTGCCGTCTCTGTCAGATGTACGCCACAGCTCTTCAGTCCATCAAGCAATGGCATGGCCGCTTCAGTCAGGAAGAGCTGCCAAGCTCGCCGATCATTGGGATCGCGGTGGCGTTCGATCAACTCCGCCTGTTCCAGCCGATCAACCATGCGGCAAGTCGTAATAGGCTCAACTTCCAAAAGCTCCGCAAGCGCGCCTTGATTGATGCCGGGATTGCGATTGACGCACATAAGAACACGCCATTGGGAGCTGGTTACGCCTAGATCACGTGATCTTTCATCAAATCGGCGTCGCATAAGACGTGCAATATCACTAAACATATACCCAATGTTTTTTTCCATATGGCACACATAATAACTATACTTATTAAAGGCAAGCGATGGAGCTATGATGATGAAAATAATGGAAGGCGGCTGTCAATGCGGCCGGGTTCGTTATGGGGCGCAGGTGGACAACGATGAGGCGTATCTATGCCATTGCCGTATGTGTCAACGAGCGACAGGGGGCGTTTCCATTGCTTTCAAGAATCTGCCCAAGGCCGCTGTGCAATGGACGGATGCCCCGCCGGATTGGTATCAAAGCTCTCCTATCGCGCGACGGCCCTTTTGTGCCCATTGCGGGACATCGCTCGGTTTTGCCTTTGTGGATGGCGAAAACATGGATTTGACCGTCGGCAGTTTCGACGATCCGGCTTATTTTCGACCCTCTCATCATTTCGGGGCGGAAAGTCTGCATGAAGCATGGCTCGACACGTCCGCGCTGCCGCGCTACCGCTGCGATGAGCATAAGGGCCTTGTTGAGCGGTGGATGAAGAGCGTTGGAAAAATCCCTGACTGAAGCAACATCGGATTGGTTCGAATCCTTTGATGGTGTGCGTCTGTGTGTTCATGAAATGGGGGAAGGACGTCCACTCGTTCTGCTCCACGGCTTGTTTTCCAGTGCATATGTGAACTGGATCAAATTTGGCACGGCGGCGCAGGTCGCATTGGCCGGATTTCGGATCATCATGCCTGACCTGCGCGCGCACGGGCAAAGTGCCGCTCCGCATGATCCGGCGGCCTATCCGCATGATGTGCTGGTCAGGGATATTGAAGCGCTGATTACCCATCTGGGGCTGGAGGATTTTGACCTTGGCGGATTTTCTCTGGGTGCGCGGACAACTGCAAAGCTTCTATTGCGCGGGATGAATCCTGGTCGGGCGATCCTGTCAGGCATGGGCCTGGAAGGGCTTTCGGGTTGGGCGCGCCGCCGGGACTTCTTTCTGGACGCCATTGCCATGCGCGACACCGTGGGGCGTGGAGATGAGCATTGGATGGCGGTTCAGTTCATGAAAACGATGAAGATCGATCCGGTTGCCGCGACGCTGTTGCTCAATACGTTCGGGGACATCGAGCCTGATGAGGTTGCGGCGATACAGACCGAAACGCTGGTACTGTGTGGGCGTGATGACCGCGACAACGGTTCGCCGGTGGCCCTGGCCGATCTGTTGCCCAATGGCCGGCTGAAGGAAATCCCCGGTACGCATATGAGTTGCATCACCACGATCGAACTTGGCGAGGCCATCGTTGATTTTCTCACTGCTTGACCGGACCAGTTGCGTTTGTCACTAATCGGGCCATGAAATTCGCCTGAAAAGGATAAATAATCCATGAAGTTCGCTATTTCTCTCGCCGCTCTCGCGGCTGTTCTTGTTGCAAGTCCGGCCTTGGCCGCCTCTTCGAAAAAAGACAGTGCGATAGAGCAGGCGAAGCCCACAGTCGCCGACGTCGAAAGCTTTGTTGCTACCGCGGAAAAGCAACTGTTCGATTATTCAGTCGATGCCAGCCGTATGGGATGGATCAACGCCACCTATATCACCGATGATACAGATGCTCTCGCCGCCAAATTCGGGGCGCAGGGTACAGAGATGTCGGTTCGCTTCGCCCTTGAGGCCGCGAAGTACAAGGATGTTCCGGGCCTATCGGATGATATAAAGCGCAAGCTGGACATATTGCGCGGCGGCATTGTCCTGCCCGCGCCGACCACGCCGGGCGCGGCGACCGAGCTGAACGAAATCGCAACCCGCCTGCAGTCCGCTTATGGCAAGGGCAAAGGCACGCTCAATGGTCAGCCGATCAACGGCAGCGACATCGAGGCCGCGATGGGCGCCAACCGCAATCCGGCACAGTTGAAGGAAATGTGGGCAAGCTGGCACGATAGCGTGGGCGCTCCGATGAAGCCGGATTACGTCCGTCTGGTCGATATTGCCAACAAGGGCGCACGAGAGCTGGATTATAAGGATGTCGGCGCCATGTGGCGTTCGGGCTATGACATGCCCGCCGATGCGTTCGCGGCGCTGACCGAAAAACTGTGGAGCGAGGTCAAGCCGCTCTATGACGAACTGCATTGTTATACGCGGACCAAGCTCAATGAAAAATATGGCGACGCCGTGCAGGCAAAGACCGGCCCGATCCGTGCGGATCTACTGGGCAACATGTGGGCGCAGGAATGGGGCAATATCTATGACATCGTCGCGCCGAAGGGGGCGGGCGATCTGGGTTATGACATTGGCGACCTGCTGAATGCCAAGGGCTATGATCCGGTGAAGATGGTGAAGACCGGCGAGGGCTTTTACAGCTCGCTTGGCTTTGCGCCACTGCCCGAAACTTTTTGGCAGCGCTCGATGATTATCAAGCCGCAGGACCGGGAGGTCGTCTGCCACGCGAGCGCATGGGACATCGATAACAAGGACGATGTCCGCATCAAAATGTGTACGAAGGTGAATAGCGACGATTTCGTCACCATCCATCATGAACTGGGCCATAACTACTATCAGCGGGCCTATAACAAGCAGCCCTATCTCTATCTGAATGGTGCGAATGACGGCTTCCATGAGGCGATCGGCGATTTCGTTGCGCTGTCGATCACGCCGCAATATCTGGTCGACATCGGCCTGATGGATCCTGCCAAGGTGCCCAGCGCGGAGAAGGATATCGGTCTGTTGTTGCGTCAGGCGATGGATAAGGTGGCTTTCCTGCCCTTTGGCTTGCTGGTCGACAAGTGGCGTTGGGGCGTGTTCAACGGCGCGATCAAACCTGCGGGATATAATGATGCCTGGACTCAGCTTCGTCTGCAATATCAGGGGATCGTGCCGCCGGTTGAGCGCCCCGATGACGCCTTCGATCCGGGCGCCAAATTCCATATACCCGGGAATACGCCTTACATGCGCTATTTCCTCGCCCGCATTCTGCAGTTTCAATTCTACAAGGCCTCCTGCGATCAGGCCGGATGGAAAGGCCCTCTCCACCGCTGCTCATTTTATGGCAACAAGGAAGTGGGCGCAAAGCTGAATGCCATGCTGGAAATGGGTGCATCGAAGCCATGGCCGGATGCTCTTGAAGCGTTCACAGGCACACGCGAAATATCGGGTGAGGCGATGATCGAATATTTTGCCCCGCTACAGGCTTGGCTGAAAGACCAGAATAAGGGGAAGCAGTGCGGGTGGTAAGCAGAAGTTCTTCATCACTCGAATCTCGTCGTCCCTGCGAAGGCAGGGACCCCACTTTTCTTAAGCAATAACCAGGCAGAAGAAGCGGGACCCCTGCCTGCGCAGGGGTGACGGGTTATATTGGCAATGTCCACAAAGACCCTATAGGCCACCCAAACTTTCTACCATTTCGGCTAGTTCCAGCCAGCGTTCCTCCGCTGCCTCCTTGTCCGTGCGCGCTTTTTCGATAGCTATTGTCAATGCCGCAAATTTGTCGGGATTACGGGCGTAAAGATCGGGATTGTGCAGCGTTTCTTCGTCCCGTGCGATTTGCGCTTCGAATTCCTCTATTCGCTGGGGCAGCAGTTCGTAATCGCGCTGGTCCTTGTAGCTCAGCTTGGTTTGTTGCCGTGGCGGGGGCGCGGCTTCCATTTTTTTAGCAGGCGTTTTGCCGGCGTTGCGCGACTGGCGCTTTGCTGCCCAATCCTCATAGCCGCCAGCAACAATGTCGACCGTGCCGCTGCCATCCAGGCCCAGCGTCAAGGTGACGGTGCGGTCCAGAAAGTCGCGGTCGTGGCTGACGATCAGGACGGTGCCGTCATAATCGGCGATCACTTCCTGCAATAAATCGAGCGTTTCAAGGTCCAGATCGTTGGTCGGTTCATCGAGCACCAGCAGGTTGGATGCGCGCGCAAATTCCCGCGCCAGCAGCAGTCGAGATCGTTCGCCGCCCGACAAGGTTCCGACTTTCACGTCAATCAACGAGGGCTCGAACAGAAAGTCTTTCAGATAACCCTGCACATGTTTTTTAACGCTGCGTACCTCGATCCAGTCACCGCCTTCTGCCAGCACGTCGCGGACACGTTTGTCAGGCGCCATCAGGCTGCGTTGCTGGTCGATGATGACGCCGTCCAGTGTCTTTGCCAGCGTGATTTTGCCCTCATCTGGGGCAATTTCGCCGATCATAAGCTTGAGTAGCGTTGTCTTGCCTGCTCCATTGGCGCCGACAATACCGATGCGGTCGCCGCGCTGGATGCGCAGGGAAAAGTCCTTGATGATTGTCCGCTCGCCAAAGCGTTTGGTGACATGTTCGGCAACGATGACGCTTTTGGTCTTCACATCATCCGATGCAATGGCGAGCTTCGCGGCGCCTGTGGGGCCGATCATTGCCGCTCGCTGCGCACGCATGTTGTGCAGCTTGGCAAGGCGCCCCTGATTGCGCTTGCGCCGCGCGGTGACGCCCCGTTCCAGCCAGTGCGCCTCCAGCTTCAGCTTGGCGTCCAGCTTGTCGGCGGCACGCGCCTCGTCGGCATAGACTTTTTCCATCCATGCCTCAAAACCGCCAAAACCGATTTCATTGCGGCGTATATTGCCCCGGTCCAACCAAAGCGTCTGACGCGTCAGGCGGGTCAGGAACGTTCGGTCATGGCTGATGACGATAAACGCGCCGCTATATCGGTTCAGCCAGCTTTCCAGCCAGTCGATAGCGGCCAGGTCCAGATGGTTGGTCGGCTCGTCAAGCAGCAGGAGGTCTGGCTGGCTGGCCAGCGCGCGGCAAATGGCTGCACGCCGCCGCTCGCCGCCCGATGCAGTTTTGGCTGGGCGCATCAGGTCGATGCCAAGCTGATCGGCGATGGCCTCTACCTCGTGTCGCGGCGGGGCTATCTTGCCGCTACAGGCAAAATCGTGGAGCGTTTCAAAGGCGGACAGGTCCGGGTCCTGTTCCAGCATCACGACATGTGTTCCCGGCACAATCGAACGCAAACCCTTGTCCGCCTCGATTTGCCCCGCGATCAGCCGCAGCAGGGTTGTTTTGCCCGCGCCATTGCGGCCGATCAGCGCCAGCCGGTCACGCTCGCCAATATAGAGGTTGAGTCCCTGGAACAGCCAGCCGCTGCCCTGGATCAGGCCCAGGTCTTCATAGGATAAAATAGGTGCAGCCATGGCGCGGCAGTTAGGAGCGATTGATCCATCGCGCAAGTTTGCTGACACAAATGCCGTTGACGATTCTACTCCGCTTCCGCTTTCGGCGCTTGCCAGCTCAGGCGAAGATCAATGCCACGCCTTGCGTCGTCATTCCTGTATTCTGCGGTAACTCCGGCCTTTTTAAACATGTCGACAAGGCGCTGGGCATCGTCTTCGGGGCCGCTGACCCCGATGGGCGCACCGATCCGTAAGGCCGCCCAGTTGGCAAGCTCGAACGCTTTGGTTCCATCGGGCGTCAGGGCGCCATCATCCTGTATCGCAACAGTCGGCAAGGGCAGGGCAGGCGGCGTGATCATGATCGCCCATTTGGGTTCCAGCTTTGCGATCCGCTGTTCCAGCACATAATAGGTGCGCAGGCCTGCATCGGGCAGTTGGCCCGCCTTCACCATTGCGCGCTTGTGATTGCGGTCGATCGTGATGGCGTCGTTTGTCACACCCGCTACAAGCGCGATCTGGCGCGTGATGCGGGCTATTTCGCGTTCGGCCGTCTGTGCCTGTTCGCGGACCTGGGCCGCGGCGAGTTGTGCCGCTTCCGCATCGCCCGCGTCCGTGCCGACCCGGAACTGTTCGACCGACACATCAATCGAGCGGTCGAACAGGCGGCTGAGCGTCCGTTCGATGCTTTGTTCGGCCTGTTCCTTGTAATCGGGCGTCAAAATACTGGCCGTTACTTTGATAGGATCGCTGTTATAATCGATGTCGAGCTGACTGATCCGCGAGCGTTTGTCGAATGTACCGGAAATGACATCGCTTGCCTGACGCGAAGCAGCTGCTTCCCAGGCAATTTGCCGCAGCGAAAAGCCAAGCGGGACCGCCAGCAGGATGAATGTCGCCAGGATGAAAGAGGATTGCATAGCCGTTTGCCGGGGTGAAAGGCGGCGGCCAAACCCGTACAGCCGGGCCATGACTGCGGCGGACAATGCGATGGTCATCAGGTTGGTGAAAAACAGCAGCAACGAACCCAAAAACACCGTCCAGTTCAATGTAGCCAGACCAAAGCCCACTACGGCCAGCGGCGGCATCAGGGCGGTGGCGATGGCAACGCCGACAATTGTGCCTTCGCGTCCCCGGATCATGGCATAGGCGCCGGCAAGGGCCGAAAAAAGCGCCACGGCCAGATCGAACAGATTGGGCCGCGTCCGCGCCGCGATTTCGGCAGTCACCGTTTGCAGGGGGGATAGAACGACAATGAAGGCGGTAAAGAAGATCGCCAGGAAAATGCCGCCCGATAGCGACGCCAAGGTTCGTCTGATCTCCTTGGAATCCCCGGTCGCCAAGCCAAAGCCAAGGCCGATGATGGGACCCATGAGCGGCGAAATCAGCATCGCGCCAATGACCACGGCCGGTGAGGAGAGGATGAGACCCAGTACCGCTATGCCTGCGGACATAAGAGTCATGAAGGCATAGCGCGGAGTCCAGCCGGATTCGTCATGCACCTTGTCCATGACTGCGCGATGGTCGATCTGACTGAGCACATTGTCTTTCCACCAATGCCGGGTGGGGTGGATGACCGCTTGCCACAGCGACGGCGGGGTCGTTGTACCGGTCATGAGAGCCTTTCTGTTTGACAAGCCGTGCAGGCAGATGGTCCGCTGTATCCAAACTGACACGGGACTGCCAAGGAATAAGAACCCTAAAGCTTTCAATCAGCTTCCAGTCCCATTCACCACCTGTTCAATAGCTCTCGCCTATGTCATGAACCCATGATGCAGTTGAGATCTCCATTTCTGGCAGTTGCTATGCTTGCAGGGCTTGTGATGACGGGCGTTTCCACGCACGCGTCGGCCGAACAGCGGCGTGGAGACCAAATGCGTGGGGATCAGGCACGCGGGACGCGCGGCACTGTGCAGCGCGATGATGCTGTTCGCGGGAATCCAAGGCGTTATGAACAGGATGCGGCGCGTCGTGCCATGCTCGATGGCCATGTCATGCCGTTTTCGGTGATCAAGCGCCGAGTGGAGCGCGATATGGATGGCGCAAGCTATCTGGGCAGCGAATTTGACGATCGTCGTGGTGAATATCGTCTTAAATACATGATGGACGGTCGCGTGCTATGGGTTGATGTCGATGGCCGGTCGGGCGACGTTGTCCGGCGTTCGCGCTGACAAGATAAACAAGATAAACAGGGTAAAGGGTTGATATGCGGCTGTTGATTGTTGAAGATGAACCTAATCTGGGCCCGCAATTGAAAAACACTCTGGAGGGTGCGGGTTATGCCGTCGACCTTGCCACCGATGGCGAGGAGGGGCATTTTCTGGGTTCGACGGAAAGTTATGATGCGGTCGTACTGGATCTTGGCTTACCCGAAATCGATGGGCTGACGGTGCTTGATCGCTGGCGCAAGGAAGGTTTGGGCTTCCCTGTATTGGTGCTGACCGCGCGCGATAGCTGGTCGGACAAGGTTGCTGGTCTGGATGCAGGAGCAGATGATTATCTCGCCAAGCCTTTCCAGAGTGAAGAGCTGATTGCCCGTCTGCGCGCACTTATCCGCCGCGCCTCTGGCAATGCGTCAAGCGAGCTGATTGCAGGCGATGTCCGTCTGGACACGCGATCGGGCAAGGTGACTCTGAAAGGTGAGCCGGTGAAGCTTACCGCGCAGGAATATAAGCTCCTGTCATACCTCCTGCATCACAAGGGCAAGGTCGTGTCGCGTACCGAGTTGATAGAACATATTTACGATCAGGACTTTGACCGCGATTCCAATACAATAGAAGTGTTTGTTACGCGCATTCGGAAGAAGCTGGGTCCAGATGTGATCACCACGATTCGCGGCCTTGGCTACAGTCTTGAAGAGCCGGCGGCCTGAGGCCTGATTTGGCCGAGGGCGATACCAGCAAGGATGACGCCAGCGCCAGTCCGGTAGAAAGCGCACCGGACACGGGATCGGCGCGCACGACGGGATCGCTGAGCCGACGCATGATCGGCATTGCTGCGTTGTGGATTACCTTGCTGTTGCTTGGTGGCGGCATGGCGCTGGACCGGGTGCTGACCGATGCGGTCACGCGCAGTTTCGATGATGGCCTGAACTATGTATTGATCGCGATGATCGGTTCGGCCGAAATTGGCCCCGACGGTGAAGTGCGCCTGATCCGCCCCCTCGCTGATCAGCGATTCCTGGAACCCAATAGCGGCATTTATTTTCAGATCAGCGGCCCCGGCTTTGATGAGTTCCGATCAAGATCCCTGTGGGATCGGGCATTGGAAGTCGATGCGTCGCACACGGATATGACGGCCCGCGTTTTTGACAGCAAGCAATTTCCAGGCGAAGATTTGCGCGTCATGGAACGCAATGTGCAGTTGCCTGGGTCGAAAGTTACGTGGAAATTCACAGTGGCACAGGCCCGGTCCAGCTTGGACGATCAGATCAGCGCGCTGCGATCCACATTGATCAAAAGCTTTGCCATGCTGGCGCTTGGCCTGATTGCCATGGCGGCGTTGCAGACGTTTTACGGTCTTCGTCCCCTGCGGAGCGTGCGGCTGGAAATATCGCGCATGCGGGCAGGCGACAAGAACCGTGTGACCGCGCCCTTGCCCGATGAAATCATGCCGATGGTTGAAGAATTGAACGAACTGCTTGCCCATAATGAACGGCAGGCGGAAGAGGCGCGGCGTCATGCCGGAAATCTTGCGCACGCACTTAAAACACCGCTCACGGTCATCATGAATGCGGCGACGGCAAAGGCGAACGACCTGTCCGATACTGTCATCAGGGAAGCCGCCACGATGCGGCGGCAGGTCGATCACCATCTTGCGCGCGCGCGCGCGGTTGGACGACGCGGCTCTGCACATTGCCGGACAGATGTCTGGCCCAGCTTGCAGGCGGTCGAACGTGCGGTAGGGCGACTTTATCCCGATGTCCGGATCGACATTGATGGGGACAAGCAAGCCGCCGTCCGCGTCGAACGCCAGGATCTGGACGAAATGCTCGGCAATCTGGTGGAAAATGCCGCCAAATATGGTGGGGGGAGTGTTTTTGTGACGGTCACCAAGGCAGGCGATATGATTGAGATGCTTGTCGAAGATGACGGCACCGGCATTCCCACACAGGACCGCCTTCATATATTTGACCGCGGCGCGCGCCTTGATTCGGGAAAGCCGGGAACAGGGCTTGGCCTTGCCATTGTTCGTGACGTGGCGGAAATTTACGACGGCGAGGTCGCATTGGAAGAAAGCGAGGATATGGGCGGTCTGGCAGTGCGATTGCGCTTGCCGACCGTTGCCTGAGATTATTGATCCACCTGCTGCATGCTCCATCCGCCGCCCAATGCCTTGTATAGCGAAATGGCGGCGCGCACATGGGCGGCTTGTGCCTGCGACAGGGCCTTTTGAGTCTCGGCGTAGGTCGATTGTGCCTGGAGGAGCGATAGCCGGTTTTCCTCACCTGAACGGTAACGTTGTTCGGCAAAGCCCAGCGCTTGCTGTTGTGCATCGCGGGCGGCAAGACTTTGCATCAACGTCTCGGCGGTATTTTTAAGACGGTTTGCGGCTGTTTCACTTTCATTCAGCGCCGTCAGTACCGCCTTTTCATAATTGGCCGCCGCTGCGTCGGCGCGCGCATCCGCCCCGCGAATCTGGGCGCGGATGGCGCCGCCCGAAAAGATTGGCCAATGAAGGCTCGGCCCGAACTGGAAGCGCATGCTGGCATTGTCGGTCAAATCCCCCGGTGTACGGGCCTGCTGCCCGATCGATCCGATCAACGAAAAGCGGGGGAATAATTCAGCAGTTGCGACGCCGACATCGGCAGTCGCCGCCGCAAGTCGTCGTTCGGCTGCCTGGATATCGGGCCGCCGCCGGAGCATGTCAGACCTCAGGCCCATGGCTATGTCTGCCGGAGGGGTTGGGATAGGAGCGTTCCCAAGCAATGGGTCATTCATCGCTTCAGGCGGCTGGCCGACAAGTAGGGCTATGCGATAGGCCGCTGCGCGAATATCGGCCTCCAGAACGGGTGCCTGAGCTGCTGCTGCACGGGCGCGGCTTTCGGCCCGGATATAATCGGACCGGGATGATTCTCCGGCTTCAAACCGCTGTTGCGTCAGGCGTGCGAGTTGGTCCTGTGCCAGTGCGTCGGCCTTTGCACTTGCCAGCAATGCTTGAGCCGCACGCAGGTCGACATAGCTTTGCGCGATTTCCGCGTGCAGGCTTACCAGCACCGATCGCTGCTCGGCCTCGGCGGCTTGCGCGCGCGCGGATGCGGCCTCGGTTTGCCGGGCGGCATGCCCCCACAGATCGATTTCCCAGCTCGCATCGAAACCTGCATCATACAGGTCATAATCACGCGGAAAGCCTGGAATATTACCGATCGGGATTTGGCCATTTTCACTGACCCTGTTGGTTGTCGCCGCGCCCGATGCATTGAGTCGTGGCAGCCTTGCCCCTGCTATGGCATCCCGGTTGGCGCGTGCTTCGCGCAACCGTGCCTGCGCTACCCGCACGTCGGGGCTGTTGGCGTCGGCTTGCGCAATCAATGCGTTTAGAGTCCTCTTGGAGGAGGAACCCCTCCGACTTCAGTCGGATACTGGCTTTAGCCTTAGACTCGGCCAGTAGCC
>NZ_JAKKIE010000057.1 GCF_021742065.1 Rhizorhapis sp. SPR117
ACTGATCAGAGCTACCGCGCCATGATCAACCTTGCGGCCCTGAAGATCGCTATGCGCTAAATGTCCACACGCCTTAGGTAACTTATTGTTTGAAACAAATGGCATTTCCTTTCCCAGAGAGAAGCACGCTACGCTGGATGAAACTGAGGTTATTTCGCATCTTTTGGGCCAAACGCTTGGTTCTGAACGGATAATGTTGGATGTTGGCGCGCATCGCGGTCACAGCGCCAAGCACTTTGTCAATAATGGATGGCGAATCTATTGCTTCGAGCCGGACTTGGATAATCGAGAGAATCATCTGGTCAAACGCTTCGCCAAAGCATCCAACGTCGTCATTGATTCCCGCGCTGTCAGCGACAATCCCGCCCAGGAAATGTCGTTCTTCAAATCTGATGAAAGCAGTGGTATTTCAGCGCTCCATGCTTTTCATGATACGCATAGGGAAGTCGATATGGTCGAGGTCACGACTGTCACCGAGATCGTTAAACAGCATGGTCTGACCCATGTGGATTTCCTTAAGATCGACGTGGAGGGATTTGATTTCAATGTTCTCAAAGGTGTGCCATGGGACAAGATCAAGCCGGATGTTATCGAATGCGAATATGAGGACGCCAAGACCGTTCCCATGGGGCATACTTGGCGTGATGTCGCCGAGTTTTTGCGTGGAAAAGGTTATGCGGTTTATCTCAGCGAATGGCACCCGATCATCCGTTATGGCATTCCGCATGACTGGCGTCGCGTGGTGCCTTATCCGCAGATGAACGTTCCTGCCGAGTCTTGGGGCAATATTCTCGCTTTCCGTAATGATCCCGGTTACGCGACGGTGCAGATGGCTTTTGAGAACTTGGTCAATACACATAGCCCGGCAGCGACCGAAAACTCTGCCAAGCCAATCGCGCCCGCCACGGCCGAAGCAGGAGCGTCGGGAATCGCCTCATTGCACAACAGATACAAAGGTAAACGCTGTTTCATTATCGGCAACGGCTTGTCGCTCAACAAGCATGATCTCTCCTTACTTGAAGGAGAATATGTGTTTGGAGTAAACGGGATTTTCTACAAGACCGATGAGACCAGGTTTCGACCCAGCTTCTATGTGGTCGAGGACAACAAAGTGATGGAGGAAAACATCGAGCGAATCAAAGCATATGATGTTCCTCAAAAGTTTTTCCCGTCAATCTACAAACCACTTCACCCGCAAAGGGAAAATGTTCATTTTTTCAATATGGATCGGGGTTTTTACGATAAAGCTAGTCCGTATCACGATGTCCCGCGTTTTTCTACCGATGCCTCAAAGGTGCTCTATTGCGGTCAGTCGGTCACCTACATCAATCTGCAACTGGCCTTTTACATGGGATTCACTGAAATCTATCTAATTGGGATGGATTTTGATTATGTGATCCCCAAGGAGCATGAGCGACGGGGTGATATTATCGTTTCCACCACGGATGATCCCAACCATTTCCACAAGGATTATTTCGGCAAGGGCAAGACATGGAAAGATCCCAAACTGGATCGTGTGGCTATGAATTATCGTCAAGCCAAGCTCTCCTACGAGGCGGCAGGACGGAAAATTTACAACGCCACCATCGGTGGTAAATTGGAGGTTTTCGAGCGTGTCGATTACGAGGCGCTGCTGCGCGATTCGGCAACGGGGCTGAAGCGTCGTGAGGTGGCAACCTCGGTTGTCGCGATGCCTAGCAGGCAAAAAGCAATGTCAGCCCCTATGTCGGTTACCGGCATCCTTCCCTCTGTGTCCGAACCCAGCCGAGCGGCCCGCAAATGGGCCAAGGTCAAGCGTGATCCACGTGCGTTCTTCCGTGATGCCCATTTTGCGCCGCTACGACCGTTGCAATATCTGTTCCGGCCAGCTGATGTATACAGGAGCAATGGCGTATCGAGTTCTATCTGGCCCATGAGCGGCAAGAGTTTTGCTGCCGCTAAGGCGGCTTGGGAGACGGAACGACGTGCTAGCGAAGCGGCACTTCGGCGCGAACTGGCCAAGGTGCGGGCAGAAGCCAAGGCAAGCGAAAAAGCCCTGCGTGCCGATATGGAAAAATGGCGGGCCGAGGGCGCAACGGCTTTGCAGAGCGAGATTACCCGGCTCGCCGCAAGTGTGCGGGCACAAGATGAGGCGATCCGCAAGGAACTCGCGCTGACGAAAGATGCTAGCGCGACGATGCAAGAAGCATTCAAGAATGATCTCACGGAAGCCATGAGCGAACAGGCAGAATACCTCAGCGCTCGTTTAGAAGATTTGCACCAGAACGCTTCAAATCTTGTCAGAAACGAAATTGTTAAGTCTAGAAAATTTTCAAATTATAGTAATAGTTCGTCTATTAGACTTCATGATCGCCAATTATCAGGTGATGACGTGACACATATTCAGGGTAATTGGATGAAGCTGTTAGGCCTGTCCATTTCAAATCGGCAATTATATTATATCGCTCATCAAATTTGTATGGCTGAAGAGCGTTGCGAAGGACGCATGGCGACAACCATCCAGGCTGCGATGCTGCGCACTTTGGTTTTGTTGAGTCTGCAAACCCAAAAAATTGAGCTGTTGGAAATTGGCTCCCTCTTTGGCATCGCTTCCGGTTCACTATATCTGGCCGGTCTAAGGGCACAACGCTCAATGAAACTTACAATTATTGACCCACTTGAAGGTTACTATAAGCAGGGGATAAACGATGGTCAGACAGGTGTCCCCGTCACTAGGGAAACATTGGTTCGAAATTTCGCGGCACTTGGCGTCGGAGAACCAGACTACCGTATCATTCAACACCTAAGCACCGACGCAACCGCTGTTGAGGCCGCATCCGAGCGTTCCTATGATTATGTCCTGATAGATGGCGATCATAGCCTTGAGGGCGTAGCATCGGATTTCGAACTATATGCTCCGATGGTGAAGCCAGGTGGTGTCATTATTTTCGATGATTACGCCACAACCGATTGGCCGGCGATTCAGACATTTGTTGATGGGCATGTCCGGTCCAGCGATGATTGGCTATGGATCGGTGGCGAATGGCGTACTGGTATTCTGCGTCGCAAGCGACGCGGCTCTGTAATAACGCCTGACGCGGCGACAACTCAGACCGTTGCCGCAGAATGATATGTTCGAACAGGCGCACCTCTCAGTTCTCATCCCGGTCCGCGCCAACGATCCTTCTTTGCTGTTGGAACGGCTTCGTTTGCGGGATCATTGTGATCTAACGGGCACAGAAACGATCCTCACTGACGACGGGAGCCCGGATGAGGCGGCGCAGGAGTTGCGCGAATTTTGCGAGGCGCGTGGATGGCGTTATGCCCGGCTTGAGACGGCGCATCTGCCCTTTTCCCTTGCCCGCGCCCGCAACGCTGGCCTTGCGACGGCGCAAACCTTTTGGGTGTTCTTCGATGATGCCGACATGGCCTATGAGGCGGCCTTCTTCCGCAAGCTGCACAAGGAACTGGCCCTGCTCAAGGAGACGCCTTTCAGTTTCCTGAGCCTCCCGGGTGTCTACCTCTCTGGCGAGAGCACTGAGGACGTTTTGGCCAAGGGCGAGATTGACGAGATTCTTCCCGACTTACTTACTCGACTGGCGCTGGAAGATCCGCGCGGAGGAGGCGACAATCGCTCCATCCAGAGTTTCGCGCCAGCGTCTGCGATTCTGGCGATTGAGAGGGATACAGCCCTTTCCGTAGGTGGTTATGATGAAGAGTTTCACGGTTGGGGTGGGGAGGACCGCGATTTCATCTTTCGCCTGCTGGCCATCAATGACGCGCTTCCACGACCAACAGATTTTGCAGCGACTCGGGTCTGGAATCTCAATGACACTCATACATTCGCAGGCTGGCGCGCGCTATATCGGTTGCATGGCGACTACATGGCACGCAAGGGGCTTTATGCCTTTCATCTCTATCATGAATCCAATCCTTGGAAGACGGCCATGGCCCGAGAGCGTAATTTCGAACAGGCCGCACGCAAAGCATATGCATTTGCAGATGAAAAAAACTGCCTTGGTAAAGAATTGCCGATTGATCACGCTTTGCGGCGCTCTCTGCTCTTTTCCGTTTACGCAGACTGCGCGCTTTCGGTTCCCGCAAAACCCGCGACAAGGGGGGCTGCGAGAGCAATGGCGCGTTTCAAGAAGCTATTTCGTAATCCACATGCTTTCTTTCGGGATACGCAAATCTCCTATTTAAGGAAAATTCGGCATCTGTTTCCTGCGAAAGAAAATGAAATATGACGCGAGTCAATGCAATGGTGTCCTCTTCAATATGCGGGGACTGGTACGCTTTCTGCTGGGGAGATCTCATGCCATGGAGCCGGCGGTCCATATCTACCGCGGTGCAGTGACGACTGCTAAAGCTCCTTATCCGCAGCCTTCAGGCGGTTACTTGACTGACACGTCTGTGAAACTGTTCTTCACCCGCCAAAAATTGGTGTGGGCCAGCCTCTGGCGCCGATTACAGTGCAGGCGAATAGCGCGCCGGCCAAGGGTTGCGATGCAACCTCCACGGGGCCAAGCCCGATGCGGGCGCTTGTGATGAAAAGCGTGGAAAGGTCGGTGCCACCAAAGGCGCAGCTTGTGGGACGGGAAACGGGCAGGCTGATTTCGATAAGCCGCTCGCCCGAAGGCATAAGACACATTATTTTCCACCCATCCCAGAAAGCGATCCACAGTCGTCCTTCGCTGTCGGTGGTCATCCCGTCCGGATAGCCATCGCTTTCAGCGAAAGTAGCAAAGGGCTCGATCGGCTGTCCGCTGTGATCTCGATCCATCCGATATACCATGCGCTGAGCTGAATCCGTAAGATAGGCAAACCGTCCATCGGGTGAAAAGGCTGGGCCGTTGCAGATCCTGTGCGGTCCCGATAGGCAGTCCAGCCGTCCATTAACCGAAAGCCGGTAGAAATGGCCCCTGGCTTCGCATTCGGCGTCATCCATGGTGCCTGCCCAGAACGATCCGTCGGGGTGGCACTTCCCATCATTGAAGCGGTCGGTCTCGGTATATTCCGCCGGACGGGCAATGGTGTGCAGGAGGATAGGCTCGCCCGGCTTACCAAGAGAAAAAGTGCAGAGGCCGGAACGGAACCCGCCGACGAATCCTCCTTGGGCGCGAGCTACAAAACAGCCGACCTGCTCCGGGGAAGGCCATTGGTGTTTGGTATCACGCGATGGGTGATAGCGCAAAATCGCACAGCTTTTGATGTCCACCCAATAAAGCGCTTCATCAGCCACTGACCACCAAGCTCCCTCGCCAAGCAAGCTATTAGCTTGCCACGCGCACCGGAGTTCGCAGCAGCCGACGGGCGCCGTCATGCCGGATCGTACAGGCGGGACAATATGCCTCCATCGAGCCAAATCGTCGAGCCGGTGGCATAGAGAAAAGGCTCCTGCGAGAGGACAACGACCGCCCGTGCGATCTCGGCAGCGGTGGCGATGCGCCCTGCAGGATGAGCCGCGGCAAGCGCGGCTAAAGCGGACGGCTGACCTTCGAATCCAGCTCGGAGCATTGGCGTGTCCACGGCGGCGGGGGCCACACAGAGAACGCGCGGGGTTTCGCCCAGATCCACGGCCATGGCCCGCGTTAACCCGTGTATTGCCGCTTTGCTCGTGGCGTAGCTAATGAATTCACGCTTCGTGGCCTGCGCATGCACGCTACCGATATTGATGACGACACCGTTCGCGGTTCGCAATTCGGCAAGCAAGCCTTGCGCCAGCCGGAAGGGGGCCGTGATGTTCACGCGCAATGTCCGCTCCCAATCGGTAAGGGAAATGGCATGAAGGCTCCCGAGAATTTGTAGCGCCGCATTGTTGACAAGGGCGCAAAGCGTTGCGCCTCCTAAGGCCTTGCGAATGGCGTCACAGAAGATATCACGTGCACCATCGTCCATCGCAATTGCTTCGAGATTGGCAGGCAGAAAGACGTGCGCTGCCGAGACTTGGGCGTCTGGTTGATCCGTAGCGATGACACGCCATCCGGCTGCGCGATAGGCCTCGGTCAGCGCAGTGCCGATTCCACCGCCAGCACCCGTGACAAGGACCGCATGGGAAGTGTTCATGGATTCTCCCGCAGCGGCAGATTAAACCGTTTCAATAGAAGGACTATGGCAAACCCGCAACCAAGACGCAAGATATTCACTGTCTTAAATGCTTGCGCGAAAAAATGCAGGGTGAATACGCGTCCTGAGGCTAATTTAACATCGAAGATTCATATTCGAATACGTCGAGCACTGCCGAATGCACGCGTACTGTGAAAGGGCCTTTTTGAGAAGTGCTTTTTCTCTCCCGATAAAGCCACATCCCATGTCGTAAACCCACCTTCGCACAAACTGACGTCGGGGGCGGTTACATCATCAAAGCCCAAGGCAACTATAGAAAACGTTTGCCTTTCAACTTGCGATTTTGATGACATTTTTATTTATTGGGGGAGATCAACGGCTATAATCCAGAGTAGATATTATATTGGGTATATTGACTACGGTCGTAGCGTTTTCCTGTAGTAGATGCATGCAGGTTGACTTGCACATCCGAAGTGAACCAGTTTTTACGTAAAAATCTCCTCCTTTAAGGCACTGGTCCTTAATCCAATTTATGTGGAGCTGACTTAACGGAACGCCGGCTTTTGGGATATGAGACCAAAAGGCGTCAAAATTCGGCTTACCCCCAGCACAAACCGCCAATACTTCATTCGCATAAAGTGCGTCACCGATCACCAGCAAAGGCACGCCATGATAGATCGCTGACAGGCCCGATGTACTATTGATGGTGATCATGCCGGCGCTGTGGCGGGTGAGCAGGCCTATGGAGCCGGTGTCGATCACATCTACGCGATTGGCGATGTCCAGCGCTTCGGCGGTCTGCATGATGAAGGTACGGTCGTTGCTGCGGCCGCGTTCCATCGGGTGGATCTTGTAGACCAGCCGATATCCCGCTGGCGCTGACCGGGCGAAGGAGGCGAGCGTTTCGGCGATCAGGCGGGGCGTGTTCCATCCGCGCGCGGCTTCCCCCATCTGGCTGTCCGCCGCCACTTGCAGGGGGATAAGGAAATAGCGATGGTGGTGATGTTCCAGCAGGTGCTGGATCGTCGCAAAATTCCGCCCCTGACCGGCCACTCGGCGCCAAGCGTTGCGGATGCCATATCCGGTTTCCGCCATAAGCGACACCTTGCGATGGAACAGCCGCCGCTCCTTGCGCGTGCTGAACAGCTCCCGCACGATATAATAGATCGTTGCGTGCCGGGCCATCGCGCCAAAACTGTTATAATCCACCACCTCCTCGCGCGGTTCGGGCGGCGGCACGAAATCTTCGGGGGGCAGCTTTCCGGCGATGGGGGAATCGGCATTGTTCCCGTCCCGCTCGACCGTCACATAGCCGGGGCGGATATAGCCTTCCTCCAACGAGAGGACTTCGACATCGATGGCCTTCGCCACGCGGCGGGCAACGCGGTGGGCGGGGCGGCTCGATCCGAACAGGATCACATGGCCAAAGCCACCCTCCGCAAGGAACGCGGCTAACCACGTCTCCCATTCTTCCAGACTGCCACTGAAATCGATGCGTTTGTGCCGGGACGCATAAAATCGGTCGCCCGCATTGAAACATATGCGCCAGGTGTCATAGCCCGACTGCTCCAGATGCTCCTGAAGATGACGGAAAAATGGTCCGACGGGTCCTTGAAGCAACAAAATACGCGGCCGATGCGACGGGGGCAGGGCGCATAAATGCTTACTGCTACCCATTGACCGAAACAGGCTGGGTCGCTGTTCTTCTTTCAGGAAACTATCAATTCGGTAGTGCATCGACTTTCTAGGTCACTCCTTCACCTGGTTCGTATCTTTATGCAGTCGATCGGATAATTGCCATTGGTTTCACAGCATCTTTACCAAAAACGAATATTTTAATAACGTTTCTCCACAACGGGCCAATCCCTGAGCATGTCAGGAAGCTGATCCACGGATCGTGTGAGCTTGAGGATGGCGTCGAATGGATAAGGCGTTCGCTTGTGATCGCCCGGATAGCGCAAGGCGCCGGGACATCGACGACGTGTGTGGTTGTTCAGCCTATCGTCAACCACGTTTGATTCATGCGACGACTAAGCAATGCCCACTGCCATATCGTGAATATGGACCAGCCCTGCAGGCTTGGTGGGATTATGGGCATCCATGACAAAGGCTACCATGACCTTGCTGTCGTTGAGCAGGATGTAAGCATCCTCGACAAGCATGCCGTGGGGTATGGTGATTGGTTCTCTGGTCATGATGTCACCCGCCGTGGCAATGGTGATCCGGTCAAATTCCCGACGCAGGTCGCCGTCAGTGATGATGCCGATCAGGCCGCCCTCATCATCGACGACACCTGCAACACCTTTGCCGCTGGAGGTCATTTCCATGATTACATCGCGCATACGCGTGTTTGGGCGGACAAGTGGCAAAGGGTCCTCTGATCGGATCAACTGATCGACCGGCATGAGCCGACGCCCAATGTTGCCGCCGGGATGCAATTGCGCAAGATCCTGGAGGGACGTACCCCGAATCCGCATGACAGCAATTGCCAAGGCATCACCCAATGCCAGTGTCATGGTTGTGGACGTGGTGGGTGCAATTTTGACGGGGCAAGCTTCCTCTGCTTTGGGCAGGTGCAGGTATATACTGGATTGGCGGGCAAGCGGCGAGTCCTTGCGGGACGCTATCCCGATAATGGGAATCTCAAGTCGCGTTGCGTAAGACAGGATTGCCTCCAGTTCAGGAGTAGCCCCTGAATTGGACAATGCCAAAAGGCAGTCGCCCCGCATGAGCATACCCAGGTCGCCATGGGATGACTCCGCTGGATGAACGAAATATGAGGGCGTTCCGGTCGCCGATAAGGTGGCTGCTATTTTTCTGGCAATGTGGCCAGATTTGCCCATCCCGGTAACAACAACGCGGCAATTCGTGTTGATTATCAACCGCACAGCAGCACAAAAACTATCGTCAAGATTTTCTGCCAGATCCAGCAGCGCCGCAGCCTCTTGCCGGATAACAGATTTTCCACTGTCAACTACAAAAGACTCTGAATTCAATTCCGCGACTGTTTGGCGGAAGCTCCCATTTGCTGCTAAATCCATAAGGCCCCTTTGTCGTGTTCGTATGTTGGTCTTGTTTTTGTGCGTTCCCGACTTCATCAAGCGCATAGACTGGACGTTATAGATTGCAAGTTAATTTTGCGTTGCAGCAACCATTTTGCGGCCAAAAGGGTTATTAATCGCCTAAAGCGTTTTTGCGCCCTGCATCTTGCCAGGGCTGGCCTATCCATCGCTTTAGCCGGTCGCGAATGGCCCAAAGCAAAGGTACGCGGTGCTCTGCAAGGCCCCTGATGCTGAGCAAATCCAGACCCGTCCAAGGGACAAAGGGACTACGCCGGCTGTAGGCCCATATTTCTATGCGCTTGCCCTGTTTGGCGCTTTGCGCGCGCGCATGGAAACCATTGGTGTCGACCACAACCAGAGTGTTGGCAGGCACGGCGAAGCGTTGCGCCGGAGGAAGGCCGAGCGCCGCCAGTTCCTTGTTCTCGATACGAAACGATCCGCGCGCAGACAAGCGATCGACGCCTTCTGGCGCGCGCAGGCTCATGGCTTTTTCCCATGCAATGCGTTGCAGCGTCATCCGATGGGAGCCGGGAACATAGGTTAAAGGCCCTTCGTCATCGGCGACATCGTTGAGGAAAAACCAGGCCTTCATGGTGGGGTGAAACGTATCAGCGTGCAGCGCGGTCTGCGGGTCAGGGCGGGCTTTGGCTGTACCTGAAAGGATCGTCTGGATGTAATAGAGGGGTTCGACATCAAAGCTGCTGACATAGCGGACCAGACCTCGCCAACGGGGCGAATCGATCAATGTGCGAAGGGCTGGAACGGAGGCCAGAAAGCTATTATCTACCGCAATGCGGCGGGTAATGGTGTCGCCTTGCAGCATTTCGCGCGCGGGAGCTTCCTGTTTCAATATACGCTCTCGCAGCAACGCGAATTCGTCGGCAGGCAGGAAGTTCTCGATGGCTACAAAACCCTGCTCATCGAACTGTACGCGATCCTGCGCACTGACCATGCGTGCCAGCCGCGCCCGACGTTTCCACGCGAGCCAATGGGCAAACCGCACACGTGCAGTATGGAGTCCCATCTGGTTTAGCCGCTTGGAGCCGATCAGGCGGTTGTCCTTGAACGACTTCGCGCCTGTGCCGAGTTGCAGGACCCAGAGCGGCGACTTCAGTATCGTCTGAATGGTTTTTAGCCGCATATACGCACCCTGAGAGATTCGCTTTCGCTCATGGATGGCTCTTGCTGGACAGGATAGGGCAAGTAAAGCTTACAATGCTTTTCCTTGTCGCAGCGAGGCCAGAAATTCGTTGCTGGTCGATCGCAGCGCTTCCGATCTTGAGCGAAGGCCGGTCACGATCGTGCGGATTTCCTCTGATAGCATCTCTGCTTTTTTCGCGCTTTCGGCCACTTCTTCGGCGGTCTGACTTACCTGTTGCGATCCATCGGCGGCGCGTCCTGCGGCGTCGTTGATGACGTTGGTTGCACTTGTTTGATTGCTGGCCGATTCGGCGATGGCTGATGCGCGTGAGGAAACTTCCCGGATATTTTCCGCGATCAGTTCCATCGACACGTCCGCCTGCACCATGCGGTCGCGGATGCCGTTTAGTATTTCGCCGATCTTGCCAACCGCGCCTTGGGTTTGGCCGGCAAGCATTTTGACTTCACTGGCAACGACAGCGAATCCGCGTCCATATTCGCCCGCGCGAGCGGCCTCGATAGTCGCGTTCAGCGCAAGCTGATTGGTCTGCGCCGCCAGTTCCTGAATCAGATGGACGATTTCGTCGACGCTGTCGGCCTTTTCACTCAGCGCAGCCAGGCTCGCCTGGCCGCAGTCGCTTGCCCGTGTCGCTGCATCGCCCATGCGCGCCTGTTCTTCCACCTGGGCGGAAATATGGACAGCCGACCCGGTCAGCGCTTCGGTCGATTCTGCCACGGACTGGACCGACCGGGTTGTGCTGCTGGCGATTTTGAGCACATGCTGCGCCTTGGCAAGCGCACTTGTATTGATTGCACCGATGTCGTCGGTAGCCGCCGATAGCGCATTCATGGCTTCGTCGAGCTGTTCGGCGAGAGTCGCGACGGAATCCTCATAGCGTTCGGCCAGTGCGAGCATGGCCTGTTCCTGCACATGGGCGGCCAGGCGCCGTTCGGATTCGCGTGTTTCAAGCTGCATTCTTTCGGCTTCCGCCTTGCGTTCCATTTCGCGCTTTTCGTCCTGCGCGTGCCGGCGTTCCATGGCGCGCAGTTCAGCATCGCTACGTTGCCGCGCCACGAACTCCTTGGCGTTTTGTAGAAAGGCCCGGCTGAGCATGAAAATGAACAGGATGCTCGTCGCATTGAGCAACAAGGAAATTTCGTGCGACTGGATGGCGACATGGAACTGAAACGACAGGCCCAGCGTCACGATATAGATGAGCGCTGCCGCTGGTATAAGTGTGAATGTGAGGCCGCCCACGCAGATGATGCCGACATGAATGCACAACAACATGGATTGTGTTGCCATATCGGCATCATATCCTGACGAAATGAGCAGCCCGCTCCAGCCCAGCGAGATGAGAAACGTATAAAGCATGGCCGCGCGAAATTGTGACCGGACGCTGCCATATTTATAGCGCGATAGCTGAGTAGCCGGCATCAGAAACTGTGCGGCGACCGCAACAATGATCTGCCATGCCGCGAAGAAGAAGATCAGGCCTGCTGCTGGCGCATGCCGGCTTGTCAGGGCAAGGAGCAGCGATACGATAACCACGGTCGGGCCGGTACGCACGATACCCTTGCCGACTTCGCTTATTCGTTGCGCGCCGATTTCCGCCGACAGCGGATCATCATCAATGGTGTTTGCAACCAGATCATCCCACAGACGTCTCCATCTGCTTATCGGATGAATCCGGTTCTGGTCCTGATTCATAGAGCGATATATCCCCACCCACATGGGTCGCCTTTCTGTGCGTCGGGATAGCAGAGATATGGTTTAGAAAGTCTTACCGCAATGTGTAGTTTTGTAACCGTAATGATGCTGGAGGGTCAGCAATTCTGTCATTCTGGACGATTTGGAGTGCCTGCGTGGGTGCCGTCCGGATAGACTTGCGCCTTCTTTTGCGGCACAGCCCGGAAACAGGGTTACCCGCGTCATATATTGAGGTCATCATGGAATTGCGGCCACTTGCGCTTTCTGAAGTCGTGGAGATACATCCCTCCAGACATTCCGATGAGCGCGGGTATTTTTCGGAAATCTTTCGGCAGGACTGGTTTCGTACCCATGTCGCAAATGTTGATTTTGTTCAGGAAAACCAGTCACTGAGTGCAAATGCGGGCACGATCCGGGGCCTGCATTTCCAGACACCTCCTTTTGCTCAAGGGAAGCTGGTCCGGTGCCTTGCCGGCGCGATTTTCGATGTGGCGGTTGATCTGCGCGCAGGTTCGCCACGCTATGGCCAGTGGGTGGCGACCGAATTGACAGCCGAAGAGGGCAATCAGCTGTGGGTGCCCGAAGGCTTTGCCCATGGCTTTTGCACGTTGGAGCCGGATACGGTCGTTTGCTACAAGGTGACGGCCTATTATAGTCCCGAGCATGACAAGGGCACTGCCTGGGATGACAAGGATATTGGTGTGGAATGGCCGAATATCGCCGATCCGACGTCGCTTTCGGCAAAGGATCAGGTGCAACCGCGCCTTGCCGACCTGCCAGCCTGCTTTCCGTTTGAAGGATAGATCATGCGCGTAATCGTTACCGGCGGCGCGGGCTTTATCGGATCGGCTCTTGTCCGTTATCTTGTCCTGGAAAAGGGCTGTGATGTCCTTAACATCGACAAGCTGACCTATGCCGGCAATCTGACGTCATTGAAGCTGGTGGATGGCCGCAATGGTTATCAGTTCCTTCGGGCCGATATTTGTGATCGTGCGGCCATGGAGCAGGCGATCACTGATTTTCGTCCCCATCGGATCATGCATCTGGCAGCCGAAAGCCATGTGGATCGGTCGATTACGGGGGCGGCAGATTTTGTTCAGACCAATGTCATTGGCACATTCACCTTGCTTGAGGCCGCGCGTGGTTACTGGGACGGGCTTTCGGGCGCTGCGAAGGACAGTTTCCGCTTCCTGCACGTCTCGACGGATGAGGTATATGGCTCGCTTGGTGCAGACGGCCTGTTCGAAGAAACCACGCCCTATGATCCCAGCTCGCCCTATTCGGCCTCAAAAGCCTCGTCGGATCATCTGGCCAAGGCGTGGCAGCGCACTTATGGGCTGCCGGTTGTCGTATCCAACTGTTCGAACAACTATGGACCTTATCATTTCCCGGAAAAGCTGATCCCGCTGACGATATTGAACGCATTGTCGGGCCGCAAACTACCGGTCTATGGCAGGGGGGAGAATATACGCGACTGGCTCTATGTAGAAGACCATGCCCGTGCGCTTGACCTCGTCGCAGAGAAGGGCAGGGCAGGGGAAACCTATAATGTCGGCGGGCGTAATGAGCGGCGCAATATCGATGTCATCCGGCGGATTTGCGAAGTGCTGGACCGTCTGGTTCCAACAGAACGTCCGCACGAGGAACTGATCGAATTTGTCACCGACCGCCCCGGACATGACGCCCGCTATGCCATTGATGCGACAAGGCTGGAGACCGAACTGGGTTGGAAGGCGCAGGAAAATTTTGAGAGTGGCATTGAAAAGACGGTGCGTTGGTATCTGGATAATGACTGGTGGTGGCGTCCCTTGCGTGAACGCTATGACGGCGAACGGCTTGGTGTCTTGTCGCGTCCGGTCAAGGCTGCCAAATGAGAATCGCCGTTACCGGATCGCAGGGCCAGGTCGTCCAGTCCCTCATCGCGCGTGCATGTAATACCGACGATGAAATTATCGCCATCGGCCGACCGATTCTCGACCTTGCAGTGCCGGCAACGATTTTTCCTGCATTGGAAGCTGCCGCGCCCGATCTCATCGTTTCAGCCGCGGCCTATACTGCGGTCGACCGGGCCGAGGAGGAGGTGGAGGCCGCCTATGCCATCAATGCCGCAGGGGCGGGCGCGGTGGCTCAGGCGGCAAGCGCTATGGGCGTGCCAATCATTCACTTGTCGACCGACTATGTGTTCAATGGCCGCAAGGATGGACCTTATCTGGAAAGCGACCCGACTGATCCCCTTGGTATCTATGGCGGGTCCAAGCTGGCGGGGGAAGGGTTGGTGCAGGCGGCATGCGCCAACAGCGTCATCCTGCGCACGGCATGGGTTTATAGCCCTTTTGGTCATAATTTCGTGAAAACGATGCTTCGCCTTGCCGCCGGTCGCGATGCATTGGCGGTTGTCGCCGATCAAACGGGTAGCCCGACCAGCGCGCTCGATATGGCCGATGGCATTCTGGCGATGGCGCGCAATCTTGTCGCCGATGACTCGCCCCACCTGCGTGGAATATTCCACATGGCGGGGTCTGGCGCGACGAGTTGGGCAGAGTTTGCAAGTGCCATTTTTGCCGTTTCGGAGCCGTTGGGCGGTCCGTCGGCCAGAGTAAAATCAATCACGACCGCTGAATATCCAACGCCAGCGCCCCGCCCGGCCAATTCGCGGCTCGATTGTGGCAAGCTGGAACGCGTGTATGGGATCAGACTGCCCGCATGGGAGACGTCCATGGCAGACGTCGTCGAATGCATATTGGGAGAAGCGCAAATATGAAGGGCATCATTCTGGCAGGCGGCAGCGGAACGCGGCTTTTCCCGATCACCATGGCGGTCTCCAAGCAGCTCATGCCGGTTTATGACAAGCCGATGATCTATTATCCGCTTGCCACCCTCATGCTCGCCGGAATTCGCGAGGTGCTGATCATCACAACGCCGCATGATGCGGGCAATTTCCGCAATCTTCTGGGCGATGGATCGCAATGGGGCGTGACGCTGAGCTATGCCGTGCAGTCCGAACCGGCGGGTTTGGCGCAGGCCTATACCATCGGGGCCGATTTTGTTGCGGGCGGGCCATCCTGTCTTGTTCTAGGCGATAACATCTTCTTCGGTCATGGCTTGCCCGAGATATTGCAGGCGGCGCGTGCGCGATCCAGCGGCGCTACGGTTTTTGCCTATCATGTTGCTGATCCCGAACGGTATGGCGTCGTTGAATTCGATGCGAACATGCGGGCGCTCAGCATTGAGGAAAAGCCTGTCACGCCAAAATCCAACTGGGCAGTCACAGGCCTTTATTTTTACGATGCCGAGGTTGTGAACATTGCCGCCGACCTCAAACCCTCAGCGCGCGGCGAGCTTGAGATCACGGACGTGAACAGAGCCTATCTTGAACGCGGCGCATTAAATGTCGAACTGATGGGCCGGGGCTATGCCTGGCTTGATACCGGAACGCCGGACAGCCTGCTGGAAGCGGCCCAGTTTGTCGGCACGATCGAACGCCGCCAAGGCATGAAGATCTGTTGTCCCGAAGAGATTGCCTGGCGGCAGGGCTTTATCGATGATGCCCGGCTAGACCGGGCCATAGAAACATTGGGGAAAAGCCAATATGGAGCCTATCTGAAAAGCTTGCGATAACAAGATCAGCGCTTTTTGAGAAGGTCCGTCACCTTGCGGACATCTTGCGACTGTCCGCGCGGCAATATCAAAATGTCGTTACCCGATGCCACCACGATCAAATCTTCAACGCCGACCAGCGAAATACGCGGGCCATCGCTGTGGATCAGGCAATTATGCGTATCGATGGCCATGATGTCGCCCTGACAGGCGTTCCCATGCTCATCGCGTTCCTTCGCGGCGTGCAGCGAATCCCAGCTTCCAACGTCCGACCATCCCATGCTGACGGGGACGACAGCCACCTGTTCGGCCTTTTCCATGACGGCATAGTCGATCGAATCCGCAGGGCATGCGGCAAATTGCGTGGCGTCCGGGATGATGCGTCGCCCTTCATTTTGCGCCGCATCCATGGCAGCCTTCGCTGCGCCGAGCATTTTGGGCTGGTATTGATCAAGCGCGTCCAGATAGCTGCCAGCTTGAAACAGGAAGATGCCGGCGTTCCAGACATAGCCCCCCTCTGCCAGCATGGATTGTGCGCTTGCCGCACCGGGCTTTTCGACAAAGCGTTCGACCCGATGCAGGCGATCACCAAGTATCTCGCCCATCTTGATATAGCCATACCCCGTTTCCGGTGCATTGGGTGTGATGCCGAATGTAACCAGCCACCCCGCGTGGACCAGCGGTAATGCACTCTGGATTGCGGCATGAAAGGCCGCGAGGTTCATAATCACATGATCGCTTGGCATGACCAACAGGGGCGTTGCAGGATCAACCGCCAGCGCGGCCAGTGCAATGGCGGGTGCGGTATTGCGACCCACAGGTTCCAGGATCAGCCGTGCCTGCCGTTCCCCGGCATCCTCCAACTGGACCTCGATCATGTCAGCGTGACGTGCATTGGCAACCACCAGTGGCGATGCAAAACCCGTGCGTCCCATGGTTCGCTTCACCGTGAGCTGGATCATGCTTTCGTCAGCAGTGAGCGCCAGCAGTTGCTTGGGCTTGTCCGGCAATGACAACGGCCACAGGCGCGTGCCCGAACCGCCTGACAAAATGACAGGGGCGATCAGAGGTGTGTCTGGTTCGGCAGAGGTCAATGGAAGTTTCTCCTCCTGCGCATGATGCGGTCTTCACCCTAAATAAACCATGAGGGTCTAGGGCGATATCAGCCTTATGGCTTTGAAGCGGGGAATGAATTTGGGCAAGCAGAAAGTCATCATTGTGTTCGGAACCCGCCCCGAAGCAATCAAACTTTTCCCCGTGATCCATGCCTTGCAAGCGCAGGCGGACGTTGAAACACGCGTCTGTGTAACCGCGCAGCACCGCGATTTGCTCGATCAGGTGTTGGAGATTGCCAATATTGTGCCCGACATCGATCTGGACGTCATGCAGGCGGAACAAACGCTGGACGGCCTTACCGCTCGACTGATCGTTGCACTGGGTGAGGTTTATGATCGCGAGAAGCCCGACCGCGTCGTTGTTCACGGCGACACATTGACCACGATGGTGGCGAGTCTTGCCGCTTATTATCGTAAAATTCCGCTTGCGCATGTCGAGGCGGGTTTGCGCAGCGGCGACATCCATCACCCCTGGCCAGAGGAGGTGAACCGCATGGTCGTTTCCTGCATTGCCGACCTGAACTTCGCGCCGACGCAGGCCGCCGCCGATGCATTGTTGCGGGAGAACCGCAATGCCGACACGATCCATATTACCGGCAACACCGTCATTGACGCGCTGTTGGCAACCAAGGCACGCATAGAGGCGGAGCCTTGGCTTGCCGCCGGTCTCGACAGCTTGGCGGATCGCTTTGCAGGTAAGAAAATCATCGCGGTCACCAGCCATCGCCGGGAAAATTTCGGTGGCGGCATGGAAAATATTGCTGCGGCCATTAGCGCGATTGCCGATCGCCCTGATGTCGCGGTGATTTTCCCTGTGCATCCCAATCCCAACGTCCGACGCGTGATGGACGTCGTGCTGGCCGACCATGACAATGTGGCGATGATCGACCCCCTCGATTATCCTCATTTCGTGCGCCTGCTCGATATGTGTTGCATCGTGTTGACCGACAGTGGCGGCGTTCAGGAAGAGGCGCCCTCGCTCGGCAAGCCCGTCCTCGTCATGCGCGAAACCACTGAACGGCCCGAGGGCGTTGCGGCGGGCACGGCGAAGCTGGTCGGTACGGACAAAGACCGGATCGTTACCGAAATCTTCAATCTTTTGGACGATAGCGAGGCCTATGCCGCGATGTCGCGCGCCCATAATCCCTTTGGCGACGGCAAGAGCGGGGAACGCATAGCCAGGATTATCGCCAATGCCGCTCGACACTGAAAAGAAGGTTTCCGTTATCGGCCTGGGCTATATCGGCCTGCCGACGGCGGCGCTGATTGCGCGGTCGGGCTTTAAAGTGCTGGGCGTCGATGTCAGCAGCCACGTCGTCGATACCGTCAATAGCGGCAAGGTGCATATTGAGGAGGTTGACCTCGACGGCCTGGTGCAAGGCGTAGTGTCGCGCGGAAATCTGCGCGCGTCGACACAGGTTGAGGAAAGCGATGTCTTCCTGATCGCGGTGCCAACGCCCGTGTCGGAGGACCGCGCGCCGGACATCAGCTATATTCTGGATGCCGCGAGGATGCTGTCACCTGTGCTGAAGGCCGACGATGTCATCATTCTGGAATCCACCTCGCCTGTTGGTACGACGGAGAAGGTCCGCGATTTGCTCGCGCAGTTACGGCCGGATCTTAAAATGCCGGGGAAAGGCGCGGCTGCCGCCGATGTGGCCATCGCCTATTGCCCGGAGCGGGTTTTGCCGGGGCGCATCCTCGTCGAGCTTATCAACAACGACCGCTGCATCGGCGGAATCACGCCGCGCTGCGCACGCAAGGCGTTGACCTTTTATCGCCAGTTCGTGCGTGGGGAGTGCATCACCACCAACGCCCGTGCGGCCGAAATGACCAAGCTCGTCGAAAACAGCTATCGCGACGTCAACATCGCTTTTGCCAATGAATTGTCGGTCATAGCCGATGGCCTGGACCTGGACGTGTGGGAGGTCATCCGCCTCGCCAACCGCCATCCGCGCGTCAACATATTGCAACCCGGCCCCGGCGTCGGCGGCCATTGCATTGCGGTCGACCCTTGGTTCATCGTCCATAGCGACCCGGAAAACGCGCGCCTGATCCGCACGGCGCGAGAGGTCAATGACGCCAAGATCGACCATGTGTTCGAACGCGCATCGCGGATGATCGACGCCATACCCGGCGCACCAATCGCGTGCCTGGGCCTCGCGTTCAAGGCCAACATCGACGATTTCCGCGAAAGCCCCGCACTGAAAGTCGCGAGCCAGTTGGCGCGCCGTTATGGCAATCGGGTGAAACTGGTTGAACCTTATGCGGAGGCCCTGCCTATGGAATTTGCCGGGACGGGTGCGGAGCTGATCGACATTGATTCAGCCATTGAAAGCTGCCCGCTATTCGTGGTGCTGGTCGATCACGACGTATTCAAATCGGTCCCGCTGGATGAACGCGCGGACAAGCATGTGTATGATACGCGGGGGATTTGGCGGGATCAGCCTGCGCAGGTGCAGAATACTGCGGCGTTTCGGGTCGCGGTCTGATAATAGTGCTGTCCGATGCGCCGGGGGGTGTCATTGGGCTTCAATAAGATGGATCGGCAATGCAGATCGCGCTGGCATCAATCACGATAATTTCCGCCCTGCTATTCCTGTACCCTTATGTCATTTACCCCATGGTCGTTCGTATGATGCCTCGCGTTCCGGTGCAATTCTCTGAGGCGGATATTCGCTTTTCGCTGCTGTTCTGTGCCTATAATGAGCACGCGAATATTAAGGAAAAGATCGCCAATCTCGAGGCTCTCAAGCAGCTTTATCCCAGTCTTGAAATCCTCGCCTATGACGATGATTCGTCTGACGACACCGGCGCCGTGCTGGAGTCCCGTTCCGACATCTTAACGGTGATCAGGGGCAAAGGCCGCAATGGCAAGGCGCATGGGATGAAACTGCTGGCCGCACGAGCGAAGGGAGACGTGCTGGTATTCACCGATGCCAATGTCATCCTGCAGACGGATGCGCTGGAATCGTTGCGGAAATATTATGGTGATCCGGCGGTCGGCGGCGTACTTGGGTCCTTGCGCTATACGGGCGAGGGAGAAAGCGCCACGGCAGCGGTAGGGTCTCTTTACTGGCGCCTGGAGGAAAGGTTGAAGGATCTTGAATCGCGTTGCGGCAATGTCATGGGCGCCGATGGGTCAATTTTCTCCGTCCGGCGAACGCTCTACCCAGAGTTTCCCGACACGGTGCTTGACGATATGGCAGTATCCATGGCTGTCGTTTTTGCAGGGAAGCGCCTTATCAAGGCTCGAGACGTCATCGCCTACGAGCATTTGGTGTCCGCTCGTGCGGATGAATTCCGACGAAAGACCAGGATAGCCGCGCGCGCATGGCATACACACAGCTATTTGCGGACACAGTTACGCAGCATGAGTGCGCTTGATCGTTTCAAATATGTCTCGCGCAAATATTTACGATGGTTTGGGGGGCTGTTTCTGGTGATTGGAGTAGTCGGAGCGGGTCTATTTATATGCACTCTGAGCATTTGGATGCTCGGGGGATATGTATTCACATTGATTATATTGGGGATGGTTGGACTTCTGGTTCGCACTGGGCCATTTGCAGCAATAACAGATGCGCTTCTAGCCTATGTGGCTACCCTGATTGGATTGTTCCGGGCGATGGGTGGAAGGACCATGAGCACATGGAATCCGGCACAGTCGCGTTGACCCTTCTCGTAAAACAGAGCGCAATCTGTTTTGGCTTAGAAAATTTAGCCCAGCCAGCGTTTCAGAGCGCTAGGTGACCGTTCTGCAACGGATACGTGAACTGGAGCAATCTATTGGCGTGCTCGGAGCGGTTAAGCTTGGGAACGCTTGTTTAATTTTGATTTGGGGGTTTGGGCTGACCTTTGTGTTCGCTCGTGCACTCGACAATATCGAGTTTCAGAATTTCGTTTTGCTGATCGCGCTAAGCAATTTTACTATAAGTGCCGAATTTGGTTTTACCAACATCATATATAATCGATTGAGAAGATGGCGTTTGCACGCTGGAGGACAATTTTCTTTCACGGAAATAAGTGCAGTATTGGCCGCAATTATCACGTTAATTGTGCTTGCCGTTTGCGCGCTTGCTCTGTGTTTTGTTGTCGGTATCATCGTAACTCAACTGCCGTTGCTCTTTCTTTCATTTTTCATTGTTTCCTGTCTTAATATTGCAGTGCTGCTGTGTAAGCGGGTGCTTGCTGCGCTGGATCGCAATTTGTTGTTCGAATTTACTGATATCTGTAGGCGTGTGGTCAGCCTCGTGGTGTTGTTTGCTGTACTGCTAGGTTTGGATCTTGGCTTCTCGGTGTTGATATTGCTTGTGGTAACGTTGGCAAGCCTCGGCATCTGGTGTGTGATAATTCATCGAGTGTTGAAGCTGCGGATGGCCCATTGGACCAGCATCGCGAAGGGCATAGGGATCATCAGGACGCGATATCTGCGCGATATCCGCGCTTCGATTCTGTTTACGCTCGCAGACGTTGGCGCTAACAATATGCCCTTTTTGGTGATTGCTTTTCTAACCGACGATTTGCGACCGCTTTTGCTTTATGATTTTGCCTATAAGTTGATGCGGGTGATGGGAATTGTCATGAGAGCGATCATCGAATCCTATCTGCCCAGGATTACGGCCGCATTGCATTCCGGTAGCATTCTATTGGTACGACGCGCATTCCTGCACTGTCTTGCTGGCGGAGTAATTCCCGGACTTGGTGTAAGCTTGCTGTTACTCTGCTGGGGCCATCAACTGGCGCAATTTCTCTATCATGGAAAAATGGACGTAACAGTTCTCGATCTGACGTTGTTGAGTCTGGTTATGCTGGCACTCCCGGTCAATGCTTTGTCTATTTATGTAAATTGCGCGATCGGCCGGTTCGGGACCTTGCTTAAGGCCTCCATGCCTTACCTAATAGGCGCAACATTCAGTGCCCCAATAGCGATGGTTGCGACATGGGGTCATGACGCATGGGCGGAAACATTTCTTTCTATCTTCACAATTGTCTATCTATTAGCGATGCTCCTTCATTTATGGCTGCTCAAGTCATTAGTGACCGGGGAATGGGAGCAAACAATATGAGAGTTCTCTATGTAACTAAATATTTCCCATTCGGATCGGCTGAAGCTTTTATTTTTGAGGAAGTTGAGAATCATATAGCGCATGGATGGGATATCCTGATTGCGCCAGTGCAAATCAAACCGCTAGCCTCTCTTATTCACCGGGCGACTGCGTGATGGCGTAATCCGGGACGGGGGCGGCAGGCGGAGGCGGCAAGCGCAAGT
>NZ_JAKKIE010000058.1 GCF_021742065.1 Rhizorhapis sp. SPR117
ACAGGCTACTGGCCGAGTCTAAGGCTAAAGCCAGTATCCGACTGAAGTCGGAGGGGTTCCTCCTCCAAGAGGACTCTGAAACTGAACGGGCTTGGCTCCATTACCGGTCTACACGCATTCCGACAGGAAAGCGTCACCAAGCCTCCAGCTTTTTGCCGTTAGCCAGTGTCGCGAGTTTGAGCGCTCCACCCGGTTTCCCATTTCGCAGCGGGAAGAAGACAACATCGATCTTGTCACCGCTTTTGAGCGTATTGAACTTCCAGCCGGTTTCACGCATGTTTGAAGGGCTGCCGCATTCCAATGTATAGGTCGTTCCCCCGTCTTTGACGACCACAAAGACATGAGGATTGGCCCATTGAAATCGGGCAACGGCAACGTTCTTGAGTTCGACCGACTTATTCTGATCGAACATTGCGAAAGAATGGTGCGCCGCTGCAGGCAGGCATATCCCGAACAGGGCGAGGGCACACGCGCAGAAATTCCTTATCGTTCTATTCATTCAACACATTCCTCTCACCGGATCTGAGCGGAAGTTCATCGGCTTCTTGACAGCCCCTTTGCCGAGACCGTTCTGCCTCCACCGCTCACAATCTATCGAAAATTGATCGGTGTTGGATAATAGTGCGTGTTTGAAGGTGGAGAAGCGCGAAGCGGTCACGAAACCGTTCAACGGGCGCGCTCGGTGGGAAGAATCGATAGCTCCGGCGGTCGATGATCATGGTTTCATCACCTCCCCTCGAAACCAGGCTGACATGCCCGCATTACCCGAGAGGTGAGCATGTTCGGGTAACGTAGCAAGCCATGTTCTAAACGTTTCCGAACAGTTTTTGCGCCCCTAAGATATTGACTTATCCGCAACAGATGGTGCCAATTATGGTTCAGAGTTGTCCTGGCGCAACCAATTGAAGCCGCTTGATGAAGGGCGGAATCGGGCAATTTCAAAAGGGAATTCGGTGCTCTCTCACATAGCTTTGGAGAGGGCGTGATGCAGCAACCGCGTATCACCAGATCGCCAGCGAAGGCGGAGGCCAAATATAAGTTCGCACCTGAAGAACAGGGGGGAGATATTATGACATATTCCAAAATGACGTTGGCTAAGGTCGGAGTGGCCACGCGATCGGGCACCTTAGTCGCCCTTTTACTTGCAGGATCCGCTTTGGCGTCGCCCTGCTTGGCAAATGCACAGGAGGGCGAGGAGAAGCAGGGCGGCTATGATGCCGCCGGGAATACGCAAGAGATTCAGGAAATCGTGGTATCTGCTCGGCGTAAGGATGAGGCGCTGACTAGTGTGCCGGCCTCGATCACGGCATATTCTTCCGAGTTTTTGGAAAAACAGAATATTCGGAGTTTTACCGATTATGCGACGAAAATTCCTAATCTGAGTTTCCAATACGGTCAGGGCGCCACCGTGACGTGGAGCGGGGATCGTCAGACGACTATCAGAGGTATCGTCGGCAACGGCACCACGGCTTACTATATTAACGACACACCAGTTCCTGCGTCCGTTAGCCCGCAAGTGCTGAATCTGGAACGCATTGAGGTTCTGAAGGGGCCGCAAGGAACCTTGTTTGGTGCGAGTTCCATGGGTGGCACGCTACGTTTTATAACCAAAAAGCCGTCGCTCAATGAACAGAGTGGCACTGTGCAGGTGCAAGGGGGTGGTACGCGGCAAGGTGGATTCGATTTTGATGGTAATGCCACGGCAAACATTGTCCTGGTACCCGACCAGCTCGCTGTCGATATTGCCTTTGGCTATACACGGGAGTCCGGTTTCATCACCCGGCGGTTCCCTGATGCGTCTGGCAATCTCATTTCAAAAAAGGTCAGGGGCGCAATGACACATATATAGGCTCAGTCACCTTGCGTGCAAAGATGACCGACACGCTCGAAGCGACGATAAACGTTATTGGCCAGACTGGCGAACTTCACGGACTTCCTGCTGCCTATGTACCGCTTCCAGCATATCGCCCCCTATCTTACACAGTGGACCGCGAGCGCGACGTCCAGGAATACTCGAAGGACCGCTGGGGCCTTGCATCGGTGGCGCTGAATTATACGGGAGATGGGTTCGACGTAGTTTCCTCAGCCAGTTACTTCAGCCGCAAGACCCGCGAGCTGGAGGACGATACAGAAGGAACGAACGACTGGTTCGAAGGCGAACTGGGGCTCGATCTGGGACGGCCAGTGTTCTACGTTGAGAGCATTCTCAGGGAGAGTCGTTTCACACAGGAAACGCGACTCTCTTTCGATAACGGCACGATCCTGCCAAATCTCTCCGGCGTTGTGGGCTTCTTCTACCAAAGCGAACATGGGAGCGCAAAAGCGCCGGGCGTTTTTGTTCAGGAGTTGGAGGACTTTGGTTTTACACCCGCTTATCTGAGTGAGAGCGGCATCAAAACGCACAAAACTAACACCGCCTTTTTTGGCGAACTTTATTATCGGTTGGCTCCAAAGCTTACCGCGACGCTCGGTCTAAGGAAATATTGGGTCACGCAGAAAACCGATGCGAACACTGATACAGGATTTATCTGGGAGGACGGAGCAAACCAAAACCCTGCTTTGCACAGCAAGCAGTCGGGTTTGGTGCCCAAGGCCGTGCTGTCCTATGAGGTCGGCGATCGTGGCAATGTCTATGCCTCCGTGTCCAAGGGATTTCGTGCGGGCGGAAGCCAGGCACGGTTGCCCAGTTTCTGTGACGCCGATCTCGCCGCCCTCGGGTTGGCCGCAGGTGACATCCGGCAATATAAATCCGACACTCTGTGGAACTACGAAGTGGGTATCAAGAGTCGGTTGAGTGGCGGCAGGCTAAGCGCATCAGCTGCTGCATTCCGAATGGATTGGTCTAACATCCAGCAGACTGCTTTTCTGCCTGACTGTGGGTTTCCGTTTGTCACAAACGCAGGCAAGGCACAAATCAATGGCGGCGAGTTTGAAATTGCCGGCCGGCCTTTTGCCGGGGTACCTCTATCGATCCAGCTCGGTCTCGGTTACACTGACGCGATTCTGAAATCCCCAGGCTTGCTTCCCCAGGCGCCTGACAGTCGTTTAGAACTGGTCCCGAAATGGACCGGCAGCATTTCAGGCTCTTACGAAACGCCAATCACAAATGATCTCAGCCTTTTCGTTGCTGCGGATTACAGCTACACGAGTTCGGTTAAGGTTCCTGACGGTAGTGGCGGGGTGGTTGCCCGGCAACCTATCAACATGGTTAACGGCAATATTGGCATTAATGTCGGTGCGTCGCAGATCATGGTCTATGTTAAGAACCTGTTCGACAAGCGGCTGAACTTTGGTGATCAGCCATCCTCTTCCTTTGAACGACAGGACGCAGGCGGCCAGCGCCTGCCTCGCGGCGTGGTGAGTCGTCCACGTCAAATCGGTGTGCAATATCAGTTGAGTTTTTGATAGTGTTGCATTGACGAGGGTTTCGCCATCTCCAACATTGAGCACGGCGTTACATGGCTTGATATACTGTAATCATGGGGCTTATCCCATGATTACAGTGCTGGACGGTTAATCGTGCCAACACAAGTATAATGGCATGTTTGTCGCGAGGCCGGCCATGACAGCTAACTTGTCCCGGAAAATGAGGATCTGCCGGAGGATTGCGCGTCCCGAATATTGATTTACACGGTAGCGTGGCTGGTGATGTGCTTTTGCCGGAGGTAACCGATGGGTGACTGATATGATTTTATTAAGTTTGCTTCTGCGGGAGACACCACGCTTTTGACAAGGCGGGCTCAATTTGACTGTGTGGACGAAGCTACTCAGCGGCTAATTGTCGAGCAAGCTTCGCAATTTCGAGAGGTGCTGGTCGGAGAAAGCCGCTCCACGGTCCTTTCCCATTTGCTCGACTATCTGCTAGAGCGATCCGCCGACCGGCGGGCTCCCAAAGAAATCGAAATAGCAATGGCTGTGTTCGGAAAAACCGCCGAGTTCGATACGTCTCAGGATTCTACGGTACGTGCGCATATCTACCGGTTGCGCCAACGGCTGCATATCTTCAATGCCGGAAAAAGCGGCATGCTATTAGAGATTCCCAAGGGCGAGTATCGCCTGATATTGACGGATGAACCGAAGAGCGTGGATGAAGATGAAGCGCCATCTCTGCGGCTGAAGTCGCGAAACCGGCAAAAGCGCATTCGAGTCATGGTCATAGCTGGCTTTGTGGCTACTGCGGTGTTTTGGAGCCTGCTATTTCTCAAAGGTGGGTTGGGGGGGGAGGCTCTCTCCCCACTTAGCAAGTCGCCCTTCTGGCAGCCGGTGGCCACGCATGAGCGATTGCCGCTAATCGCTGTAGGCGATTTTTATCTGGTTGTGCAAAGCGGCCCGGAAGACAAGGTGCAGCGCCTTGCCATGCATCCAACGATCCGTTCGGGGCGAGATCTTGATGACTATTTGAGGATGCACCCCGATCAATATAGCAAATTACATGATCGCGATATCCACCGGATCCCGGCAAGGGTGGCAACGGGTGCGACTGCGATCCTGCCCTTGGTCGCAGGGATGCGCTCGGATCATGGTGTGCCGGACATCATTCCTGTTTCACGCATTTCGCAAGAAACTATCGATTCCCGTAACGTGATCTACATCGGTTACTTCGCTGAACTGGGAGAGCTGCGATCACCTGTACTCAGACAATCGCGGTTCGAGCCTGGTGCTGATTTCAATGAACTGAAGGATAATTCCTCAGGGAAGGTTTTCAGGGCGCGAGCGGCACCATCGACTGATATATCGAACAGTCGTGGCCCAACCAAAGATCCATTTGGCTATGATTATGGATACATTGCCAGCTATCCTGGCCCGTCAGGCAACCAGACAATCGTGATTTCAGGTATCGATGACGCCGCGCTTTCGCAAATGATCAGGCTCGTATCTGACAAAAAGCAACTTGATGTGTTGGCAAAGAAGACCGGGGGGCAAAGGCTTTCGAGGCTCTCTATCAAGTGCGTGGCACAGGGGACTTCATTTTCGACACACAGCTCTTGATCGCGTGGGCTTTGAAGACGGACAAAGGCGACGGCCCCGCTCCCTGACCCGCGTCGCCCTTCCGGCTATTCGCTGCGCTTTGCTTCGTCCCAAATACGCTGGGAATCGATGGGTCTGGCGATTAGCAGCTTGCTTCCATAGCTTTGATTGAACATCGTGCGGACCTGATAAAGCGCTTCAAAGGACCGGAAATTGCCTCCGATGCTATGACGCAACTGTTCGAGCATTTTCGCATTGGTGGCGATGTTGACCATCTGCGCTACACCGGCATCGCCCGTTCCTGACAAGATGAGAATGGGCTTGCCCGACGGGCCGGGATAACTCGCAATATAACCATAATCCCGCCGCGGGATAATTCCGTTGCCTAGCAGATAGGGGCTATCAGACAGGAATTTCCGCTTGGAGGCCTTGTCTATTATTTCATAGCAAGTGGTACCACAACGGAACTGCGAAGCCTCGAATAGCGGATTACTCAGCAATGGTGAAATGGCATCAAGCGCGCCGAGATAAATTATACCGGAGGACTTCAACATCGTGGGATCAAGTTCAGAAGAAGTGAGTGGATGAATATCGATATTCTTGAGATAGGACGATAGCCGGCTAATTGGCCCTAAAATATCCGAGCTAACCGCATAGAGATCTTCGTTTTTCAGGGTATCCTGAATTCCAGAAGTCGTGGTTACATATTCATAGAAAGCATCGGCAGAATCTATTGAAAGATCCTGAACTACCTCCTCAACACCATCCTGGTTTCTCTGTGTCAAAAACATGAAATAATCACCGAGGACCAAAGTATAATTTTTCTCGCCGTCAAATGACTGCCAAAGTGTTGAATGGTTCAGAGAATTGCCTGAGGGAAAAGCGTGACTAAAATACAGAAACGAAAATACCAGATTGAATAGCAACAATATTGAAATGGCAATGCGAACCACTGGGGCGGAGGTGCTAGAATCGCCCGATTTTCTTACAGGGGTCTGGTCACTCTCAGCCGTTACGTCGGGCGTCTCCAGTTGAAACCCGTATTCGCCTTGCCGAATGGTCAAGCGCGCGCCTGATTTTCCGTGATAGAACAGGTCAAGTTTTTTGCGGAGACGATAGATGCCGACCCGAACGCGCGAACCCTGACGCCCAGGCTCATTCGAGTTGTTTTGAAATATCTCTTCGGCGATTTCCGTTTCTTTGGGGCAACGTCCTTCGATAGATTGCTCCAGCAAAAAATCAAAAAGGCGAAGCAGCGTGCCAGAGCGATTTGAAGCGATGAAACTTCGTACCCGGCGTCCTTCTTCAGCCAGAGCGTCCGCATCGTCACTGGAAATCAAGTAATCTCCGATCTTCAGTAAGATTGCTTTATCTGGCATTTTTGCTCTTCTCGAGTAGCATTGCTACGCCAGTGTACTCTTAAAGGTTATGCTGGCAATTCCAAATTTGAGGGCGAATAAACCTTACAGCTATCCGCGGCAATCTGCCAGATATTTCATCAATGGGCATTGCCAGCCTAGGTGTTTAGTCCCGGCATTTGATGGTGCATTATTCAGCCATCAATGGAAGGATGCACTGTGGGACAGATTCTACATGGGAGCGCCCGCACGACAGCGGCGGGCAATCTACTGTTCGGCCATGTCGGCGCAGGCGTGAGCCGCGATAAGGTCGCCGCACTCCTGGCGAGCAGGTCGCCGTTGCTCATGATTCATGGTTGCTGGAGCGATCCTGTCCGCACCGTATGGGCAGCAGGTCAGCTCGCCGCCGAACCAATTTCTGACAGAGGGGGCCGCGTGGTTGACCCAGCGCCTTCTCGACCGCGACCTCGTGATTGTTGGCTATTGGACCGACTGGGATGATCTCAATCAGGTGCTCGAACAGACTCTGGCGGCGGTCAGCGCGAACGCGATGCCGCTCTGCGCAAAACGCAAACTACTGAGCAGGCCTTCCTTAAGGCCACCGCCGAGCGCGATCAGCTGGCAACTTCGATCAAGGATTCGAGACTCGCCTCGTGGGCGCCTCACTGGAAAATGCCACCACCGCCGAGGTCGAGAGCCGTCTCGAGAAGGTCGAGACTGACCAGCGGTCCATTGCATCGGACCTGCGCGTTTTCGACACCATTTCAATTGATCGCGTCATCGCCCGCGTGACGGCAGAACAATCGGCTGCGGTCGACCGTGCACGATCGGCCGAGGTTCGTCTGGGGCGTGCGCGCAATGCGGAAACGCGCGCGAAGTCGATCTACGATGCCGCGCGCCGCGCCTTACTGCCCCGACCTCAATCCCATCGAACGCAAATGGGCGCAGGCAAAACAACGCCGACGAAAATTACAATGCTCCATCGACAAACTCTTCAATATTGAATCATTCTATATGGGGTAGGTTTTATATCGTGGACGATACTGTCCACTATTGCGTCGCCTAGCAGCAGGACAGGCACCTGCTTGCGGGCCTTAACATCTGGATGGCAAGGTGACCTGCGAACCGGTGGCGCGCCATCTGGGCTTCACTATATGCAGGAAACCAGCGCTATCACCTGAGAAGGCCTTTGAGACAGCGCCGAGCCTAGAACCAGAAGCGCACTCCTGCCACAAAACTGGTTGAGGACACGTGCTCCCCGGCGGTACGGGCATAATCGGCGCTGTCCCCTGTTTTACGCTCATAGGAGAGCCCGATATAAGGCGCGAATTCGGGAATGATTTCATACCGCAGCCGCAGACCCAGTTCGATGTTCGACAGGCCCGACCCGACGCCATTTTCCGGCACATCCTGCGCCGCAAAATTGAGTTCCGCACTGGGTTGGAGGATCAATTTCTGGGTAATCCGCTGGTCATAATGCATCTGGGCGCGGGCCAACAGATCGCCCTTGTCGGAAAGGAACAAGGCCCCGCCGACCTCAAACCAATAGGGTGCGAGTCCCTCGATGCCGAGGACGGCATAGGTCCGCGACGGGTCGGGGCGAATGTCGTGGCGCAGGCCAAGCTGCAGATTGAACCAGGGATCGAGAGCATGACTATAGAGCGCCTGCAGTTCCGCCTGTTCTGGCGCATGGCCGAAATTCCCCTCGCCCTCCGTCTTGAACGCAAAGCGATCAATGTCTCCGCCGAACCAGCCTTCCGCTTCCCACCGATAGCCGTCCGAACCATTGCGCATTTGATATTCGGCGCGTTCCACGATGATCATGGATGCCGCCATGCCGCCAGCTTCCTTTGCAAGCATCTGCCGCGCCGTGGCCATGTCCGCCGGATCGTAAATCCGGTCTGCGGCATGATCAGAAGGCGGTGGAGGTGGCAGTTCACTACCCGTGACGTGACCCGTCTCTGGCACCTCCCGATGCATGGAATGATCCATCTGCGAATGATCCATTTGCGCGACAGCCGGAACAGGCAGGACCATGGCCGATAGCAGGAGGGATAAACGGATCATGCCGCATCCTCCCCATGCCGGACGGTTATGACGCGGAACATGCCCGCGTGCATGTGCAACAGCATATGGCAATGAAAAGCCCAGTCGCCGAGCGCATCGGCCGTCAGGTCAAATGTGGCCTTGCCGCCCGGAAGCACATTCACTGTATGTTTCAATGGATGATGTCCGGGATTGCCGGTCACAAGTTCAAAGAAATGACCATGCAGGTGGATGGGATGCGGCATCATCGTATCGTTGATCAAATTCACCCGGACCCGTTCGTTATGCCGAAAGGCAATCGGAGCGGCGCCATCACTAAGCTTCACGCCGTCGAATGACCACATATAGCGTTCCATATTGGCGGTAAGATGGATATCGAGTGTACGGGTCGGCTGGCGCGGGTCGGGGTTCGGGGCGAGCGCCGCGAGGTCGTGATAGGTCAGTACACGGTGCGGCACGTCTTCAAGGCCGGTCGGGCGGTCGCCAGTGCGATCAGCGGGCATGGGGGAAAGCGTCGCCACGCCCGGCCCCATCTTAACCCCCGGCGCGACGGAGGGGTCGCGCATCTTCATCGACCCATGATCCATGCCCGCCATGGGATCGGCGCCTTCGGGGGCGCTGAGGTCGATGACACCAGGCTCTCCGCCCGTCCCGCCCATGTCCATGTCGCCCATGCCCATATCGCGCATGGTGAGCAGCGGGCGTTCGCGCAGCGGCGGCACAGGTCCTGCCGGCCCGATTTGCGGGGCCAGAGTAGCGCGGCAGAGGCCTGACCTGTCGAGGGCTTCTGCAATCAGGCCATAGGCGGCGGCATCACCCGGTCGGACAATCACGTCATAGGTTTCGGCAATGCCGATCTGGAATTCGTCTGTTTCAACAGGCTGGACGTGCTGCCCATCGGCTTGAACGATGGTCATCGGCAGGCCCGGCACGCGCACGTTGAAATTGGTCATGGCCGATGCATTGATGATACGCAGCCGCACCCGTTCTCCCGGTACGAACAGACCGGTCCAGTTTTCCGCCGTGCCATGGCCGTTGATCAGATAAGTGTAGGTGGAACCCGTCACATCGGAAATGTCGGTGGGGTCCATTCGCATCTTCGCCCACTTCAGCCGTTCGGCCTGTGACTGGTCCTTGCCTTGCAAGAGTCCTGTGAGGGTTTGCTTCTGTCGATTGAAATAGCCGCCCACCTGCTTGAGCTTGCTAAGCACGACGTGCGGGTGGAGAAAGCTCCAGTCGCTCAGGACAATAACATGTTCACGGTCAAAGGTGACGGGATCGGCACCAGCAGGATCGATGATGATCGGCCCATAATGGCCCACCGCCTCCTGCATTCCCGAATGGCTGTGATACCAATAGGTGCCCGACTGCCGAACGGGGAATTCATAGCGGAATGTCTCGCCCGGCCTGATTCCTGGAAAGCTGATACCCGGCACGCCATCGAACTGGAATGGCACGATCAGGCCGTGCCAGTGGATCGACGTGTCCTCATCCAGACTGTTGGTGACGGAAATGCGGACATTCTGTCCTTCCCTCAGCCGGATCAGCGGGGCGGGTAACGTGCCGTTAACGGTAATCGCATGGCCTCTTCGCCCGCCAACGGAAAAGGGCGAATGGCCGACCTTCAAAGCGATATCTTCGCCGGACAGCACCCCCGCCATTGGCGTAGCGCCATGCGTACCGCTTTGTGCCCAGGCCGGGAATAATTCGCCCAGCGCAGCGACGCCCAGCACGCTGGTGGCGCTGCGGATCAGTGTTCTACGGTCAATATGCGATGAAATCATGTCGGGGGTCGTTCCGTTGGAAGGAAAAGGCAGTTACCAATCCAGATACGCGAGTCCGGGCCTAACCCCTCAATATTTCTGAAAGTTTTGAACGGGCGCGATAGATGCGGGTTTCCACCGCCTTCTCGCTGATGTTCAATACTTGCGCGGCCTCTGCCTGTGACAAGCCCTCGATCGAGCACAGCAGCAGTGGTTGCCGGACCGATAGCGGCAGTTGGACGATGGCCGCCGAAAGCCGTTGCCATTCCTCCTGATCGGCCATCGCCACATCGGGTGCAGGTGCACTGTCGGCAGTTCTACTGGCGGCATCAATTGGCAGAGCGAATGTAAAAAAGCGCCGCACGGACCGGCGGCGCGCCCAGTCGCGGCATTTGTTGATGGCAATGCGTGAAACCCAGACGCGGAAGGGCCGGGTACGATCGAAACGGGCAAGCGCGGCAAAGGCGGATACAAAACATTCCTGCGTGACGTCCAGTGCTTCGTCGGCATCGCCAACCTGTGCGCGTACAAGGCGATATATCGGTTCCCGGTGACGGCGCATCAATTCGGAATAGGCTGTCTGCCGTCCCCCCAATGCCAGCGCAGCCAGTTCCGCGTCCGTGCAATCGCCAAGGGAAATGCTCACTTTTCCGATGTGGTCAGCGCCTTGACCACCGCCTGGTCAAACCTTGCCGCCTGGTCCGCCCGCAGCACGGCGCGCATGGCAAAAATATGCTGCAATGTTTCCTTTTGAAGCTCGCCCATTGCCTGATGCGACAGGTCGATTGCGGCCGCGACCTGTGGTCCATAGCCATGCTCGGCCTCAATCGCTTCGGCAAGGCGCGCATTGTCCGCACGCAATTCCATTTCCAATGCCTGTTTGCGGATGGAAAACCGATGTTCCAAAACCTCAATCCGTGCTGTCTGGGTTGAATCCAGGTCAAGCTTTTGATGCAAGAACGCATGCAGTTCGTTTGCGACCGGGGCCTGTGTATTGAACAAGCTGCGGCCAGCAAGAACGCCGGCCATCGCCGCCGCAAATGCGACAAGGGCGATCAGCACGCCGCGCTGGATATTATTCATTCTCCCGCCGCCAGCAGACTGGAAGGAGCGAGCGTGGCTGGCACGCCAAAGGGAGCAGCAGAAACAGAAGCTTCTGCGCGGCCAGCGGAAAACTGGCCGCTTGCCATGCCGATGCCAAGGGCGACGATACCGACAACTGCGATATTTCGAATGGCTCCGGCATTGGCGCGCCGCGCAGCCATACCTTCGATGACCGCGCTTTCCATGTCTGTCAGCCCTCGATGTACCGGGCTTTCCCGCATGCGAGTGAGTATAATATCGAGGTCGTCCATATTCTTGGCTCCTGCCTGTATATCATGCATACGCAGTTCCAAGCGCAAGCCCTCACATATGAGCGGATGAGAGGCGCATCGGCATTTGTGCATGAGGGATGGGTTGCCAGCATGCGTATGTCATTTTGTACCCACTCAATTGCTTGCTGGAGAAAACCCCATGAATCGCCTGTTCCTTTTGCTTGTCGCTCCCATTCTCGCCCTGATCGCTGCACCGACGGCGGCACTGGCGCATCCCAAGCTTGTATCATCCACGCCAGCCGCCGATGCGACTGTTGCCAAGCCAAAGGCAATCAAGCTGACATTCAGTGAAACACTGGTGCCGCAATTTTCCGGTTTTGAACTTGTCATGACGGGAATGCCCGGCATGGCGAGCCACGACCCGATGAAAATTGCGGGCTTCAAGACGAGTGTTGCCAGCGATGGCAAGACGATGGTGGCAACCCTGCCACGCCCGTTGCCCGCCGGTCAGTATGAACTGAGCTGGCACGCAGTCGCCGCCGACACGCACCGGATCGAAGGCAAATTCTCGTTCACGGTGAAATAGAACGTGGCTGACTGGCCGCTCATCATCGTACGCTTTGCGCTGTATGCTGATCTGTTGCTGTTGTTCGGATTGCCGCTTTTTGCTCTGTATGCCAGACAGCGGATACGTTTGGACGCGACCATGATGTTGCTGGCCATCGTCGGCATGGGTCTGTCCGGTTTCGGTTTCCTGCAACTGGCGGCATCGATGAGCGGTCAGGCAGTTGGTGATGTGGACAGGTCGACGCTTTCTATGATGCTGTTCGACATGCCGCTTGGCACCGTCTGGCAAGTGCGGATGGCGGCTCTGCTCATTATTCTGGGCGCAACATTATTGTTGTCCGGGCGGCGCACAAGGATGCTGGTTGTATCGACGGGAGCCGCCGCAGTGGCGCTTTCGACTCTTCCATTCTTTGGTCATGCGGCAGCGAGCGAAGGACCGGCGGCGGCGCTGCATCTGCCCGCCACCATGCTCCACCTGCTCGCGGCGGGCGCTTGGCTGGGCGCGCTCGCGGGTTTGCTCTGGTCGCTTGTCGAGGCGGGCAGGACACGCGATCGGGTCCAGCTTGAGCGGCTTTACGCCTCGCTTGCCAGCTTCTCGACGATTGGCACGATAATCGTGCTTGTCATCCTTGCGACAGGCATATTCAGCGCCCTGATGCTGGTCGGCCCCGGCAATCTTCAGGCGCTGCCCGGCAGTCTTTACGGGCGTTTGCTGATGGTGAAGATTGCACTGTTTCTCGCCATGCTCGTTCTGGCTACCCTCAATCGTTTTCGCCTGACCCCCGCATTGGGTGATGCCATGTCATCGGGCGATGAAAAAGTGGCACTGGCGAAACTTCGTCGCAGCATAATGCTGGAAACCGTTGCGGCTATTTCGATCATTGGACTGGTAGCATGGCTTGGTATTTTGCCGCCGACGGGGACCTGAATTCATTGACTGGTCGCGCCCCTCATTCTGCCGTTTGCGCGTCATATTCGGCAATTGATTCCCGGACGCACCTCATAATTGGCAGGTTTTCCCGATCGTCCTAACTAACCTGCCATGGTGTGGGACAGCAGCCACGAACAATATGGGAGTGCTTCATGAACCTTTTTTCCCGATATTTTGCCGCAGCGGTGTTCGCCACCGGCTTTGCCTCTGCAACAGCGGCACAGGCGCACGGCATCTGGTTTGCACAGCGCGGCAAGCAGCTGGCCATGATCTATGGCTTGGGAGCCGATGACCTAGACATGGTCAAGCGGCTTCCGAAGGTCAAATCGATTCAGGGCTATGACGCGGAGTGGAAGCCTGTATCTGCCACCATCCAGCCAGCCGGTATTGTTCCGATCGTCGATAGCGAGGCTCCCATAGCCGCGGTCGCCGCGGTTCTCGACAATGGGGTCTGGGTTAAGGACAAGGCTGGCGAGTATCACCAAATGGGGCTCGATCAGATGCCTGATGCAATCGAGAGCGAGCGCACGATTAAATATGCCGTGCACCTCATCGGGCTGTCAGACCGACCTAAGGACTTCAAGGGAACGCTGGACGCCAGGATTCCGGTCATGGCCGACCAGCGGCTGCAGATCATCCTGGCCGACGGCCAAATTCCCGGCGACATCGGCAAGCCCCTGACCATCAAGGTGCTGTTTGACGGCAAGCCATTGAAGGGTGCGCCGATCCTGACCGATTTCGTCAATGACCCGGATCAGAAGCCCCTGGAAACCGATGCCAACGGCATGGTGACGTTTCCCGTTCGCAATCAGGGACTGAACGTCATTGGCGCCACTTATGCCGGGCCGAGCGATCAGCCGAAGATCTATGAAAAACAAGAACATTTTGCGACGCTGTCGTTCAAGCTGCCGCACACACCCGAATAAGGAGAAATCGCGATGAATTTCCGTATGACTCTGGCCGCCTTCGCCGTTCTGGCCGCACCCTTGGCTGCTGGCGGCGCAGCTTATGCCCATGGCAGCACGAAACCGCAACACGGCGGCATCGTGCAGATGACTGGTGAAACGCTGTTCGAACTGGTGAACAAGCCAGAGGGTGTGGAACTTTATATCAGCGAGGAGGCCGAACCGATTCCTGCCTCCAGTGCATCGGCCAAGCTCAGCATAGCGACTGGCGCGGCAAAGAAGGAAGCGCCACTCACCCCTGCGGGCGGCAACAAATATATCGGCAAGGGCGTGAAGGTTCCCAGCGGTTCCAAGGTCACGGTGACGCTGGTGAACAACAGGAGCAAGGCGAAAACCTTCGCTATATTCACCGTGAAATAGGCATGGGAGCCGTGCCGTTTTCTCATAGATCTGCGGCGGCGCGCTTTCCGGCGCGCGCTCTGACCCTGCTGCTATTCACCGCAATGATGTTGTTCCTCGGTGGCGCGGAGGCCTTCGCGCACGGCGTCGCCAAGGAAGATCAGAACTTCATAGAGGCCAATGCCGGCGTCAATATCGTCCCTTATATCTACCTGGGCGCCAAGCATATGGTGACAGGCTATGATCATCTGCTGTTTCTCGCCGGGGTCATTTTCTTCCTTTATCGACTCAAGGACGTTGGCAAATATGTGACGCTGTTCGCCATCGGCCACAGCACGACACTGCTATTGGGCGTATTCTTCGATATCCGCGCCAATCCCTACATTATCGATGCGATCATCGGTCTTTCGGTGGTTTACAAGGCGTTCGACAATTTGGGCGGGTTCAAGACGGTCCTTGGCTTTACGCCCAACCCGAAGGCGGCCGTGCTGATATTTGGCTTTTTCCACGGCTTTGGTCTTGCGACCAAGCTGCAGGAACTGACGCTGTCGAAAGACGGGATGCTTCCCAATCTCATCAGTTTCAACATCGGGGTGGAAATCGGCCAGTTCATGGCGCTGGGCCTCATCCTCCTGCTGATGAACTACTGGCGGATGACCGAAAGTTTCCGCCGCAACGCCATTACCGCCAATGCCGCCCTCATGGCGGCAGGCTTCATCCTCATCGGCTATCAACTGGCTGGCTATGTCCAGCAAGGGGCATGACATGACAGTTCAAATCGCTTCCATCGAGACTTCTCCCCAGACCCTCGCCAAGGCGAGCGCAGGTGCGGCGGTTGCGGCCGCTCTTGTCTTGACGCTGTTCGTGCTTCCGGCGGAAAAGGGGATCGACATCACCGGCCTTGGCGGCGCCATCGGCCTGACGCGAATGGCGGCGGCAGCTGAGCCTGAAGCCCCTGTTAGCGAAGCGCCCGCTGTCGCGCCCGGCATCCCGGCAAAGGCGAACATCGTTAAGGCCGGCGCGCTTCGCAACGATGCAATGACCGTCATCCTTCCCCCGCACAGCGGCACGGAAGTCAAGGCGCATATGCGGGCAGGCGACAGTTTCGTCTTCCGCTGGGACGTAAAGGGCGGTCTGGTCAAGGTGGATATGCACGGCGAGCGGCCCAACGCCGCCGATGGCGAATTTACCAGCTACTGGAAGGAAAAGGAACTCGGGTCGGCGCAGGGCAGTTTCACCGCGCCATTTGACGGCACGCACGGCTGGTACTGGCGCAACAAGGGCGACAGGCCTGTCACCGTCACGGTGCACACCAACGGTTTTTACAAGGATCTATTCCGGCCCGAAGAGGGCTGATGCTTCAGCGTGCAATAATTGGTCTTGGCGGCGGAATGATCATCAAAACCACCTATCCCGTGCTGCCACACCTGGCGACCTTTGGCGACCCGGCATCTTCTGCCTATTCACTACGCAATTCAAAAGAAACCGCCGCAAAAGGCCAGTGATTTGACCAAAAGTTCTCAAAAATGGGGCGGATACTCAAATTCGGCGGAAAGAAGGGGTGTGCTATTTTCAAGCGTAGCGCCGCTATTGCAGGAGCGCTCAGCCTGACAGCTGGTCGGGAGCGCAAGTCCCTCTAACGCAGGTATAAATAATAGCAAGACGAATATCCCAAGGGAACGGTACAACACTTTAAGGGGAAGCTATCATGTCTACTGTCAAAGGTTTCCGTAAAGCGCTTGCAGCAAGCGTTTCCTGTTTCATACTGGCGCCTGTGCTTCACGCACAGGAAGCGCCGGCGGCAGGGGCCGATTCAGGCGACATCGTCGTCGTTGCCCTTCGGCAGCAATATATAGGTGATATGCCGCTCAAGGAAATCCCGCAGTCAGTACAGATCCTCGATTCCAAATTGCTTGGCAATCTGAATGTGACCCGTCTCGACAGCGCGCTTGAATTGGCCAGTGGCGTTTCCAAACAGAATAATTTCGGCGGCCTGTGGGACAGTTTTGCCATTCGCGGCTTTGCCGGCGATGAAAACTTCCCCAGCGGTTTCCTGGTCAATGGCTTCAACGGCGGCCGCGGCTATGGCGGCCCGCGCGATGCGTCGAATATCGATCGCATCGAGGTATTGAAAGGTCCGAACTCGGCACTCTTTGGTCGTGGCGAACCGGGTGGCACCGTCAATATTGTCACCAAGAAGCCGACCTTCAAGGAAGGCGGAAGCTTTTCTGTTTCCGGCGGGAGCTGGAACCATTATCGGATCGAAGGCGATTTTAACCTGCCTATCTCCGACAGTGTCGCGGTTCGCCTCACTGGTGCGGTCGAGGATGCCGACAGTTTTCGTGATATCATCCACACCCGCAAATATGTGCTGAATCCGTCTTTTCTGGCCAAGCTGTCGGACAAGACAATCTTCACCTACGAACTGGAATATGTAAACCAGGAGGTCCCATTCGATCGCGGTGTGGTGGCGATGAAGGATCTGGCGACCGGCGTATATACGCTGGGCATTGTCCCGCAGTCTCGCTTCCTGGGCAATCCTGCCGATGGTCCAATCAAAGTCGAGGTGCTGGGCCATCAGGCGCAATTGCAGCACGAGCTGAGCGACGACTGGGTGGTGATGCTGGGCGCCGGGTATAAGGATACGACCTTCGTGGGCTATTCGAGCGACCCCGAGCTGGTCGAGGGGCGTCAGCAGCTTTATACCGACGGCCAGAACCTGACCCGCCAGCGTCGCTATCGCGATTACAGCACCACCCATATGGTGTTCCGTGGCGAAATCAGCGGCAAATTCGAAACCGGGTCGATCGTCCATAACATTCGCGTCGGTGCGGATTGGGACAAGTTCGAGATCGACACACTCCAGACCCGCTATCGTCCGCGTCCCAATCCGTACACCGTCAACATCTTCAACCCCGTCAACGGTGTGGCGCCGATCCCAGATGTCGTCATTCAGGATGCGAACGAAGTGCAGAAAGCCTGGGGCATTTATGCGCAAGACCAGATTGAAATCGTGCCGCAGTTCAAGGTGCGCTTTGGCGGTCGTTATGACCATTTTGACCAGAATATCGACCTGCGACTGGACGGTTCCAACCCGCGCAAAACTTACACCAAGTTCAGTCCGATGGCCGGCCTGGTGTTCGAGCCGACCCGCAGTATTTCGCTCTATGCCAGCTATGGCAAAGGCTTCCGCCCCAATAGCGGCATCAGTTTTGACAAACAGCCGTTCGAGCCGGAAATCAGCGAAAGCTATGAAGTCGGCGCGAAGTTCGTGACGCCGGACGGGAAAATTACCAGCACCCTGTCGCTTTACAAAATGAAGAAGACCAATGTCCTGTCCACCGATCCGGTCAATGCAGGCTTTTCCAAGCCGGTTGGTGCAGCGGACAGCAAGGGCATCGAATTCGACCTCAATGCCAAGCTGCCCGCCGGGTTCGAGATGTTCCTGAACTATGCCTATACTGATGCCGGATGGGCCAGCGACGTGCTCGATCCCAATTTTGGACAGCCAATCCTGAAGGGCGACCCGCTGATCAACATTCCCAAGCATCAGGCCAATTTCCTGCTGTTCAAGAATTTCGCCATTGGTGAGAGAAAGGCCATGATCGGCGGCGGCGTCAACTATGTCAGCAAGCGGTTGGGCGAAACCGCCACCACCTTCTTCCTGCCCAGCTATACGCTGGTGAAGCTGCTGGCATCTGTCGAAGTGACCGATAATATCAAGATTTCGGCGGACGTGAACAACCTGTTCGACAAGCGTTATTATGCCAGCTCCTATGCGAGCCTTTGGGTGCAGCCGGGTACGCCGCGTTCCTTCTCCGTCAAGGCAAGTTTCAATTTCTGACGGCGAATGCGATTTCCGGTGCCAAACAATGTCCCGGAAAAGGCTGATATGATGTTGGGAGCGCCGGTGACTATTGTTGCCGGCGTTTCCAATTCTACTATGGTTCCTGTGGTTGCGGTTCGTGAAGGGAAAGTCGGGAATGCTGCGGCCAGTCTTGCTGAAAATCCACAGATATTGTGGCCTTGTGGCCGCTCTGTTCGTTCTGGTGCAGGCACTTTCCGGCATCGTTCTGATCTACCGTGGGGAACTGGCCCGGGTTATCGATCCTGTCGGCATGGTCCGCCAATCAAATAGTGGCAATGCGCCGCTGAGTGATATTCTGATCGCGGTGCAGCGTTCCTACCCGGAACGCGAAATTCAGCGGCTGGCATTTCCAGTCGCCAAAGACGGTGTCTATTTTGCCCACATGGCGGACCGAACGGGTAACATGATCTATACCACTGTCGATCCGGGCAGTTCGAAAATTTTAAGTACTGGCAGCATCTGGCACTATCCGACCGAGGCCGCACTGCTGGTGCATTATCAGCTGATGAGCGGCAAGATTGGTCTGGCTGTCGTAATCTGTACTGACCTTTCGATCCTGATGATGATGACATCCGGCTTGCTCTACTGGTGGCCAGCAAAAGGCCGTTTTGCAAAGAGCCTGACGATTCGCTGGAATAGTTCGTTTCGCCTTCTGCTGAGGCAGGTCCACAGAAGCACTGGTATTATTGTGACGATCGTTATTGGCACCTCGGCACTGACGGGGCTGGCGATGGCCATTGCCATGATGGTGACGCCCGGACCGCTGTCACAGGCCCCGGCGAAAGAAATGCCGTCTGTGAATTGGGGACATGCCGACCGTGCGCTTGCTTTGGCGCAAGCCAGGTTTCCCGGGGCTGCCGTTCGGGATATTCGCATGCCCGCTCCGGGCCTTTTCAATATTTTCCTTTTTGCGCCGGAACGTAACCCGGAAGCCGTGCACACTGTCGCTCTGGACCTGGCGAAGACGCAAGTCTTGGCGACGACAGCGGCAGCAAATGATCGGCACATTTGGGTCCCCATGCTACCCATCCACGACGGGAAGACATTCGGTGAGGCAGGCCGGGCTTTAATATTGTTGGGTGGTCTGTCTCTTGTGTTTCTGGCCATTACGGGACCGCTGATGTGGTATCAGGGGTACAGGAGGCAAAGAAGAAAAACAGCACCTGCGCGATGCGCGTCTGATACGCCATGAGCAGGGGCGAGGCAAAACGCTCTCCGGGGTTTCGGCGTTGTTCGGAATTCACACCCGGTTTTGACACAAGTTGCCAAATTGAATGACCGCTTCGGCAGAGTCTGCCAGACATTATGTGCAAACAAGCAACATGCGAACTCGATCCATCATGCGACTACTGGCTGCTTTCTTCACCCTTGGGGTTATTTCTGCTCCAGCCGCTGCGCAAGTTCCGCTTGAGTTGGAAGTCGATCTTCTGGAAGTACATCTCGGCAAGGGCGACGATCACCTTCTACTCGACAGCACACTGACTGCTGGCGCGGGGAACGACCAATTTCTAGTCAAGCTTACCGGAGGCAGCGAAACGCGGACCAGCTTCGACGATCTCGAAGCCCAGGCCCTCTATTCCCGCTCTCTGTCGGAATCAGCCGCTGTGCACCTCGGCGTCCGCCATGACATGCGCGCGGGTTCCAACCTTACCCATGGCGTTGCCGGCCTCGTCGTGGAACTTCTTCCCGGTTTTGAAGCCGAGCATTATTTCTACGTTTCGCAACATGGCGACCTGACCGGCAGCGCCCAGCTCCTGCTGGGTGTGGACCTCGCGCCTCAGCTAGTCACCCGGAACTGTAATCCACCTCATTGATTCACGCCTCTTTGAGGAGATGAACAATGCTAGGTCGGCAGGC
>NZ_JAKKIE010000059.1 GCF_021742065.1 Rhizorhapis sp. SPR117
GAGACCGTATACGTTGACGCAGACTGATCAGAGCATCTCAAAATCTACCTTGCAAACGGGGCGGGCCATACGTTTTTTACGGTGGAAAAGTCGATGCCAGGGTCAGGGTCCAGATCAAAGACCATTCGGTCCGGCCTCTCGATAGTTTCGATACGCGATCCCCATCCGTGGAACTCTATCGTTCCCATCTGGACGCATGCCAGCAGACCATCGGCGTTATCGATATAGATATAGGGTTCCTTGCTGCCATCCTTCTCAAGAATGTCACTATGGTGGACGTGCGGGCCAAAACTTCCTGAGTCATGTTTCTGGAAAAAGCATTTTTTCGCGCGCCCCTGCGGACAGCGAACGAGGCTCACGGGCCTGTGGTTAGCCCATGGAAGCATGATGTCGGCGACGGTTCGATAATAATCGGCCAACTCGCCCTTGGTGATTCCCGCATCCGGAAAAATGACGCGATCGGGATGGGAAATCTGGACGGATGTATCATTCTTGCTTGGGTCAAGGGATACCGGCTTTTCGGGTTTCACTTCATCCGGTTCCTTATCTTCGCGCAGGCCGACGAAGCTGGCATGGCGCACAATATTGTCTGCCGTAAATTCGGAAAAGGCGATTTCGGCCACAAGCTTGGGCGTCACCCACTGCGCGGTGCGAGCGATGGCAGGCGGTGCTTCCACCGATGGTGTTTTGCGCGCCAGCCGGTCGAGTTTTGCACGTAATTCGGTCAGGCGATCCTGATCGAAGCCGGTTCCCACTCGTCCCGCATAACGCAGATCGGGACCCGATTTTTGCGCGAGCAGGAGTGAGGCAAACGCCCTGTTTTTTGCCTTGCTTTTCGTCCAGCCGACAATGACAAATTCCTGCCGTTGGGTGCATTTGATCTTCAGCCAGCTCATCGTGCGTCGGCCAATGGCGTAGGAGGCATCCGCTTTTTTGGAGATAATGCCTTCATAGCCCGCGCCGCACAATGTATTCAGCAACCTCTCGCCATTTCCGCTAATATGATCGGCAAAACGGATCGCGCCTTCACGGTCGTCTATCAGCGTTTCAAGCCTTTGCTTGCGCTCGATATTGGGGCGTTTCGATAGGTCCTCACCATCCTGTTCCAACAGGTCGAAGGCAAAAAAGACAAGGTCCTTGCCACCCTGCTTAATGCAAGCCTGAAGCCCCGAAAAGTCGGGACGGCCCTCCTGATCCAACCAGATGATTTCCCCGTCGATCAGGGCTGATGCGACGTTCAAGGTCTTTGCGGCCGTCACGATCGGAGGGAACTTGTCTGACCAGTCGAGCCCGGATCGCGTATAGGCTCGCGCATCGCGGCCGCCGATACTGAGCAGGCAGCGATAACCGTCATATTTTACTTCATGGAGCCATTCATCGCCTGTCGGTACATGGTCGACGAGCGTTGCGAGTTGAGGTTTTCGGAAGTTGGGTGGGGCCTGCCGTGGCCGGCCAGTGGGCTTCGATATCTTTGCGGCAGCCTTGGCGGTGGCGATCTCTCCCATGGTGCGTCCGGTTTTGATGCTTGTCAGTTTCCGGTCGACAAGCGCTCCGCTGCTGCCCGCATAATCATCCTCGACTTTCCGGAGCAACCAGTTTTCGCGCTTTTCACCTGGCCTGGGTTTCATCCGTACCAGCAGCCATTCACCTTTCATCCGTTCCCCGTCGAGGGTGAAATGCAGATGGCCCTTTTCCAGATCGCTGGCGGACTTGCCTTCAATCGGCGCCCAATTCCCCTGATCCCACAGCATCACTGTTCCCCCGCCATATTGACCTTTGGGAATAGTGCCTTCGAAATTTGCGTAATCGAGCGGATGATCCTCGGTTCGTACCGCCAGGCGCTTGTCGGCCGGATCAAGGCTCGGTCCCTTGGTTACTGCCCAGCTTTTCAGTACGCCATCCATTTCCAGACGGAAATCATAATGCAGGCGGGTTGCATCATGCTTTTGAACGATGAAACGGTGCCCACCGCCATGTCCTTTCCGGCCGCGCGGCTCCTTCGTCTGCGTAAAGTCACGTTTGCGCTGATATTCGGTGAGATGAGGCGCGCTCATTGTGTCTCAAGCCCGCTTCTTCGCCGGAGATTTTCTCGGAGAAGCACTTTTCTTTTCGCTGGCCACCGACTTCTTGAGCGCGGCCATCAGATCGATGACATTGCCTGTCGCGCGAGGGCTTTCCTCCTCTACTTCTTCGATCACGCGTTTCCCTTTGGCCTTGCGCTTCTTTTCCACCAGCCGTTGCAACGCTTCGACATAACGGTCGTGAAAAGCGCTGGCATCGAAGGAACCGCTTTTTCGTTCGATCAGCGTTTCGGCGAGCTCCAGCAGGTCGGCGTCAGGTTCTTCATCGCCTATGTCGCGAAAATAGCTTGTGGCCCGGTTCACTTCGTCCGAATAGCGTAGCGTTTCCAGCATCAGCCCACGACCGCAGGGGCGTAGCGCGACGATATATTCGCGGCCGCGCATAGCAAGTTGACCAAGCCCGATCTTGCCGCTTTTACGCAAAGCATTGCGCAGCACAATGAAGGCTTCTTCTGCCAACTCTCCGGTGGGCACGACATAATAGGGTTTTTCGTAATAGAGCGGGTCGATTTCGGTCGCCTCGACGAATTGCGTGAGTTCCAGGACCTTCTTGCTCTCCAGCTTGACCGCGTCGACTTCCTCGGGGCTCAGGAGAACATAGCTGCCCTTTTCATATTCATAGCCCTTCATGATTTCATCGGTATCGACAGGGCCGATACCGGGCACGATCTTTTCATATTTTACCGGCTTGCCAGACGGCTCATGGATCTGGCGAAAGCTTATGGTGGCGCGGCCCTTGGTCGCTGAATACAATTCGACCGGGATAGTCACCAGCGCCAGCTTGATCTGTCCGGTCCAGTAGGGGCGAGCCGCCATCGTTCGCTCTCCGCTTCAGACTGTCATGAGCTGAAGTACAATGAGGAAAAGCACCCCCAACGCCAATCCGGAAATGAAGATGATCCGGTTACGACGCTTTTTAAGGATGATTTCTCCCTGTCGGACCTCCTGCCCGGAGTAATGGGGTGGCTCCTTGGGATCAGTCATTTCTTTTCCTCCTCATGAACCCAGGCGGCATGATCCTTGGGGATCTGATCGCGAGCCAAGGGGATCTCACCTTCCTCGTCGGGACCCATAGAGGGTTCCGGAGTGCGGACCGGCGGCTGGTCGGGTTTTGCGGACGGCTGCGTCGGCTTGGGCTTGCGTGCCAGCATGATCGGCTCCTTTCCGGTGCTGTGCATTGCTGATGGGGATTCAACTCGTCAGCAGGCACCCGGTTGCATGAGGTTATCAGACGCTCTCCTGCGACTGCCCGGCGTTGTCTGCTCCGCTTGTGGGACCCGATGGGCTTTCCGCTCGTTCATTCCCGACGAGGAGAAGGAACATGCCCAGACGACAATGGTCCCAGCAGGTGACAGAAAATTCCGATGCGCTGGATCTGGAAGACCATATTTTCACCCTTGACGATCCGGCGGAAATCGCCCGTTCGCTCAAACGGTCAGCGGAACACAGCCATCGTCGCAAGGGCACGCCCTTTCAGTCGGCGATGTCCATGCTGACCTTCTATATCAACAGGGCCGGCGATAATCTGCCGGACCGGCAGCGCAAGGTTCTGGAGACGGCCAAGGACGAACTACGCAAGGCTTTTGGTACGTGACGGCAGAAAAAGCTGACACCCGACGGACGGCTTTCTGGCCTTCGCGCTGGGCACTGTGCACCCGGCGAAGCGCTGCGCGCTGACATGAGAGGAGAGCGAGACCAGCGCGGGAACCGATAGGGCTCACGATCGCTGATATTATACAACAGGGCGACCCCATGGTGGGGCAATGCCCCAACAAACGCAGGAGAATAGTTATGGCCAGCGATATCGCTACTGATGAAACCGTTGACTTGATCGCTTCGGACAGGGTGGAAGGCACGGCGGTATATAACCGAGCGGGTGAACGGCTTGGAAAGGTCGAGAACTTCATGGTCGACAAGGTGTCGGGAACGGCACGGTATGCGGTGTTGTCTTTCGGTGGATTCCTGGGAATGGGTAAAGAACATTATCCGCTGCCTTGGAATCTGCTTACATATGACAGCGACCAGGACGGCTATGTCGTCGATCTGGACAAGTCCACCCTTGAGGGTGCTCCGCGCTACGACGGACAAAGCGAGCCAAGGTTCGATAGTGACTATGGTCGCGGAATATACAGCTATTACGGCGTTTCTTACCCATGGTGATGTCCGTCAGCTGTATCCCAAAAGAAAGCCCCGGCATAATGCCGGGGCTTTCTCGCAATTTCGGTAGTCGTTTTAATGGCTCGCTATAATCCTGCGCTACGTCCGCCCAGCACCGCCAAAACAAGCAGAATGACGAATATAGCGACGGCAATGAAGAACAATATCTTGGCGATTTCAACGAACGCGCCGCCAATTCCTCCAAAGCCAAGGACAGCGAGAGTGACACCGACAACGAAAAATATGAGAGCCCATTTTAACATGCAAGCCTCCTGTCACAACGATATTATTAAACAATTTTATGGTTACTTTGTTCCTCAATTGACACTATTTACATGCTTTGGGCTAACATGGACTGTCCGGAACCGTCCGCTTTCTCCGGGGGTTATTAAAACACCCGCGCGTTAGAAAAGGACTGCAGAATGGCTGACGAACCAAAACATATCGACACCGAAGACGTCCGCGCAGGCGAGACCCCTCATATCGTACGTTACGTGCTTGCCGTCTCTTTGGTCGCCGTCATAATCGCTTTCACTGTGATCCTCATCTTATGAGTCAGCAGGCGATCCCAACCCAGGGGTAATTACCGGATTCGAAGCGGTCTTTCGCCCTTGGATATTGCATGTCGCGAAAAGGGGACGAACTCAGACGCCGCCGCGCACCATTAAGGCTGCCCTGAATGGAACGATCCATGGAATGCCTGGTTCCCGGCCCTCCAAGTGTAACAACTCATCGCTCGTTACACGAAATCCAGTTAACTCTGCTCCGCGACCATCCGCCGCATGGGTTGGCAGCAGATGGGAACGATGACGGGCGGGTGGCGATTTCCTCAGTAATAGACTGTGTATGAGAGGAAAGGACTGACCGTGACCAAAACAGTAGAAATGATTCACGAAGACGATCTGCCGGGCGAAGAGCGGAAGCTCGAGCCCAAGCCGGACTGGCAACCGCGCTATCCCGGATCGGGCCGCCTGCAGGACAAGGTTGCGTTGGTCACCGGCGCCGATAGCGGCATCGGTCGGGCCGTCGCTGCACTCTTTGCGCGCGAAGGCGCTGACGTGGCAGTAGTTTATCTGTGCGAGCATGAGGACGCACGCAAGACTTGTGAAATTGTCGAAGGCGAGGGGCGTCGGGCAATTCCGATCGCGGGCGATGTTGGCGACGCTGCTTTCTGTCAGGCGGCGGTTGCGAAAACCATCGACAGTATGGGAAGGCTCGACGTGCTGGTCAATAACGCCGGGGAACAGCACCCGGACAAGGATATTCGCGACATTAGTGAAGAGCAGTTGCGACGTACTTTCCAGACCAACATATTCGGCATGTTCTTCATGGTTCAGGCCGCATTGAAGCATCTGAAGGATGGCGCGTCGATCATCAATTGCACCTCTGTCACCATGTATAAGGGATCAGGCGAATTGCTTGATTATTCCGCAACGAAGGGCGCCATTACAGCGTTTACCCGATCGCTCTCTTCCAATCTGGCTGGAAAGGGGATCAGGGTGAACGGCGTTGCGCCCGGACCGATCTGGACGCCGCTTAATCCCTTTGGCGGGGCATCGCCCGAAAAGCTTGAGCATTTCGGCGAGAGTACGCCGCTTGGGCGTGCTGGGCAACCGAACGAAGTAGCTCCCAGCTTTCTGTTCCTTGCATGCGAGGACGCCAGTTACATGACAGGGCAGATCCTTCATCCCAACGGAGGGATCATCATTGGCGGCTGATGACCGTGTCGATCGGCAAGGATAAAAAAGCAGCCAAGCGAGCATGCAAGGTTGCTATCGACAATAGTGATGGCTGACGATCATTCCTCTCGCGTGTTAAGCCAGGTCCTCGATCAGCTCGAGAGTATGGCTGGCGGCAAGAGCATTCTCGTCGGAAGGGTGGTCGAGAATCTTGGTCGGCATTCCTTTGCTTCCCTGATGCTGGTCTTTGCGTTGATCTCTACTTCTCCGGCCAGCGCAATTCCCGGTATAACGACGGCAGTCGCGGCCCTTGTCTTCCTTCTGATTGTGCAGATGATTGCAGGCCGGAAATGCGTGTGGCTTCCGGCTCTCATTACTCACCGCCGCATGTCTACGGCAAAGTTGTGCAAGGGTGTCCGCTGGCTGCGCAAGCCAGTTGAATTCGTCGAGCGCTTCCTGAAGCCGCGGTTTACATTTCTCTTCCACCGGCCATGGATATGGCTGCCGATGCTTCTGATACTGGGTTTGACGATGGCCATGCCGTTCATGGAAGCGATTCCGACGTCGGGGTCGATCGCTTCGGCCGTGATCGCCTTTTTGCCGCTGGGCTGCTCAGCCGGGACGGCGCCTTGGTGCTATTTTCATTCGTGCTGCTCCTGGCACTTCCGTTGGCGGTCTACCACTTCGGGTTCAGCCAATAACGCGGCGGGTCCTTAAGGGCTGAGGGAACTTCTGCTTGGAACTGATTCCTGCCGCGCATGTTTCGATTCAATCATTGAGAGCGTGATGAGGTCAGGTTGAATTCCTGTCCTCCGTTCGTGTCGAGCGAAGTCGAGACACATTCTCGTCAGGCCAACGTCCCTCGACTTCGCTCGGGACGAACCTAAAAATCATCGCGCTCCAAGCGGTCAGATGATTGGGAACGATCACAATCTTTCATCATGTGGAGGGAGACAGAGGCAACCCCGGATCACCCCATCCCCTGAACACGCTTGCCGAGTTGAAGCCGAATGCCCTTTAATTTTGCCGACTTTTCCCTGACCATTCTCTTCGTCATCATGGCGTTGGCTGGAACTCTTGTATGGTATGCTGGCAGCCGATTGGCAGGCCTGGTAGACAAAATCGCGGAGCGCACGGGAATTGGTCAGGCTTTCGCCGGCATGCTTTTGCTGGGGGGTATTACGTCGCTTCCCGAACTGGTCACGGCAAGCACGGCATCGCTGGCGGGCAACCCGCTCCTTTCCATTAATGATCTGCTCGGCACCTCGTCGATCAACATCCTCCTGCTGGTCGTGGGCGACATAGTCTATGGCAAAGGACCGCTGACGCACCAGACCCAGAAGCCGGCGCCCCTGATGCAGGGCGTGCTCGGTATGATGCTTATGGCGGGAGTAGCGATTGCTATATCGATAGGCGACACCAACATCCCTGTACTTGGTACGGGAATCCTATCGTTATTACTTGCGGTCGCTTGCGTCCAGGCGCTGCGAATTTCCAGCCGTTTCGAAGGCAGCAACACATGGAAAGCGCAACATCCGCCTGAAAACGAACCTGCTGACGATACGGGAAGAGACTATAGCAATCTGGCTCTTGGCGCCCTTACTGCGGGGGCCGGCCTTGCGATCATGGTGGGTGGCGCGTCTCTTGCCTTGGCTGGTGACGCGATTGCCGAGAAATCGGGTCTGGGCACCTCTATCGTCGGCTTTGCGCTGGTCGGCTTTTGTACGTCGCTTCCTGAATTGAGTTCAGTCATCGCGGCGCTGAAGATGCGTCGCTATCAACTTGCCATCGGGGATATCTTCGGGACCAATTTATTCAACATCCAGATTATTTTCATCGCTGACCTTTTTTATCGCGGCGGCCCTGTTCTGGATACCGCAGGCACCTTCGAAGTCACCGCGGCTTGCCTGGCGGTGGTCATGACGGGCATTTTTGTAGTGGGCATGCTGGAGCGGCGCGATAAGACGATTTGGCGGATGGGCATGGACAGTGCACTTGCGCTGCTGGTCTTCGTGGGCGGTTTGGCGGGACTCTCGATGATCGCGTGAGGTCAAAGGTGATCCGGTTCCATCTTGCAATATGCCGACAGGCCGCGCTCAGGTGCATCGAACGGCAGCATACTGTCCCCAAATCAGTCTGGCAGAGCATAAGTGATCAACGCATCGCCGATCGGCGTCTCCATGAAATGATGGCCGCCAGCCATGATCGTGAGATATTGTTTGCCATTGGCTTCGTAGACTGTCGGTGTCGCCTGGCCACCTGCCGGAAGCGTATCCTGCCAGAGTGTCTTGCCCGTCCGGAGGTCGATCGCGCGGATGAGATTGTCGGTGGCGGCTGCAATGAAGATGATCCCTCCGGCCGTGACCACCGCGCCGCCGTTGTTGGGCGTTCCGATATTCACTGGTAACATGGATGGAATCCCCCATGGCCCATTCCGGCGGGCAGTGCCGAACGGGCGGTCCCATATCGTATTGCCAGTCCGCATATCGATTGCACGAATACCGCCATAAGGCGGGCGCTTGCATAGCAGACTGGTGAGAGGGAGCCGCCAGCCAGGGTTGACTGCTATCGCGTAAGGTGTGCCTGCCTGGGGATCTCTCGATCCATGGCCGGCATCGCCCATATCGCCGCCACGAACTTCGCCGCGCGGCTTTGGCCAACCTCTGCGATCAGCCTCCGCCCGCGGAACAAGCCGATTATAGTTGGGCATGTTGTTGTAATTCGCGATGATTACGCCACGTACCGGATCAATCGCAATCCCGCCCCAATCGGTGCCGCCGTTATAGCCGGGATATTCGACAAAGCGCTTGTCCGCAGTGGGAGGGGTATACATGCCGCGATACTCGGCGCGACGGAATTGAATGCGGCAGATCATCTGATCGATAGGCGACATTCCCCACATGTCACGCTCTTCGAGCTTCGGAAATGCCAGCGTGTGATAGGTTGAAAAGGGCTGCGTCGGACTGCGAAGCTGCGGTTCTACGCCGGTTCGCGGCACCGCACGTTCCTGCACCGGGAAAATGGGTCGCCCGGTGCGTCGGTCCAGCACATATATATCGCCCTGTTTGCTGGGAAGGATGAGTGCGGGCACCGAGGTGCCGCCACTTGGGAAATCGACCAACGTCGCCTGTGCGCCAAGATCATAGTCCCAGACGTCGCGGCGAACCGTCTGAAAGCTCCAGCGTGGTTTACCGGTCATCACGTCGAGCGCAACAAGCGAGGTCGAAAAGGCGTTTTCCTGCGGTCGGCGGCTACCGCTCCAGTAATCCGCTGCGGAATTGCCCATCGGCAGATAGACGAGCCCCAAGGCTTCATCGCCGCTGGCAATGGTCCACATATTGGGTGTGCCTCGGGCATATTCCTCGCCCTTGGGGGGATCGGCGGCCCATTGGGGATTTACCATGTCCCATGCCCAGCGCTTGGCGCCGGTCACCGCATCGAAACCTTGAATCACGCCGGATGGCGCACTGCGTTTCTGACCGTCGAGCACCTGATGCCCTGTCACGATCACGCCTCGGATAATTGTGGGCGGTGAGGTAATTGAAACCATGCCGGGCGCGACTTTGCCCATGCCGCGCTTGATGTCGATGGCGCCATTCGTTCCAAAGCCAGCGCATGGGCGCCCGGTGCGCGCATCGACCGCGATGATACGGCCATCGAGCGTGCCCTCGATAACCCGCGCGGCGCAGCTGCTATCCGCTTTGGCTCCCGGAACGGCATAATAGGCGACCCCGCGACAGGCAGCAGTATAGGGTATCCATTCTTCACTTATTTGCGGGTCGTAGCGCCAACGCTGCTGGCCTGTTGCGGGATCGAGTGCGATCAGAATATTGGTTGCCGAGCAGAGATAGAGGGTGTCGCCGACCTTGAGTGCAGTGGTTTCCGCCCCGTATTTGCTGTCCTTGGGATCGCCTTTTGGCATATCGCGGGTGTGATAAACCCAGGCACGTTCTAGCTTGCCGACATTGTCAGGCGTAATTTGGCCAAGGGGCGAATAGCGCTGTGCAGCATAACTGCCGCCATAAGCAGGCCAGTCCGTGCCGGGCCTTAGTGGCGAGGGATCGGCGACCGTCGAAGCGATGAGAGCTGGCAACAGCCCTACGGGTGGTTGATTGACGCGCGAGATGATGAAGCCCGCGACGACAAGGATCAGGAGCATGCCCCCCGCGAAACCGAGTACCGTGGGCCAGCGCCAACGGTGTGGCTGGAGAATAGGGAGTGTAAGAAGCACCAGCAGCAATAGCACCGTGGGGCCAACCGTGAAGGGGAGGAGAGCCCAACCATCGAGGCCAGCCTCGGCAAGTCCCCAAATCACCGACATGACGTAAACAACGAGGAAAAGAAGAACGCCGAACGTCCGTCCCCGGAACAGGAAAACGCCAGAGGCTATGAGTAGCAAACCTGCCAGCAGATAATAAATACTTCCCCCCAGCAGTGTGAGCCAAGCACCACCCACCGAGAGTATCAGCCCGATCAGCGTCAGGATCGCGGCGACAATCATCGTCAGCAGCGAGCGGGCACGTGGAAGCGCGTCGTTGCCGTCCGGCATCGGATTCTCCTTTGGCAGGGGAACAGACCCGGCTGTGATTGGTTCCGGAACAATTGGACAATTCGAGGGACGCGCTGCCTTGGATCAAGCTGCCATATGGATTCCTTATTGCGGCGCAGCACCGGCGCCTGACGAGCTCGCGGCGCGATGGAACCTCGATCCAATGCTCCTCGCGGCGTTCGTACTTGCGGCCGCAGGATGGTGGCGGTTCGCGCGAACAGGGGGCGAACGGCGCTGGTTTCTTGCAGCGATCGCGCTGCTTGTGTTTCTGTTCGTGTCACCATTCTGCGCCCTGACCGCTGCATTATTCTCAGCACGCGTGGTCCATCATCTGGCATTGACGGCAGTGGTGGCGCCGCTACTCGCCGCTGCGTTTTCAGTATCGCGCATTCCCGGCGGGCTAGTTTTGTGGACGGGTATCCACGCCGCAACTTTTTGGTTGTGGCACGCGCCGGCTGCCTATGAAGCGGCATTGTCAGATGATACGATATACTGGTTGATGCAGATCAGTTTGCTGCTGAGCGCTCTGGCGCTCTGGCGTGGCGTGCGGAATGCGGCACTGCCTGCGGGGATCGCGGCCTTGCTTGCAACGATGGTGCAGATGGGCCTTCTGGGCGCGCTGCTCACATTCTCCGGCACGCCGCTTTATGCACCGCATTTCATCGGCCCGCTTGCGTGGGGTCTTGCGCCGCTTGAGGACCAGCAACTCGCCGGTCTGATTATGTGGGTGCCAGGCGCCGGGATTTATCTTGCGGCTGCGGTAGCACTGGCCGCGCGCTGGTTTGTGCATGAGCGCTCGATGGTTACGACATGATCCGGAATCTGCGGGCATGGGCGCGTAGCCACACCGAGCGCAGTCGCTATTCGCCGGTGGGAATCGGATTTCACTGGGTGATGGCATTCCTGGTGATATTCCAGCTCGGCTGGGGCTATTATACCAGTTGGCTTCCGGTTGGAGGTGACAAAATCTACGGTTATGAGGTGCATAGCGCGGTCGGACTAATGATCCTGCTGCTGGCGCTCGGGCGCTTTGGCTGGCGGCTGATGATACCAGGACCGGTGAACGATGCTGACAGGCAGGGCTGGCAGAGTTATGCCGCCTATGCATTGCACTATGTGTTTTATATCGCTTTTTTCGGTTTGCCCCTGAGCGGCTGGGCGATGTGGTCGTCAGTGGCTGAGCCGGGGCCGCTCTATGTTGCGGGAATGGTACCTTGGCCACAGTTGCCGTTTGATCAGATGCCGCTGACCATGCGCTGGCGGATTATGGATATGGCTGAAGACGTACATCATCTGCTGGTCATTACGTTGCTGCTCATCATTCCGCTTCACGTGGTGGCCGCATTGAAACATCATTTCTGGGATCGCCACGATGTGTTGCGGGGGATGCTGCCGGAGATTCCTGACGTGGAAGACCCCCGGGGAGCGCCCCCGCATAGGCCGCGAGAGCCGAGGATTCCGAACGGGAAAGCGCTTGGCTGATCCGCAGCATGACATTTTCAGGATCGTTGCGCCGTCTGGCCGCCCGCCATTGGTCCAGCTGCTCAGCAAGATAGGCGGCAGGCTGTGCGCCGAGCGGCGGATTGGCTGGGCCGACGCCTTCGCCGTATTTCCCGTGGCACGAGACACAGGATGCAAGGCCGCGCGCTGGATCGCCGTGATGATAGAGAATGGACGCCTGGTCGGCCTGCCCATCTTTCGGGCGCATCGGCACGAACGGCATCGCTGCATAATATGCGGAGACGGCGTCCTGTTGCGTAGACGTCAACTTGTTGGCTATCGCCTCCATTTCGGGATGCTTGCGACGCCCGCTTCCATAGGCTTCGAGTTGCGCGGCCATATAGCCGCGGTCGAGACCGGCAAGGCGGGGTGTGCCGGCGCCGTTGCCGCGCCCATCCAGGCCGTGGCATGCAATACAGGCATTGGGCGCGCCCGCATCGCCGCCGCTCAGCGCGATCAGTTCGCCGGTGACGGTGAAGCGATCAGCGGCGCGCCGCTCGACCTGACCGCATGCTGCAAGCCAGAGTGTTGCGATGCCGATCGCCGAAGTGTGATGGACACGCATCGTGCCTATTGGAACCGCTGCCGCCTGCAACGGTTCCGGATATGACACGCCACGGAATCCCATCGCCTGTGAAAGGGGAATGATTGCTGATCGTTCGCGCCTTGTTGCCGCTGCTTCTCACCACAGGTTGCAAGCCGCCGCCTGATGAGACGCAGTATATGCCGCAGGCGAATATCAAGCACGGCAAGGCTGCCATTGAGCGCGCGGGTTGCGGTGCATGCCATGTGATCCCCGGCATCCGCTGGCCGCGGGGGCAAAGCGGTCCTTCGCTCAAAGGCTTTGGAGACCAGGGACTGATCGCCGGAAGTTTGCCCAATCGGCCGGACGTGCTTGCCGCCTATGTGCGCGATGCACCGGCAACGCTTCCGGGCACGACGATGCCCGCCATGCCCCTGAATGCGGCCGATGCCCGCGATGTCGCCGCTTATCTCTACGCAACCGGCGAGCGCTGAAATGTTCGATCCCTCCACCGTTCCTGTTCTCGACCCCGCAGGGCCATATGCGGGATCTATTACGATGCTGTCCTGGATATTGGTCGCAATAAGTGTTGCGGTGCTGTCAGTGGTGGTCGCCGCGCTGTGGATCGCGTTTTTTGGTGGTGAGCGACTTAAGGCGAAGCTCGGCGGAACCAAGGTGATCTGGATTGGCGGGATCGGGTTTCCGGTCATAGTGCTGACGCTGCTGCTGGTTTATGGATTGAGCCTTACCCGCAATCTGACCGCGCCAGTGCCTGCAGACGCGATGCGCGTGCGCATAACCGGCGAAATGTGGTGGTGGCGAATCGCCTATCTGGACCGGCAAGGCCGCCCCTATATGTTCGATGCCAACGAGCTTCACATTCCGGCGGGGCGTCCGGTAGTTCTGGAACTGGAATCGAACGATGTGATCCACAGCTTCTGGGTGCCACGTCTTTCGGGCAAGCTCGACATGGTGCCGGGACGCCGCAATATCCTGCCGATCCAGGCGGATTTGCCGGGGACGTTTGCGGGACAATGCGCCGAATATTGTGGCGGACCGCACGCGCTGATGGGATTCGTCGTTGTGGCGCACGAGCCCGTTGCATTCGAGGCGATGATGGCTGCGCGCCGCACGTCACGACCGGCGAAGCAAATGGAGCGGGGGCAGGGCGCGATGCTGTTCCGTTCAACCGGCTGTGCCGCGTGTCACCGAATCGCCGGGACCGCCGCCAATGGCACCGCCGGGCCGGACCTGACCCATGTCGGCTCTCGCCGCTCTCTGGGGGCTGGCATACTGCCCAATAATCGCGGGACGATGATGGGTTGGATCGGCGACAGCCAGTCTATCAAACCCGGCAACCGCATGCCGTCCTACAAGATGCTTTCCGCCGCCGAACTGCAGACGCTCGCCTCATATCTTGAGGTTCAGAAATGAGTTCGGAGACAGGGTTCGACCTGGCGCTCTATGATCGCTTTCCTACCAGGGAAGAGCGCCCACCGGAGGAATTGGAGGAATTGGAGCGCATTTGGTGCGCTCCCAAGGGCTGGGCGCTGCTGACTGCGGTCAACAATAACTATGTCGGCTTCTTCTATGTTGCGACCGCTTTCCTGTTCTTTCTGCTCGCCGGTATTCTCGCGCTGGTAATGCGCGTGCAGCTGGCGCTGCCGCTGCAAGGCGTACTGCCGCAGGAAACCTACAACCAGTTCTTCACCATGCACGGCACGGTGATGATGTTCCTGTTCGCTGTGCCGATGGTCGAGGCGATCGGCGTTCTGCTGCTGCCGCAAATGCTCGCGGCGCGCGATCTGCCGTTTCCCCGGCTTTCCGCTTACGCCTTCTGGGCCTATTTCGTCGGCGGACTGTGCTTCTTTGCGTCGATTTTCGTGGGGCTGGCGCCCGATGGAGGCTGGTTCATGTACCCGCCTTACACGAGCATGACCTATTCGCCCGGCATCAACGCTGATTTCTGGCTGCTCGGCATCGGCTTCATTGAGATCAGCGCAATTGCCGGTGCGATAGAGATCATCGTTGGCGTGCTGCGTACCCGCGCGCCCGGCATGACGCTGGACAAGATGCCGGTCTATGCCTGGGCGATGCTGGTGCTCGGCGTGATGATCGTCGTAGCGTTTCCGTCAGTGATCCTGGGCACGTTGCTGCTCGAACTCGAGCGGGCGTTCAACTGGCCCTTCTTCGACCCGACGCGTGGCGGGGATGCGCTCTTGTGGCAGCACCTCTTCTGGTTTTTCGGTCATCCCGAAGTTTACATAATCTTCCTGCCGGCATCCGGGCTGGTCTCAATGATGGTGGCGACGATGGCTCGTACACCGCTGGTTGGTCATTATCTGATCGTCCTTGCCTTCCTCGCAACCGGCTTCATCAGCTTCGGTGTCTGGTCGCACCACATGTTTACGACGGGGATGCCGAACCTTTCGATCGGCTTCTTTTCAGCGGCGAGCATGGCGGTGAGCGTGCCGGCAGGCATTCAGGTCTTCTCGTGGATCGCGACCTTTGCGGTCGGCAAGCCACGCTTCAATGCGCCAACGCTATTCGTGCTCGGCGGCTTGATCACCTTTGTCATCGGCGGCCTAACCGGCGTGATGGTGGCAATGGTGCCGTTCGATTGGCAGGCGCATGATAGTTATTTTATCGTGGCACACCTCCATTACGTACTGATCGGCGGAATGGTGTTCCCGATCTTCGCCGCATTCTACTATTGGACGCCGATGACAAGCCGGAAGCCGTTGTCCGAACGGCTTGGCAAATGGGCATTCTGGCTGATGTTCGTCGGCATGCAGGTCGCTTTCTGGCCGATGCATGTGACTGGCCTGATGGGAATGCCTCGCCGCGTCTATACCTATCTGCCGGGGCGCGACTGGGAAGTCCCGAACATGATCTCGACCGTCGGAGCGTTCATGCTGGCCGCTGGCGTGCTGGTATTCCTGGTCGATCTTGCCCGTAATTTCCGTTTCACCGTCGATGACGATGCCGGCAACGTATATGGCGGCGGCACGCTCGAATGGCTGCCGACGGGACTTTATTCCACACGCAGCATCCCGGTCGTGAAAAGCCGCGAGCCGCTATGGGACGATCCCGGGCTGGCCGAGGACGTCGAGCAGGGGCGCTACTTGCTGCCCGGTTCGGCGACAGGCCTGCGCGAGACGATCATCACCAGCCCGTTGCGTGCCGAACCGCAATATCTGCAGATCATGCCGGGACCGTCCGTGTGGCCGCTCCTGGCGGCGGTATTCACCGCAGGGTTCTTTCTGATGCTGACGGTGCAGGCCTATCTCCCCTCCTTCACTTGCGGGGTTCTCGCGATTCTGTGCGTGCTGCGCTGGCTGTGGGACACCGACAGGCTGGTGAAGAAGGAAATAGTGGATGTCGGCGCGGGCATCCGGCTGTCCACCTATGTTACGGGGCCGAGCAGCCACGGTTGGTGGGCGATGGTGATCCTGCTTGTGGTCGTCGGCATGATCTTCCTCATGGCGGTGTTCAGCTTCCTGTACCTCTATGGGGTTCAGCCGCGCTTCTGGGCAGCGCCGGCCGATCCCGCCTGGCTTGCGGCGGTGCTGCCGGTTTATGCCGCAGCGGGAGGACTGGCTTTGCTCGCGCGTCGCATGCTGGCCCGCAAGGCAACCAGACTGTGGACGCCGGGGGTTTTGTTTCTGTGCGCCGCCTTGGCGCTTGCCGCAGGCGCTGGCATCGACCTGTGGCGCTGGATCGAATCGGGGTTGCGGCCCGATGCCAGCGGGCAGGGGGCTATGGTGTACGCCCTGCTATCGCTAGAGGCGGTGCTGGCGGCGGTCGGGCTGTTGATGGCCGGATATTTGTCTGCCCGCAACAGTCGGGGCTTGATTGTGCGGCCGCGCAACAACAGCCTCGATCTTTGCGTGCTATGGATAACCTATGCCGCAGGCCAGGGTGCGCTGACCGCGCTCCTGACGCGCGCCTTCGGGGGGAACTGAGCCGTGCGTGGCTGGACCTGCCTGCTCAGTGGTCTGATTGTCTGGACCGTGCATTTCTTCACGCTTTACATCATCGCCAGTGTTTTCCTGACAACGCCATTGGCGCGTATCCTTACACTGTTCGTCACTCTCGGCTGCCTCGCCGCCGTTGCGCTGTTGTTCAAGCGGGTTTTGCGCAGCGACACCCTTGTCCCGCTGGACGCGTGGATGCGCGCCGTTGCGCTGTGCGGTATTGGTCTGTCAGCCGTGGCAATCATCTGGCAGACACTGCCTGCGCTGATTGCCTGATTTTGTTTGGAACCATCCCGCCCGCCCAGCCAAATGAACGCCCCTCCGACTGGAACAGGAACGACAAGACCTGGCGGCTGGGAGGGGAGGCGGTCAGATAATGCAGCGGTCCCACGTTCCATAGCGTTCCCGAATTGCGCCGCGCCGGAAGCTCAGCACAATAAGCAGGAGACCGATGGCGACGCTGGCAATGCTCTGTGTTACACTGGCCTCAAGAAAGAAAGGTACGGCCATAAGGGCCGCGCCCAGTGGGATAAGGCAATAGCGTAACGGCCGCGCCACTTCGGCGGCGGCGAGCGAGATGATTGTCAGCGCGAGGAACCCGATGAGATGGTCGGCATCGGCCATCGCTCCTTCCGCGCCGAACGTCATCCGGGTGAACAGAAGCGATGCCGCCAGAATAGCGGCCAGCGCGAGGTTCCAGGGCAGGTTGACGCCGCCTGCCCACATGTCGCGGAGCACCGCGCCGGGATTGCGCTCGAACTCATCGGTGCGTTCTCCAGGCTGACCCTTATCCGTATCGCCGAACAGGAATACACGAAGCCACGGTCGTCCGGCCTTCGCCCGCCGCCGCACAAACTGGATTGTCGCGAGCAATTCGTCGAGCGAATAGGGGATCTGGATCAACATGGCCGCGGCCCCGATAAGCGTTAGTGTCGCCCAGGTGCCGATGACGATCGGTTGGATGATCACGAACAGGATCGAGACGACCCCGAGCGGCGCGATCATCAGGCCAAACAGGAACACCAGCCAGGGCATGGTGCGCCAGCGCGCCCGTGATCCGACGATCCCCGTAACGATCTCCAACGCATAAGTATAGCCGCCGAGCGCCGCATCGGGAATCGGAAAAGCTTCGGACACGGAGGATGTAATCACTGTCTCCGTCCCATTCTTGATGGGATCGTCCGGCAGCCCGGGGAAAAACGGCTCCCATACACCGTCGATCTGGCCGAGTTGATACGCTGTGAGATAGCGCGCAACCAGCAGGCCGATGAGCGCAAGAAAGATGATAGGCAGCCGTTGCGTCCAGGCCGATGGATTGTAGCTCCATCCCGGCGGGGTATCCGGGCCGGTCATTGCAGCAATGATCGAGGTTCCCGGTTCGGGCCGCGTGCCGACGGCAAGTCCGAAGGCGAAGGCCCCGACCAGTGTGTCCGAAAGAAATGCAGCCGGGTTGGTCGTCCAAAACAGGAAGGGGACCGCCATGATGCCAGCGGCCACCGCAGCCGAGGCCCAGCGTGCCCAGGCCATTCGCCAGGACAGGGATAGCGTGGCGAACAGGACCAGCGCTGCGCCGAGCATGATCTCCGACCAGAAAAGGGCCGGCTCTTCAACCTCGACGATCACGGGCTGGACCAGGATCCAGCAGCCCAGCGCAATATTCACGAAATGAGCCCAGCGCGTCTCGCCATGCGCGTCGCGCCGCCATTGTTCATGCTGGACTCGCAGAGCCTCAGGGTTTTCCCCGACCGTTTCGACTTCCGTGACGAAGGCCGGCGGGGGAATGCGGTTGGCCTCGTACCACGCGGCCGGATCTTCCTTCAGCGCAGCCACAATGGCGGGCAGCTCGTCCGCAAGGCGGTGCCTGGGATCCCACCCGAGGAGCTCCCGCGCACGGCCGACATCGAGCGCATAATGATCACTCGCCATCCGCGTCATGAATGGCTGGATGAACGGCCGTTCGCCTTGGTCGATCGCGTCGGGAATGACCGGTTCGGCTTTGTCCTGCACCCATGCGCCGACACCCGCCACCACTGAAGGCACGCGCAATGTGGCCCAGCCATCCTCGCCGTGGATGAGGTAGCCGAGGCGATCCTGCAGATCGTCATAGCCGATCGCATCAGGTTCACCGACCAGTATGACGGTTTCCTCTGGCAGCTGGTCGCGACGGTCGATCGTGCGAACGAAGGCATCGATCATGTCTTCGCGGTGGACCATCGCTTGTCCTGCGTCCGTGTCGCCGGAATAGAGATGACTCTGGAAATCCCGCTCATAGATGCGCGCTATCTGGTTGGCGAAGGTCGGCACGGATGTACGCTCGTCATACAGGCCGGCCAGGTGCAGGAAGACAACCGGTATGTCACCGCGTTCCTCGCTGATCGCCTGCTCGGCTTCCGCCTTTGATTTCGGATAGGCCCAGCCGGGGGTGATCGGACGGCTTTCATCGATGCGCTCGCCGGGATCGCCCGGTTCATGGACGAGCATCGTGCCCGAATAGACGAACTGCTCGACTTCGAACTGCTGCAAGCCTTGGATGAGATTGCGACTGCCATTGACATTGACTGTCTTGTATTGCGGTTTGTCCTCGCCAGTGAAGTCGAAGAAAGCTGCCAAATGCACGACGCTCGCAAGATGGCGTCCATATTCGGAACCGATATGATCGAGGGCTTTGGCCACGCTCTTATCGTCGGTAAGATCTACCTCGATGACAGGATAATCAGTATCGCCGCGCGCCATATCCAGGCCGACCACTGTGTAGTGCTTCTGAAGAGCCTGCGCCAGCGAGCGGCCGATATTTCCGGCGGCGCCTGTGATCAGAACAATGGGCTTGTCGGCCATCGGTATCCCCAGAAATGGTCGGCATCTTGGACTGCCCTCGAGCAGCCATCATGATATTAACTATTCCAGTCGCGGATGTTTCCAGGATGACCAATTCGGTGGATTTCGCGTTTCAAGGTGTGATCACCCCGGCGACCGTCTGATCGATGCTCCACCTGCTCATGAAACTCCCTGCGACGACAGCCGTTAGAGAGACGGCCGGAAGGGCGTCCAGACGGTCTCCCGAAAGGGCGCAGAGGAAAGCCAATGGCACACGATACAAACGACAAGAGAAATCATCAGGACCATGGGAGCGCAATGTATTGGCGCTTTATGGCTATGATCGGCACTTCGACTCTCGTCATGTTCGTGCTGATGTATTTCAACACCTACAGCGCGGACCATATCTTCTTTAGAGTCCTCTTGGAGGAGGAACCCCTCCGACTTCAGTCGGATACTGGCTTTAGCCTTAGACTCGGCCAGTAGC
>NZ_JAKKIE010000006.1 GCF_021742065.1 Rhizorhapis sp. SPR117
CCGCCGACGAGATCCTCGCCGCCGTCAAACGCTTCTGCCAGAAAACAATGAAGCGAACTTCGGATTCAGGTGACTAGATCTCACCCATGATCACGTCTCGCCCGGTCGCTTTCAACCGGGCGACAAGATCTTCGATACAGGCATGCAGGGCCGCAGGCTCGGTCGCCCGCACCACAAAATTTGCACCCACCCGGCCCTCACGAAAAAACGGATAACTGCCGATCTGGCATCCCTCATGCGCCTTTTCCGTGTCTCCCAGAAGAAGGGAGACCTCGCTTTCGGCGACCCAGCAACCGACAGTTTCGGACAGCAGCGGCCTGCCTCCCTCCAGCGTCCCGCTCAAGGCATCAAGCATCAGCGCCGTAATATGCGGCACGCCTGCCATGATGAAGACATTGCCGACCCGGATCCCCGGCGCGCCCGACATGCGGTTTTCGATCAGATCCGCCCCATCGGGCACCCGCGCCATGCGCAGCCGCTGATCATTCAGCCCGCCCCGTTCCGCATAATAGCCCTCCAGCGCCGCCCGCGCCTTGGGATGGATCATTACGTCCACGCCCAGCGCCGCCGCAATTGCATCGACGGTGATGTCGTCATGCGTGGGTCCGATGCCGCCCGTCGTGAACAGATAGTCATTGCGCGCACGCAGAATATTCACCGCTTCGACGATCGCGTCCATGTCATCGGCGACGACCCTGACCTCCTTCAAACGGATGCCCTGCACATTCAGCCAAAGTGCGATCTGCGAGACATTCCGGTCCTGCGTCCGGCCAGACAGGATTTCATCCCCGATGACGATCAGGGCAGCGGTCCAGATGCGGTTCTCGATCATGACATGAACCCTTAGCGCGCCGAGACGCGAAGGCAAAGTGCCCTCTCGCAAAATCGCTCTGCCTATCTTATACTATGCCCATGACCGAATATATCACCGCTACGCAAGACAGCCCCGCCGCACGCTCCGGCGCGATCAAGCTCCACGACGCCGCCGCATTCGAAGGCATGCGCAAGGCCGGGCGGCTCGCCGCTGAAACGCTGGACGCACTCGTCCCCCATGTCGTGCCCGGCGTGACGACGCAGGAACTGGACGACATGGTCCGCGACCATATGCTGCGTGGCGGCGGCGTACCGGCAACGCTGGGCTATCGCGGCTATACGCACAGCAGCTGCATTTCGATCAACAATGTCATCTGTCACGGCATACCCGGCCCCAAACAGCTGAAGGACGGGGACATCGCCAATATCGACGTGACCGTCATCATCGATGGCTGGCACGGCGATACCAGCCGCATGTTCATCGTCGGCGATGCACCGATCAAGGCGCGGCGTCTGGTCGATGTCACCTATGAATGCCTGATGCTGGGCATCGAACAGGCGAAACCCGGCAATACGATGGGCGACATTGGCCATGCCATTCAACAGTTCGCCGAAAAGCACCGTTACGGCGTCGTCCGCGACTTTTGCGGCCACGGTCTGGGCCGTGTCTTTCACGATACGCCCGAAGTCGTGCATGTCGGCCGGCCCGGCACTGGCCCCGAACTCAAACCCGGCATGTTCTTCACCATCGAACCGATGATCAACATCGGCAAGCCCGGCGTCAAGATGATGGAAGACGGCTGGACCGCCGTCACCCGCGACCGCAGCCTGTCGGCGCAGTTCGAACACAGCATCGGGATTACCGAAACCGGCTGCGAAATTTTCACGAAGAGCCCGGCCGGGTTGGATCATCCGCCTTATTGAAGGACGGACAGAAAGGTCCTTGTCTGCTTTGTTGCCGGGTGCCGACAGTCAGCTATCGAACGATAAGGCATCAAACCAGACGTTGTCGGGTCGGCGCTGGTACCAGACTTTGCAACAAGAAAGCTGGGTCTGCGCGATGGATTGCGACTCTAGCTGGCGGAGGCTGTCTGGCCTCGCTATGTTGCAGTGATGCTTCGTTTACTCATCGACACATCGGTTTGGTTGGACCTTGCCGCCGACCATCGGCAGTTGCCAATCATCGATGCGCTCACCCAGATGGCAGAGTTGGACGAACTCGACTTGATCCTGCCTGTCACCATCATCGAGGAATTCGCTCGGAACAAGGAACGGGTGATCGCCGCCAGCAAGCGAAGCCTCTCCAGTCAATTCCGCGTGGTGCGCGAAGCCATTGTTAAGTTCGCGCCCCAGAACGAGCGCGATGAGGCCCTGCGGCAGTTGCACGAGGTCGACCACAGGATCGCAGTAGGTGGTGAGGCAGTAAACGAGGCAGTGGAGCAGATCGAGAAGCTGTTCGACAAAGCGTCCAAGATTGAGCCGACCCAGGCGGTGAAGGCGAGCGCGGCCGACCGGGCTGTGGCGAAGGCTGCTCCGTGCCATCGACAGCGCAACAGCATTACTGACGCCCTTCTGATTGAAACCTATATAGCCGCCCTTGCCGAACGGAGGGACGTCGACGACGAATACGGCTTCGTGACTCACAACACGCGTGACTTCAGCGAAGAGCAAGGCGACACCCGTGAGCCGCACCCCGACATCGCAGCGGCGTTCGACAGTGCAGACTCGCGCTATGCTACTAACCTCGCAGTCCTACTGAGCGCCTACGCGCCAGATTTGGTCGAGGAGGTACGGTTTGAGCGCGAGTGGAGTCAGGAGCCGCGCAGACTGTCCGAATTATTGGAAGCCGAACACAAGCTGTTCAAACAGGTCTGGTACAACCGAAAGTGGAACATCATTGCGCGCGTTGAAAAAGGGGACGAGCGCCTTGTCAGCCAAGATGAGTGGAACAAAGCAGCGCCAGTCGAGCGACGGAGCATGATGGTCAAGTCGTCTTGGGATGGAATGCTGGCTGCGATGAAGAGGACGGAGAAGGAGCTAGGCCCGGACGACAGCGGCCCGTGGGATGATTTTGAGTGGGGCATGTTGAACGGCAAGTTATCGGCATTGCGCTGGGTGATGGGCGACGAATGGGACATGCTGGACACGTGAGCAGCTACCGAAACCCTTCGCTCCCTGTAAGGTAACAACAATTACAAGCGCTATTTGCACCCTGCTGCTGAGTTGGTAAGCAAGCCCAATGGCCACTGACATGATAGCGCTGATCTCAGCCGGAATCGCCCTGCTTGCCGCCGGTGGCGCTTGGGGCGCTGTGTTCGTCAACCGCCGGAACGCCACCGACACAATAAAGACTCAGGTAAACATTGGAGCCCGTAACTCACGCGCTTCTGTGGTGAGCGCCAACCGTCAAAAATGGATCGCCTCCATCCGCGCGGACGTTGCCGACTTCATCGCCACCCGCCAGCAATTGCTATTGCTCGCCGGCTCAGGGAGCTTTCAGAAGGCGGGAATGGACGCACTGCACGCAGAGGAGCGTATGCTCCACAAGCACGCCGCAATGCTGCGGGCGCGTGTCGAAATGAGGTTGAATCTTGAGAAGGAAGAGGACCATGTCTCCCGGACGCCTGTGGAGGTCTCTGGAAGCTGAAATGGAGGCCCGAGCCGGAATCGAACCGGCGTGCAAGGATTTGCAGTCCTCTGCGTAACCACTCCGCCATCGGGCCTCGTCCCGTCTTTCGCCGGGAATGGGGCTGCTACTCCAGAAAAGCGTGCAGCGCAATCTGATTAGGCCCGTGGCGGTGCAAAAAACTGCGCTAAGCCGCTTGGCCTTGCGCGTCATTCGGATTAGACAGCATTTGAACTATCCAGTGTATTGAACTTGCAATACAGTTGTGCGAAGCGAGAGTGATCGTGACCGAGCAAAATTTCAAATCGATGCGTAATGCCATGGTGGAAAGCCAGCTTCGCACCAGTGACGTCAATGATCCGCGTGTCATAGCCGCGATGGCGAGCGTCCCTCGGGAAGCTTTTCTGCCGGTGGAGCGTCAGGCGCTGGCTTATATCGATCGGCCGGTAAGACTGTCCGATGGGCGCTGGCTCAATCCTCCGCTCAGCACGGGACGGCTTTTGACCGCGGCGGAGGTTGTGCCCGATGACACTGTCCTCGTGATCGGCGCCGCGACCGGATATAGCGCGGCGCTGTTGTCGCAGCTTGCCGCCTCCGTCGTCGCAGTGGAAGAAGATGAAGCCTTGCTGCCACGGGCGAAGGCCGTGCTGGCGGGTTATGGCAATGTCAGGCTCGTTCCTGGCGCTCTTCACCAGGGAGCGCGCAAAGATGGGCCTTATTCGCTGATCTTTATTGATGGTGCGGTCGAAGTGATTCCGCCCGCCATCATCAAGCAACTGGCCGAGGATGGCCGCCTTGTCAGTGCTATTGTCGATAAAGGGGTCACGCGTTTGTCCTTGGGTCGCAAGAGCGGCGGCGCATTCGGCATAAGCAGTTTTGCCGATTGCGAATCCGTTATCCTGCCGGGATTCACGAAGCCGGAAACCTTTAAATTTTGAGGCACAGCCTATGACAATGCGCCGCATTTCCATGTCGGGGTCAGTCGCGCTCCTTGCCCTTGTGCTTTCCTCGCAAGGGTCGGCTGAAACGTTGCGTGAGGCACTGGCAAAAGCATATCGCACCAACCCCACGTTGACCGGCGCGCGCGCCGGTCAACGGGCCAATGACGAGAATGTCCCGATCGAGAGAAGCCGCGGATTACCCGATCTGGGCTTGAATGGCGGCTATACCGAGAATGTGAAGAAATCGAGCAACAGCTTCACCTCGCCGACCCGTTTTGTACAGGGTGGAGTCACCCTTTCCGTACCAATATACAGGGGCGGGGCCGTCGCCAACAGCATGAAGGCCGCCAAGGCGCGCGTCGAGGCCGGACAGGCCGATCTGCGTGGCACCGAAGCCAGCATTTTCAGCGCGACCGTTGCCGCTTATATGGATGTGATCCGCGACAGCGCCATTGTGGGGCTGAACCAGTCGAACGTCCGGGCACTGGAAGTCAATCTGGAGGCGACGAAGGATCGCTTTGAGGTGGGTGACCTGACCCGCACCGACATTGCGCAATCCGAATCGCGCCTCGCCGTTGCGCGCAGCGATCTGCGGGCGGCAGAGGCGCGGCTGATTTCCAGCCGGGAAACCTATGTTCAGCTTGTCGGGGACACGCCGGACGATTTGCAGCCGCCACCGCCTTTGCCCAATTTGCCAACCTCACCCAATATGGCGGTCGATATTGCCGTCAATAATAATCCGGATATCGCCGCGGCAAAAAAGGCGCGGCAAGCGGCTGCCTATGAAGTGAATGTGGCGCGTGCGACGCGCATGCCGACCGTATCGGCAACGGCGGATGGCGGATATGTCGATTATCTGAACACGCTGGACAGTACATTCGCGCAACATGCCACCACGGCGACCGCTGGCGTTACGGCTACTTTTCCCTTGTTTCAGGGCGGTTATCCGGCTGCTTTGACCCGGCAGGCGCAGGCGCGTGAAAGTCAATCGATCGAACAGACGCTTGAGGTCGAACGGAGTGTGGTCGCCCAAACGCGCGCTGCCTATGCCAGTTATCAGGCGGCAAATGCCGTTATTGAATCCAGTCAGGTCGCGGTTGACGCCAGCAGTTTGTCGTTGGAGGGCGTGCGGGCCGAAAATACTGTTGGCACGCGGACAATCCTCGACATTTTGAATGCCGAGCAGGAATATCTCAATGCACAGGTGACGCTCGTATCGGCCCGGCGGGATGCATATGTGGCGGGCTTTTCGCTGTTGGCGGCCATGGGGCAGGCAGAGGCGAAGGATCTGGGGCTGGACGGCGGCGCATTATATGATCCGGTGACAAACTATGAACGTGTAAAAGGACGCATTTGGGATTGGGACGAAGACCCGGCGCCAGTGCCGCAATCCACGAGCACCGTTGACACGCCTGCGCAAAACTCCACAGTAGGGCCGTTGGACAAGGATTGAGGCGGGAACATGGGGGATATGACGAAAGAACCCTCGATGGAGGAGATACTTTCTTCCATCAAGCGCATCATTGCGGAAGAAAGCGAAACACCGAAATCCGGGCCTCGCAGCCCTTTGCGCGGTAAATCGAAGGCGAAACTATCGGCCCAGTCCGCCGACTCCGCCGATGAGGAAATGCGTGCGCTCGAGTCGGCTGATACCGATGACGATACCGATGAAATTCTGGAACTGACCGATGAGGTCGCGCCCGAAGTCGAGGGTCAGGAGGCTGAACTGCACGGTCAGCCGGAAATCGTGGGGGACATGTCTGTGGGAACCATCTTGTCCAATGAAACGGCTGCTGCCAGCCGGCATTCGCTTGCCGCATTGTCGGCGCTTCTTATTCGACCGGACGATGCACCGTCGAATACGCTGGAAGGATTGGTGCGCGACATGCTGCGCCCAATGCTGAAGGAGTGGCTGGACGCCAACCTGCCTGATCTGGTCGAAAAGATCGTGGCAAAGGAAATCGCACGCCTGAGCGACGGGTCGTTCTGACGGCCTGTCCGTCCGGTCTTCACCGCGTCAGAAAGTCTTCCAATATCCGCATAGCGCTTTCGGGCGCTTCGACTGGCAGCATGTGACCTGCGCCGTTCACCACTTCCACCCGCCCATCGGGTGCCGCGCTGGCGATGGCTTCATGTTCGGCAAGCGGAGCCCATTGATCCTCGCTGCCCGTGACGGCGAGCAATGGACAACTGATCTGCGCGGGCAAGGCGCTACGGTCGGGCCGGGTCAGCAACGCCTGTTGCTGGAGAGCAAATGTTTCGGGCGAGCAGCGTTCGAGCATTTCGGTGATACCGTGAACCAGCCCGGTATTTTGCCGGTTGGTTGGCGCCAGCATGGGCGGCAGCCAGTCCCGCGCGACTGCTGCCATGCCTTCTTTTTGCGCGGTTTCAACCAGTTGCATCCGCCCCGCGCGTTCGCTTTCGCTTGGGCCGCGCGCGCCGCTGTCGAATATGATCAGGCTGGCCAGGCGATAGGGCGCCATCGCCGCTATTTCCAGCGCCACGCGACCGCCCATGGAATGACCGATAACGACAAGCGATCCGACCGTGCCCGTCACGATCCGTTCCGCCATTTCCTCCAACGTGCCGCAACCATCCGTTCGGGCAATGGTGACAGGCGCGAGGCGACTTAACCCGCCGACCTGATGCCGCCAGATCCAACCGTCGTTCATCAGTCCAGGGATGAGAATGATCTGCATGGGGGTTGCCTTTCCCGGTATCCTTGCCTTTCAGTGTAACAGAAATGACGGTCCTTTCGTGAGTGGAATCATTGTCCCTATTTGACCTCGCCCGCGCAACCGCTAAAGCGCCATGTCATGACTAGTGAACTGCCAAAAACCTTCGACCCCGCCGCCATTGAAGCGCGCTGGTATTCGCATTGGGAAGAGAACGGATTGTTCCGTCCGGAACGCCCCGATGCTGTGCCCTTCACCATCGTCAATCCGCCGCCCAATGTGACAGGATCGCTCCATATCGGTCACGCACTGGACAACACATTGCAGGACATTGTCGTGCGGTACGAGCGGCTGCGTGGCAAGGATGCGCTGTGGGTCGTGGGCACCGACCATGCCGGTATCGCCACACAGATGGTGGTCGAGCGGCAGATGAATGCCAAGGGACAAAAGCGCACCGATTTCACCCGCGAGGAATTCATCGCCAAGGTCTGGGAGTGGAAAGAGGAAAGCGGCGGAGAGATCACCCGCCAGCTTCGCCGCCTGGGTGCGTCGATGGACTGGGCCAATGAACGTTTCACCATGGACGAAGGCTTTTCAAAGGCCGTCATCAAGGTGTTTGTCGAACTGTATAATCGCGGCTTGCTGTACCGTGACAAGCGGCTGGTCAATTGGGACCCCGGCCTGAAAACCGCGATTTCCGATCTGGAGGTTGAGACGAAGGAAGTGCAGGGCAAGTTCTGGCACTTCAAATATCCGCTGGAGGATGGTTCCGGGCATATCAGCGTCGCCACGACGCGGCCCGAAACCATGCTGGCCGATATGGCCGTCGCGGTGAACCCGACGGATGATCGGTACAAGGCGCTGATCGGCCAAAATGTCCGCCTGCCCATTACCGGACGGCTGGTGCCCATCGTCGCGGACGAACATGCCGATCCCGAACTGGGTTCGGGCGCGGTGAAGATCACGCCGGGGCATGACTTCAACGATTTCGAGGTCGGCAAGCGGGCAGGGTTCAAGCCCGCCGATATGCTTAACATGCTGGATGCCGATGCGAAGGTGGTTCAGTGCGGGGGCATTCCGGAAGAATTGCTCGGTCTTGATCGCGTCGAGGCGCGCGGGATCGTTATTGGCATGATCGAGGATGCCGGCCTGTTGGAACAGGTCGAGGACCGCACGATCCAGACCCCCTATGGTGACCGTTCGGGCGTGGTGATTGAGCCGTGGCTGACTGACCAATGGTATGTCGACGCCGAAACTCTAGCGAAACCGGCCATTGAGGCGGTGAAGTCCGGCAAGATCGAGATCGTGCCCAAGACCTGGGAAAAGACCTATTATAACTGGATGGACAATATCCAGCCATGGTGCGTGTCGCGGCAGCTTTGGTGGGGGCATCAGATACCGGCCTGGTATGGGCCAGCGGTGATCGATGGAACTCCGAACTACATCGTCGGAGATGGACCAGTTGCGACTCCTGTTTTTGTGGCGCCAACTTTCGAAGAAGCGGTAAAGTTGGCCGATGCCTATTACGAGGGTAGTGCTACAGAATACTTTGAAGCCGCAAACCCACTATCGGCCTATATGGATACAGGTGGAGACCCTAAAAAGATCGGTTTGTGGCGTGATACCGACGTCCTCGACACTTGGTTCTCCTCCGCCCTTTGGCCCTTCGGCACGCTGGGTTGGCCTGATGCGGCCGAAAAGCCCTCTCCCCTTCAGGGGAGAGGGTTGGGAGAGGGGGCTGTAAGCAACGCAAGCGCAACGCCTGTGGTTCGGGACAGTCCCCTCTCCCCGGCCCTCTTCCCTGAAGGGGAGAGGGGGAGTATGTTGGCTCGCCATTACCCCAACGACCTGCTGATTTCCGGCTTTGACATCCTCTTCTTCTGGGATGCGCGGATGATCATGCAGGGCATCGAATTCATGAAGGAAGTGCCGTTCCACAAGCTCTATCTTCATGGCCTTGTCCGCGCGGCCGACGGGTCGAAAATGTCGAAGTCGAAGGGCAATACGGTCGACCCGCTGGGCCTGATCGATAAATATGGTGCTGATGCGCTGCGCTTTTTCATGGCCGCGATGGAAAGTCAGGGCCGTGACATCAAGATGGATGAGAAGCGCGTCGAGGGTTATCGCAACTTCGCGACAAAGCTTTGGAATGCTGCGCGCTTTTGTCAGGCGAACGGAATTGGGGCGTCAGCCCACTTGCGTGCGCCCGATGCTACGCTGCCGGTCAATCGCTGGATCATCGCCGAAACCATTGGATGCGTGCAGGCGCTGGACCTTGCAATGGCTGAATTGCGCTTCGATGCGGCAGCCAACGCGATCTATCATTTCGTCTGGGATCGGTTCTGCGACTGGTATCTGGAACTGATCAAGGGCCAGATGGATGACGAGACGAAGGCTGTCGCCGGTTGGGTGCTCGATCAGATATTGGTCATGCTTCACCCCTTCATGCCGTTCGTGACCGAAGAATTGTGGCATGCGATGGGCAAGCGCGATGGCGAATTGATTATCGCGCATTGGCCACAACCGGATGCCCATGCGCTGGATCGCACGGCCAGTGAGGAGATCGACTGGTTGATCCGGCTGGTATCGGATATTCGTGCGGTACGGGCGGAACTGAATGTGCCGCCTGGCGCGAAGATTCAGGCCTTTGTCCGCGACGCCAGCGACCAGACGAAAGTGCGCCTTGAAGAAAAGCAATGGGCGGCGCTGGCGCGCTTGGCCCGTATCGAATCCCTGTCATTCGATCCTGCACCAGAAGGGGCGGCGGCTCAAATCGTTGTCGATGAGGCGACCTACGTGTTGCCGCTGGAGGGCGTAATCGATCTTGCTTCGGAAAAGGCGCGGCTGGACAAGGCCTTGGGCAGCGCGATCAAGGAACGTGATGCATTGGCCAAGCGGCTTGAAAACCCCGCCTTTGTTGAGAAGGCCAAGCCTGAAGCAGTCGAAAAGGCGCGGGATGATTTTGCCGAGAAATCCGCTGAAGCCGAACGGTTGAAGGCCGCATTGATGCGATTGGGGTAAGGCCCAAAGTGCGCCAATATTAAAACCGTTTGTGTCGAGCGCAGTCGAGACACCGCGCATAAACGTCCCTCGACTGCGCTCGGGACGAACGGAAATGGTGTCGGCAAGCCTTTAACTGCCGCTTAAATCGTCTGCCGTTGCATTGCCGGAATCATTTGTTCCCATCCGTTCGTCGAGCATTTCAGCCGCTTCATTCAGCGCTTCGGCTTCGCCTATCGACACGCCGCCCGGCCCCGGATCATTGTCGTTACTGCCGCAGGACGGCAGGGCCAACAAACAGGCGAGAATGATGGAACGAGGCGTGTGAGGCATGGCTTTCCTCGTTTTTTCCGGATCAGATGCAGATGACAGGAAAAAAGGTCACGCCATGATGGCGCGACCCCTCCTCACTTCTCTGTTTAACGCGTGTCCTAAGTGATTACATCGCGTTATCGGCAGTGTTGGCCACCGCGTCGGCGGCATTTTCCGCCATGTTCATTGCAGAATCAGCAGCATTTTCGGTCATCATGGCTGCGTTTTCGGTGTCATTGGTGACACTTTCGGCAGTTTCCTGGCTGCATGCGGTCAAACCAAGCGATGCGGCGAGTACGAGTGAAAGTGCAATAGACTTCGACATGGGCAAAACCCCCTTCAGAGAACAGAACCTTTACAGACCGGCTCAAGCAAAAGCCCGACCCCGATTTGGCCTGCAGGCGCAACACGTAACGATTTGTCGTCGGTAACGCAATCCCCAGCATTATTGACAGATACTGAACGGTCAATTGTTTGCGGATATTTCCACCGATCCCGGGCTGGTCCGCCGGTCCCTGGCGCTGATCTCTTCAAAGTTCATTGACGGATATAAAGAATTCTTTATATGTAATATGCATGGCATCCATATTGGACATTTTCCGGGCCTTGGCGGACCCGACGCGGCTGCGCATCATATATTTGTTGCGCTCCATGGAACTGGCGATCGGCGAAATAGCGCAGGTTGTGGGCCAAAGCCAGCCGCGCGTATCGCGCCATGTCCGTATCCTGGTCGAAGCGGGACTTGCCGAGCGGCGGAAAGAAGGAAGCTGGGTTTTTCTTCGCCTTGATCAAGCCGTGTCCATTGCAGCGCTGATGCGCTTTATGGACGAAACGGCGCTGTCGGATAGCGAAACACTTTGGGTGAAGGCGGATCTGGCGCGACTGGCAGCGGTTCGCAATGACCGGGCGCAGGCGGCGGAACGCTATTTTGCCGAACATGCAGAGGAATGGGATGCGATCCGGTCACTCCATGTTCCAGAAGCAGAGGTTGAGGCGGTCATGCAGGACATGCTGGACGGCCACGCGATAGGCCGATTGCTTGACATCGGCACGGGTACGGGCCGGATGCTCCAGCTTTTTGGCGCATCGGCGGTACACGCGGTCGCCGTGGACCGCAGCCCGGAAATGTTGCGCTTTGCCCGCGCCAAATTGCCTGAAACAGGTTCGGACAAATATGAACTATTGCTCGGCGATTTTTACGCCCTGCCGCTGGAAAACGGGGTAAGCGACACCGTGATCGTGCATCAGGTGCTGCATTATGCGCAGCAGCCTGAATTGGTCATTGAAGAGGCGGCGAGGGTGCTGGGGCCGCAGGGGCGGTTGTTGATCGTCGATTTTGCTGCGCATGAACGTGAAGAGCTGCGCAGCCGCGACGCGCACGCGCGGCTTGGCTTTTCCGATGACCAGATTGGTCGCTGGTTTGACCATGCGGGATTTGAAACTGAGGTGGTTCGCACGCTTGAGGGTAGCGAACTCACCGTTAAATTATGGCTTGGGCGGCGACGTGAGGCGCAGGTCCTGCCGATCAAGGGACGCAATGCATCATGAATTTCACCCTTAACCAGCTTGAAGAAGCGCGCCGCGCGCTGGATGCGCCGCTGTTCGCCAATCTGTCAGGGGACGCACATGTATCCTTTGAATTTTTTCCGCCCAAGACGGAAAAGATGGAACAAACGCTGTGGAGCAGCATCCAGACGCTGGCACCTTTGGCGCCGCGTTTCGTGTCTGTCACCTATGGTGCGGGCGGCTCCACGCGCGAACGCACGCACGCGACCGTTGCCCGGATCGTCAAGGAAACAGATCTGGCACCTGCCGCGCACCTGACCTGCGTGGATGCAAGCAAGGCAGAAATCGAGGAAGTGGTTCGCGCCTATTGGGACGCGGGCGTTCGGCATATCGTCGCCTTGCGTGGCGATCCGTCCGAACCGGGAAAGCCGTTTGCACCGCACCCGGACGGGTATGCCAATGCGGCTGAACTGGTCGCGGGCCTTAAAGCGATTGCGCCTTTTGATATCAGCGTTGCCACCTATCCCGAAACGCATCCCGAGGCGGCGAGCAGTCAGACCGATCTCGATAATTTGAAGCGCAAGCTGGATGCCGGGGCAAGCCGGGCGATCACGCAGTTCTTCTTTTCGCCCGACACATTCTTTCGTTTCCGCGACAAGGTTGCGGCAGCGGGGATCAGCACGGAAATCCTTCCTGGAATATTGCCGGTTTCCAATGTTGCCCAGACACGGAAGATTGCCGCCATGTGCGGTGCGAGTATACCGTCCTGGATGGACCAGTTGTTCGAGGGGCTGGACGATCATCCCGCCACCCGGCAGTTGGTCGCCGCAACCATATCGGCCGAATTGTGCCGCCGGTTATATGCGGGCGGTGTACGGAACTTTCATTTCTATACGTTGAACCGGGCGGAGTTGAGCTACGCCATCTGTCACTTGCTGGGTCTTCGGCCCCAGACGGCAGCGAAGGAGGCAGCAGCATGAGCGCACGTATGCATTTGCAGGCCGAAGCGGCCAAGCGAATATTACTGACGGATGGTGCCTTCGGGACCGAAATCCAGTCCTACAAGCTGAATGAAGCCGCCTATGCCGGGAGTTTGGGCCTGTCAAAGGACCAGAAGGGCAATAACGACATATTGGCGCTGTCCCAGCCGCAAATTCTTGAAGAAATCACGGACCATTATCTGAAGGCCGGGTCGGACATCGTGTCGACGAATACCTTCAGCGCCAATCGGATCAGTCAGGCCGATTACGGTGCGGAACATTTGGTGCGCGACATCAATTTCGCTTCGGCCCGGCTGGCGCGTCATGCCGCCGATCGTGCGGCGCAGGATGGGCGCTTGCGCTTTGTGGCCGGTGCGATCGGGCCGACCAACAAGACTTTGTCGCTTTCGCCGGATGTGAATGATCCGGGCTTCCGCGAAATCACGTTCGATCACCTGAAAGATGTTTATCGCGAGCAAACCGATGCGCTGATCGAAGGCGGCGTCGATTTCATTCTGATCGAGACGGTGTTCGACACGCTGAACGCAAAGGCGGGGATCATGGCCGTGATCGAAGCGGCCCATGCCCATGGCAAGGACGTGCCGCTGATGCTGTCGATGACGTTGACCGATCTGTCTGGTCGCAATCTTTCGGGCCATACGGTCGAAGCCTTTTGGTACGCCGTGCGGCATGCCCGGCCTGTGACGATCGGCCTGAACTGCTCGTTTGGGGCGCAACAATTGCGCCCGCATGTGCAGGTGTTGAGCCATATCGCGGACACGCTGATCATGGTTTATCCCAATGCCGGTCTGCCCAATGAACTGGGCGAATATGACGAATTGCCGGACGAAACGGCTGCACTGGTGAAGGAATGGGCCGACAATGGTCAGGTCAATATTCTTGGCGGTTGCTGCGGTTCCACACCTGCGCATATTGCTGCGATGGCAAAGGCGGTGGAAGGATTGCCGCCGCGCGTCATTCCGCACCCGCCCGTCATGACCCGCTTGGCCGGGTTGGAACCGATGAATATAGCGGCATAATATGTTGCCCGTTCGTCCCGAGCGTAGTCGAGGGTCGTTCGCGCACGGTGTCTCGACTTCGCTCGACACGAACGGAATTTAGAATAAAATGACCCAGCAAACCACTGCCACCTTCGTCAACATTGGTGAACGCACCAACATTACGGGTTCCGCCAGGTTCAAGAAATTGATCATGGCGGACGACTATACCGCCGCCGTGGAAGTCGCGCGTCAGCAGGTGGAGAGCGGCGCGCAGATCATCGACGTCAACATGGATGAAGGGCTGCTTGACTCCGAATATGCCATGACGACTTTTCTGAAGCTGATTGCTGCCGAACCGGATATCGCCCGCATCCCGATCATGGTGGACAGTTCCAAATGGTCGGTGATCGAGGCGGGCCTGAAATGCGTGTCGGGCAAGCCAGTCGTCAATTCGATCAGCATGAAAGAGGGTGAGGACGGTTTTCTTCATCAGGCTCGTCTATGCATGGCTTATGGCGCGGCGGTGGTTGTCATGGCGTTCGACGAAACGGGGCAGGCAGATACGAAGGATCGCAAGGTAGAAATTTGCGAACGGGCCTATAATTTGCTGACCGGCATCGGGTTTCCGCCCGAAGACATCATCTTCGATCCCAATATCTTTGCGATTGCCACGGGCATCGACGAACATCGCCGCTATGCCATTGATTTTATCGAGGCATGCGCGGAGATCAAGAAACGCTGCCCGCACGTTCATATTTCTGGCGGCGTGTCCAATCTCAGCTTTTCGTTTCGGGGCAATGAGCCGGTTCGACGGGCGATGCACAGCGTCTTCCTCTATCACGCCATTCAGGCGGGCATGGACATGGGCATCGTTAATGCTGGGCAACTCGATGTCTATGACGCCATTGAACCGGAACTGCGTGAGGCGTGCGAGGATGTCATCTGGGATCGGCGCGAGGATGCGACGGAACGGATGATCACACTTGCCGAAAAATTTCGCGGCACCGATGCCGTGGCGGAAAAGGCGGCTGAGGAATGGCGCGGCTGGCCCGTGACCAGGCGGCTGGAACATGCGTTGGTCAAGGGTATCGACGCTTTTGTGGTCGAAGATACCGAAGAAGCCCGCCTGTCCGCTGCGCGGCCTATCGAGGTGATCGAAGGCCCGCTGATGGACGGTATGAATGTTGTCGGCGACCTGTTCGGTTCCGGCAAGATGTTCCTGCCGCAGGTGGTGAAATCCGCCCGTGTCATGAAAAAAGCGGTGGCCCACCTGTTCCCCTATATTGAGGCGGAAAAGGACGAGAATGCACGCGGCAAGGGCAAGATCATCATGGCGACGGTCAAGGGTGATGTACATGACATCGGCAAGAATATTGTCGGCGTGGTCCTGCAATGCAACGGCTTTGAGGTCATTGATCTGGGCGTGATGGTCGCATGGACCGACATATTGAAAGCGGCGAACGAGAATGATGCCGACATGATCGGCCTGTCCGGCCTTATCACCCCATCGCTGGATGAAATGGTAACGGTGGCGGAAGAAATGCAGCGCGCCGGGATGGCGATGCCATTGTTGATCGGTGGAGCGACGACATCGAAAGTGCACACGGCGCTGCGCATATCGCCCGCCTATACGGGGCCGGTCGTGCATGTGCTGGACGCTAGTCGCGCAGTCGGTGTTGCTTCCAATCTGGTCAGCGATACCCAGCGCGATCCCTTCGTTGTCAAAGTGGCCGAGGAATATGAAGCCGTTCGACGCTCGCGTGCAAACAAGGGGCAGAGCGAACTGGCCTCACTGGAAGAAGCGCGCGCCAATGCGTTCATCATCGACCCGGCGATGAAACCGCCTGCGCCAAAGCAACCTGGCCTGCATGTCTATCCCGACTGGGACCTGAACGATCTGCGTGACTATATCGACTGGACGCCTTTTTTTCGCGCCTGGGAACTGGCAGGCAATTATCCGGCAATTCTTGATGACGCCGTCGTGGGTGAAAGCGCGCGGAGCCTGTTTGACGACGCGCAGGCGATGCTTGACACCATCATCGCTGAAAAATGGCTGACCGCGAGTGGCGTCGCCGCACTGTGGCCCTGCCGCCGTGACGGCGACGACGTGCTGATCGAAACGGACAAGGGCGAAATTCGGATGCCCTTCCTGCGCCAGCAGATCAAGAAGCGGGAAGGGCGCGCCAATATGTGCCTGGCCGATTTCATCACGCCGCAGGACGACTGGATCGGCGGCTTTGCGGTAACGGCGGGACATGGCATCGAAGCTCAGCTTGAGCGTTTCAAGGCGGAGCATGACGACTATAATGACATACTGCTCAAGGCCTTGGCAGACCGGCTGGCCGAAGCCTTTGCCGAACGCCTGCATGCCCATGTCCGCACGACGCTGTGGGGCTATGCCGAGGGCGAGCAGTTGACGAATGAAGCATTGATCCGCGAGCAATATCGCGGCATTCGCCCTGCACCGGGCTATCCTGCCTGCCCCGATCATAGTCAGAAGCCGCTGCTGTTTTCCATGCTGAACGCTACGGAAAATACAGGGATCACGCTGACCGAAAGTTTCGCCATGTGGCCGACTGCGGCAGTTTCAGGTTTTTACTTTGGCCATCCGCAAAGCGAATATTTCGGCGTCGCTCGCATCGGGCGAGACCAGTTGGAGGAATATACGGGTCGGCGCGGCGTAGACATAGCCACAGCCGAACGCTGGCTGCGACCGAATCTGGATTGAGGTTGCCGTTAACCAAGATATCTCAGCGCGCCTTCATGGTTTCTGCTTAAAGGCATAGCCGTGATGAAGATGTTCCCGATTACAATCCTGGTCTGTATCGCCGCGGGCAGTGCCGCGCTTGCCGATGACGGCCAATCGCCTTTTGTCGTTCAGGAAACAGGCAAGAGCTTTAATCGTCTGGACCAGGCGGTAAAGGCCATCGGTGATGGCGATGGCATCGTCATGATCGCGCCGGGAACATACCGGCAATGCGCGGTGCAAGCGGCCGGAAGAGTGGTTTTCAAGGCACAGCAAGCCGGCACCGTAATCTTCGATGGCGTGACATGCGAGGGGAAGGCCGCGCTGGTGCTGCGCGGACGTGGCGCGGTGGTGGACGGTATCGTCTTTCAGAATATGCGGGTGCCCGATGCAAATGGAGCGGGCATCAGGCTGGAACGAGGCAATCTGGATGTGACCAACAGCCTGTTTCGAAACAGCGAGCAGGGCATATTGACCGCTGCCGATCCATCCGGCGAAATCCGCATCGACCAATCAAGCTTTCAGCATCTGGGACGGTGCGATCGGGGGCTGGCCTGTGCACACAGCATTTACGTAGGCGCCTATGGTAAGCTCAACATTACACGGTCACGCTTTGAAAGTGGGAATGGCGGCCATTATGTTAAATCCCGTGCTGCCATTGCAGATATCCGGGACAACAGCTTTGACGATACCCGCGGCCGCGAAACCAATTACATGATAGACCTGCCTGCAGGCGCAACCGGCGTCATTTCCGGCAACCAGATGGTGCAGGGAAAAGACAAGGACAATTACAGCGCCTTCATCGCCATCGCGGCAGAAGGGGTGGAGCACAGTTCAAAAGGTCTGTCCATCAGCGGTAACCGTGCCGCCTTTGCGCCCAGCATCAACCGCACCAGCGCTTTCGTGGCGGACTGGAGCGGCGACAGGATCGCCCTTGGGCAAAATATGCTTGGCGCTGGAATAACGCCTTATGAGCGGCGTTGACATCAGTTGAGGCAGAAACTGGCAGTTGTCGATGGCGATTCTTTGATAACTGCTGACCCTGGGATAAATACCTATTTCCCTGGCCTCCTGCCAGCCGCACTAAAGCTTGTTATTGACAAGTTAGGTAGGATGGAATGGTCTCTCCCAATACGGCCCAGCCCGCGTCGCAAGGAACCACGCCTTTTGACATGATTGGCGGGGAAGCACAGGTCAGGCGCTTCGTCGATCGATTCTACGATTTAATGGACAGCGATCCAGACTATTCCACATTGCGCGCACTACATGCCGAAGACCTGGAACCGATGCGTGCTTCGCTCGCGGATTTCCTGATTGCATGGCTTGGCGGGCCACGGCGTTGGTTCGAAGAAAGACCAGGAGCATGCATCATGTCGGCACATGGAAAGCTGACGATCAGCCGCGCTGCCGCGGAACAATGGACGCATGCCATGGCACGGGCGCTGGCCGATAGTGACGTCGACCCGGTCCTTGCAAGCCGAATGGGCGAAGCTTTCAGTGGTATGGCAAGGGCCATGATCAACTGCTGATCAGCCCGGTTCCGATATTTGTGAGGGGCCATAAGCGCAGCCGGAAGCTTACTGTATGTGAATCTGAACTTTCGGAAATCCCGTGGTGGGCGTGGCAAGGATTGAACTTGCGACCCCTGCGATGTCAACACAGTGCTCTACCACTGAGCTACACGCCCACACGGGGAAGGCAGCCATTAGCGGGGCTTCATCCGACACGCAAGGTGGAATCACTGCCGCGGTGAAAGAAATTCAGCTCAACCCTGTTGCGCTGTTGACACCGAACATCCGATCAACCTCCATCACCAGATCGCGCAGATGGAAGGGTTTGGACAATACTTTTGCCTGCGGCACGGCCTTCCCGGCCTTCAGCGTCACAGCGGCAAAACCAGTGATGAACATGACGCGCATGGAAGGGGCAACGACCGCCACATGTTGGGCGAGTTCAATGCCGTCCATTTCCGGCATGACGATGTCGGTCAGCAACAGGTCGAAATTTTCTGTTTCGAGCAACGGCAATGCCGCCGTGCCGCGATCGACTGAAATGACATCATAGCCGGACTTTTCCAGCGCACGCGCCAGATACTGGCGCATCACATCATCATCTTCGGCAAGCAAAATCCGGATCATCAATCGCCTCGACCAACAGGACGCGTTCCGATGTTTCGCGGAAGCCCCCATTTTCTTGTTTTCTCATGCTTTCCGGCCGGAAATCCGGTCGCTGTCCTGCAATATACTCCAGACAGGGCGTTCCGCAAAGCGCTTCAATCGCCGCAGGGCAATGAATTGCTTGTATCCATATGCGACAAGGCCTTAATATTTTCCAGCCAAAGCGACATTTTTTACGGACGCGGCATTTTTTTTGAGGGCTTATGAGTGGAAAGGATCACAATGTGCAATTTCCAGCACCAATAGCCCCCGTATATGCCTGCCCCGCCTATTATCGCTATGGGCCGGAATTGCCGCAAAGTCCGATCATTGTGTCAGTGCCCCATGCCGGACGGCACTATCCCGCCAACGTTCTGAGCCATGCGCGTGTCGACCGAGATGGGTTGGAACGGCTGGAGGACCGTTTGGCCGACCTACTGGTGCATAAGCTGATCGCCGCCGGTCAATGCGTTTTCATTGCGCGTCAGGCGCGGGCAGTCATCGATCTCAATCGCGCTGAAAATGAAATTGATGCAGCCATGATGGCAGCGTCATCATCTCGGCGCAGCGTGTTGGCCAGCGCCAAGGTGCGCGGCGGCCTCGGCCTCGTCCCGCGTCGTTTGTCCGCTCTGGGCGATTTGTGGAACGGTCCATTAGGCTGGGATGAACTGGACCGGCGAATATCCGAATATCACCGGCCGTATCATCAGGTCCTGCACGATGCATTGCATATGGCGCGTGACCGCTTCGGTCATGCCATATTGCTGGACATACACAGCATGCCGCCGCTGTTGGCTGCGAATGGCGCACCATCGCCGCGCATCATATTTGGCGACCGTTTCGGACGTAGCGCGAGTGGACGCCTTTTGGCTCTTGCTGTTGAAATATCCCGGGCGCATGGCTTGATTGCAGCGCAAAACCATCCTTATCCCGGTAATTACCTGCTGGAACGCCATGGCAACCCAGCCCATAATATCCACGCCATCCAGTGTGAGATCGATCGTTCGCTTTACCTTGATGCCGCCTTCCGATGGCCGACACCCGACCTGTCGCGGATTCAGCGTGTTGTTATGGATCTGGCCGAAGGACTTGCAGGTGAGTTGCCGCAAGGTGACTATGCGCAAGCAGCGGAATAAGCTGACAACGCGGCGGTCACGACGCTTTGGGTAAATGCGACAGCGGATCGACGGGTTTTCTGTCCTTGCGGATTTCGAAATGCAGCTTGGGTTCGGACACAAAGCCGCTGGCGCCGGACAGCCCGATGACCTGTCCTTTTGTCACTTTTTGTCCGCGCACGACATTCAGCGTGTCGGCATGGCCATAGGCGGTGACCCAGCCGCTGCCATGATTGATGAGGACAAGGCCGCCGAATAATTTGATTTCATCTCCTGCATAAGCGATCACACCATCGGCGGCCGCGTGGATCGGCGTGCCCTTTGGGGCCTGTATGTCCAGTCCGTCATTACGCTGACCGCCTGCACCCGGTCCGAAGGGCACAATTACCGGGCCGGACAATGGCCAGGTAAAGCTTCCTGAAAAGCTTGATGGTTCACTGATGGCCGCCGTGGTGGGCAAAGGTTTGGCCGCTGTAGATGCGGCTGCGGTGTGTTCGCCTTCCTTCAGTGCAGGCTGGCCGCCGGTCAGAATGTCGTCAATGTCTATGCGGAAAGCTGCGGCGCGCTGTTCCAGTGTCTGGTCGCGTGGATCGGTTTCGGATGGTATCAGCAGGCGTTGGCCGCGACGCAGGATGAAAGGGTCTTCCAGGCCGTTGAGCGCCACAATATCCCGCCAGGCAACGCTATAGGCACGCGCTATTGCGATGCCTGTTTCTCCTTCTGAAACCAGATGGTAGCGGCCGGCGGGAACATGCAATCTTTGCCCCGGATGGATGATGAATGGTGCCGGAATGTTATTGACCATGGCCAATATTTCGGAGCCTGCACCCGTGCGGTTGCCAATGCTGCGCAGTGTATCGCCGGATTGCACGACATAAGTGCTTTCCAATATAGTGTCGGCATCGGGAACGACTTGTCGCGCATTCCATATCGGCTCAGGTTCGATCAGGGCGACCAGATCCGTCGGAAGGTGCGGCGCAGGTGTTTGGCTGTTGGCCGTGGTTGGCGGTGGTACGGTTGCGGGGATGCAGGCGGAAAGGGCGCCTAACATGACCGGCACCGTGATATAGTGCGTTTTACGGATAGCCCGCTGCGTCAAATTCCTTCCCCCAAGGATGATGGTCAGCCCCGATCCGTGTAGCAGCTTGTCATTAACCGTCAAACGCTGCGCGAACCATATTCAGGCTTTCATAATGGGTTAGGTCCAGATGCAATGGCGTGATGGTGATATAGCCGTCCGCAATCGCTTCCAGATCGGTGCCATGATCGGGTGTATGAACCGTAGTTTCCAGACCAAACCAATAATAGCGATAACCGCGCGGGTCCGTCCCCTCTACAATGGAAGAACGGCCATAATCGTGAAAGCCCTGCCGTACCGTCTTGACGCCCTTTACAGTGGCCGGATCGATAGCGGGGAAATTGATGTTCAGCAGTGTGCGCGGCGTCATTGGCAGGTCGAGGAGCGGCTGGACAACCTTTTCACCCCATGCTTCAGCGCAGGCGAAGGGTATGGTATCGCCCATCCCCTCGCGGGCATAAAGCTGGCTCATCGCGATCGAACGGAAACCCGCCAGCGTTCCTTCCATCGCCGCCGATACGGTGCCCGAATAGGTTACGTCCTCGGCGATGTTCGCGCCCCGATTGACGCCCGACAGAATCAGGTCGGGGGGGCTGTCTTTCATCAGGTGACCGACAGCCATCAGGACCGCATCGGTCGGCGTGCCGGTGACACTGAAATGCTGTTCGCCATGCTTGCGGATACGGACCGGACGGGTCAGCGTCAGGCTGTGTCCCGCGCCTGACTGTTCCTCCGATGGCGCAACGATCCAGATGTCGTCCGACAAGGTGCGGGCGATCTTTTCCAGCACCTTGAGGCCGGGAGCGTAAACGCCGTCGTCATTGGTGAGCAGGATGCGCATTTTTTGGGCCTTTTCATCATTTCGTCGCCCCAGCGAAGGCTGGGGTCCATCTCTGTAGCTGAAAGCGATGTCCCAATTGGATAGAGACATAGGCCCCAGCCTTCGCTGGGGCGACGGATGTTTTATTTCGTAACTGGCTCCAGTTTCGTAATTCCGCCCATATAAGGAGCCAGCACCTCCGGCACGATGACGCTGCCGTCGGCTTGTTGATAATTTTCCAGCACCGCGACCAGCGTTCGTCCGACGGCCAGACCCGATCCGTTGAGTGTATGGAGGAAGCGCGTTGTCTTTTCCCCCTCCGGTTTGTAACGGGCATTCATCCGGCGCGCCTGGAAATCGCCGCACTGGGAAATGCTGCTGATCTCCCTATAGGTCTGCTGACTGGGCAGCCAGACCTCCAGATCGAACGTCTTGCGTGCGCTGAAACCCATATCGCCGGTGCACAGCAGCACGCGGCGATAGGGTAGGTTCAGCGCCTGCAATATGCCCTCGGCGGCGGCGCACATTTTCTGATGCTCGGTCTCCGATTCTTCGGGGCGGCAGATGGCGACCAGTTCGACCTTTTCGAACTGGTGCTGACGGATGAAACCGCGCGTGTCGCGGCCAGCCGATCCGGCTTCGGACCGGAAACAGGGGGTGAGCGCGGTAAAGCGCAGGGGCAAGCTGGCGTCGGGCACTATCTGTTCGCGGACCAGATTGGTCAGGCTGACCTCGGCGGTCGGGATCAGCCAACGGCCATCCCTGTCACGAAACCATTTTAGGACATCTAGTATTAGTTCTTCCCGCCGTACAGCTGGCATTTGCGCATCTGAAAATTCGCTTAGATTTTCCTCTAGAATTGACCGAAATCGTTCAGTGCTAGTCAGACTTGTTAGGAATAAATCCTCGGCGAACTTGGGTAACTGACCCGTGCCAAACAGCGCCTCTTCGCGCACCAGCAGCGGCGGATTCACTTCCTCATAGCCATTTTCGCCGGTTTGGCGGTCGAGCATGAACTGGGCCAGCGCCCTATGGAGGCGGGCCATCTGTCCACGTAAAGCAGTGAAGCGCGCGCCCGACATTGCCGCCGCTGCTTCGAAGTCAAGACCGAGCGCGGGGCCAAAATCAGCATGATCCTGCGGCGTGAAATCGAACGCGCGCGGTTCGCCCCAGCGGACCAGTTCGACATTGTCATTCTCGTCCGTTCCGTCCGGTACATCGTCGGCGGGAAGGTTTGGGATGGTGGCGAGCAGTTCGTCCCGCTGCTTTTGTAGGGATTCGGGGTTTTGGTTCGGATTGTCCGTAAGGATGGCAAGCCTATCTTTTATGTATTTGATCTCACTGAGCAAGTTTTCAGGGACGGGCTCGCCGCGCCTCTTGTATTCACCGATCTCGCGGGATTTTACATTGCGGTCCGCCAGATGCCGCTCACGTTCCTGAAGATAGCCGCGCAGTTGGGTATCGATATTCAGAATCGGATCGATTGAGAATGTTCCACGCCGTTTCAGCGCGGCGTCGAAGGCGGCGGGGTTTTCGCGGATCAGTCTGATGTCGTGCATGGATCAAGCCTATTAAGCCCGATTGCGACTGTGGCAAGTCTGCCGAACCGCTGTCTTGTCTAATATGCAACCTGCGCGCATCCTGCTCGTTCATTTCCTGTCATCCAAAATTGGGAGAAGCGATATGAAATTGGCGCGCGATACCCGTGTCGTCGTTCTGGACGGCGACAAGGCGCTGTTTTTCTGCAACGGAGGTCTGGCAGATCGGCCTAAACTGGAGCTGGAGCGGGAGATTGTTCAGGAAAATCCCCCGGATCGCGAGCAAGGTAGCGACCAACCCGGTCGGGCATTCAGCAGCGTAGGCGCGCATCGAAGCGCTTTTGAAGAAACCGACTTCCATCAGCTCGAACAGGACCGCTTCGCCGCACAAATCGCCGAATTACTCAAGAAAATGGCGTTAGCCAATGAATATGACCGGTTGATCGTTGTTGCGCCGCCCCGAACATTGGGCATGTTGCGCAAACATTATCACAAGGAAGTCGAGGGGCGTCTTATCGGCGAAATTGGCAAGGATCTGACAGGCCATCCCGTGCCGGAAATCGAAAAAATTATCCTGCAGTCGTAAACCGCGTGTCTCTATCGTGGAATTGGCGGCTACGGTTTGGCCGTCGTCCTCGTGGCCAGCCGTTTGCGCGCAACCAGTGCGGCTGCGGCGGCGCCGAACAGCAGGACCATCGGGGGGGCAGGTACTGGCGTGCCGCCCGTTGAACTACCTGTAGAGCCACCGCTGCTGCTCGAACTTGATGACGTGCTGCTGCTGGTTGATGAGGATGTGGACGAACTGGACGATCCACCAAAGCTCGATGATCCGCCGGTCGCGCCCGAAGAGGTGCTTGACGAACCGCTCGAGCCCGAGCTGCCGCTTGACGAGCTGGACCCTGAGCTGCCGCCGTTCGATCCGCCATGATGTCCACCGCTTCCACCGGAACTGCTGGACGAAGATGAAGAGGACGAACTGGACGAGGAACTGCTTGAGGACGAAGAAGAGCTGCTTCCGCCACTGCTTGTGCTGGTGGAGCCGCCACTGGTGCTGGTCGATCCGCCGCTGGTGGTTGAAGAGACAACGACATTGCCGCCGCTCGACCCACCGCCAAAGAAGCCGCCGAAGAATCCTCCGCTACCGCCAAAGCCGCCGCTGCCGCCGATCACGATGGGCACGCCGCCGCCGCTGGATGTAACAGGTATTTCGCTGTGAAATTCCGCCGGAACAGGAGGCAGGGGTATCGGGGCAGCCTGACTGGCGATCGTGACCATAGCGGGGGCGCAGGATGTCGTCGTTACGGTACGGCGCACTTGTTTCGCGTGCTTGGTATATTGTCTTTTGGGATAAGGCTTTTTCGTTTGCTTCAACATCCGGACATGCTCGGTCTTGGGCGTTTCGGCGACATGCACCGCTCCCCCGCCGATAATCGCTCCGCCACAGGCGCAAGCGCATAATTTAGCCATGGCCATCCGTACTGACATTATTCCATACTCTTTCCATTGCCATGCGAATGACAGGCCCCCTGCCATTACGCATCCGATCTGGACAAAAGTGCAGAATAAAAGATTAACTGCAATCGTATTAACTTTGATTTTATAGCGAAAGGTTAAGAAATAATTATCAAATCATAACTATATTTGGTTAATGTCCCCCTATGGGGCGGGCGCAAAGAAAATATAATAGTGGTTGCCCCTGTTGCCGTGCCCGCTTCTGTATACGCCGGTCCTGTGGACGAATGAATGGGTGGTCGGATTGATTCTCAACAAGTTGACCGAAATTTGGATGCGGGCATGTTCCAGCGGAATGGATCGTCCGGCATTGTTCAATGGTTCTGCGGAATATTCAGGAAACTGCAAGGGCTTGGAGCAGATATATGCCCGCCGTCGCACAAGGATGCTTGTGCGGTTTGTGGAGCCCGGTTATAGGCGCCCCAAATGATCAAAAGTCCGTACGGCCGACGCGGTCGCCGGACGCTATGGCGGAGGCCCTATGGCATCGATTGTAAATTCGCCTGACGGCACGGATCCCTTGAAAAACGCGGAGCTGTCTTTGCCCGATGGTTACCGTCCATCTGCCGATGAAGAATTTATGAACAAACGGCAGCTTGAATATTTTCGGTTGCTGCTGCTCACTTGGAAAAAGAATATTTTGACCGAAGCGGAAGGCACGCTTGCGGTGCTGCAAAACGAACCGCTGCGCGAACCGGATCTGAATGATCGTGCGTCGAGCGAAACGGACTGGTCCATCGAATTGCGCACCCGCGATCGTCAGCGCAAGCTGATTTCAAAAATCGATGCAGCGCTGCGCCGGATCGACGATGGCGAATATGGCTATTGCGAAGTGACGGGAGAGCCGATTTCGCTTGGTCGGTTGGAAGCGCGTCCTATCGCCACCATGACCGTTGAAGCGCAGGAACGGCATGAGCGCCAGGAAAAGATTTCTCGCGACGATTAATCCTGACGGAATACTATGCAGACGCACGTTCCGATGTCGGGAAATCCATACTGATTTTTAATCCCGCTGGTTCAGCGATTTCTATTCAATCACTGAACCGCAGCGGGATAAGAAAGGGGCTTAACGGTCAGTGCGCCGTCAGCTCTTCCTTGATTCGCAATTTTTGTTTCTTGAGAGTCGCCAGGACAGTTGCATCAGGCATGGGTCGGCTTTTTTCCGCTTTGATACGTGCATCCAGGCCAGCATGTTTGGCCTGTAAAGCGGAAATATGGCTGTTGTCCATATAGTATCTCCTGGCTGATGAAGGGTCATGGAAAGGCAAGTAAATCATGATTCTTCCTTCCTGTCTCCCCTATCTTTGTACTGAATAAGAGTGGTGATGCAGGATTTGCGATGGCCCGTTGCGCCGATCTTGCCTATAGTTGAAAAATCGCCATTTTCCTGTCAGGAATCCTGCCCATATGCACCCTGAAGACATCATGCGCCGCCTTGAAATACTGCGCGTGGAGCATCGGGATCTCGATGCCGCGATCATGGCCTTGGTCGAATCGGGTGGACGGGACCATCTGCAACTCGCGCGACTCAAAAAGCGCAAGTTGCGTTTGCGGGACGAAATCGCGATCCTTGAGGACGCGCTGATCCCCGATATTATCGCGTAAGCAAGTCGATTCGGCTCAATTCGGGACGATCAACCTCTACAGGTGACAAGAAATATCCTTAACGCACCTGACAGACGCGGGTCGTTATGGCAGTTGAACGAAATGCATAATAGCACCGTATCGAGCCGGATGAGTCGCAAGCTGGTCGACAGTCTGTATATCGAGGCCATGGTCATGGCCGACGAAGCGCGTGCCTATTTCGATCAGCAAGGCGATCAGGATCGGGATTCGCTCGACATCATGGTTCGCGTCAGCTTTTCATGTGAATCATTGAAGGTAACGACGCGGTTGATGCATGTCATCGCGTGGCTGTTGACCCAGCGGGCCGTGCATAATGGCGAACTGCACCGCAGCGAGCTTTCCGATCCCCGGCATCGGTTTGGCGCGGCAGCCAAATCCGATCCCGCCGTTGTCGCGCGTTTTCCCTTCGTCGCGCGTTCTTTGATCGATGCCAGTCAAGACCTGTACGAGCGGGTTGCGCGGTTCCAGAGCGCGATGGATACGGACCCGATGGTCGACGATCATCCCGTCCGTTCGCAAGGTCCTGTCCGGCAATTACTTGATCGGCTGGAAAGCAGTTTATAGCGGTGACGGACAACATCGAAGCGACAATGCGCTTCGGTGCAACGCTCAATGGCTTGATCAGCCTAAAACTGGGGTGGCGTGGCGCAAGTCAATTGGTCTAGTAAGTGCAAATGTTCCGTGGCCCAACGACCTGTCGATTTCGCTTGGCCTTGTTGAATTATTGCGGGGTATTGCTAGCGATTGTGCCGTCTGCGGCCTATGCGCGCGATCAGCCACCACCGGAGCAGGAATCAAGCAATTCCATGCCGTTGGGTTCGACTCTGCTTGATCCCCAATCCCCGACTGAATCTCTTCCCGACCTTGGTGTCGAATGGCCTGACATGAATCAGCCCGATAATATAGAACCCATGGAAGCCGAAGAGGACGCGGCTGGAATGAATGCGGAGGATGCCCCACCTCTCGAAACTCCTGTGCCTGTGGCGCCTGTCGATTACGTTGCCGAGCATGACTATAAAGTGGTCTTGCGCGGGTTGGATGGGATTGAGGACGATCAATTCAGGAATCGCTTCAATGAGTTGTCGGTTTTGCGCGAAGGCGATGGTGACAAGGCCAATGTTGCGCAGATCAACCGTCGTGCAAAGGAAGATATCGCCCTGTTGCAACGGCTGCTCCGCGCCAAAGGCTATTATGACGCGCGGGTGGTGAGTGATATCCTGCCAGCGCAGGATGGCGGGCGGTTGCAGGTCATGCTCGATACAGTGCCGGGTCCGCAATATATATTGGACGAGGTGAACCTGCCGGGCCTTGAGAACGCCCATGAAAATTCGGATGCCTTGTACAAGGCTTTCTCCGTAAAGTCCGGAGATCCTGTCGACGCTGACCAGATCATCGCCGCGCAATTGGGGTTGACGGTGGCCCTTGGTGAAAATGGTTATCCATTTGCGAAGGTCGATGAACCGGTTGTGCAGATCGATCATGAGGCGCGGCACGGCGATCTATCGGTGACGGTAGACCCCAAAGGTTATCGTCGTTTTGGCCGGATCAACATTGCGGGAGATGATATTTTCAGCGCCCGCCATATCCAGCGCATTGCCCGCTTTCAGCCGGGTGATCCCTACAATGCGTCTGACATAACCGACCTGCGCCGCGCGCTCATTGCGACGGGGCTTATATCCTCTGTTTCCTTGACCCCGAAGGATGCAGGGGATGGGGAGACGGTCGATCTGGCCGTCGCGTTGGAGCCAGCGCCGCCGCGCACAGTCGCGGGTGAACTGGGCTATGGCACGGGAGAAGGCTATCGCGTGGAGGCAAGCTGGCAACACCGCAATTTCTTTCCACCTGAAGGCGCGATGACCTTTCGTGGCGTTGCGGGCACGCAGGAGCAGTCGCTCTCTGCGATTTATCGGCGCAACAATTACAAGCGGCGAGATCAGGTTCTTCACGCGCAGGTTTCCGCCAGCAACATCAACCGCGCGGCCTATGATGCAAAGACGCTTCAGGTTTCAGCAAGCATAGAGCGGCAAACGAACATCATCTTTCAGAAGGCGTGGACATGGTCTGCCGGAGCGGAACTGCTGACTTCCGATGAGCGCGATAGTATCGGCGTCGATGCAATATCGCAGCGGCGGACCTTCTTCATCGCGGCGCTGCCGCTTAACCTCATTCATGATGGTAGCGACGATCTGCTGAACCCTGCCCGGGGCTTCCGGTTGGGGATGCGGATTTCGCCTGAATTGTCCTTTCAATCGGGAACATTCGGTTATGGCCGGGTGCAACTCGACGGTAGCGTTTATCAGCCGATGGGCAATCGTGTCGTCCTGGCAGGACGGGTGCGCGCAGGCACGATTGTCGGCGCTCATCGTAACCAGATCGCACCATCGCGGCGCTATTATGCTGGCGGTGGCGGATCGGTGCGCGGTTATGGGTATCAGGATATTGGCCCGCGCGATGCGAATGGTGATCCCATTGGCGGTCGGGGCTTGGCTGAAGTGTCGCTGGAAGCGCGTATCCACTTTGGCAATTTCGGTATCGTGCCATTCGTCGATGCAGGGAATATTTCGACGGATTTTCTGCCTGATATCAAGAATTTTCAGGTCGGCGCCGGACTTGGTGTGCGTTATTATAGCAGCTTTGGGCCTATTCGCATCGACGTTGGCACGCCCATAAACCCACGGTCGGGTGATCCCAGGGTGGCGGTCTATGTCTCGTTGGGGCAGGCGTTCTGATGACGGAGGATGAGGCGCAGGATCAGGTCGAACCGCCACGCCGTTTCCGCTTTCGCTGGCAGCATTGGGTATTCAGCGGCATGGTTGCGCTATTGCTGTTGGCCATTGCTGGTCTTGCATGGCTCGATACGGGCATGGGACACCGCTTTGTTGCTAACAGAATTGCCGCGTTATCGCCTTCTTCGGGATTGAAAATCCGGATCGGCCGGATTGACGGCAGTATCTACAAGAACGCGGTTCTGTACGATGTGCGCTTCTATGATCCCAAGGGGCTGTTCCTGTCATCCCCCCGCATTGAACTCGACTGGTGGCCACTGGCGTGGTTTTCGAACCGGCTTGACGTTGATCGGTTGGGCGTTGCGACCGCGACGTTGCATAAGTGGCCCAAATTTCAGCCCAGCGAGAAAAAAGGACCGATTCTTCCCAACTTTGACATTCGGCTTGTCGATCTTGATGTGGGTCGCCTTACCATTAACCCGCGCGTTGCGGGCGAAAGGCATGTTGCCACGCTGCATGGTCGGGTGGAGATATTTTCGGGGCGTGCGCGTGTCGATCTGAATAGCCGGGTGCTTGGCGGGCAAGACAGGATTGTTCTTAGAATCGATTCCCGTCCGGACGATGACACGTTCGATCTACAGGCCAATGTAAACGCGCCTGCAGGCGGTCTGATAGGATCGCTTGCGGGTCTGAAACAACGGGCCGCCACATTTAAACTGGATGGCGAGGGGAGTTGGACGAAATGGCAGGGGCATGTGCTGGCGACTGTCGATGAACATGCTCTTGCGGATGTCGGCATGGAAGTGGCCAATGGACACTATCGGCTTTCAGGGACATTGCAGCCGCAATGGCTGCGCGGGGGACTGATCGGTCGCTTGTCGATGCCCGAAATCCGCGCTGAGGCCAGTGGAACGTTCGAAAAACGGGTTGTTTCGGGTGAATTGACGCTCCGGTCGGCTGCGCTGCAACTGGTGGCGAAGGGCGGCGTGGATCTGGGTCACAATCTGTTCGACGATCTGCGCGTGGATGTGCAGTTGTTGCGGCCCGCGGCCTTTGTCAAATCGGCAAGCGGCAAGAACGTGTCGGCGAAGTTGCGCTTTGACGGCCGGTTTGATGCTGCCCGTTTTCAGTATCTGCTGACGGCGCAGCAACTGGCTTTCGATTCAGCCCGCTTTGTGGATCTGCGTGCAAGTGGAGAGGGTCGGATCGGGGATCAAGCGCCGACGCTGATTCCCGTCGCCATACGTGCCCGACAATTGGCGGGGCAGGGGCCGGTGGTGGAAGGAATTTTCACCCATGTGACGCTTGATGGCATGCTGCAGCTCCAGGGACAGGTGTTGACCAGCAACACGATGAAGCTGCGGGCGGCAAAACTGGACAGCCAAATTGTCCTGTTGGCCGATCTCGCCACGGGGCGGTATGATGTTGCGCTGACTGGACATATCCGGAACTTGCTGATCCCGGGGTTGGGCATCGTGGATATAGAATCCGATATCCGTGCGGTTCCGGCAAAGAGTGGCGGCTTGGCCCTTACAGGCAAGGCTCTGGCCAATGTTCGGCGGATGGATAATGCATTTTTGGGTGGTCTGGCAGGTGGCCTGCCCCGCCTCACCACAAATCTCAATCTGGGTACGGACGGCCAGTTGCAATTGCAGGGACTAAAACTGGTCGCCCCCGATCTCCAGCTGTCAGCCCATGGGTATCGACGAAAGGATGGAACTTTCCATCTGGCGGGAGAGGGCGTGCATGATCGTTATGGGCCGGTACAGATGGTGCTCGATGGCAAGATCGACCGGCCTGAAGTCGATGTGGTGCTCGCGCGGCCAATGGATGCGGCGGGATTGGCGAATGTAAGCGTGCATCTGTCGCCTGTGGTGGAAGGGTTCACTTTTACCGTAGAAGGTGGGTCGACGCTTGGCCCCTTTGATGGGGAAGGCATGATATTGCTTCCGCGCGGTGGCCAGGCGGTGATCGACGTCGCACGGCTGACCGTATCGGGCACCCGCGCGCAAGGGCAGATCAGGCCGGTCACGGGTGGGCTGGACGGACGGCTGGAGATTTCCGGGGGGGGAGTCACAGGCTTTGTCGCTTTGCAGCCTGTCAATAATGTTCAGCAGGTTCGTACCGAACTCAATGCCCGTAATGCCGATTTTATCGGGCCACCCGCGTTCCGGGTGCGCAGAGGTAGATTGAGCGCTTCCATCCTGCTTGACCCCAACGGGACAAGCATCGATGCCGCCATGCAGGCGCGCGGCGTGCGGCGGGGAACCATGCGGATCGGACAGATCACTGCCAATGCTCAATTGGTTGCCGGACGTGGGAGCGCGCATGCCAGTCTGTCTGGCCAGCGCGGGCGCTTGTTCGATATGGACGTGGATGCGGATATTCAACCGGGCCGGATCACGGTGACGGCAAAGGGCACATTGGATCGAAAACCGATTCAGCTTGTCCGGCCCGCCATATTGACGGGCAAGGACGATGGCGGCTGGGCACTTGCGCCAACCATCGTCGCTTTTGCTGGTGGCCGGACCCAATTGTCGGGCGAACTGGGTGGCCCCAGCACGCAGATACAGGCCCGGCTTGACCGGCTGCCGCTCAGCATATTCGATGTATATAACGAAGATCTGGGCCTTGGCGGTGTGGTGACGGGAACGGTGAGCTATGCCCATCCACGGGGGCAATTTCCGACTGGCAAGGCGGAGTTGCGCCTGAGAGGCCTGACCCGGTCCGGGCTTGCTGTATCCTCTCATCCCGTCGATGTCGGGGTGAATGCCCTGCTTCATACGGGCGATGCCGTGGCGCGGGCGGTCATTGTCAAGGACGGCAAAACCATTGGCCGGGCACAAGCGCGCCTGGGGCCGCTCGGTGATGGCTATATTCTGGACCGGCTGAACAATGCGCCGCTGTTCGCCCAGTTGCGGTATAACGGCCCGGCCGACACGCTCTGGCGGCTGACCAACGTCGAAACGTTCGACCTGTCTGGCCCGGTCGCCGTCGGCATGGATGCCCGCGGAACATTCGGCAGGCCTGTCATCCAGGGATCGGTAGTGGCCGACGATGCTCGCTTTTCCAGCCCTGTGACTGGCATGGCTCTCAAGGGGGTGAAGCTGCGGGGGACGTTCAGCGGTTCGAGACTGGTGCTTTCCAGCTTCAGCGGCACATCCAAGGGCGGCGGCACGGTGACAGGCAGCGGCAGTTTCGATTTGTCGGTCCCAAGGGGCATAGGCATTGACCTTGCACTTGCGGCGGACAATGTTGTGCTGCTCGACCGGGACGATATCGGCGCAACGGTGACCGGCCCCATGACCGTTCAGTCAAATGGTGTGGGGGGAGTGATCTCGGGTGATATCCAGCTGAACCGCAGTCGTTTCATGCTCGGTCGCGCGAGCGCGATTGCCGAAATCCCGGAATTGAAAATTATTGAAGTGCGCCGCCGCGGGGACGAGGATGATGATGAGGCCATAGTCTCTCCCTGGAGACTGGATATTCACGCCAACGCGCGCAACCGCCTGACCGTCACTGGCCTTGGTCTTGACAGCGAGTGGCGAGCGGATCTGAAAATTGGCGGCACAATCAGCAATCCCACCATAATGGGGACAGCAAATCTGGTGAAGGGCAGCTATGAATTCGCTGGCCGGAGCTTTGATCTGGAAAAGGGGCAAATCCGTTTTGCCGGTAACAGCCCGGTGAATCCCAATCTGGACATAGAGGCGTCAGCCAATGTCACCGATCTGAGCGCGATCATTCATGTGACCGGCACTGGCCTGCAACCCAATATCAGCTTTACCAGCACGCCCGCGATGCCGGAGGATGAACTGCTCTCGCGTCTGCTCTTTGGCAGTTCGATCACCGAACTGTCCGCGCCCGAAGCGCTTCAGCTTGCCGCCGCGGTTGCATCCTTGCAGGGCGGGGGAGGCGGTCTTAATCCCATCAATGCGGTGCGCAAGGCTGCGGGACTGGATCGGCTACGGATATTGCCTGCCGATACAACGCTGGGTCAGGGGACATCGGTGGCGGCGGGCAAATATATCACCCGCCGCACCTATGTGGAATTGATCACCGATGGTCAGGGCTATTCGGCTACGCGCATCGAGTTTCAGATCACGCGCTGGCTTTCACTGCTGTCGAGCATATCGACCATGGGCCGGCAAAGCGCAAACCTGCGCATTTCCAAGGATTATTGAGGGCGCCCTAAACGGCGCAACTTTTGATCTGGTATGGCCATTTGTCGCCATCGGGTTCCGTCAATGTCAGGTATTCGCCGACGCGGATACGATGATTTTCGAGGTGAAAGACTTGCTCGTCATCCTCGTCTCCAAGCGCATAGGAAAAGGCCCAACCACTATTTTTTCGGACGATATAGCCGGATTGATCGGGTTCGTTGGGCCAGAAGCGGCGGACAGTGGCGCGTTCCGGATGTGCGCTGAATTCATCCGGGTCGATCAATCCCTGCTCGGTCAGGGGAAGCCGCAAGGTGTAGTTGCGCGCAGCCGACCCATTGGGGAACTGTGGGGTGCGAGCGAGTTCGATGCGTATAGTTGTCCATGTCATGAAGCCAGTATTGGAGCGCTTCGCCGGTTCAAGAAATAGGGAGATTTACGGATGCAGGGGATTTTCTTGCGTGCCTATAAAGCTGGCCATGGAGAAAGGTGACAGGACCATATGCCGATTCATCATCTGCGTGTTGTTGCAGGTGGGCATTGCCGCGTTTGTCCTGCTGATGCCGGGGCCGGTTGACGCACCAAGCACCCCCCAATCAGTCGCATTAGCCGCGTCACGCTAGCCACCGGCAAATGTCACTCTGCTTTGCTTATGGGGTCGACCACCAACACACCGTCCCGGACGCCTGTGACTTGCGCACTCGCCCCTTCGGGCAGGTCGGGACCAGAGGCAGGCCATACCCCGTCACCGACCTTTACGCGGCCTTCGCCATGCACAATCGCTTCCACCACTGTTACGGTGCGTCCGATGATCCGGGCGGCGCGGTCGTTCAACAACGGATCGCTCGATACCACCGGATTTTTGAGATACCAGCGTCGTCCAAACCAGGTGATGCCAGCGGAAGCCAGCGCAAATATCACCAGTTGCACGGCAAGCGGCCCGCCTACCAGCATGGTGACGACGCCGGTAAAGGCCGCTGCCACCGCAATCCAGATCAGAAATACGCCCGGAATGATGATCTCGCCGATGCCGAGCACCACGGCAAAGATCAACCACCACCAATGCGCGTCCAGCTCGATCTGGCTCATCATTTCCATCGGCGTTACTCCGCAACAGGTTCGAAAGGACCGCGGCGGGGTTTGGGCGGCGGTGGTGCAGCGGTGCCATTTGAATCCACGCCCAACGCATCTCTCGCCAGTGCGCCTATACCGCCCAATGTGCCGATAAGCTGGGTCGCTTCCACAGGGAACAGGATTGTTTTGGCATTGGGTGACGTTGCGAATTTGCCCACGGCTTCGACATATTTCTGCGCGATGAAATAGTTGATCGCCTGCGAATTGCCGCCTGCGATGGCGTCCGACACCATTTGCGTCGCCTTGGCTTCCGCTTCGGCGGAGCGTTCACGCGCCTCTGCATCGCGAAAGGCGGCTTCGCGTCGGCCTTCGGCCTCCAGGATTTGCGACTGTTTTTGCCCTTCGGCGCGCAGGATTTCCGATGCGCGCAGCCCTTCGGCTTCCAGAATGTTGGCGCGCTTTTCACGTTCCGCCTTCATCTGGCGACCCATGGAATTGATGATATCCTGCGGCGGACGAATGTCCTTCACCTCGACACGTGTGATTTTCAGGCCCCAGGGGGACGTCGCATCATCGACGACATGCAGCAATCGCGCGTTGATTTCGTCCCGTTTAGACAGGGTTTCATCCAGGTCCATCGATCCCATGACGGTACGCAAATTAGTCGTTGCCAGGTTCATGATCGCGACAAAAAGTTCTGACACTTCATAGGCCGCTTTGGCCGCGTCGAGCACCTGAAAGAAAACCACGGCATCGACGGCGATCATCGCATTGTCGCGGGTGATGATTTCCTGGCTCGGAACATCGACCACCTGCTCCATCATGTTGACCTTGCGGCCGACGCGATAGAAGAATGCCGGATAGAAATTGAAACCCGGCCGCGCGACATCCGTAAAGCGCCCAAAATATTCGATCGTGTAATGGTATCCCTGACGGACGATCTTGATACTCGCGGCCAGATAGATGAAGACCAGAATTACGAGAAAAAAGGCAACGGTAGCACCCATTATCTAACTCCCCCCAGTTGGAAGCGGGGACTATGGCGGCTAATGGCCTGACGGGGAAGTGGAATCGGAAAGATGGGTGTGATGAAACTGGAATATGCGCGCTCGCTATTGTTCCTGCCCGCGTCCAACGGCCGGGCGATTGAAAAGGCGCGCGGTCTGTCCAGCGATATGGTCATCCTTGATCTGGAGGATGCGATTCCCGATGCGGACAAGGACCGCGCGCGCCGATCCGCTGTCGCTGCCATCGATGAAGGCTTTGGCACGAAGCTGATTGCCGTGCGCCTTAATATGGCGGGGACGCGCTGGCATCAGGAGGATATTGCGGCCTTTGCCGGAACAGCCGCCGATTATCTGGTGCTGCCCAAAGTGGAAAGCGCCGCGCAGGCCGAACGGGTATATCGTGAGTGCGGCAGGCCAGTGATCGCCATGATCGAATCGGTCAAGGGTTTGATGGAGGCGCAATCAATTGCCGCTGCGGCTGGCACGGCGGCGCTGTTTGTCGGAACCAACGACCTGCGCATCGACCTTAAAATTCCGGCACAGGCGGGCAGGGAAGGGTTGGTGACGGCGTTGCAGATGATCGTGATGGCGGCGCGGCTATCCGACAAGGCGGTGTTTGATGGCGTCTACAACCAGCTTGACGATGCGGATGGCTTTATGGCGGAATGCCGGGAAGGTTATGCCTTTGGTTTTGACGGAAAAACGCTGATCCATCCCAACCAGATAGCCGCGGCGAACACGGTTTTCGGCCCGTCTTTGCCCGATGTGGAAAATGCCTATCGGTTGATCGCGGCGGCCAGTGGTGGCGCGGAGCGGTTTGAGGGGCGGATGATCGAATCCATGCATGTCACCGGCGCTCGCGCATTGATTGCCCGCGCAGAGGCGTGCGGCATGGGACGCTGACCTTATTCGCGCACGCAAAAATATCCCGTTTGCTGGACTAGCGCCCCGGGGGTTAAATGGTTACATGGACCGCCACGAAACCTCCCGCGAAAGAAAGTGGCGCTTCTCATGGACATCCGCTTAGGCCTTACATTCGATGACGTCCTGCTTCAGCCGGGCGCATCCGACGTTCTGCCGAGCCAGGCCGATACGCGCACCCGGGTAACCAAGGAAATCAGCCTTAATATTCCGATTCTATCGTCGGCGATGGATACCGTGACCGAGGCCGATATGGCGATCGTCATGGCGCAGTTGGGCGGCCTTGGCGTTCTTCATCGCAATCTTTCCATCACCGAACAGGCCGATGCGGTCCGCGCCGTGAAGCGTTTTGAATCGGGCATGGTGGTCAATCCGATCACCATCGGCCCGGATCAGACGCTGGCGGACGCACAGGCATTGATGGCGCGGCACCGGATTTCCGGAATTCCCGTTGTGGAGGGCAGTGGCAAGCTGGTGGGTATATTGACGCATCGCGACGTGCGTTTTGCCGAAAATCCGGCACAGCCTGTGCGCGAATTGATGACCAGAGATAATCTGGCGACCGTGCCAGCAGGAGTGGGGCAGGAGGATGCCCGTCGCCTGTTGCACCAACGGCGGATCGAAAAATTGCTTGTCGTCGATAACGACTATCATTGTATCGGCCTGATCACCGTCAAGGATATTGAAAAGGCAGTGACCTATCCGAAGGCGACCAAGGATTCCACAGGCCGCCTGCGTGTCGCGGCCGCGACAACGGTGGGCGATTCGGGGCTGGAACGGACGGAAGCGCTGATCGATGCCGAATGTGACCTTATCGTCGTCGATACGGCGCACGGACACAGCAAAATGGTGGCCCTCGCGGTTGAACGGATCAAGAAGCTGTCGAACAGCATCCAGATCGTTGCGGGCAATGTCGCGACGGCGGAGGCTGCCCGTGCACTTATCGACGCGGGTGCGGACGGTATTAAGGTCGGTATTGGTCCTGGCTCTATCTGCACCACCCGCGTTGTTGCGGGCGTCGGCGTTCCGCAACTGACGGCGGTTATGGATTCAGCTGAAGAAGCCATGAAATCAGGCGTTCCCGTGATCGCCGATGGCGGTCTGCGCACATCGGGCGATGTCGCCAAGGCGTTGGCGGCGGGCGCGGGCGCGGTCATGGTGGGATCGCTGCTTGCCGGAACGGAGGAAGCTCCGGGCGAAACCTTCCTGTATCAGGGGCGGGCCTATAAAAGCTATCGCGGCATGGGGTCGGTTGGTGCAATGGCGCGTGGTTCGGCCGACCGCTATTTCCAGCAGGACATCAAGGACCAGATGAAGCTGGTGCCCGAAGGCATTGAGGGTCAGGTCCCCTTCAAGGGCGCGGCAAAGGATGTCATTCACCAGCTTGTCGGCGGGGTGAAGGCGGCCATGGGCTATACCGGATCGCGCACGATTGAAGAATTGCAACAGCGCGCACGCTTCATTCAGATCACTAATGCCGGCCTTTCGGAAAGCCACGTCCATGACGTCACCATCACCCGCGAGGCCCCCAATTACCCGACGCGGTGAACCAGCGATGCGGCCCTCCGTCCGGGGAGGACAATGACTCCATCTGCCCGCATTCAGGCCGCGATTGATCTGCTTGATGAGATCATCCGCGCCGCGCGCGATGGCGGTCCTGCCGCCGACACGCTGATTGCCGGCTATTTCAAGGCGCGCCGTTATGCCGGATCAAAGGATCGACGGGCAGTACGCGATCATGTTTATGCAGCGATCCGCCGTGCGGGAGAATGTCCCCGGAACGGTCGTGCCGCGATGGTGGGAGTCGCCCGGGAGAACCCCGAAATTGCTGCGCTCTTTGATGGATCGGCACATGGACCTGCGCCCCTCGTCCCTGACGAACCCGCTGCACCGGCCAGTGTCGTGCCGTCATGGATTCAGCCGTTGCTTGCCGATCTGGTGGATGAACAAGAGCAGGAGGCGCTTCTGGAGCGTGCGCCTCTCGATCTTCGGGTCAATCGTTTGAAGGCGGATCGTGACACTGTGCTTGCGCAATTGCCCGATGGCGTAGCTACGCGACTGTCCCCCGATGGGATCCGCTTGCCCGAAGGCTGGCCAATCGCGCAAACAAGCCTGTGGATCGACGGCCTTGTGGAAGTGCAGGATGAAGGCAGCCAGCTTATCGCCCGCCTATGTGACGCACGTCCCGGGCAGACCGTCATTGATCTGTGTGCAGGTGCCGGTGGGAAGACATTGGCGCTCGCTGGGGACATGCAGGCGCAGGGCCGGCTTATTGCCGCCGACACGATCCGCAACCGTCTTGCACGCCTTGAACCACGCGCGGCGCGGGCGGGCGCTGCTTATATTGAAACACTCTTACTGGATCAGGGGCATGAGGATCGCGCGCTGTCGACATTGGCGGGCATCGCCGATTGTGTGCTGATCGACGCGCCCTGTTCGGGAACGGGAACCTGGCGGCGTAACCCGGAAGCGCGCTGGCGTTTGACCGCAGTGCGACTCGAACGTCTGCTTGCAGAGCAGGCCCGGATCATGGATATTGGTGCTGAACTGGCGGCAAAGGGTGGAACCATGGTCTATGCGGTATGCTCCCTGCTCGACCGCGAAGGCCGTGATCAGGTGGATGCGTTTCTCGACCGGCATCCCGGCTGGAAGTGTGATCTTTCAGGCGATATGCCCGGTCGCCGCCGGGGCCAGGGCATTATGCTTTCGCCTGCCCATGACGGAACCGACGGCTTTTTCTTCGCACGGATGAAAAAGTCATGATAAAAGGCCCGAATTCAAGTGCGGTTGAAACGACCGAAACACTGTTGGAGAAGATTATGCGTTTTACCCCTGCTTCTGTTGCTCTGGCTCTGGTGCTCGCGACGGTATCGAGTGCGGGAAATGGGCAGAAGCCGGATATGCAGATCGATCCACTGTCTGTCGCATGGGTGCAAAAAGGTGAAGCCGCGCAAAAGCTCGGCAAGCTGCAGGATGCGATTGACGCTTATGAAACGGCGCTGGCCGTCGATCCGCGTAACCGTGCGGCCTTTAGCGCGTTGGGAGAAGTGGCGCGTATCCAGGGCCTCACGGGCAAATCGATCCGCCTATATCGTGAAGCGCTGTTGATTGATCCTACCGATCTCAATGCCCTCGGCGGGCAGGGCGAAGCGATGGTCGACAAGGGTGCCATTGAAAAGGCGAAAGAAAATCTCGCCAAGATGAAAACGATCTGCCGTTCGACCTGCGGCGAAGTCGTCGTGCTGGCCACTGCGATTGAAAAGGGCAGCGCCGCGACTCAGCTTACCGCCAAGGACGTAGGATCGCCGCCTGCCGTTACCGCTGCGCCCAAGGCGGAAAAACCCTGACAGCAGTCATACGGTGCTACCCAGCGCCTGTGCGAGCTTTACGAATTCCGTGACGCTTACCGTTTCGGCACGCCGTTGGGAATCAATCCCAATCGCGTCCAGCGCCGCCAATGCTCCCGGAATGGTCTTCAGGCTTTGCCGCAGCATCTTGCGCCGCTGTCCAAAGGCCGCGGCGGTCAGCTGTTCAAGCAGTTTGGGCGTGACGCCTTCGGGTGCATCCGTGGGTCGGATATGGACCACGGCGGACATCACTTTGGGCGGCGGAGTGAAGGCGGAACGGTGGACTTTCATTGCCAGCCTGGCCTCGGTTCGCCACTGCGCCAGTACAGATAGCCTGCCGTAATGATCAGTATTCGTTTGTGCGACGATCCGTTCGGCAACTTCCTGCTGGAACATCAGGGTCAAGGAGGTCCACCAGGGCCGCCATTGTGCCGCCGTCAGCCATCCCACCAGTAAAGCCGTGCCGACATTATAAGGAAGATTGGAAACGATATGTGCCCCGTCACCGACCAGCGTGCGGGCATCGACTGCCATGGCATCGTCCTCCACGATACGCAGCTTGCCGGGAAAAGCCTCCTGCAACTCTGCCAGTGCGGGCCGGCAGCGCCGGTCGCGTTCAACCGCAACGACATGCGCCCCGGCGCGGAGCAGCGCGCGTGTCAGTCCGCCGGGGCCCGGCCCCACTTCGTACACGGTTTTTCCTGCAAGCGGCCCGGGAATCGCCACGATTCGGTCAAGCAACTGCTCATCCAGCAGAAAATTCTGGCCGAGTGCCTTGCTTGCACGCAATCCATGGCGAGCGATGACCTCTCGTAACGGCGGCAAGGTCATGCGATCAGCAGCAATAGCTCAGCCGGTTTTCGGCCGAAATGGCGGCAACTTCAATGGCCGCGATCATGGCGCCGGGATTGGCCTGTCCTTTGCCGGCAATACCAAAGGCGGTGCCATGGTCCGGGGATGTGCGGACGATGGGCAACCCCAGTGTCATGTTGACGCCTTCGTCGAAATGCAGCGTCTTGACCGGGATCAGCGCCTGATCATGATACATGCACAGCGCCACATCATATTCGGCACGGGCACGTGCATGAAACATCGAATCGGCGGACAGCGGGCCAACGATGTCGATACCTTCGGCGCGAAGCTGTTCGACGGCGGGAATGATGATCGTAATTTCTTCCATCCCCAGTTCGCCGCCCTCGCCAGCGTGCGGGTTAAGGCCCGCAATGGCAACCCGGGGTGTGGGAATGGCGAAATTCTTCTGCAATCCCTTGACCGCGGCATGGACCCGCGCCTTGATCAATTCGATGGTGAGCGCACCCACTACATTTTTGAAGGGCATATGTGTGGTAATCGGTACGACCCGCAAGCTGGGGCCGACCAGCATCATGACGGCGTTTGACCGCGCAATGCCGCAGCGTTCGGCAATAAATTCGGTCTGGCCGGGATGCGTGAAACCGACCGAATAAAGCTGTTTTTTCGATACAGGCGCTGTGACTATCGCGCCTGCCGATCCCGAGCGGGCAAGTCCGGCGGACAATTCCAGCGATTGCAGCGAACAACGCGCGCCCTCATAGCTTGGCTGACCGGGAACTACAGGTCCGCCGTCATCGATGTGCAGGCATGGCAGGGCATCGTTAAAGGCGGCAGAGGCATTGGCCGGTTCTTCGATCCGGGCGATCGGACCGTCCCAAACCGCAGAAAGCGATGCAACGTCCCCTACCGCGAAAAAATGCGGCAACGCCCGTTCATGTCGAAGTTCCCATGCCTTCGCCACGATCTCAGGCCCGATACCCGCCGGATCGCCCAGAGATACAGCAAATGGGCCAATCGTCATTCTATCGAACTCCGGCCATAGGGTCAGGACCCATTAATTACGAGGATCGAGACATGGTTGTCTGGGATGCTGTGGGAGGAGAGGCGCGAAAAGCGGGCATGATTGCCCGGTTGAGCGGTTCGACGAACCACAGCGCCCGGACAATCATGCCCCTTCCAATGGCCTTTCCCGTCTCCATCTCGACCTCGCAATTCATGGGTCCTGACCCTAGTTATAGTCAATAACCGCATCCCGTCGCAGGTCGCGCAAATAGATGCGCGCCCGCTTGTTGACGCGTTCATCTTCCAATTGCGTCATGATTTGATCGAATGAAGGCGTTCCTGCGTCCTGCGGATCATCCCGGCCGCATAGTACCAGTACGCGTACGCCGTCCTTGACCGATCCAAAGGGGGGACTGGCCTCCCCTACCTGCAGGTTAACCAACATATCCTGCAATGGCAGCGGCAGGTCTCGGATTTTTACCTGATCATTGTCCACGACGTCCGCGCCAACCTGCGCGGCGATGTCATTGGCGGTACCGCACCCTTGTATTTTTTTTGTGGCATCGGCGAATGCACCGGCACGGCTGGACGCCTGCGCCTGGGTAGTGCCTTCGGGGAAGGCGATGCTGAGCTGTTTCAGGCTGAGCAGCGCGTCACGTGGATCGGCGGTCAGGATTTTTCGCTTGTCCATGACCAACAGAATGGAAAAGCCGCCAGGAACCGGAACCGGGCCTGCAATCTGCCCTACCTGCATTTCGCGCGCGGCAACGGCCAATTCATTGGGAATCTGCGCCAGTCGTACCCAGCCAAGGTCGCCACCGACGGCTGCCGTGGATGCCTCTGAAAACTGGCGGGCATAGGCCTGAAACGAAGCACCCTGCTTGATCTGTTCAATGATGTTGCGGGCATTGCCGAGAATTTGTTGCGTGTTTTCGGGTGTTGCCGACAGGTAGATTTCCCCGATACGATATTCATCTTCGCCCTTGGACGCCTTCATTCGTTCGATGATTGACTGGACTTCTTCTTCACCGACATTGACGAATGGCTGAACATTGCGGCGGAGCAGGCGGCCCCATGCCAATTCGCCTTCAATCTGACGCTTTATGCTGGCGGGCGAACTGTTGTGCTGCCGTAAATATTCCGTGAAATGATCGGGACTCTGCCCAAAATTCTGGGCGACTCTGGCATAGCTCTGTTCCACCTCAGCGCGATCAACGACGATGTCGTGGGCCTTGGCTTCCTGAATCTGCAAGGTTTCGTCGATCAGGTTACGCAGCACCTGAAGCCGCAACCGTTCTTTTTCCTCGTCGGCAATTTTGCCGCCATTGGCTGTAATGATCAGCGCCAATCGCTGATCGATATCGGTGCCGGTGACGATTTCACCGTTGATGATGGCGGTTGCTTTGCGAATGTTTGGATCGCTCTTGCCAAACAGGGTAACGTCGTCCGGGATATTGAGGCTGTTTTGTGCGGGAGGGGCCTCTCGCGCCTGTGCTGCCGCTTCGGTTTGTGTTGCAACCATGGTGCTGGCGCTACAGGCCAGAACCAGCATCATTCCTCCGAAATATGTTTTATACCCATTCGAAGCGTGCAATTTTTGCTTCATTGTCGCAACATTCTCCAACATTATTGGCCTGTGCCCTGGTCTTGCTTAACCTCAGCTTAGCAACGGAACGCCATGGCGCATGTAATAGGGCGCATCCGGCAAATACGATCTGGAGCCTCTTTTATATACCAAGATTGCGAAAAGCCAGCCGCAGCAGGAAAGAGTTGCCGCGACGTGCATCGCCAGCTTCGCTATAGTCCCGCCGCCATGTCAGGCCCAGTTCAACGCAGTCGTCCTGATAGGCAATCCCAAGCCGATGGCGAATAGGTTCATAGCCATCGGATGCAGAGGCTGGATCTTCTTTCGCATCGGTCAGGTCGACGACCGTCGATCCGAATACCGACCAGAAGCGCGTAATCTGCACACGTGCGCCCAGCCGGATTTCCTCGCGGTCCTGCAAATCTTCCAAACCCGGACCAATGTTGCGGTTAAGCCTTAAATAGCCAGCCATGACATAGGTGCTGCGTGATCCCACGGTGGCGTCGATTTCATTTCTGCGAATCGCGAGACTGTCTTTGTCCAGCCGGAAACGATGCGTCAGGCTGATGAAATCCTTGTAGCGGACAGTCGCGCGACCAACGACGTCCGACACACGTTCCGACAAGCCGGTGCCATCGGGGAACAGGGTTGGGCGGCTGTTGAGCCGATAGCTCTGACCCACAACTGCATCGATTGCGAGTCCAGGCCGATCAAGCGCATACTCCAGACCGTATGTAATGCGCGTGCTGTCTTCAAAACGATCATAGCCGGGAAAGCGGTTGAGCGCGAACAGGTTGCTGTCCTCCAGTTCGACCGCACGGGCATCCTCATTGGGGACGTTAAGATTGGCGAGCTTGGGTGCGGCGACGATCTGAACCCGAGGGGTAATTTTCTGTGTCCCGCCAAACGCCTCGCCAATAAAGGGCCACCGCACGTCCACGGACGCAGCCGCGATGCCGCGGGCTTCCCAACCGCTCGTGCCCCGATAGATAACCGTATCGGTAAGCAGGTTTTCATCACTGTGATAGATGTCGCCGCGCAGGTAGCCGGTGAAGGTGACCTCCTGTCCCCAGGCGGTGATTTTGCGCAGATCCCACTGCGCCCCGGCAAAGGCGCGTTGCGTATCCTGTCCTTCGGCTCGGGTAATGCCCAGACTGTTCATCTGCAGTTGCAGCTTTCCGCCCAGCAATGGATCAGTAAACCGCCTGCGATAGTCAATGACGGGCAGTGCGACGGGAACAGTGCCCTGATCAGTATCCGTGCGCAACGTTTGCACGGCCCAGCCCGCAATGGAAAAATAGCTGTTGTCGCCGATCCGTTCGGCTCCGATGGTCGAACGCAGCCGGTCATCGCGACTGATGTCGTAACGGCGCAGAAATGTGCGATCGGTTGCGACGCGGGCTGAACCGCTGATGCTCCAATACGGATCAAGCTGGAATTTGCCGCTGGCTTCCAAATAGCCGCGTAGATCGTGATGGGCCGTTTGCGTCAGGCCGGTGGAGGTGGGTACGCGCGAACCATAGGTCGCATATCCGGTAATTTGGTAGGCGCCCTTGTCCAGCAGGCTTTGGTAACTGGTCTTCACCATAGGCAAGGCGTCGGAATAAAGGTGCGGTGTGATCGTCAGGCTGCGGTTGCTCGCGATCTGAAGATAATATGGCAATGAGAATTCAAAGCCGTTGACTCTGTCATACCCCACATCAGGCACCAGCAGGCCCGAGCCGCCGGCACCGTTTACCGGATGCGAGAGTCCCGGCAACGGGATAAGCGGCAGGCCAAACAGTTCAACGCGCGCCCCCTTGTAGCTGACGCGTCGGCGATTTGGATCATAGATCACACGGACAGCCCGGATCTGCCACGTAGGTTCCTTGGGGCAGCCATTATGATCTTCCACAGCGCAAGGGGTATAGGCGGCGCGGTTCAGCGTAATGATTCCGTTGTTACGCACGCCCGACCGCGCAGCCAGCCTGCCACCCCTTTCCAATACCAGTAACAGATTATCGACAGCACCGTCTTTCAGAGAATCCGTAAGCTCGATCGAATCGCCATAGGCAATGTCGCCTTCGGGATTGGTGACAGAGATGTTGCCGTTTGCATGGACCTGTCCCGTGGCGCGGTTCCATATGATTTCGTCGGCGCGCAAGCGATTCCCATCCCGCACCAGTTCCACATTGCCGCTGGCGGTCACCACCTCGCTTGCGTCATCATATTCCAGCCGGTCGGCGGCAAAGGCAATCTCTTCGCCAGTCGCAGAGTCATTGGCAGGCGGAGGTACGGTGGGCGGGGCGAGTTCCTCGACGGGGCGGGAAATGTCCTGCGCGTCCGCATCCGAACTTGATGCGACCATGCAAGCCAGTGCCGTCAGGGCCATGGCGCCATGCGTGACAGGGTTATTCAGCTTTGGCGTCATGCATACTCTGGATGGTCACAATAGTTCGATGGCAGCCTATCGCATTGCTTTGCCCTTGCCGCAATCTGCAAAGACCGCTTTATTTGGTCAAACCGCTTTGCCTATGCGGCAAATGCTTCCTATGTGTCGCTTCATAATATTGCTGAAATACTATATTCGAAGGATCGACCATGCGCATCTCCATCAGCTCTACCCGGCGCGCCGACGCCGACGCCATTGCTTTTGCCGTGGGCAAGGATGCGTTGAAGGAACTGCCGATCTCGGCTTCGAAAATCGTTGTTGAAGGCGCAAAATCGGCGCGTTTCAATGGAGAATCGGCCGCAATTTTCGAAACGTTCGTTGATGAGGGCGGCAAGACAATGCGCGTCCTGCTCGTCGGCACCGGCGTAGCAGGCGAAGCGGATTTTGAAAAAGCTGGTGCGGCGCTTGCCGCGAAGTTGCTTACATCGGGTGCGACGACTCTGAATGTCGAATTTCCCGGCGGTGCGAATGGCGATTGTGTCGCCCGTCTGGCCTTTGGTATGCAATTGCGGGGATGGCGGATGGATGCCTATCGCACCCGCCTGTCGGAAAAGCAGAAGCCGACATTGCAAGATGCCACACTGGTCAGCGATGCATCGGGCGCAAGCGAGGCCTGGGGGCGTCTGTCGGCGGTGGCCGATGGGGTGCTGTTCGCCCGGGAGCTGGTCGCAGAGCCTGCCAATATTCTTTACCCTGAAAGCTTCGTGGAACGATGCGCGTCGTTAAAGGACATGGGCATCGAGATCACGGTGCTTGATGAAAAACAGATGGCGGACCTTGGCATGGGCGCACTGTTGGGCGTGGCGCAGGGTTCGGACCGCAAGCCCCGCCTGCTCGCCATGCGTTGGGACGGCACTGGCGGTGCGCAGAAAAAGCCTGCCGTATTTGTCGGTAAGGGCGTGACGTTCGACACGGGCGGCATTTCGATCAAGCCTGCCGCCGGCATGGAAGACATGAAATGGGATATGGGTGGCGCAGGCGCGGTCGCAGGCATGATGAAGGCGCTCGCCGGGCGCAAGGCAAAGGCTCATGTCGTGGGCGTGTGCGGCCTTGTCGAAAATATGCCCAGCGGTAATGCGCAGCGTCCGGGCGACATCGTTACCTCCATGTCCGGTCAGACCATCGAAGTCATCAACACCGATGCCGAAGGGCGTCTGGTCCTGTGCGATGCGATGCATTGGGCGCAAAAGACCTATTCGCCAGAAATTCTTGTCGACCTGGCGACATTGACGGGCGCGATCATCATTTCGCTGGGCAGTGAACATGGCGGACTGTTTTCCAATGATGATAAGCTGGCCGAAGAGCTGTTGGCCGCGGGCAAGGCGGCGGGCGACCCGCTTTGGCGCTTTCCGTTGTCCGATGCCTATAACAAGCTGATCGACAGCCCGATTGCCGACATGAAGAATGTCGGTGCGCGCGGGGCAGGCTCGATCACGGCGGCGCAATTTCTACAACGCTTTGTTGAAAGCGGCGTCAAATGGGCGCATCTGGACATTGCCGGGATGGTGTGGGCCGATAAACCGGGCGCGACATGGGACAAGGGTGCGACCGGCTATGGCGTGCGCCTGCTCAATCAGTTCGTGGCGGACAGGCTGGAGCAGTAATGCCCGGAGCAGTTTCGGGAGCACGCCGGGGATGCAGGTCGACTTCTATCAGTTAAGCCATGATCCGGTAGAGCGCGTGCTGCCGGTCATTGCTCAGCGCATATTGGACGGTGGCGGACGGTTGCTGGTTGTTTCGGGCGACGATGTGCGTCTGGAAAGCATGTCCCAGGCGCTGTGGAACGCCGCGCCGGAGAGTTTTCTGGCGCATGGCATGGCCGGTGGCGACTCTCCCGATATTCAGCCCATCCTATTGTCGGCGGACTGCACAGCGGCCAATGGTGCGCGCCACATCGCGCTGGTCGATGGCATATGGCGCGATGAGGCGTTGCAATTCGACCGCGCTTTCTATTTCTTCGACGCGGAAAGCATTGACAATGCGCGAACGAGCTGGCGCATCCTGTCGAAGAAAGAGGGCGTCGAACCGCGCTTCTGGCGTCAAGACGGGCGCCGATGGGTGCAAGGCCCCTGATCCGGCTTGCAGCGGCGGGCAAGCGCGGCTAAAGGCCGGGCCAGCCAAATTCCATCCACATATATCGGAGCTTTGTTCGCCATGACCGCGACACGCACTTTCTCAATCATCAAACCCGACGCCACCCGCCGCAACCTGACCGGCGCAGTCACCAAAATGCTGGAAGAAGCGGGCCTGCGCGTCGTCGCGTCCAGGCGCATCCAGATGAGCAAGGAACAGGCCGAAGGCTTCTACGCAGTCCACAAGGAACGCCCCTTCTTCAACGATCTGGTCAGCTTCATGATTTCCGGCCCCGTCGTCGTGCAGGTTCTGGAAGGCGAAGACGCCGTCAAGCGCAACCGCGACATCATGGGCGCCACCAATCCCGAAAATGCCGAACCCGGCACGATCCGCAAGGAACTGGCCGAATCTATCGAAGCCAATTCGGTGCATGGTTCGGATAGCGACGAAAATGCGGCGATCGAAATCGCCTATTTCTTCAAGCCGGAAGAAATCGTCGGCTGATTGATTTTGGCATCAAGGCAATGAAGAGGCCGCCGGTTGATCCGGCGGCTTTTTTGTGGGATCTGCTAGGTTGCAACAATTGTTTATGATTTTGGGCGACGGCAAACGACCACGTTGCGGACAGCACCGAGATCAGGCATTTAAGGCTGATGATTTCGAAAACGCAATTTAGGGTGGCGTTGGCTGGCGCAGTATTCTTAGCTGCTTGTGCTTACGTCGGATACGCCAATGAACTGCTGAAAGACGCAATTCCCCCGTTGCATCGAGTCATTTTAATGATTGGTTTCCTATTGGGAGCCGGATGCGTATCGCGTTGGCTTATGGCCCGCGATCTGAACCGCAATATGGAAAGAATCAAGCGTGCCCGATCCGAGCGGGGGAATGGCCGCTAATCACAATATAACAGACATTGTTGGTTCAAATTTGATCGATAACGTCCAGCAGCTTGGTGAGCCGCTTGGGCGCCGACATTCGCCAGCTTTTGGCTAGCCATTCCCCCACATGCGCCCAATCCACTGGCCGCTGGTCCAGGCTTATTCCGATCCAGCCCGATGGGCCCAGATAGGCGGGGCGGTAATAAAGGGCGGGATCGCTGTCGATCAGCATTGCCTGTTCTTCCACGCCGCTGGTTTTCACCAACAGGCCGGTGATGCCATTCTGGTGATGGTTGTGGCTGAAATAGGCGAAGAATTTGCCGCCTTCGACAAAGAAACCGGGGCTGCCGTGGGACGGTTTCTCTGCCGTTTCGGGCAGGGCGAGGGCGATCTCCCGGATATTGGCGAGCAGCCAGTCCGGGTTCGATTCGCGCGTTACATAGTCCGCCAGCTCGCGGCTGTAGAGTTGGTGCTCGGCAATCAGCGTGCGGTCGGCCAGCGTTGCGGGCGTGTCGCCGGGCAGGATTGCCACCTCGGTCTGGCCCAGCACCGGGCCGTCGTCCAGTTCGGCGGTGACGACATGGACTGAACAGCCCGCGACTGTGTCGCCTGCCGCAATGGCGCGCTCGTGGGTGTGCAGGCCCTTATATTTGGGTAGCAGGGAGGGGTGGATGTTGAGCATCCGGCCCTCCCACTTGCCGACGAATTCAGGGGATAGCAGCCGCATATAACCGGCCAGCGCGATATAGTCGGTGCCTGCCTTGCGGACTTGGGCATCGATGAGGGCATCGAATTCGGCGCGCTTCATGCCCTTGTGGTCGAGCGCGAAGGTGGGGATGCCCTCCGCCTGCGCGAATTGCAGACCCGGCGCTTCCGGGTCGTTGGCGGCGACCAGCACGATTTCGAAAGGGCAACCGGGGTGTTTGGCGGCATAGACCAGAGCCGCCATGTTGGACCCGCGACCGGAAATCAGGACGGCGACCCGCGCCTTAGCCATGATGCGTTGCGGTCCACGCTTCCCGCGCGCTCCAGCATTCGGCGTTGCCGCGCACGGTGCAGCCTTTTTCGCCCGCTTCGATCTGGCCGATGCGTTCGACCGTTTCGCCTGCCGCCTTCAGTGCTTGCGTGACATCGGCCACATCCGCTTCCCGCACGACCAGCACCATGCCGATGCCGCAGTTGAAAGTGCGCGCCATCTCTTCGGACTCGATATTGCCCTGCGCCTGCAGGAAGGCCATCAGGCGTGGTTGCTCCCAACGGTCGGCATCGACGATGGCGTGCAGGCCATCGGGCAGCACGCGGGGGATATTTTCCAGCAAGCCGCCGCCGGTTATGTGCGCCAGCGCGCCGATCCTGCCCGAACGGATGAGCGGGAGCAGCGGCTTCACATAGATGCGTGTCGGCGCCATCAGCGCGTCGATCAGCAGCACGTCCTGATCGAACAGGGCGGGGCGCTCCAGCTTCCATCCTCTGTCGGCGGCAAGGCGGCGGACCAGCGAAAAGCCGTTCGAATGCACGCCTGACGACGCGAGGCCCAGCAGCACGTCGCCTGCCGCGACACGGCTGCCGGTCAGTGCCTGTTCACGTTCGACCGCACCGACGCAAAATCCGGCAAGATCATAGTCGCCTGCTGCGTACATGCCCGGCATTTCTGCCGTTTCGCCGCCTATCAGCGCGCACCCCGCCTGTTTACAGCCATCGGCAATGGACGCGATAACGCGCTCGGCGACACCGCTTTCCAGCTTGCCGGTCGCATAATAATCGAGAAAGAACAGGGGCTCTGCACCCTGCACGATCAGGTCATTGACGCACATGGCGACAAGATCGATTCCCACCCCGTCATGCCTGTCATGGTCAATCGCAAGCTTCAGCTTGGTGCCCACGCCATCATTGGCAGAGACCAGAAGGGGGTCTTTGTATCCGGCGGCCTTCAGGTCGAAAAATCCGCCGAAACCGCCAAGTTCGGCGTTCGCTCCGGCACGGCTGGTTGATTTGGCGAGCGGCGCGATGGCGCGGACCAGCGCGTTGCCGGCGGCTATCGACACGCCCGCCTTGGCATAGCTATAGGACTCGGGAGCAGCTTCTTTTTGGGTCATATGTCGCGCCTACCTATATCTCTCTTGGATTTCTACGCATTTGTCGCCAAAAGGGCGCCGTGCGCATGACCGTGACCCCACTTCGCAAGATCGCTATTGCCGTGTTGCTGGCCGCAAGCGGGCTTGGCGCTGCGCTTTATGCGCAGATCGAGGGGGATCGCGGCGTCCCGCCGATCAGCAATGATGGCGATTTTGAAGTGCAGGGCGTCAAGGTGGATGTCTATGCAAAAACCGCCGAAATGGCGCGTGATGGCGCCTGGCGGGAGGCACAGCGCAAGGGCTGGCCCATGCTCTGGAAAAAAATGAACCCAGGCACGGCGGTGCCCGGACTTACGGATTCGATGCTGGAAAACATGGTTTCAGGCGTCGTCGTCGAACGGGAACAGATCAGCGCCAACCGCTATATCGCCACACTCGGCGTATTGTTTGATCGCGCCCGCGCAGGCCAGATATTGGGCGTGCGCGCAACCGCGATGCGTTCGCCGCCGCTGCTGGTGATGCCCATCATTTGGGAAGGCGGTACGCAGCAGGTGTTCGAAAATCGCACCGAATGGCAGAAAGCCTGGGCGCGTTTCCGCACCGGCGACAGCGCAATCGATTATGTCCGCACCAGTGGGACCGGCCCGGACCCGTTGCTGCTCAACGCGGCGCAGGCGGAACGGCGCGGGCGGCTGTGGTGGCGGGTGTTGCTGGACCAATATGGTGCGGCGGACGTGATCATGCCCGTTGCAAGGTTGGAACGGCACTGGCCGGGTGGTCCGGTGACTGGCCGGTTCGCGGCGCGCTTTGGCCCCGATGACAAGCTGCTTGGCACCTTCGCACTGCGCGTCAAAAGCAGTTCGGGTATCCCGCAAATGATGGATGAAGCCGTCAAGCGGATGGACGATCTGTACACAAGGGCGTTGATGAACGGCACATTGCGCCCCGATTCCTCGCTGATTATTCAGGAACCCGTCAATCCAGACGATCTCAAACTCGAAGAAGGAGAGGGTTTGACCCTGGAGACCGGGGTCGATGGTGAAGCCACGATGCCGGGCCTCACTGCATTTCTGATCCAGTTCGATACGCCGGACGTAAACTCTATCGGGCAGGGCGAAGCGGCTTTGCGCGCGATACCAGGTGTACGCAGCGCAACAACAAACAGTCTGGCACTTGGTGGAACATCGGTGATGGCGGTCAGCTATACAGGAACGGTGGAATCGCTGCGCGCTGCCTTGGCGAGCCGGGGCTGGAGCGTATCCGTTTCAGGGAATACGTTGCGGATTCAGCGTCGGGGACAAAGTGCGGAGGCGATGGCGAACGGGCAATGAGTCAGATCAGCCTTCCGCTTGATTGGGCTTCGCGCGGCAAGGATGGAATATTCCTGTTGAGCGAAAGCAACAGGTTGGCGGTTCGGCATCTCGACCACTGGGGCGTTTGGCCGGTGCGTACCAGCATTTTGACGGGACCCGCCAAGTCGGGCCGATCCACGCTGGGCCGACTGTTCGTCCGCAAGACCGGCGGCAAGATGATCGACGATGCGCGCGGTGTCGATGAAGAAATGCTTTTTCATGCGTGGAACGATGCCCAATTGGGGCATTATCCGCTGTTGCTGATCGCGGATTGCGCGCCGGCCATGTGGGATATCGCGTTGCCCGATCTCAGGTCTCGCCTTGCCGCTGCGCCCCATGTTGCAATTGAAGGGCCGGACGATGCATTGACGCTGGCGCTGATTGAAAAGGGACTTTCCGACTGCGGGGCGGCCTGGTCGCCTGACCTTCCAACCTTTCTGCATCGCCGGGTAGAGCGTAGCTATGCGGGCATTGCCGCGGTAATTGCCTGCCTGAATGATGCGTCATTGTCGCAATCTCGTAAAATTTCAGTCCCATTTGCCAAAGAAGCGCTGCAAAAAGCAGGGTTGGCGGATATATAGTCTGATAGACGGCCTGTTATGCGCCGGGGCGTATGATAAGCATTAAGGATTTTTGTGTGGCAGAAGCCGACCCATCAGCATCGTTGACATTTCCGGGCGAACGCTATTTCAATCGGGAACTGAGCTGGCTGGCATTTAACCGGCGCGTGTTGGAAGAAGCTGGCAACACCGCCCATCCTTTGCTGGAGCGGCTCCGTTTCCTTTCGATTTCAGGCGCTAATCTGGACGAATTCTTCATGGTCCGCGTGGCTGGGTTAAAGGGCCAGCAATTGCAGGATGTCGATTTGCCATCCGCTGATGGTTTGACACCGGGTCAGCAACTTGTGCTGATCGCCGCCCAGGCGGATCGGCTGATGGCCGAACAGCAAAAGATGTGGCACACGCTTCACCATGAACTTGCCGATGCCGGAATAGAGGTGATCGGCGAAGGTTCGATGGGCACGGAAGCCGATGCGTGGCTTGAAACCCATTTTATGACCCAGATATTTCCGATCCTGACGCCGCAGGCGCTCGATCCGGCTCACCCCTTCCCCTTCATCCCCAATCAGGGGTTGAGCGTTGTTTTCGATCTGGTTCGCTTGTCGGACAAGGAACCAGTACGCGAACTCGTCATGATCCCGCCAACGGTATCCCGCTGGGTCCGTATTCCGGGTGAACCGGCGCGCTATATGGCGATGGAGGCGATATTGCGGCGCTTCTCCGGCCTGTTATTTCCAGGGTACAAGGTCCACGATAGCGGCGTATTTCGTATCCTGCGCGACAGCGATATTGAAATAGAGGAAGAGGCAGAAGATCTTGTCCGCTATTTCCGCAGTGCCATCAAGCGCCGCCGTCGCGGCCGCGTCATCCGCATGGAAATTGAAACCGGCATCCCTCCCGCAGTTGAGGGAATGCTTCAGGACATGCTGCAGGGGCATGAGGCGACCATCGCCGACATTGATGGCTTTGTAGGCATTGGCGAACTCGCGGGCATTGTCGAGGAAGACCGGCCCGATCTGAAATTCGAACCCTATGCGCCGCGCTTTCCCGAACGAATTCGCGAACATGGCGGTGATTGTTTCGCCGCTATCCGGTCGAAGGACATCATCGTCCATCACCCCTATGAAAGCTTTGAGGTCGTCATCGCTTTTCTGAAACAGGCTGCCGATGATCCCGATGTGGTGGCGATCAAGCAGACACTCTACCGTGCCGGAAAGCAGTCTGCGATTATCCGCGCCCTGATCGATGCTGCCGAGGCAGGCAAGTCAGTGACGGCGGTTGTGGAATTGAAGGCCCGGTTCGATGAGGAGCAGAATCTCCTTTGGGCCAGCGCACTGGAACGTGCGGGCGTGCAGGTGGTCTATGGTTTTATCGACTGGAAGACGCATGCGAAAATGTCCATGGTCGTCCGGCGTGAAGGCGGACAATTCCGCACCTATTGCCATTTCGGAACGGGCAATTACCATCCGGTGACGGCGCGTATCTATACCGATCTCAGCTTTTTCACCGCCGATCCGCGCGCGGGCCGCGATGCCGCCGCGCTATTCAACTACATTACAGGCTATGTCGAACCACGGAAGCTGGAACTGCTGACGATGTCGCCACGCGACATGCGCAATTCGCTGTGCGACCTGATCGACACCGAAATCGTCCATGCGCGCGAAGGACGGCCCGGCGCAATCTGGGCCAAGATGAATTCGCTGGTCGATCCCGCGATTATCGAAAAGCTTTATGCTGCCAGCAATGCGGGCGTGAATATCGAACTGATCATCCGGGGTATATGCTGCCTGCGTCCGGGCGTGGCTGGCATGTCCGAGAATATCCGCGTAAAATCGGTCGTCGGACGTTTCCTGGAACACAGCCGCATCTGGGCCTTTGGCCATGGCAATGCCCTGCCCAATCGCGATGCCAAGGTCTATATCAGTTCGGCAGACTGGATGCCGCGCAATTTCGACCGGCGCGTTGAATATATGCTGCCCATCGAAAATCCGACGGTGCATGATCAGATCCTCGATCAGGTGATGGTCGCCAATCTGATCGATAATGAGCAGAGTTGGGAACTGGATAGCGATGGTACTTTTCATCGTGTTAATCCCGGGGACAAGCCCTTTAACCTTCACCATTATTTCATGACCAACCCGTCGCTTTCCGGGCGCGGTGCTGCGTTGCGAAAAAGCGATGCCGTGCCCAAGCTCAGCCTCGGTAGGCGCAAGTGAGTACGGCGGCGCCACAGGCCCTAGCCCGACGACTGAACTATTTTCAGGCAGATGAGCCTATGCCGGCGGTGACGGCTCGCACGGCCATCATCGACATTGGTTCCAACAGTGTGCGTCTGGTCGTTTATGATGGGCCGCTGCGCATTCCCTTCATTCTGTTCAATGAAAAAGTCATGGCTGGCCTTGGTTCATCGCTGGCGAAAACCGGCGCGATGGAGGAAAGCGCGATGCGGCGCGGGCTTTCCGCGCTCGCCCGTTTCCATCATCTGTGCCGCGACATGGGCGTCAACGATGTGCGCTGCGTTGCCACCGCAGCTGTCCGCGAATCCAGCAACGGCCCTGAATTCATTCGGCGTGCGGAAGCGCTGGGTCTGAAAATTCGCCTGCTTTCGGGCGAGGAAGAGGCGCAAGCGGCCGCCTATGGCGTATTGTCGGCTATTCCAGACGCCGACGGTATTGTCGGCGATCTTGGAGGAGGCAGTCTGGAACTGGTGCGTGTGTCGGGCGGACAGGTGTGCGAATCGGTGTCGCTACCGCTTGGCGTGTTGCGGATTCCTGACATTCGCGCAAAGGGTCCGGCGGTTCTTGAGCGTCAGGTCATAAAATTGCTGAAAAAGACCGGCTGGAATCAGATGACGCCCGGCCTGCCTTTCTATCTTGTTGGCGGGTCCTGGCGCGCGCTGGCGCGACTGGACATGCATCTGGCCGGATTCCCGCTGCCCGTCATTCATCATTACGACATGACAAAGGAAACGCCCGCGCGGCTGGTCCGCGTGCTTGCCAGCACGCACAAGGCGAAGTTGCGAGCCATATCGTCATTATCGCCCAGCCGCATTCCGACCATGTCCAATGCTGCCCTGCTGTTGTCGGCGATGGTGCGGCAATTGGGCAGTTCCAACCTCGTCGTGTCGGCATTCGGTCTGCGCGAGGGGCTTTTGTTCAAGGACCTGCCGCCCGGAATCAGGGCGCTTGATCCGTTGCTGACTGCTGCGGCAATGGAGGGGGAAAGCCAGGGCCGCTTTCCGGGACATGGCGACCTGATCGACCGATGGATTGCGCCGCTATTCCATGATGACAGCGCGCAGCAGCGGAGGATCAGGCGCGCGGCTTGCTTGTTGGCCGATGTCGGCTGGCGTGCAAACCCGGAATTCCGTGCCGAGCGGGGCCTTGAAATCGCGCTGCATGGCAACTGGGTCGGCATCGATGTGTCCGGACGGGCCATGCTTGCCCAGGCGCTCTATTCCCATTTGGGGGGTGGAGCGACCATGGCTCCGCAACTGACCGGCCTCGCGTCGTCAGAGGCGTTGATGCAGGCGATCCGTTGGGGCCTCGCGATCCGGCTTGGCCAGCGGCTGAGCGGCGGCGTCGCGGGTCCACTGGAGTTGGGGGGATTGGAGCGGGATGGCAATATTCTTCGCCTGATGCTGACAGAGCATCATCAAGGACTGTTCGGGGAAGCGGTGGAACGCCGGTTGCGTCAACTTGCCAGCGCGATGGGCCTGAACGGCGAATTTGCAGTGGTCAGCCGCAATTCGCCTGAGTGATCCGATAATCGGCGTCATAGACCACCGTCAGCCGGTCTGGCCGAAAGTCCATTGTCACGGCCATGCCGGGCGCGACCCAGCGCAGGGTTCTGGCGCCTGAAACTTCCAGCATTTTCGCGCCCAATGCGGCATCGGCCTTTTGACCGACAAATTGATTCAATGCCTCGCTACGGCAAGCGCCTTCACCGCCTGCCTGCTTCGCGACTTCACCGACCTGAGTCGAAGCGCAGGCGGCAAGGACCGTCAGCAAGGGCAGGGCCAGCACTCTCATCTCATCATTACCTTTCTGTGCGCGTCATGCGCAGTTTGCCGTCCTGAACCGCAAAGGCCATGCGTCCTTCGACCAGATCAACGGCGTCGCGGCCAAATTGTTCATAACGCCATCCCTCCAGGATCGACAGTTCGTCCCGCACGCCCGCGGCAAGCATTTCGATGTCGTCGGATCGGGCGAGCAGGCGCGAGGCGACATTGATTTCCCGCGAACGGATTTTAAGCAACAGCTTCAAAAGGTCGGCGACCAGTGCGCCCTCCTTGCCCAGCCCCGGCTTGCGTGGATCGCGTTCAGGCATTTCATTCTTGGGCAGAGGCTGCGCCTCGTTTAACGCGTGTATCAAACGCGCGCCGATGTCGTTGGTTTTCCATGCCGCCGAAAGACCGCGGACCTTGCCAAGGTCCTCCTGCGTGCGAGGCGGGTGCGACGCGACGTCGGCCATGGTCTCGTCCTTGATAATCCGTCCGCGGGGCAGATTTTTGTCCTGCGCCTCCTGTTCACGCCAGGCGGCAAGCGCTTTCAATCGGCCAAGCACATCAGGTTTGCGGCTGGCGATACGGACGCGTCGCCATGCTTCGGCGGGGATGGTGACATAATTGGACGGGTCGGCGATCCGCTCCATTTCCTGATTGAGCCAACTGCCACGCCCGGTCTTGCGCAATTCGTCCAGCATCATCGGGAAGATCATCGATAAATGCGTCACATCGCCAATGGCATAGTCGATTTGCCGTTTGTCCAGCGGCCGCCGCGCCCAATCGGTAAAGCGTGCGCCCTTGTCCAGGCTGATCGACAGATAGGCATCGACCAGATTGGAATAGCCGATCTGTTCACCCTGGCCCAATGCCATGGCCGCGATCTGCGTATCGAACAGTGGAAACGGGGTCTGGCCGGTCAGATTGTGAACAATCTCTATGTCCTGTCCGCCCGCATGAAATACCTTCAGAACATCGACATTTTCGGTGAGCAGGTCGAGCAGCGGCTTCATGTCCAGACCGGGCGCTTTCGGGTCGATCGCGGCGGCTTCCTTGTCGTTCGCAATCTGCACCAGACACAGTTCGGGCCAATAGGTATTTTCTCGCATGAACTCGGTATCGACAGCAACGAATTCAGATTTGGAAATGCGGCCGCATAAATCGGCCAGACTTTTGCTGTCGGTAATCAACGGATGGATTTGCATATGGTCTTCGATCTTATTATTGGCTGGCCCCCTTGGGGGCAGGATATGTCAAACTATTCTGCCCTTAACAGGCCAGAACGGGTTGACAAAGGCCCGGACCTTCCCCTGTTGCATGTTTTCTTGATTTAGCCCTGATCATAGCGGGAAAGATTTATTTTATGCACCTTTATCGTACCCACAAATGCGCGGAATTACGCGCAAGTCATGTCGGGGAAACCGTTCGGGTTTCCGGATGGGTGCACAAGAAGCGCGATCATGGCGATCTGGTCTTCATCGATTTGCGCGATCATTATGGCATTGTCCAGATTGTGACGGAGGTGGACGGCCCTGCATTTGCGGTAATCGAATCGCTGCGCAATGAAAGCGTCGTTACGGTAACGGGCCGGGTCGTTGCACGTGCAAGCGAGGCGGTGAACCCCAATCTTCCTACCGGCGATATCGAAATCCGCGTCGATGAGGCAACGGTCCAGTCGGTTGCGCAGGAACTGCCCCTGCCGGTCGCGGGCGATCAGGAATATCCCGAGGATATTCGCCTGCGCTATCGCTTCCTCGACCTTCGGCGGGAACGGGTGCATGCCAACATCATGTTGCGCAGCGCGGTTATCGCATCGCTGCGCCGTCGCATGGTGGAACAGGGCTTTACTGAATTTCAGACCCCGATTCTGACCGCCAGCTCACCTGAAGGCGCGCGTGACTATCTGGTGCCCAGCCGCGTTCATCCGGGCAAATTCTATGCGCTGCCGCAAGCGCCACAGATGTTCAAACAGCTGTTGATGGTCGCAGGTTTCGACCGCTATTTTCAGATCGCCCCCTGTTTTCGCGACGAAGACGCCCGCGCCGATCGGTCGCCGGGCGAATTTTATCAGCTCGACCTGGAAATGAGTTTCGTCACGCAAGACGATGTTTTTGCAGCATTGGAGCCGGTGCTGGGTGGCGTATTCAAGGAATTTGCCAACGGCAAGAGCGTGACTGAAGGGGCGTTCCCGCGCATTCCCTATCGTGAATCGATGCTGAAATATGGCAGTGACAAGCCGGATTTGCGCAATCCCATCGAGATTGTGGATGTGACCGATCATTTTATCGGCAGCGGCTTCGGCATTTTCGCAGGAATCGTTGAAGGCGGTGGCGTCATCCGCGCCATCCCGGCACCGGGCGCGGGGGCGCTCAGCCGCAAATTCTTCGATGATATGAACAATTGGGCGCGCAGCGAAGGGCATGCGGGCCTTGGCTATATCAATATCAAGGACCGTGTACCCGGCGGCCCCATCGCCAAGAATCATGGCGACGAAGCCACCGCCAAGTTGATAGCGGCGCTCGGCCTTGGTCCCAATGACGGCGTGTTCTTTGCCGCTGGCAAGGAATTGCAAGCCGCCAGACTGGCTGGCGCGGCGCGCACCCGTACAGGCGAGGAACTGGGTCTGATCGAACAGGGCGTGTTCAAATTCTGCTGGATCGTCGATTTTCCGATGTTCGAATATGACGAAGAGAACAAAAAGGTCGATTTCTCCCATAACCCCTTCTCCATGCCGCAGGGCGAGATGGAGGCGTTGGAAACCATGGACCCGCTCGATATCCTTGCGTGGCAGTACGACATCGTTTGCAACGGCGTCGAATTGTCGTCCGGCGCGATCCGGAACCACAAGCCGGAAATCATGTACAAGGCTTTTGAAATCGCGGGCTATTCGAAGGAAGACGTGGAAGCGAACTTCTCCGGCATGCTCAACGCATTCAAATATGGTGCGCCGCCACACGGCGGTTCCGCGCCGGGTGTGGACCGCATGGTGATGCTGCTGGCCGATGAGCCCAATATCCGCGAGGTCGTTCTGTTCCCGATGAACCAGAAGGCGGAAGACCTGATGATGGGCGCGCCCGGTCAGGTTTCGGCAAAACAGCTACGCGAACTTAATATTCGTGTAGTAGAACCGCAAAAGGGCTGAGCGGAATTTACTAACTCCGTTCGCCCTGAGTAGCCATTGAGCGAAGTCGAAATGGCGTATCGAAGCGTTCATTTCCCGATGCCTCGATACGACCCTTCGTCAAGCTCAGTCTCTACTCAGCATAAACGGTTAAGGATAGGCTCGGAATGACCATAAATCTGCGCGATTTTGAAAACGGCAAGAAATATGGCGGCGATTATGACGCGGATCTGAAGGACCTTCAGCACCGCCTTGCGCGCATCCAGGTCGCCCATATTATCCATCGGCGTCGCAGCATGATTGTACTGGAAGGATGGGATGCCGCGGGCAAGGGCGGGATCATTCGCCGCATGGTGGCCGATTGGGACCCGCGCTACTTTGAGGTCTGGCCTATTTCAGCGCCGACGCAGGAGGAAAGGGATCGTCATTTCCTTTGGCGGTTCTGGCAGAAACTGCCTGCCTGTCAGGACATCAATATCTTTGACCGCAGTTGGTATGGCCGCGTCCTTGTGGAGCGGGTCGAGAGCTTTTGCGGTGAATCCGAGTGGCAGCGCGCTTATGACGAGATCAACGAATTCGAGGCGCAGCAGATCGATAGCGGCACCAACATCGTCAAACTGTTCGTCCATGTGACGCAGAAAGAGCAGGACGAACGCCTGGCTAAACGTCTCGATACCCCATGGAAACGATGGAAAACCGGGACGGAGGATTATCGTAATCGTGCGCGCCGGGATGATTATCTGAATGCGATGCACGACATGTTCCGCCAAACGGATACGCGCTGGGCGCCATGGCATGTGATCGACGGCAACGACAAGAAGGCTGCCCGCATTGCCGCCTTGACCTTTGTGGCTGACCGGCTGGAAACCATGGTGCCAATGGAAATGCCCGATGCCGACCCCGAAGTCGTGAAGCTGGCCAAGGATGCGTTCGGGTATAAGGGTTAGGGTATGCGCTGTTCCGGATAGGAAATAGCCAAAACCTCATATTCCTTCTCGCCCACGGGCAAAGTTACCTTGCGTAAATCCCCGGTCGCCGCGCCACGCAACGCTCGCGATAGCGGCGCGTTCCCGCCGATCCTACCCGCCGAGGCATCTGTCTCATCATCGCCCACCAGAGTGACGATGCGCTGATTGTCATCCTCATCGGCAATCGTGACGGTCGCGCCGAAATAGACGCGGCTCTTGTCGGGCTGTTGCCCCGGATCGATGACCTTTGCCGCCTTCATTTTTTTCGATAGCCGCCGCAATTGCCCATCGATTTCCCGCATTCGCTTGCGGCCATAAAGATAGTCGCCATTTTCGCTGCGGTCGCCATTGCCTGCCGCCCAGCTTACGATTTCGACGATCTGGGGTCGTTCGACGGCGAACAGCCGCTCATATTCGGCGCGTAATGCGGCAAAACCGGCGGGGCTTATATAATTGGGACGATTGTTCAACCTGGCTTGTTCTTGCCAAGATAGCGGCTGAGCGGCGCCTTTGAGGTTGCCTGTGCCGTGCCGGGATTGAGGAGGTCGTAAACCACCGCGTTTTCCAATACGCGTTGAACATAATTCTTGGTTTCGTAGATCGGAATATTCTCGATCCACCAGAGCATGTCGACACTGGGCAGGCGCGGGTCGCCATTGGCGGCGATCCATTTGTTCACATTGCCCGGTCCGGCATTGTACGCGGCGACGGCCAGAGGATAGCTGCCGCCAAAATAGCGGAGCATCGACCGGAAATAGGTGCTGCCAAGCTGAATATTATAGCCGGGGTCCTGTGTCAGGGCGGATGGAGTATAGGACAGGCCGATCTTGCCCGCAGTTTCGCGAGCGGTGGCGGGCATAAGCTGCATCAGGCCGCGTGCGCCTGCATGACTGACGGCCTGCCTGTCGAACTGGCTCTCCTGCCGCGCGATGGCGTGGATCATCGTCCAGTCGGCCTGATAGCCGCTGGGGATGGAGATGCGCGGGAAACCGGCTTCGCTATAGGCCAGTTGTCCGTTCGCATTGGCGCGTCGTCCGGCCATCACGCCCAGATCGGGCCTGCCGATGGTCTTTGACAATTCGTCGGCCAATAAATGATCGGCGGGCGTGATGGCGTTGTTGGCGATGGCGCGGACAAATTTGCTCTGATCCTGCCATTGGCCCTGTCGGCCCAGAACCCGTGCGGCCTGAACTACACCGCGATTGTAAAAGGCGGTGCGTTCCTCATTCGTGACCTGCACCAGCAGGACGGCAGCGGGGATGGGAATGTCGCGGCCCAGCCGTTCAAGCGCCAATTGCCCATAGAATTGGTCGGCGTAGGCGCTTGCTTGCCCCAACCATGTACTTGCCTGCGCTGTGTCGCCAGCCTCCTGAGCGGCGCGTCCCGCCCAGTAATAGCCCTTGGATACGGTTTGAGGCGACCGTGCGGCCTCGGCATAGCGCCGGAACATATCTGCGGCATCGCGCGGACGCTTGAGTTCATAATAAGCGGCGGTGCCTGCCAACCAGACAAGGCTGGTGTAATCATCGCGTTCGCCAATCGGCTGATCGCGGATATTGGTGCCCGGCATATAGGCGTCATCGACCCGGCTGGCGATGGCATAGGCGATCGACCATTGACGATCATTGGCGGCGGCGCGGGCATTGGTGAGCAGCGCCTCATACCATTTTTCGGGATTGGCGGGCGGTGTCGTCACGACGGCCCGTTTGGCCAGCAGATCGCGCGCGGCCCAGCTGTTGCCCTGATCACGCAGCCACATCGCCTTGTCGGCGATATAGCCTGCATCTCTGGCGCCAGCGGCTTCGGCGGCCTGCATCTTCAATAATGCATCCGGGCTTTTACGGTCGAGCGCCAGCCGCGCCTCGAACACTGGTCTGCGAGCAGGGGACGTATAGGCGATTTGGCGGCCGGCGGCGCTGAGAGCATTGGCCCACAGCAGCGCGTCCATTCGCACGTCATGGTCGGCGGCGGTAAATGTGCGGCCAAACAGGCTCATCAGCCGTATTTCATCGTCAAGATTGAGCGCGCCGCCTCTCCACGCCCGTCGTGCCGCATCCTGCGCAGCCGACCCATCTCCGGACCGTCCGCTTGCCGATAGGGCGATGGCATAGCGCGCCCACCCGGTATTGGAGAGTGGCGGGTATTTGCTGAAATGGGCTATGACCTGAGAAGGGGAATAGCTGAGCGGATTGATCGCCTGTTCGGCGGTCTTGCGCATCCGCTCTTCCCCCGGCCAGCCCGGATGTCCCGTCAGAAAGCTCGCATAATCAAGGAAGCTCAGCGTGTCGCTCTGGCTTAATCGGCGCCACTCATTAACCGCCGCTGTAACCTGTAACGGGTCTGGCTCCGGCGCGGCGATCGCTTTACGGACGCTTTGCCAGTCGGTTTGTGGTGCCTCCGGGGCTGCGGCCATGCTGAATGACGTGCTGCCGACCAGGGCTGTTAAAAGTGCAATTCTTGATACCATGCTGGACATAATGCCCATTCGATCCTTATCAGGCGCTGAACGCCACGCTATATAACAAGAATATTATCATCGCGTGTGTGTATTATGCCTTGTTGCAGCGCTGGATTGAAGGAGTTTTTTCATGTTTTCAGGGTCGATACCGGCTCTGGTGACGCCTTTTCGCGATGGAAGGCTGGATGAGGGCGCTTTTCGGGCGCTCGTCGACTGGCAAATCTCCGAAAAAAGCGCTGCGCTTGTTCCCTGCGGCACCACCGGGGAAAGCGCCACCATGTCTATCGAAGAACATAATCGGGTCATTCATATCTGCGTAGAGCAGGCGGCAGGGCGCGTCCCCGTGATTGCGGGCTGTGGATCGAACGACACGATGACCGCAATGGCACATATGAAGGCGGCGCAAGCCGCTGGCGCTGATGCTGCGCTGGTGGTTGCGCCCTATTATAACAAGCCGAATCAGGAAGGCGTTTTCCAGCATTTCGCCTTTCTGGCTGAACGCAGCCCGCTTCCGATCGTCATGTATAATGTGCCATCGCGCACCATAACCGACATCAGTGTCGATGTGATGCGGCGATTACGCCAATATCCAACCATCGTCGGGGTCAAGGACGCGACCGGTAATTTGGGGCGAGTCACCGCACAGCGCCTTGCCTGCGGCAGCGACTTCTGCCAGCTTTCGGGCAATGATGAAACAGCGCTCGGGTTCGCTGCCATGGGCGGTGTGGGATGCATTTCCGTGAGCGCCAATGTCGCGCCGCGCCTGTGCGCCGAATTTCAGGCGGCTTGCGCCGGCGGGGATTGGGCCGGGGCGCTGGCATTGCAGGACCGCCTCTATCCATTGCACGATGCGTTGTTCAGCGACGCTTCACCCGGACCCGTAAAATATGCGCTGGGTCGCGTGCGGCCTGACATGCCGTGTGAAGTGCGGTTGCCCATTACCTGGCCGTCGGAGGCAAGCCGCGCTGCTGTCGATCGAGCATTGGATATTGCTGGATTGATTTGATGGCCCGCCCGCGTCACGCAGAATTCGACAAGGTCAAGACCGTCGCCGAAAACCGGCGCGCGCGCTATGACTATTCGATAGAGCATGTCTATGAAGCGGGCCTTGTGCTGTCCGGCACCGAAGTGAAATCCTTGCGGTTTGGCGAAGGATCAATCGCCGAAAGCTATGCTGAGGTGAAGGGGGGAGAGGTTTGGCTGGTTAACAGCAACATCCCCGAATTCAGCCACGGCAACCGCTATAATCATGAACCCAAAAGGCTTCGCAAGCTGTTGTTGAGTCAGCGTGAGATAGCGAAAATGCATGGGGCAGTCGCACGGCAGGGCATGACTCTGGTGCCGCTCTCCATTTATTTCAACAGCCGTGGCCGGGCCAAAATCGAACTGGCGCTGGCCAAGGGTAAAAAAACGCATGACAAACGCGAAACCGAGAAGGAGCGGGATTGGAAGCGCGAACAGGGTCGATTGATGCGGGAGCGGGGCTGATTCGGATGCCGCCGAAAAAGAACTGGGTTGCCCGGAATCTTCCGACACAGGAAGCGATGCGAAGGAACCGTTTTATCGCACCCTTTGCCAGCCGGGTGCTGGCGCCTGAATTGTGGCGGTTTACGCGCCGATCGGTGCCGCGCGGTGTGGCGCTGGGCGCGATTGTCGGCATCATCGTTCCTTTCGCGCAGATCGCGGCGGCGGCGTTCCTGGCGCTTAGTTGCCGGGCGAATGTCCCGGTGGCAGCGCTCACCACCTTCATCACCAATCCGATCACGACGCCGTTAATCTGGGTCGTCGCTTACAAGGTCGGACAATGGATACTGCATCTGGACGCCATGACTTACGGCCAGCCACTCAATACGCAGGTGCGCAGCGGTGATCCGGGCACCTGGCTGCAATGGTTTACCGGCGCAGTTCCAGTCACCGCTTTTGGCCTCCTCGTGCTGGCAGCGATTTTTGGTGGGCTGGGCTATCTGGTGGCAGGCTGGGGCTGGGAGGCATGGATTGCGCGGAAATGGCGTAGAAGGCATCGTCATAAAAGGACGGGGGCCTGAAAGGCTGAGGTATAAAAGAACGGGTGCGCATTCGGGCCATGTCGGATATTCAGCTACGGCCCAAATTTTTGGCGGAAAGGTAATCTGTGCCGACGCAGGCCGTGCTGCATAATAATGACGATGTAGCGATGCTGGCAGGGCAGGTTTCGCTGCGCGGTCTGATCCCTCTGATTGCCGCGACGGCCGTTCTGACGGCTGGTCTTCTTTACTGGATAATCGGAGAGCCCGCGTTTGCAGCCGGTTTCGCGGCCGCCATTCTGGGGATCGCGGGCCTTGCCATCTATTTCAGGCGGCTGTTTCCGCCAGCGCCATTGGTGCATGGGGTGTTGCCGGACTGGACCATCGCGCGCGCGGCGGCGGACAGTTCCAATGTCGCCATTGCCGTTACCGATCGTGCGGGGCGGCTGGTCTGCGCCAGTGACCTTTTCGGCAACTGGTTTGAAGGATTTCCTACCCCGCCAGCTATTGGGGTGGAGGGAAATGCTGCCGACAAGCTGGGGACCGCGGGCCGTGCTGCCTGGCGCGACGGCGTAGGGCGGATCAATGGACTTGCAAAAGGCGCGCTGAAATTCGATGTGGAAATCACCCGCACCGGCCGATCGGAGGATTATCTGCTCTGGCGTTTCATGCCGGTCAAGCAGGCCAACATCATCGACGATTATATGAAATTGCTGCTGGGTGAACCGGGGCGGCAGTTCACCGACGCAGGCATCATGGGTGCGCTGATCGGCGGGGAAGGGCGGATCAGGGCGGCCAATCCTGCGTTCCTTTTGCGCGCGACCGGGCGTCATGATGCGACGATCACAGGGCGCGATTTTGCGTCCTTCATGCGTGTGGATGCCAAGGGGCGCGTCTTTTTTGCGCGGGAAGAGCGCAGCGCCATCCCCATACGTCTGTTGCAGATTCCCGTGCGGCGGGATCGTCCCGACGGACCGATGCTGCTTTTGATGCTCGACGAACAGGCCGGCGGCGGCGATGGCGGCAGTGCGCTTTCCTATATTGAAACGCTGCTGTCGTTGCTGCCTTTTGGTCTTGCCATGGCGGATCGGGAGGGGCGCTTCCTGTTCATCAACAATGCTTTTGCCCGTGCCGTCGGGGTCAAGGACGGCGAAAAGCCTTCCTATCCCGGCGATCTTGTCGTGCGCGAAGACCAGTCTGCGGTGGCCGATTCCATCCGTCGCTATGCTGTGGGACAACAGCTTTCGGGCGACATAGCCGTGCGTATGCGCAACCAGCCCGATGAGCCGGTTGCGCTCAGCCTTGCCGGTGTTCGCGGACTTGGCGAGGCGGCTGTGCTGCTCAGCCTGAAGGACAATAGCGAAGAATCAAAATTGAAGCGGCAGGTGGCCCAGGCAACCAAGATGCAGGCGGTTGGTCAGCTTGCGGGCGGTGTCGCGCATGATTTCAACAATATCCTGACCGCGATCATCGGCCATTGTGACTTGATGATGATGCGCCATACGCCGGGCGACAGCGATTATGACGACATTCAACAGATCAAGGGCAACAGCAATCGTGCCGCCGCACTGACCCGCCAATTGCTCGCTTTTTCGCGGCAACAGACGCTGCGTCCGCAGATCCTGCAATTGCCTGACATCATTTCGGAAGTTTCCAACCTGTTAAAGCGCCTGATGGGTGAAACCGTGACTCTGGAGGTCAATCATGGCCGCAATCTGGGCGCGGTGCGGGCCGATCCGGGACAGTTGGAACAAGTGATCGTCAACCTTGCCGTCAATGCTCGCGACGCCATGCCCACGGGTGGACGCCTGTTCATTCAAACCTATGGCGTGACCGCAGGCCAGGTGCGCGAAATGCGCAGTGATATTCTGCCCGTTGGGGATTATACGGCGCTTCGTGTCACAGATACCGGGACCGGCATTCCGCCCGACATGCTTAACAAGGTTTTCGAACCGTTCTTCACGACCAAGGAAGTCGGCAAAGGGACCGGTCTTGGCCTTTCCACCGTTTACGGCATCGTCAAACAGTCAGGCGGTTTCATTTTCGCGGAATCGGAAGTGGGCAGGGGAACCAGCTTCATTATTTATCTGCCTGTCTATTCGGCCCCAGCCGCTGCGCCGGCGGTCAAAACGCCCGCAGAGAAGAAGAGCGATATTTGGGGCACTGGCACGATTTTGCTGGTTGAGGACGAAGACATGGTTCGTTCCGTTGCGGAACGGGCACTCTCGCGGCAAGGGTACACGGTTTTGACCGCAACTGATGGTGAAGAGGCACTGGAGGTGCTTGGCCGGGGCGAGGCGATCGACCTTATGATTTCCGATGTGGTCATGCCCAATATGGACGGTCCGACCATGGTGCGTCAGGCGCGGAAGTCCTTTCCAGAGCTGCCGGTGCTGTTCATGTCGGGCTATGCTGAAGAGCAATTGCGCAAATCGATTGATATTGACAATGTGTCGTTCCTCCCCAAGCCCTTCTCCGTTACCCAATTGGCGGAAGCCGCGCGGGATGCCTTGGGAAAAAAATAGACGATCTGGACTGAATGATTGTGGATAGAGTGTAATGCCGGAACGAAAGACAATATTCATTGTCGAAGATGAACCGATGATCGGACTGATGCTGGAGGATTTTCTGGAGAGTCTGGGCTATGGTTTGTCCGGTCTCGCCGATACGCTGGAATCGGGCTGTTCAGCCGCGCGCGCGGGGGGCTTTGATGCGGCCATACTCGATTGCAATCTGCACGGGGACAAAGTTTGGCCCGTTGCCGAAGTGCTGATCGAAAAGAATGTGCCTTTCCTTTTTGCCACCGGCGGCAGCTCAGATGATATCCCGGCGCATTTCACCGCTTGCCCGACTTTGGAAAAGCCCTTCACGATGGCGAATGTGGAAAGCGCCTTGCAGCAGCTTTTCCCTGACGAATAAAAATTCGTTCCCCTATTGTTCCAACAGAACAAATGCGGTACATGGCAGTCACGCGTTGATTGGAACGCGCGATCAACCTACGAGGGACCGGGGCTATGGCCGCACAGCTGAAACTTATCGATTCCGAGGACAAAAAAGCCAATATGGATAGACAAAAAGCTCTCGAAGCCGCCTTGTCGCAGATTGATCGCGCTTTTGGCAAAGGCTCTGCCATGAAGTTGGGCAGCCGTGAAAAAATGGAGGTCGAATCGATTTCTTCCGGTTCGCTGGGTCTGGACATTGCGTTAGGCATTGGCGGTTTACCGCGCGGACGCGTTATTGAAATCTACGGCCCGGAAAGTTCGGGCAAGACCACATTGGCCCTGCACGCCATTGCCGAGGCGCAGAAGACCGGCGGCACGGCTGCGTTTGTCGACGCCGAACATGCGCTTGACCCCATTTATGCCAGGAAGCTGGGCGTAGACATCAATGAACTGATTGTATCGCAACCCGATACCGGCGAACAGGCACTGGAAATTGTCGATACGCTGGTCCGTTCCAACGCCATCGATGTGTTGGTCATCGATTCGGTCGCCGCTCTTGTTCCGCGTGCGGAAATCGAGGGTGAGATGGGCGATAGTCATGTCGGTCTGCAGGCTCGGTTGATGTCGCAGGCATTGCGCAAACTGACCGGCTCGATCAGCCGTTCGCGTTGTATGGTGATTTTCATCAATCAGGTCCGTATGAAAATCGGCGTGATGTACGGCAACCCGGAAACCACGACGGGCGGCAACGCGCTTAAATTTTATGCTTCGGTTCGCCTCGACATTCGTCGTACCGGTCAGATCAAGGATCGTGACGATATCGTTGGCAACACGACACGCGTCAAAGTGGTGAAGAACAAGGTGGCGCCGCCATTCAAGCAAGTCGAATTCGACATCATGTATGGTGAGGGCATTTCCAAAATTGGCGAGATTCTCGATCTTGGCGTCAAGGCGGGCATCGTCGAAAAATCCGGTGCCTGGTTCAGCTATGATTCGGTCCGCATTGGTCAGGGCCGTGAAAATGCGAAGACATTCCTGAAGGAAAATACCGAGCTTGCGGAAAAGCTCGAAAAGGCGATCCGCGGCAAAACCGAAAGCGTTGCCGAAGCCTTGATGACCGGTCCCGATGCGGATGACGAAGCCGAATAATTCGTCAGTCACGCGTCAAAACATGAAAAGGTCCGTCGCACGGGAGTTCGCATCCTGATCGGCGGACCTTTTGTTTTGCTATTCTGTCTGGTGTCCTTTGGGGGATTGAAAAAAATTCGACGATTCAGTCGTTGCGTGATGCAGATCACAGCATTGCCGGAGGAATATGGTAAATATCCGCTTGCGACCCGAGGGACGGAGAGTTTGACTCCAAGTCCTGACTACTGGCCCGGCGGACTATGTTCGCCGGGTCTTCTTTTGCAGGTTTTGTTGCGGGCGGACCGTAAAGCAAAAGGGCCCGGATTGCTCCAGGCCCTTTCGTTTGTCTTGGAGCGGGCAGCGTGAAATCTGAATCACCCCGCCCGCTCTATGTTTTTGTTGTCACATCGTTTACTACGGAAAACCGGTTCCCACTTTTCCGCACGATGCTCTAGCTGATGGATCAGCTGCTGTAGTACATGTCGAATTCGACCGGGCTGGGGGTCATTTCCCAACGCGCGACATCTTCATACTTCAATTCGATATAGGCTTCGATCTGATCCTTGGTGAACACATCGCCCTTGATCAGATAATCATGATCCGCAGCCAGTGATTCCAGTGCTTCGCGCAATGATCCGCACACGGTTGGCACCTGGCTCAATTCTTCAGGCGGCAGGTCGTACAGATTCTTGTCCATGGCCTCGCCCGGATGAAGCTTGTTCTGGATGCCGTCCAGACCAGCCATGGTCAGCGCCGAATAGCATAGATACGGGTTGGCCATCGCATCGGGGAAACGCACTTCGACGCGCTTGGCCTTTGAGCCGGTGCCATAAGGAATGCGGCAGGAGGCCGAACGGTTGCGGGCTGAATAGGCCAGAAGCACGGGTGCCTCATAGCCCGGAACCAGCCGCTTGTAGCTGTTGGTCGACGGATTGGTGAAGGCATTGAGCGACTTCGCATGCTTGATAATGCCGCCGATGAAATACAGGCACATATCGGACAGTCCGGCATAGCCGTTGCCTGCGAACGAGGGCTCCTTGCCATTCCAGATCGACAGGTGGGTGTGCATGCCCGAACCATTATCTTCCTTGATCGGCTTGGGCATGAAGGTTGCGGTCTTGCCATAGGCCTGCGCCACCATGTGCACGACATATTTGTAGATCTGCATGCGATCGGCGGTGGTGGTCAATGTGCCAAAAGTCAGGCCGAGTTCGTGCTGAGCCGCGGCGACTTCATGGTGGTGCTTGTCGCAGGGCAGGCCCATTTCAAGCATGGTGGAAACCATTTCGCCGCGAATGTCCATGCAGCTGTCGACCGGCGCGACCGGGAAATAACCGCCCTTGGCGCGGGGGCGGTGGGCCAGATTGCCGCCTTCGTAGGATTTGCCGGTGTTGGTCGGCAATTCGATGTCGTCGATCGCGTAATAGCTGGTTGAATAGCTGGTTTCGAACTTCACGTCATCAAACATGAAGAATTCCGCTTCCGGGCCGATATAGACGGTATCGCCAATGCCGGTGGTCTTGAGATAGGCTTCGACGCGTTTTGCCGTAGAGCGCGGATCGCGGGAATACAGTTCGCCGGTGGATGGTTCAACGATGTCGCAGAACAGGATCATCATTGGCGTCGCGCTGAACGGGTCGAAATAGACGGCGTCCAGATCGGGTTTCAGGATCATGTCGGATTCGTTGATCGCCTTCCAGCCTTCGATGGACGAGCCATCGAACATGAAGCCATCGGCCAGTTCGTCTTCGCCCACGACGACGGAACACATGGTCAGATGCTGCCACTTTCCCTTGGGATCAGTGAAGCGCAGATCGATCCACTCGACTTCCTTTTCCGCGATCATTTTCAGAATATCTTTGGGCGTATTCGCCATGTTTGCTTACCTTCCTTGTTTAACTTGAAATGTGCCGTGGTTTCGAAATTATGATCATGCGCGGACAGCCCCCATGTCAAACCCGCGTCATGCAGAATGGGTTGATGTCAGATTGCGTCTGAATCCCGTTCGCCGGTGCGGATGCGAAGCACGGTTTCGACCGGCACCACGAAAATCTTGCCATCGCCAATACGGCCCGTCTGGGCGGCTGCGGCAATCGCTTCCACCACGCGGTCGGCCAGATCGTCGTCGACAACCACCTCCAGCTTCACCTTGGGCAGAAAATCGACGACATATTCGGCGCCGCGATACAGTTCGGTATGCCCCTTCTGTCGCCCAAAGCCCTTTGCTTCAGTCACCGTGATGCCGGACACGCCGACTTCGTGAAGCGCTTCCTTGACCTCGTCCAGCTTGAACGGCTTGATGATGGCTTCGATCTTTTTCATTTCGGTCTTCATCCCCCAATAGCGGAACGCCGAACTGCAAGCAGGTTGCAGAGTGCGCAAATTTTCAAGACTCGCGCGCGCGGACCGCACGCTCTTGCACAATCAATTAGCGTGCCAATTCACGAATCGCCAGAAAAGCATCGGCGATTTTGAAAACTTTGTCGATTCTGCCCACTTTAAGGGCAATATAGGACAGGCATGCCTAATTATTGGGCAACCAAAACAGGTTTCAGGGGGCGTAAATTTGCTGCGCCGCAAGATGGGATGCGAAATTCGGCTTTGGTCCGATCTGGAAGTTTAGGAAGTTTAGGACTGTGACGGGCATATCTGACGCACGGCAGAGCTATTCGGAACGACGGTGAGAAAGAGCCGGTCGGATGATAGTGGGGGGCGGGCATGTAGGAAAGGGCGTTGTGATGTCGGCTGTGCGCGACATTTGTGTCGTTAGAGCGCCGTGACCGGCTCCCTAAAAGCGGACCGGCAGCTTTTCCGATGTAGGCAGCAGAAGCAATGTCTGAAAAGTCGGGATTCCTGTCTGACGGCTTTCGGGCAAAAAACTGGTGAGGCTGCCCTTCGCTCAAATTTTGTCAGGAAGAAGGCTAACCACGAGCGACCGCCTCATCGTTCGCCTGAGCGAGGTCCGTCAAATTGGACCGGCGAGCGAGAGCGACGATGTGATGCGCGTCGAACAATTGAACGCCAAGGGCTTTGGCCGTGTCCTGTGCAGGTTTGGTAAAGCCATTCACGGCGAATACGACCGGATGCGCATTGGATCGGCTGCAAACGCCGGCAATCTCACGGATCGGTGCGACAGAGATGGGTGTTGCATGCCCTTTGCACTGGCGCCACATGACCGCGTCGCCGATCTTCACGACTAGATCAACACCGCCATCGCCGGATACTTTTGTCGTCTCGACCTCACATCCACGCTTCTGAAAAAGCCGCATCAAGGCGCGTTCGAGATCGACCCCTCGCATTTCTCGCCAGAAGACCAAACCAGTCTCAAGTTGGCTTTCCATCCAATCATCGCATTTGGCTTCCCATGCGGCCTGAGCGGCGTCGTAAGCGGCAAGCCGCTGAACTTCCTCGTCATTGTTCAGGGTATTGTCCAATTTGGCTTTGACATAGCCGAATATAAGCCATAGCGACAATCCGGCGATAGAACCCAATGGCCATTTGTTGTCGCTTGGGTTTTCGAGAACATTTGGAAAGAAGTTCACCGCAACAAAATAGGTGACTATCGTCGTATAGATGGCCGAAATGACGAACGCTTTGATTGCAGCATTGGTCCTCTTCGACTGTTGTTCTGCCTCGAAAGTGTTGCGCATGAAGGAAGCCGGAAATCCATAATCGACCATCCTCGGGCGAGGCACATCAAACCCTGCCTTCACTGCGCGATCATATTTGCTCCGAAACATCATGCGGCTTGCCCCTTTGTCCCTCCAATTCTTATCAGCATCACACCTCACCACAATCGTACTGCTAAATCGTTCTCGTCCTGCCATTATGCTGGCATGACAGAGCCTGTTTTCTTGCCACGCGCCAAATCACCCCAGACGACCCTCACCCGCAGTGGGTTAGTGCTTCGGCTCAATTTGAGAGACAATCTTTTTTGCCGTTGCACGCGCTTCCTTTAGATGTCCGTCCTTCAGGTAAGGAACCAGCGCCTGAAAATAGGTCGATAATTGAGAAGCCTTTTGGTCGGCGTCATCAGACAATCTAGGAATTTTGAACCACGCTTTCCGAAAGGTCACAAGCGCGGATTCGCCGACAATATTCGATTGCGTGTAGTTTATTTTCCCTGTCGCCCATGGATGCATTGCTGGGGTTGGTATTGATGCCAATGCGTGATCGGCGGCAATGTGCAACGTACGTACTGTTGTCGGGCCTTTTGGAGAAGGCCAAAAAAGAAGGACAACGCCAATAACAACCAGGGCGACGCTAATCCATCCTCCCCACTGCCAATGCGCGATCTGAGCCCATGATAAGTGGTCAGCAATGTAGTCCAATATCCGATCGATACCCCACCCGAATACTTCATTTATGACAAATGCTGCCACAATAAACAGGAGACCAGCGAATCGCTTTCGGGTGTTGGGGCTGCGAACCATGACGGCTCTGTAACACTGCCGGTGTATCGCTTGGAGTCTGTTGGGAACATTTCAAACGGAACCGCTACCGTGTTTATAACCGGCATCCGTGGCGTCCGCTGTGTCGGCGTGAATCGACACCGCATTTTCCGATGAATGAACGGTCGCTTTACTCGGTTGCCGCCCAGAACCCGCCTTTCCGGAATCGGCAACGGTTCGGCGATACGGTATCCCAGCGTTCCCCAATCTATTGAGCGAGCGCATCGGTGCCTTCAGGTGATTCATTCGATGCAAACGATTGGCCGATATGCGTGCGATATGGCGAACAACGGCAAATCATATCCCGGCGACCAGGCTGGCCCAATTCCGCTACGACTGCTCGCGGACCAGTATCGACGCGCTGCGGACGTGCTTCGGGACAGCGGTCAGCGAGGCCACCCGATGAGCTGGGCACCTTTCCGCCTCACTGCCGTACAGGCGATTGAATTATATCTGACGGCGTTCCTTCTCCATCGCGGCTGCGGCGCCGTCGAGGTGAGGCGGATGGGGCACCATCTTGGATTAAGAGCGGATGCCGCGGCCGCAGCTGGCCTGAAACTGCGGAAGCGGACGTACGAGCATCTCGTCTCATTGAGCGTGTCGCGGGAGTATCTCATAACCCGGTACTGCCCTGACGGCCTTGAATCTGTGTCTCAGATCAACCGCCTAACTGCAACACTTGCGGAGGTGACCCACAAAACGGCTGTCGTCGGTGCGTCATTCCCAAGTCAATCGGACATCGATCGCTAATCTCCGGCGCATCGAACGTTGGCCGCAGCTGGTCACGATTGGTGATACCACACCTCCCACACCCTGTCCTTTATTGTGGAGCTATAGAAATAATGGGGCGCGGCCTTGTGCTCATATTTGTTCAACAGTCGCGCTCGGCTCAAGCTTCGGCGCGAGCCCGTCACAGTTTTCGGCCGACGTCTCGGCGCTACGTTTAACCCTCCGCCGAGTGTAGCGGAAGTTCGTCCGCTTTCTTGTATTTCCGCTCCAGAAGCCGCCTGCCCGGACACGGCAACAAAGCTGCCCGGCGACAGAGCGCCAATTACTTTCAGTCCACTTAGCACCGCCATATCTCAAAAATCGATGATGTGGCGGAAATGCGCGAAGTACATTTGGCCGTCGCTCACTTGGTTACGCACGCCCAAACTGCGGATGAATGATTTCCGCTCCATCGCGAAGCTGTTTCAGTGCCCTGATCTGTATGACGGTGAGCATTGGGGCCTCATATCCAGAATGACCGTTGAGGCCCCCAGATTCGAGCCCCCAAATCATCCGGATGAGGATGAATTGGGCTGGACAATACCGGAAAGTCGATGCCTCAATATACCAGTATTTCCGATGTTTTTCGAGGATTTTCGGCCCCCTAGACGGAGGGATTCTGGTGCCGCTTACAGGACTCGAACCTGTGACCCCCGCATTACGAATGCGATGCTCTACCAACTGAGCTAAAGCGGCCTGTTCCCTGGTAACGCTCTACTGACATACTCCAATGGAAGCCAGTCCTGATTGTCGCGTCCGCCGGGACGGGATGGCGGCGCTTACCAATGTCCCGGGCGCCTGACAAGCCGGGATTGCGCGGCCCGGCAATATTATTGGCGGCCCCGGCAAAGGTTAACGCTGCCGCAAGACAGATTCATCCGATCTTTACCATCGCCATGGCAAAACAGTCAGCGATCAGGAATTTTTTGACAAGGCCAGACGATGGATAATCCGCTTGGACATGAGGCCGCTCATAATCTGGAGGATATGGATTATGCGGCGGAGGATTCCGGCATAGAGGCGCCGCCCGAAATCGGCAATGATGAGCGACGGATGCATGTGCGCGCCTATAATTACTGGGCGTCGCTGTTGCAGGACCGCAGTTTTCCGTCGATTGAGGATCTCGATCCCGCCGACATCGAAGATTTTGGACCGCATAGCGTTTTGCTGGATTTTACCGCGGGAGTCGAAAATCCCGCCCTCGTCTATCTGGGTTCGGCGCTTCGTCAGGAGTGTGAGATCGAGAGCGAAATCCATTATATCGCCGAAGTGCCTAGCCGGTCGCTTCTCTCGCGCCTGACCGATCATTATCTGCAGATCATCGCCAATGGCGCGCCCATCGGTTTTGAAGCGGAGTTCACCAATCAACGCGGTGCGGAAATCCTCTATCGCGGCATACTGATGCCGTTTTCGTCCGACGATGACACCATCGACTTTGTTTATGGCGTCATAAATTGGAAGGAAATTGCCGACCGTAATCTGACCGACGAACTGGTGCTGGAGGTGGGTCAGGCGCTGCGCAGCGCGCCGACGATAAACGGAACCACGCCGGTCTGGGCCGACGGGCCGTCAGCGGGAGGCGCTTTGACCAGTGGTGTGGCCAAAATGCCCGCGCTTCTGTTGCCGGTCGAAGATGCTGGCGAACTGGTACTGGCTGAGCCGGACGGCGATGCATCGCTTGCCGACTGGCTGGCGCTGGCGCGCGATAGTGCAGGCGAAGCGGTTAGCTGCGAAGGGCGCAGTCGGCAGGCGCTGTACCGGGCCATCGGGCTTGCCTATGATTTCGCACTGGTCACGCGGCGTTGCCCGGACGATTATGCCGAACTGCTTGCCGATGCGGGGATCAAGGCGCAGGCGCGGGCGCAAATGACGCCGATCGTCAAGCTCGTCTTTGGCGCGAATTACGATAAAACCCGTCTGGCTGAATATGCTGCCGCCCTCGATCATGCGACCGCGCGGGACATGGCATGCGGAATGCTTGCGGCCTATCTGGACGCCTATGAAGGCGGTCTGAAAGCGCTGGTCCGTGACGAACGGCAAGCCCGCCGCAAGGTGAAGCCAGCGGGTGTCAGTCGGGTCGATGCAGCGCGCGGCAGGTTGCGGTCTGCGCCAGCGATTTCGCTCGATGACGTGCCTACCGACGTCCACGGCTTTGCGGTACTGGTGGCGCGGCGGGAGGAGAATGGCGCCTTGTCGATCGTGGCCACGGTTCAGGGTGACTCGGCCCTTGCCGAACAAGTGGTTCGGAAGGTTGGAAGCTGACCTTAAGGCATTCTGACAAATGCCGTATATAAGCAGCATGTTCTATCGTTTTATTTCTTTCTTTCGAAACTTTATTTCTGATTTCGGGTTGAGAGTCCTGTACGGGGCAAGTTATAATTAAAAAATGGAGCGACTTCCTGAGGCTCCCGACAGGATGAACCAATGGCTACCAAAGTCGCCGAATCTGGCGCGAATCATATCGTCCATGCGTTACAATCCGCCCTTCGCCATGGCGCGTTGCCAGGGGAAAATGAAGGATTTGACGAAGGGGCGTGCGAGGAAGCGGCCAAATTCCTGGGCAGGGCCATTCACCTTCGCCTGACAGGGGATCCGGTCATATCGCTGGAGACATTGGCAGGGCCAGAGGGGCAGCGGTTGATGCGCCTCGCCATCATCAATGACGACATGCCTTTCCTGGTGGACTCCGTTGCTGGAACCTTGTCGGCGCGGGGACTTGCCATTCACCGGCTGATCCATCCCGTTGTGCGCGTTGCGCGTGACGAACAGGGTGTGCTGACGGATATATTGCCGCCGGACAGCAGCGGTGCACGGCGCGAATCCATCATCTATTTTGAGGCCGATCGTGCCGACGCCCGGCAACGTCATGCCTTGATAGAGGATGTGCGGACTACATTGTCGCATGTGCGCGCCGCCGTTACGGACTGGCCGGCAATGCAGCAGGCGCTGTTACACGATGCGGATGCCACGCACGACAACGAGGGTGCGGCCCTCTTACGCTGGTTTCATGATCGTAATCTGACTCAATTGGGGCATGAAATCCGCAAGCGTGATGGCGAAGCGGAAGCGCAAATCGGCATTTGCGCTGTTGCGGGCGAACCCATGCTCTCTCCTTCATCAGTCGAATCCGCTTTCACCTGGTTCGAAGAGGGCAAGCCAAGCCCGCTGATCGTCAAATCCAATCGCATTTCCTGCGTGCATCGCCGGGTGCTGATCGACCTTGTCATCCTGCCGGTGCGGGAGGGGGGCAAGCTTGTCGCACTGTCCATCCACGCAGGACTGTGGACCAGTTCAGCATTGAGCGCACCGCCCGAAAAGGTTCCTTTGTTGCGGTCCGCCCTTGCAACGATGATGGAAAAGTTCGGGTTCGATCCATCGGGCCATGCCGGCAAGGCGCTGTCGCATACGCTGACTGGTTTGCCGCATGACCTGCTGATCGGGTTCAGTAGCAAGGCGTTGGAGCATGTCGCACTGACGGCCATGTCCTTGTCGGATCGCCCGCGTCCCAAAATGGCGGTGGTGAAAAGCTCGCTCGGCCGTCACTTGTTTGCGTTCGTATGGCTGCCGCGTGACGACGTATCGACGGGCCGCCGCGTTGCGATTGAAGATATGTTGGTGGATGCGGCTCATGCACGCCTGTTAAGCTGGTCTATCGCCCTGGAGGATGGCGGCCTTGCCCTTATCCGCTATGTGCTGGACCTACGTGAGGGCGGGCGGATGCCCGATACGGATACGCTCAACCGGCGGTTGGAGGAAATGGTCCGCGGCTGGGCGCCTGCCGTTGAAAACAGTCTTGCCGAAATGGGCGAACACAGCCGGGCCATTGCATTGGCTGCGCGCTATGCGGCATCCTTTCCGGCGGCTTATCGTGTCGGAGCCGGTCCCCGGGAAGCGGCCGTCGATATATTGCAGATTCACGGTTTGACCAATGCGCGCAGCCGTAGCGCCCGGCTTTATCGTAATCGCGAAGATGCGCCGACGCGTTTGCGCTTGAAACTCTATAGTGTGGACTCGATCGTGCTGTCGGAAGCGGTTCCCGCGCTGGAGAATTTCGGTTTCCGGGTGATCGAGGAAATGTCGACGCCGCTGGGCGACGGCACTTTGGGACATATCCAGAAGTTCATACTCGACCTCGCGCCGGGGCTGGATGGGGCGCAGGTGATCGAACGGGCCGACACGGTGCAGCAGGCGATTGCCAATGTGCTGGAAGGGGCTGCGGAAAATGACCGGTTCAATGAACTGATCATCGCGGCCGCGCTGGACCCGCGCGCGATTATTCTGTTTCGTTCGATCTTTCGGTATCTGCGTCAGACCGGCGTTGCCTATGGTCTTGCCACCTTTGTCGATGCGTTGCGCCGCGAACATCCGATTGCCCGCAATCTGGTCGAATTGTTCGAGGCGCGGCATGATCCCGCACGCGGCAGCAAGGGGCCGTCCGACGCGGCGAAGGCCGATAAAGCCATCGATGCCGGACTGGAAGGCGTATCGGCGATTGACGAAGATCGCATGTTGCGGCTGGTCCGCGCTGTGATGATGGCGACATTGCGCACCAATTTCTATGCGCCCGCTGCCGAGGAAGCACTCGCGTTCAAACTGGACAGTGCTCAGGTGCCTGGCCTGCCCGCGCCGCTGCCCTGGCGGGAAATCTGGGTGTACAGTCCCCGTGTGGAGGGCATTCACCTGCGCGCCGGACCTGTCGCGCGCGGCGGCCTGCGCTGGTCCGATCGGCGCGACGATTTCCGTACCGAAGTTCTGGGCTTGATGAAGGCGCAGCGCGTCAAGAATGCCGTCATCGTGCCGACCGGCGCAAAGGGCGGCTTTTTCCCGAAAATGCTGCCCGACTCTGCGCTGGACCGCGATGCGTGGCTGGCGGAAGGAACCGAAAGCTACCGTATCTTCATCCGTACCCTGCTTTCGGTCACTGATAATCTGGTCGATGGCAAGGTCGTCCATCCGCAATCCGTCGTCATTCATGATGGCGAGGACCCGTATTTCGTCGTTGCAGCGGACAAGGGCACAGCGACCTTTTCCGATGTCGCCAACGCCATCGCGCTCGACCGCGATTTCTGGCTGGGCGACGCCTTCGCAAGCGGCGGCAGCCATGGTTACGATCACAAGGCGATGGGCATCACCGCCAAAGGCGCCTGGGTCAGCGTTCAGCGGCACTTCCTGGAAATGGGCGTCGATGTGCAGAAAGAACCAGTGCGTGTCATTGGCTGCGGGGATATGTCGGGCGATGTGTTCGGCAACGGCATGTTGCTCAGCAAGGCGATCAAGCTGGTTGCTGCCTTCGACCATCGCCATATTTTCATCGATCCCGATCCCCATCCGGCGGCAAGCTGGAAAGAACGGCAGAGGATGTTCAATCTCCCCCGCTCAAGCTGGGACGATTATGACAAGAGCCTGATTTCCAAAGGCGGCGGCGTATTCCCGCGCAGTCAGAAAAGCATCCCGCTATCGCTACAGATGAAGGCGTTGCTGGATGTAAGCGACGATGAAATGGAGCCTGCACAGCTCCTTTCCGCTATCCTCAAAAGCCCGGCCGACCTGCTCTGGTTCGGCGGCATCGGCACTTATGTGAAGGCGGCGGCGCAAAACCATATCGAGGTGGGCGATCCGGCCAATGATCGCTTGCGCGTCGATGCCGAAGATTTGCGCGTAAAGGTGGTGGGCGAGGGCGCCAATCTGGGCGTGACGCAGGCCGCGCGCATTGCCTATGCCCTGCATGGCGGACGGATCAACACCGACTTCATAGACAACAGCGCAGGCGTCGATTGTTCGGATAATGAGGTCAATATCAAGATCGCGCTGAACAAGGAAATGCGCGCGGATCAGCTTGCCTTTGCCGACCGCAACACGCTGTTGGTGTCGATGACCGATTCAGTGGCCGACATCGTGCTGGAGGATAACCGGCTTCAGGCATTGGGTCTTTCGATTGCGCAGGCCGGCGGCGTGGCGAGCCTGCCCTCCTATGTCCGTTTGATCGAGATATTCGAAACCAGTGGGCGGTTGAACCGGCGGGTCGAAGGGCTGGCCGGAAATGAGGAATTGCTGCGCCGCATCCCCGATGGTCATGGACTGACCCGGCCTGAACTCGCCATTTTGCTTTCGACCGCGAAACTGGCGTTGCAGGACGCGATTGAACAGAACGGCATCGCGCAAGATCCAACGATGGCGGGGGAACTGACCGCAGCCTTCCCGCCTGCCATGCAGGCCGGGCATGCGACAGCCATCGCGGAACATCCGCTTCGCTGTGAAATCATCGCAACCAAACTCGCCAACCGGATCGTCAATCGTCTGGGCATCATCCACCCCTTTGAACTGGCGGAGGAAGAGGGGTGTTCGCTCGCCGACATGGCCTGTGCCTTTGTCATGGCCGAACGGCTGTTTCATGTGTCTGATCTGTGGAAAGATATTGATGAAAGTCCGATGTCTGAAAGCGCGCGTCTTGGCCTGTTCAACGAAATTGCAGGCGCCATGCGTGCGCAGATCGCCGATCTGATCCGCAGCCTGTCATCGGGCACGCTACCGGGTGAGGGCGTTGCTTTGCTGCACCCTGGCGTGTCGCGTCTTGCCGACGTCGTTGACAGTCTGTTGCGGCCCGAAACCATCCACAGGGCTGATGCGATTGCCGCGAATCTGGCGGCGATTGGCGCGCCCGACCACCTGATCGATCGCGCGGTAGGGCTTTTCAAGCTGGATGGGGCGGTGGGCTTGTCTTGTCTCGCCTATCGGCTGGAGGTCAGGGAAACGGATGTTACAAAGGCTTTTACGCGATTGGGTGAAACGCTGGGCATCGACTGGGTGCAATCGACCGCGGCGCGCATGCAACCATCCGATCCGTGGGAACGCCTGCTCGTCGCGGGGGTCGCACGCGATTTGCAGCAAATCCGGTTTGAATTTCTGGGTGAAGCAAAGGGCAAGGATATCAGCGCCTATGTCGATAGCTGGCTGAAGGCGAAGGAAAGGCGGGTCCAGCAATTCCAGGCGCTTGTCAAACGCGCGCGCGCGGCGGCTTCACCCAATGCGGCAATGCTCGCGGAACTGACCGGGCAGGCGAGAGGATTATTGGCAAAATAGCGACGACAAGGCCTTACAACATGTAAGGCCCGGCTGCCGATGCCGCGAACATCAAACTGGCGAGCATGATTCCACCGGCCAGCAAACGACTGCCATGCAGGCGGGTCCAGAGCAGAAATCCGGTCAGGCTCATGGCGACCAACGCGCCCGCGATGGTGTCGATAAACAGAACCCAGGCAAGCCCCAGGCCGCTACCCTTGTGCAGATTCTTGATGACGCCAAAGATATTGTTCGCTTCCTGCCGGACGGAAACGCTGCGGGACCCCGGTACATATTCGACGGTCAGCCTGCCATTGGGTTGATTGAAGCGCTGCACCCATTTTTCCGCTTCCTCACGCTGCACCCCCATGAAGCGTTTGCGCTCTCCCTTGCCGTCACCCTTTCCTTGTGCGTCGCCACCGGGGCGTTCGGCACGCGGTTTGGTCCTGACGCCAAGCTCCTTAGCCGCCCATCCCGTCAGCGCCTTTTCATCGGGCACGCGGGCGGGATCGATGGCAATATCCATGGCGCTGACTTCAACGGCCTCGCCCGTGTCGATTTTCCAGATGCTGCGATGATTGAGCAGTGCGCCGCTTAATCCCAACAGGAAGAACAGGATCGCACCCCAAAATCCGGTCCAGGCATGCACCTTTTTCAGCCAGCGAACCACACTGGCGCGTTGCCAGCGGGCCGGGACAAACAGCAGGCCGGATTGGTTCAGACGGAAACGTGTCAAAGGTCGGCCCATTTGCGCAAAAGATTGTGATAGGTGGCGGTCAGGCCCAAAACGGCAGGATGGCTGTCGCCCAGTTCGCCACGGGTCAAGGTGATCGATCGATCGAAGCGATAGAGCAATTCGCGGTTGCCATCATCGCGGACCATCGATTGTGCCCAGAAAAAGGCCGCCCATCGGCTGCCGCGCGTCACGGGTTCTACACGATGCAGGCTGTCCGCCGGATAGAGGACGGCATCGCCCGCATCGCACTTGACCCGCTGTTCGCCATAGCTGTCCTCGATCACCAGCTCGCCCCCGTCATAATCGGCGGGGTCACTCAGGAACAGGGTGCATGATACGTCCGTCCGCATCCGCTGGCGCGCGGATGAAATGTAGCGGATGGCGTTGTCGACGTGCGCGGTAAAGCCCATGCCTTCGTCATAGCGGTTGAACAGCGGCGGAAAGACGCGAAGCGGCAGGGCGGCGGCATTGAATGTGCCATTGCCGCCCAGCGCCCGCAATATGATCTCGCCCAGCGCCTGCGCCTCGGGGGCATCTTCCGGCACCTGCAGATTGTTCTTCGCAACCGCTGACTGCACCCCGGCCGTTACCCGGCCGTCAACCCATGGCGTTTGGGTCAACACCGTGCGGCAATGCGCCACTTCCTCTGGAGATAACAGGGCTGGGATGCGGATCAGCATGGATATGTCCTTCGCGGCTTCTGTACGCTGCGGCGATCAGAAGGCAACGCCGAATGTCGCCACAAAGGCGCGGCCACCCGCCGGAACGACACGGCCGCCATTGACCTGCGCGTAATAGAGTTCGTCGGTCAGGTTATAGCCGTTCACCGCAATCCGGTAATTGCCGAAGCTGTACCCGATCAGCGCATCGAACGTCGTATAGGACGGGACGACCTGCGAATTATCCACATTCGCATAGACCCTGGACTGATAGTTGAGGCCGCCGCCGACCTCCAGCCCCTTGAGCGGTCCTTCGACCGGCTTGTAGTTCGCCCACGCCGACAGCGCATGTTCGGGGACGTATCGCACCTGATTGCCGACCACTTCCGGATCAAGTTCGCCTGCCGCGCTCGACCGGATCTCCGCATCGACATAAGCATAATTGACATTCAGCATGATGTCGGGCGTTACCATCCCGCTGGCGCTCAGTTCAAAGCCACGCAGGCGCTGCTTTGGTTCGGACGAAGCGATCAGGCTGTTAGTCACCGGATCGATCTCGACCGAATTCTTGCGATTGATCTGATAGACTGCCGTCTGGATCAGCAGGCGCTTGTGGAACAGATTGAGCTTGCCGCCCAGATCAAAGGTCTCGGTCCGTTCGGGATCAAGGTTGGCGCGGCTGATCGAACCGCCGTCAGCAGGTACTTGCAACGTATCGCCATTGGCGACCGAATTGCCCGGCGGGTTCGATGCGCGGCTATAGGTGGCGTAGAACGTCATTTGTTTTGATGGTTCCCAAATCGCTGACACCTTGGGACTCCACAAGTCATGGGTCGCGCTGCCCTCTTCGAAACAGGTCGTATAGGTGCCCGTCACGCCATTGCAGCTTGTGATCGCACCGCCGGTATTACTGGAAAATTCGATCTGCTCCTGCGTCGCTTTGTAATGTTGAAAGCGCAGTCCGGCATTGATGGAGAATTTGGGCGTCAGCCATAGTCGGTCATCGATAAAGAGGGAAATGTCCGTCGCACGGCTGTCGCGTTGGCTGTAGATGGCGGTCGAATAATTGGGCAAGGGCGAACGGACGGGATTGAACAGGTCCTGTTCATAGGGATCGGGACGCACCTGATCCGATCGGTCATTGGTCTGGTAGGACATGTCCCAACCGATGACCAATTCATTGCGCATCGCGCCCAGCGGCTTGGCCACGGTCAGAGCCGTGACGTTCTGAATGCCCTTGGTCGTTTGGAAATAGGCGCCGCGCGGCGTGGTGCGAGCGACAGGAACGGTGGCGGGATCGCCGTCGAGCAGGAAATCGCCGCAGTTCTCGTTGGTCCGGCAACCCGGCACCGTCTGCCGGAAACTGCGCTTGTAGACACCCAGCTTGGTGTCGCTGGTGACGGTCAGCCAGTCACCGGCGCGATGGCTGAACTTGCCGGTCACCGTGTTCACGACGACATCGTCCCTGTCCGCGCCGAAGCCGTAGAAGTTGCTGCGGGGAACACCGAATTCCGTCACCGGACGTTCCATGTCGTCAGGGTCGGTGGTCTGGGCAAATGGCACGCCGTAATCGACCAGCTTATTCTCTTCCTGATGGAAGTAGATCAGCGTGAAGCTGGTGTCCGTGCCAAGGCCGAAGCCGATGGCAGGCGCAAAGCCCCAGCGGCGGGCATAAATCTCATCACGGTCAACGGCGTCATTATCATGCGCCATGAAATTGAGCCGAAGGCCGATCGTATCGGTCAGCGCCTTGTTGGCGTCCACCGTAATGCGGCCATAGTCGCCAGTACCATAGCCGCCCGTAGCGCTGAAGAAATCCGTCGTATGCGGCTGCTTGGACGTTGTGTTGATCGCGCCGCCCGTCACGCCCCGGCCCAGCGCGGTGGAGGACGAACCCTTCAGCACCTCTACCGATTCATAGTTGAAGGCGTCGCGGGTAAAGACACCGAAATCGCGCAGGCCGTCCGTGAAGATGTCGTTCTTGGCCGATTGGCCGCGAATGGTGAACTGGTCGCCGTTGAGCGCGCCGCCCTCGCCGACCTGTGTGGTGACGCCCGCCACATTGCGCAGCGCCTGTTCAAGCGAGGTGATCTGGCGGTCGCGCAGTGTTTCGGATGTAATGCTGTTGACCATTTGCGGCACGTCGATGATCGGACCGCGCACGGTGGGAAGGTCGATTTCCTGCCTCTCGCCGTCGACGTGAATACCGTCCTGGCGCGCGGCCTCCATATCCGCATCGGCGGCGAAGGCCGGACCGGCCATGATCATGGCGGCGGCAATGGAGCATGGAGCGATGAGCAGAGGACGAGCGGCGGGATTGATAGACATCTGAATAGGGACCCCCTTGGTTGAGGAGGCGACAGCTATTGCGAATCATTCTTACTGTCAACACTATTGAGAATGAATATCATTAAATATATGCTCGTTAAACAGCCACAGCCGTATGGCGCTTGCCAGATTCGGTGGATCGTCGACGGATATGCGCGCAAGATCGATTTGCGCGATCAACGCATTCAGCGGCAATGCGCGCCGCGCCGCCTCTTTCCGCAAAGCATCCCAGAACAAAGGCTCAAGGCTGATCGATGTCTGATGGCCCGCAATCGTCACGCTACGTTTGACAGGGCCAGACAGATAATGGGTCATGAGGCCCCCAGCCTCAATACATATGCTGACCGCCATTGATCGACAGGGTCGAACCCGTGACAAAGGCACCCTCATCCGCACAGAGGAAAGCCACGCCCCGGGCGATTTCCTCGGCATGGCCAAGGCGGCCGACCGGGATTTTGGCGACGATCTTTTCCAATACTGCTTCGGGCACTGCGGCGACCATGTCCGTGTCGATATAGCCGGGCGCAATGGCATTCACCGTCACGCCATATTTGGCGCCTTCCTGGGCCATGGCCTTGGTAAAGCCGTGGATGCCGGACTTGGCCGCGGCATAATTGACCTGGCCATATTGGCCTGCCTGGCCGTTGATCGAACCTATGTTGACGATCCGGCCCCAACCGCGTTCCCGCATGCCGGGAAAGCATGCCTTGGCCATATTGAAACAGCCGCCCAGATTGACGCGGATGACCTCATTCCAGTCATCGAAGCTCATGCGTTGCAACACGCCGTCGCGGGTGATGCCGGCATTATTCACTACAACGTCAACGGGGCCAAGTTCGTTGCTGACCTGTGCGCAGCCATCCTGACAAGCGTCATAATCGCCGACGTCCCATCTGTAACTGGCTATGCCGGTGCGGTCGGTAAAGGCTTTGGCCTTTTCCGCATTGCCGGCATAATTGGCCGCCACCGTCATGCCCATATCCTTGAGGGCGAGGCTGATCGCTTCGCCGATGCCCCGCGTGCCGCCGGTTACTATTGCTACTCTGGACATCCTAACCTCTCCTTCGCCTGTGATATATGACCCACCACTACGGGCGCTGCCACCAGCCCGATAGTTCGCGACCCAGAATCTTGTCGTACATCAGGATAGCCTCGTCCTCGGCGTTTAAACAGGGAAGAAACGCGAATTTTTCGCCGCCATGGCGTAAAAAACTGTCTCTTCCCCGAAGCGCGATTTCCTCCAGCGTCTCGATGCAGTCCGCGCTAAAGCCCGGCGTTGTTACCGCAATATGACGAATGCCTTCTTCGGCCAATCGGGCCAATGTCTTATCAGTCGCCGGCTCCAGCCATTTTGCCCTGCCAAAGCGTGACTGGAAAGCAGTGACAATATCCCGGCCCAACGCTTCGCCCAGCAGGCGGGCCGTCTTCTGGCAATGGCAATGATAGGGATCGCCCAGTGCCAATGTACGCTGAGGCATCCCATGAAAGCTTGCGACCAGCACATCAGGCACGAAATCCAGCGCCGATAATTGTCGTTCGATCTGCGACTTGAGCGCATCGATATAAGCCGGATCATCATGATAGGGCGCCAGCGTCCGGATCGCGGGCTGCCTGCGCAGGGTGCCGAGTACGCGAAAAACTTCGTCCTGAACGCTTGCCGTGGTGGCCGCGCAATATTGGGGATAGAGCGGCGCGACGAGCAGGCGCTCGCAACCCGCATCCGTCATGGCGAGAAGGCGGCTCTCAATCGACGGATTGCCATAACGCATGGCCCAGTCGATCATCAGATCATCGCCCATATGCGCCTGAAGCGCCTGTGCCTGCGCTTTGGTAATGCTGGCCAGCGGCGATCCATCGGGCGTCCAGATCTGGCGATAGGCATGGGCGGATTTTTTCGGGCGCACATTCAGGATGATGCCGCGCAGAATCGGCTGCCAGATGACCGGCGGGATTTCGATAACGCGCGGATCGGACAGAAATTGCTTCAGATAACGTTTGACCGCTTTGGGCTCGGGCGCGTCCGGCGTGCCCAGATTGACCAGCAAAATGCCGGTACGTGGCGCGGATATGGGCGGATGTTCGTCTGGCAGGCTTGTCATTTCATCGTGCCGCCAGCAATGGCAGGGTACGAAAGCGCTCGCCCGTGGCGGTAAACAGCGCATTGGCGATGGCCGGAGCGACTGCCGGCACCCCGATTTCGCCGATACCGCCCGGTTCTTCATTGCTGCGGATGAATTCCACCACCACCTCTCCTATGTCGGCAAGGCGAGGCAGGCCCAATTCGCCCAGCCGCATGGTTGTGGGCATGGCGCGTTCATAGGCGGTCGATCCGCCCAATGCAGATGTCAGGCCAAAGATCAGGCCGCCTTCTATCTGTTGCCGGGCGATGTCGGGATTGACCTGCGCTCCACAATCCACCGCCGCGACGATGCGCCCGACATGCACGCGGTTCTGCTTGATCTCCGCTGCGACCAGAACCGCAATATGGCTGCCCGCCATGCTGTGACAGGCGATGCCCTGACCGCTGCCCGCGATGCCGCCTTCCCAACCGCCCAACGCCGCTGCGGTGGACAGGCAATGGGCAAGGCGCGGCGCGTTGCCCAGCATCTGCATACGAAATGACATTGGCTCTATGCCTGCAACCTGCGCCAGTTCATCGATGAAGCATTCGTTGAAAAAGGCATTATAATGATCGGCATTGCCGCGCCAGCGACCGGCAGGGATGCCGACAGCCGCAGGATAATGATCAATGGCGAAGGCCTTCATCGCATAGGGCGGCAGCGCCCCCGAAATCGCTGCACGCTCAGTCGTTTGCGCGGCCTTGTCCATCGCTTCATGCGGCAGGGCGCCATCGGTCATCCGCGCCCAGAGCTCCGTCATGGTGGCGGGTGCGGCGATCTTGGCCAGCCATCCCTCGATATAGCCGCCACGCGCAAGCTTTGCCGCCATGCGCGCATGGGCGGGGGCGCGGGGACGGTCGTGCATGATGTCTTCTGCGCGCGACCACAAAAGCTGCACTGGCCGCCCCATCTCCTGCGCGATGATCGCGGCCTGCACGGCGGCCTCGGCCTCCATCTTGCGCCCGAACGATCCGCCTGCGAGCAGCGGATAGAGAATGACGTCGGATTGCGCGAGGCCCAGCGCATCGGCGACGGCGGCACGGGCAAAGGCGGGGGCCTGCGTCGGCATCCAGATTTCCGCCTGCCCGTCATGCACATGCGCGGTTGCCGCCATCGGCTCCATGGCAAGGTGGAGCGCAGGCGCTACCTGATATTCGCTGGCAACGATTTGCGCCCCGCCGAACACCGCGTCCAGATCGCCCTGATGGACAAAACGTTCGCCATCGTCACTGTCAAACGCTCTCTCCAATGCGGCATCGATCGCTTCATTGTCGATCAATCTGCCATCGACCGTAAATACCGGGTCGAGCAGATTGAGCGCCTTGTTCGCCGCCCACCAATTACTGCCGACCACCGCGACCCAGCGATCTTGTTTGATGATCTTCAAAAAGCCCGTGACCTTTTTCGCCTCGGCCTCGCTGAAGGACTTGACCCTTGCATTGCCGATCGGTCCCTGTCGGATGGAGGCGAAGACCATGTCCGGTAAACGAATGTCGGCGGCATAATTGGCCGATCCGTCGATCTTTGCCGGCAGGTCGAGGCGCGGCAGGTCCTGACCGACCAGGCCCTCGTCATCTTTGCCATCGCTGCTGGGCCGCATCGGCAATATGGCGGGCAGGTCATAATCCATCGCCTCTGCGGCCAATTCGCCAAAGCGCAGCTTTTGATCGCCCAGCACGACAAAGCCGTCCTTCGTTTCGCACGCTTCCCAGTCCACGTCCCAGCGCGCCGCCGCCGCCTTGCACAGTAAAATGCGCGCCGCCGCGCCTGCATCCCGATATTGGGGCGCGAACATCCGCACTGAGCTCGACCCGCCGGTCAACATCATCGCGGATCGGATGGCATATTCGCGCGTAGCCCAGGCGCCGGCCTTGCCAACCAGGCTCGGCATGTCGTTGCCCAGCCATTGCCCGGCAATCAATGTATTGGCATAAAGCGAGCTGATCGGCGCAGGCTGCACCGCAATGGTGCGCCAGTCCGCGCCCAGCTCATCGGCCAATATCTGGGGCAATACCGTATAGACGCCTTGCCCAAGCTCGGCCTGCGGCACGATCACGATAATCTGCCCGTCTTCCGCGATTTTCAGGAAGGCGTTGACGACATGCTCGCCCTTCGCCGCATTCAGGTTGGGCGTATAACTGCGCGGCCACACCGCCCACGCCAGCAACAACCCCACGCCCGCTCCGCCACCGATCAGCAGGTGCCGACGGCTGATCCCGCTCTTTTCCTCTATACTGCCCCGCAATCGCGTCATTCCAGTCTGATAGAGGGGGAATGGGCGTGGTGGAAGGGGGGATTGTTCAGGATTCGACCGGCGCGATGCCAAGGCGCGGAATTTCGATCTTGGGACAGCGGTCCATGACCACTTTCAGACCCGCCGCTTCGGCCCGCGCGGCGGCGGCTTCGTTGATAACGCCCAATTGCATCCACACCGCCTTTGCGCCGATCGCAATGGCTGCATCCACAGCCTCACCGGCCGCCTCGCTATTGCGGAATACATCCACCAGATCGACAGGAACACCAATCTGGTCCAGTCCGGCCCAGACGAATTCGCCATGAATATGTTCGCCCGCAATCTGCGGATTAACAGGCATGACGCGATAGCCCTGCTGTTGCAGGAAGGCCATCACGCGGTAACTGGCGCGCTCTGGATTGTCCGACGCCCCGATCATGGCGATCGTGCGGGTGTCGCGCAAAAGCTGGGCAATATCTTCATCGCGGGTCAATGGCATGGATATTCTCCTTCACCCATCATGTAGGGAGCGGGTTGGAGATTCCAAAGGTCGCCGGGATAAGCCGGAATAAGAAGTAGCCATCAATCCCCCTCTCTCCTTCAGGGGAGAGGGCCGGGGAGAGGGGGCCGTGGGTCGCCCTTCCCCTCTCCCGGTTCGGCTTCGCCTCACCGCCCTCTCCCCTGAAGGAGAGATGGCAGAGAAGACCCGCCTTAACGCGGGCGGCTATTCTCAATCCACCGCGCAACTTTTTCCGCGATCGCCATGAATGGCGCACCCTGTTCGCCATCTGTCGCTGCGGGTGGCTCGCCTGCGTCGGACGCCGTGCGGATCGCAATGTGCAGAGGGATGCGGCCAAGGAACGGCATGCCCATCTGCCTGGCTGCCGCCTCCGCGCCGCCCGTGCCAAAGGGATCGGAAATTTCGCCGCAATGGGGACAGGCATATCCGGCCATATTCTCAACCAGGCCGATCATCGGAATATCCGCCTGTTCAAACAGATTGACCGCGCGGGTTGCATCGATCAGCGCCAGATCCTGCGGGGTTGAAACGATGATCGCGCCTGCGGGTTTGTGTTTTTGCATCATCGACAATTGCACGTCACCGGTGCCGGGCGGCAGGTCGACGATCAGCACGTCGATATCGCCCCAATGCGCGTCGATCAACTGGCCCAGTGCATTGCCGGCCATCGGTCCGCGCCAGGCGATTGCTTGACCGGGCTGGGCAAGCTGGCCCATCGACAGCATCGGCACGCCATAGGCATTGGGAACAGGGATCAGCTTCTTGTCTTCTGCCTGCGGCCGCGTGCCTTCGCTGCCCAGCAGGCGCGGTTGGGAGGGGCCGTAAATATCCGCATCGACAATGCCGACCTTCATCCCCACGCGTTTCAGCGCAATCGCCAGATTTGCCGATAGCGTCGATTTGCCGACGCCGCCCTTGCCACTGCCCACGGCGATCAGGCGGACCACCTTCTTTTCCGCTGTCATGGCGATCCGCACGTCGGTGATGCCGTCCAGGGATTTCATCTGGCCCCGAATACCGGCCTCTATCACCTCGCGCTGCATTTCGGACAGGCCGGTCACGTCCAGAACCAGACTGAGCACGCCATCTTTGAGGCGGGGTGCGCTTGCGCGGCCTTTGGCGGCTGTTTCCAGCACCTTCGTGATATCTTCAATGTCGGTCATGGCGGTGCCTTAGTGGAATATGATCGGAAAGGCACTGTTTTTCCATGCCGGGGCTTCCTATAGAGGGTGCATGACAAAAATTACCCGATGGTTTGCACAGGTTGGCGCAGCAATGAATACAGGCGGCCCATGGGGCGGCGGCTCCGATGGCGGCGGCACAGGCGGCGGCGATGATGGGGGCGGTAAAGGTCCGCGCAATCCATGGAATCAACCTCCGCCGGGGGGGCGTCCGCGCGGACGTGGCCCCACGGCGCTTGATGAGTTGTTGCGCCGGGGCCGCGAGGGCTTTGGCGGCGGCATGCCTCAAAGTCCCGGCGGCAGGCAATTATGGCCGATTCTGGCGATATTGTTCGTCATCATCTGGATTGCTTTGACCAGCGTTCATCGCATCGGGCCGCAGGAACGCGGCGTGCTGACGCGACTGGGCAGCTATGTCAGTACCATGACGCCGGGTATCAGCTTCAGCCTGCCTGCACCCTTCGATAGTGTGCAGGTTGTCGATGTGGAGGAAATCCGCACCATCGATATTCCCACCGGAACCGGGGAAAAGCTGGTACTAACCGGCGATCAGAATATCGTCGACCTGGCCTATTCGGTACGCTGGAACATCCGCCGCGCCGATTTCTACAAATTTGAACTGGCCAATCCGGAAGAAACCATCCGGGAGGTCGCGGAATCAGCGATGCGTTCGGTCGTTGCCACTGTTTCGCTGAATGACACCATCGGTTCGGGCCGCACCGAAATCGAACAGCGCGTGCAACAGCGGATGCAGGAAATTCTGGACGGCTATCGTTCGGGCATATTGGTGCAGGGTGTCGCCATCAAGCAGGCCGATCCGCCCGAAGCGGTCAATGACGCCTTCAAGGAAGTGTCCGCCGCACAACAGACAGCGCAAACCTATATGAACGAAGCGCGCGCTTATGCCCAGCAATTGACCGCAAAGGCGCAGGGTGAAGCCGCCGCCTTTGACAAGGTCTACAGCGAATACCGTCTGGCGCCAGAGGTTACCCGCCGCCGCATGTATTACGAAACCATGGAGGAAGTGCTGGCCAACCTCGACAAGACCATCGTCGAAACTGGTAACGTGACGCCTTATCTGGCCTTGCCCGAAATTCACAAGCGCACGCAGCAGGCAACCCCTGCCAGTCCGGCCGGGGGAGGCCAATAATGAATTATTTGATGCGTAATCCGGTTGTGCTGGCGATTGTGGTCGTTGCGCTGCTGATCCTGATCGGCAGCACATTTTCGATCGTTCCGGAAACTCGGCAGGCGGTGATCGTCCGCTTTGGCGAACCTGTGCGAATAGTGAACCGCTTCAAACCCAATGAAGGTTTCGGCAACACCGGCGCGGGCCTGATCGCCCGTATCCCCTTTGCCGAACAGATCGTGTGGATCGACAAACGCGTGCTGAGTGTCGAAATGGAGCGCCAGCAGGTATTGTCCACCGATCAGCTTCGCCTGCAGGTCGATGCCTTTGCCCGTTACCGCATCATCAATCCGTTGCGCATGTATATCACAGCGGGCAGCGAGGGCCGCGTGTCGGACGAATTGCGTCCAATATTGGGTTCGGCATTGCGTAACGAACTGGGCAAGCGACCATTTGCGGCGCTGCTCAGTCCAGAACGCGGACAGGTGATGCGCAACATCGAGGCAGGCCTTAATCGTGTCGCCCGCCAATATGGCGCGGAAATTATCGACGTGCGGATCAAGCGGGCCGATCTTCCCGATGGCACGCCGCTGCAAAGCGCGTTCCAGCGCATGCGCACGGCGCGCGAACAGGAAGCACTCACCATCCGGGCGCAGGGTGCCAAACAGGCGCAGATCATCCGTGCAGAGGCCGACGCCACCGCATCGCGCATCTATGCGGACAGTTTCAACAAGGACGCGTCCTTCTATGAATTCTATCGGGCGATGCAGAGTTACCGGATCACCTTCTCGCAACAGGCGAAGGGCGAGGCATCCGTCATATTGTCGCCCAATAACGCTTATCTGAAGGAATTTCAGGGGCGTTAGTGCTGTAGCCAGTTTGAGGAACCGGCTTATTCAATATAGGTTAAGACTACAGGCGACATAGGGCCAGTCCCGCGAGGTCGCTTTCGGAATGAGAGGAATTTTGAACGTGCGTTACGCTTACGCGATTACTGCAGCTCTTCTCCTGGGTGGCACAGCCATCGCCGTAACATCGCAGCAGCCGTTGGGCGCGCAAACCGCCCAGAACGAGGGCCCAGCGATGCAGGCCGCGGCACCGCGCGGTGCACCGACGAGCTTTGCCGACATGGTCGAACGCTTGCAGCCCGCCGTCGTCAATATTTCAACGCGCCAGCGCGTGAAGGTCCAGAACCCCTTTGAAGGCACGCCTTTTGGCAGCTTGTTCGGCCCGCCCGGCGGCCAGCCGCAAACGCGCGAGGCGCAGTCGCTGGGTTCAGGCTTCATCGTATCGTCCGATGGCTATGTCGTCACCAACGCCCATGTCGTGTCGGGCGGGACCGCCAATGCCTCGGTCGATTCCATCACGGTCACTCTGCCCAATCGCAAGGAATATGAAGCAAAGTTGATCAGCCGCGATGTCGCCTCTGATCTGGCTGTGCTGAAGATTGATGCAAAGGGTCTGCCCTTCGTAAAATTCGGCGACAGCACGAAAACGCGCGTGGGCGACTGGGTGCTCGCCATCGGCAATCCCTTTGGTCTTGGCAGCACGGTCACGGCCGGCATCGTATCTGCGATCCACCGCAATACGGGGCAGGGCGGCGCTTATGACCGCTTCATTCAGACCGATGCATCGATCAATCAGGGCAACAGCGGTGGCCCGATGTTCGACCTTAGCGGCAATGTCATCGGCATCAATTCGCAGATTCTGTCACCCACCGGCGGCAATGTCGGGATTGGTTTCGCCATCCCCGCCGAAACCGCCGGGCCGATCATCGACAAGCTGAAAGGCGGCGAAACAATCAGCCGCGGTTATCTGGGCGTCGGCATTGGTCCGATGTCGGATGATCTTGCCGAATCGCTTGGTCTGCCAAAGAATCGCGGCGAATTCATCGGCCAGGTCGTGCCGGGCGAAGCCGCGGCCAAGGCCGGTATCAAGGCTGGCGATGTCGTCGTAAAGGTGAAGGGCGAGGACGTCACGCCTGACAATACCTTGTCCTATATCGTCGCCAATCTGCCGGTCGGCAGCAAGGTGCCGATCGAACTGATCCGCGACGGCAAGCGTATGACGGTAACCGCCATAGTCGGTGAACGGCCATCCGAAGAGGATCTGACCAGCTTTGGCCAGCAACCGGATGATGATTTCTCCAATCAGGACCCGCAGGGCAGTCAGCAGGCGATGCAGCAATCGCTGGGCGTTGCGGTAACGCCGATAACGCCGACCATCGCGCGCCAGCTTGGCGTTGGTGCGAGTGTGAAGGGCGTAGTCATCACGGGCGTCGATCCGTCATCGGACGCTGGAGCAAAGGGCCTGCGTCGGGGCGACATCATCCTGACCGTCAATAATGATCCGGTGACGACCGAAGCGGCGCTGACGAATGCGGTCAAACAGGCACAACAGGCTGGCCGCACCGCTGTCCTGTTGCAGGTCCAGCGTGGCAGCGGGCAGCCTGCGTTCATCCCGGTACGCATAACGAAGCAATAGAGCGACGGGGCGAGAGCCGCCCTTGAACCGACTAAAAAAGGGACGGCAGCATATCCCAAACCGCCGTCCCAATCGGTGCGACCCGCCGGGATTGCATATGTTGCATCCCCACAAATGCGGTTTCCCCTCAACCGTCCTTGCGACGGAAAGTTCCTATCAATCTGATTTAGCGAAGTTTTTTATCGTCAAAAAAATACGCCCCAGCGCACGCTTGTGGGCTGGGGCGATAAAAGCAGCCGTTTAGAACTTGCCGCGTAATGTAATCCCATAGGTGCGTGGTTCGGCCAGATAGGCGGAAATCAACTGGTTCGCCATGGCCGCCGTCGGGAACTGGCCGGTCGACGATGTACCTGGGCTGCTGCTTTGCAATGGGGCGCTGAACGCGATCTGGGTATAGTCTGTGTCAAAGATGTTCTGGCCCCAGAATTCGATTGCCCAGCGCTGATCGGGACCGCGTAAACCGATGCGGGCATTGACCACGCTATAGCCATCCTGCGTCTTTTCCGGGTACAGATCGGACCCGGTATTATAATCGCTGGTCATGCGGCCATCGATATAAAACAGGGCCGACAAACCATTGGAACCGATGTCGGGCGTCCACGCAAGGCTGGCCGTGGCGACAATCTGCGGCGCGTTGGAATTGATGTTACCGGGCAAAAGGAACAGCGCCGGATCAAGCGGAATGGTGCCATCGCTGCTGCCAACCAGTTGATTGGCATATTTTGCGCGCGCATAGGTCAGGCCTCCCGTCGCGAGCACATTGCGGACCGGACTGGCGCTGAGTTCCAGCTCGACGCCCTGGCTGACAAGGCCGGGTTCCACATCATCCTTTGCGCATCGTCCGCCGCCCGCCGCGTTCGTTCCGGGGGTCAGCGTGCCGCCGCATCCATTGATGTTCTGCACGACAAAGCTGGTGCCGTTGAACGTGTTAAGCTGGAAATTCGTAAATTCCTGACGGAAGGCCGCGATATTGGCGCTCCAGTTCCGCGTGGAATATTTCAGGCCCAGTTCGAACGCATCCACCGTTTCGGCGGCAAAGCGCAACGTGGCGGCATCGGCATCGGATCGTGGCGAAAATACCGCCGGAATGACATTGGTGCCGGTGGTGCCAAGTTGGAAACGATCCAGATTATAGCCGCCCGCCTTGTACCCGCGCGAATAGCTGGCATAGACCAGCAGGGGATCAATGGGCTTGTATGACAGCACCGCAGTGCCCGAAAATTCGCCTTTGCCGAAGCTGTCCTGAAGGTTGAGGGCATTAAGCGCGTTGCTGCTGTTGCCAAGGCATCCGAGTGTCAAGATTCCTTGTGCCAGCGCGGTGCCTGTGCCGAACGATCCCGTCGCCAAGTCATACAGGTCATTGGGTCCACCAGGATTTTGCGCCTGCAATGCCGCGCATGTTGCATTGTTGTTGTTGAGATCGGCCGAGAAATCCTTGCTTTCATGGGTGTAGCGCAGGCCCAGCGTCAAATCGACCTTGTCTGTGATATGCACGATATTATGCGTGAACAGCGCCCAATTTTCGCTTGTCTGGAAATAGCGCGTATCGGTATCGCCCGTTCCGGCGGGTATGCCGGCCAGCGCTTGCAGACCACCCAGCAGGATTGGATTGGCGCCCACAGCCGTGAATGGCAATGTCGCCTGCAAAGCGGCGGCATTGTTACAGGGCAAGGCAAGCTCCGCACCTGTTGACGTGACGCCCGCCCCTGCAAGCAGGCGACAGGTCGTAAAGGTGCCATAGTCCGCACCAAAGCGGATATTATCGCGCAGCGTCAGCTTTTCATGGGCATAATAGCCGCCCACCAACCAGTCGAGCATCTCGCCAAAGGCCGACCCCTGCAACCGCAATTCCTGGGTAAAGGTCTTGAACTCCCGGTATGTGCCGGGGTCGCGATAGAGCAGGTCGGCGGTGTTGTAATCATAATCGCCATAATCCTGGCTCTTGTAATTACGATAGGCGGTGATGCTGGTCAGTTTGGCCGCACCGAAATCCCAGTTGAGTTCGCCCGATACGCCCCAGTCTTCCAACTTGCTGACATATTCGCGGCCCGGCGTGATGGACAGGTTGCGGTCATAAGGATCGCCGGGGAAATAGGCGCCTTGCCGCTCCAGCAATGCGACGATCCGGTTATAGGGATTGACGGTAAAGCCGCCCGCCGCCGCCGGAACCCGCTCGCGCGTTTCGATATAGGCCGCGCCGCAGCAGCTTTCGTCGCGATTGGTATAATCGCCGATCAATCGCACCGACAGCGTATCGCTGGGTTCCCACAATGCCTGGCCACGCAGGAAATAGCGGTCCCGGTCATTGGTGTCGCCCACCTTGTTGCCGCTGGTGTCGACCAGATCGTAAAAACCATCACGCTTTGACCATACCCCATCCAGGCTGAGCGCCAGATCCTGTGTTACAGGACCAGTTACCCGGCCAGACAGCCGCCAATAATCGTAATTGCCATAGGTGATTTCGCCATTGGCGCCGAATTTGAACGAAGGCGACTTGCTGACGATGTTGAGCAGACCGGCCGAGGAATTGCGCCCGAACAACGTACCCTGCGGTCCGCGCAGCACCTCCACCCGTTCAATTTCGCCCAGATCGTTCAGGCCTGCGCCGGTTCGCGAACGGTAAACGCCATCGATGAACACCGCGACGGAGCTTTCCAGCCCCGGATTGTCGCCAACCGTGCCGATGCCCCGGATACGCGCGGCCCCATTGGCTTCTGTGCCTGACGAAGACACCAGCAGCGAGGGGGCAAGCTGGTTCAACTGGCGAATATCGGATGCGCCGCTGTTCTGCATGGAATCGGCGGTTACCGCCGACACCGCGATCGGAACGTCGCTCAATGGGCTTGCGCGCCGGGTCGCGGTCACGATGATCGCGTTGCTGTCATATGTTTCCAGCGCGGATTGCGCTTCGGTATCATCCTGCGCATGGGCGGGAACGATAAGGGCGGTGACGCCGGCGGACAGCAGCAACAGGCATTTTTTCATGATATGTCCTCTCCCATATGTCGCTAGTTAAACCACAATTAATCCTATCGGTACGCCATATCCATGCAAAACAATTGGCATTCCCGCTGCTTGTTAAAATTTGCAGCATTTTTGCAACAGTCGGTATGGTCAGTGCGCATATGTTCGCCCTCTTTTACCGCAAAACATTAACCGTTCTCTAAATCCAGCACGTAAAAAGAGCGAAATCACGCCCCGTCGCCAGTCCATGGTGGTTATGCGTGATGAATATGTCACGGCTTTGAATGGGGCATTCTCTATTGTATAGGCCGCGCCATGACCGCTCCCCCTGTTCCTGCCTCCGTCATGGTCGCAGCCCTTTATCGCTTCGCGCGCTTCGACGATCCCGCTGCCCTGCGCGCGCCGCTGCAGGCGGTCTGTGACGCTGCGGGGGTAAAGGGCACGCTGCTGCTGGCGCATGAAGGGATCAACGGAACCATAGCGGGCGAGGACAATGCGCTCGCCGCCGTCATCGCTCATATCCGCACCCTGTCGGGGTGCGCCGATCTGGATGTCAAATATTCCGCTGCAAGCGACATGCCCTTTTACCGGATGAAGGTGCGGATCAAGCGCGAAATCGTCACCATGGGGGCAGGGGAGCTTGATCCCGTGACGAATGCCGGAACCTATGTCGAGCCGCGGAACTGGAACGCGCTGATTTCCGACCCGGACACGATCCTGATCGACACGCGGAATGGCTATGAAGTCGCAATCGGCAGTTTCGAAGGCGCAATCGACCCCCAAACCACCAGCTTTGGCGAATTTCCTGCCTGGTTCGATACCTATGCGCAAAAACTGGAACAGGGGAAGCAGCCGAAAATCGCCATGTTCTGTACCGGCGGCATCCGATGCGAAAAATCGACGGCTTTCGTCAAAAGCCGGGGGTTTGAAAACGTCTATCATTTAAAGGGCGGCATTCTAAAATATCTCGAAACCGTGGATCAGGAAGACAGCAAGTGGCGGGGCGAATGTTTCGTGTTCGATCAGCGCGTGGCCGTCGGCCATGGTCTTGCGGAGGGCGAATATGGCCTGTGTCATGCCTGCCGCATGCCGCTGTCGCCGCAAGATCGCGCCTCACCCCTTTATGTGGAGGGTGTCTCTTGTCCCCATTGCCATGACGAACGGGACGAGGCGCAGCGCGCACGCTATCGGGAGCGTCAGCGGCAGATAGAAGCGGCGCAGGCGCGCGGCGAAGCACATATCGGGGCGGCGCCGGGCACGAAGGCGTGAGCGCCGACTATCCCATTCTCTACAGCTTTCGCCGCTGCCCCTATGCGATGCGCGCCCGCATGGGGCTTTGGGTCAGCGGGACCCTGTGTCGCCTGCGTGAAGTAAAGCTTTCCGACAAGCCCGAAGCCCTGCTGACCGCCTCACCCAAGGCGACGGTCCCCGTGCTGGTTCTTCCTGATGGTACGGTCATCGACCAGAGCCTCGACATTGCCTGTTGGGCGCTTGGTCGTTACGATCCAGAAGACTGGCTTGATTATCCGCCAGAAGCCGACGCGCTGATCGCCCGCAATGACGGCGCGTTCAAACATCATCTCGACTGCTGGAAATATCACGCCCGCTATCCCGGTGAAGACCCGGACCTTCATCGCGCCTCGGCTCTGGAAATCGTTCAGGATCTCGATGCCCGGCTGGCGGCCAAAGGCGGGGCATTGTGCGGCGCCCGCCGGACATGGCCCGACATCGCCATTTTTCCGTTCATCCGCCAATTCGCGCGGCACGACCAAAGCTGGTTCGACGCACAACCGCTGACGCTTCTGCACCGTTGGCTTGCGGACCTCGTCGCCAGCCCGCTCTTTGCCGCGATCATGCAGAAATATCCCGTATGGCAAGACGGCGACGGCGAAGCGATCTTCGGACAAACGGGTCAGACTGCGCCAGCCGGCCTTTAATATGGTGGAATCGAAACTCTCAACATGCAAGTTCGTCACCCTGAAACCGGTTGGCAATTGTGCCCTTGAAACATGTAGCCAATCTCCCTCTCCCCTGTGGGGATCGTTGCATAATTCCATTTTACCGTCATCCCCGCGAAGGCGGGGATCCATCTCCTGACCTAACCGCTTGATTTTGCGTCGGGAGATGGGTTCCCGCCTTCGCGGGAACGACGAAAATCAGGAAATGCACGAATGATGCGACAGTCCCTTCAGGGGGGGCTATGATGGCGAGCCCAGCCTACTTGTCGCAACGGTATGATTCCCAACTGGTTTCAGCGACTTGCCAGCCGCACGCCCTGATCGGTTTCAGCCCCATCGGGCAACAGAAAGTGGACACGCTTGTTGCCAAAATCCACGGCGACCCGATCAAACCGGCGCAGCACATCCATGCCCAGCAACAGCGCCGGTCTGTCGTCCAGCCCAAGTTGATGAAACGGGCTCACGTCCGTGAACACCACCGCCAGTTGCTTGATATTGACGCCACCGATGCGGACCTGTTCAATGACATTCCACCCCCCGATCAGCCTGTCGCCGGTGACGCTTATCATTTCCACTGGCCGCAGGGCATCGATCTTCCGTTTCCGGGTCAATTTGCGCAGCAACGCCAGATTGCCGATGCTCCGTTCCGTTCCGGTGTCCAGTATGACATGAATTTTTTCGCCATTGGCCTGCGAATCCACCAGGACGAGCTGCCCGAAGCGGCGGCGGGCGCGTACGACGATGGCGTCAGGATCGCGGAACATGGGTTGGCTGCTGTTACTGATTTCCATTTTCTGTTTGCGAAAATCGATAAGCAGCCGTTTGGATTCCAGGCCGTCCAGACCCAGAAGCCCTGCCGCACCCAGATTATCCGCATCCAGCACGGGGGCCTGCATGTCGGGCATTTCGCCATGGCCATAGGACAGGCGGGGGATCATGACGGTATCGACCTGGGATATGCCGCCAATGCTGTTCAGCTTTACCGGCGTATCGGCGACAAGCGCCAGCCTGGTCGCCAGCTCGCGCGATATGACGGTGCGCTCTGCCCCGGTGTCCACGACGAAATTGAACGGTCCCTTGCCGTCGATATGGATTGGCAAGGTGATCCGTTTTGATCCGTCATTGCCCGTTGCTACATGGATTGCCGCTGGATTGGTAATCGACGGCGCGTCTTGCGCTCCTGCCGCGACCGCAGGCGTCAACAGCATCGCTGCCGCACTCAACCCGCTTGCAAGGATTGTTCCCCGCATGACATCCGCTCCGTCTGTCCTGTGCGTGAACAATAGCACCGGGCAGGCACATCGGCAACGATGCGGCGCGCCCCGCTTGCGCTGTATCGACACGCAGTTTCCATCGGCTCGGCATGTCGAAAAAAAAGGCCGCCCAAAGGACGGCCTGAAAGTTTTAGGAGAGGATGCCTGAAAGGCAGGTTATTTGTGCACTGCAATAATGTTTTTTGCAAGAGGAAATTTTCATTTTTTAAGTCCCGGCATTTTTCTTTCGGTCGGAACCGATCATTCGGCATTATCTTGCTTTTTTATGGCTTAGCAGAAACTGAAAATGTCGACGCTGTAAACGAGAATACAATATAAATCATTTAATATCAATAAGTTATAAAAAATAATACCGCTGCACCAGCCGCTGGCGCGCAAGTCATGCAAATCTCTGGGGGAACAGTGTCAGCGCGCCGACAGGGAAGCGGATGGCCCATCATCAGGCATTTTTTCTACCGCCCAAAAAAAAGGCCGCCCCGAAGGACGGCCCGAAAGTTTTAGGAGAGGATGCCTGAAAGGCAGGTTCTTTTTGCGTCGCAACAGACCGATTTGCAAATGCGAAAAGCTCAAGCGCGATTGCATTTTTTGCAATCGTGCGATTTCCCTTACAGAATATGTCGTTTTAAGGTCACTGATGGTGAAGTTTTATTTCAGTGCCCCGCTTGCGGCCCCCGCTGCAGGCCCGACTGCGCAAGCTGATCATCGATCTGTGTCATGAGTCGCGCAAGGCCCGCCTCATCCTTTGCTTCGGCACGGGCGACCAGGACGTCCTGCGTGTTCGACGCACGCAGCAACCACCAGCCATCGGCGGTATTGACGCGGGCGCCGTCGGTATCGTTCACCTCCGCGCCACTGCTGCTCAGGCGCGCCAATATCTCGTCGATCACCGCGAATTTCCGGCTTTCATCGACCTGAAAGCGCATTTCGGGCGTATTGACCATGGCGGGCATTTCGCTGCGCAACTGCGTCACGCTCTTGCCAAGCGTCGTTGCCGCCCGGATCAGGCGCACCGCGGCATAGATGGCATCGTCAAAGCCATAATATTGGTGCTTGAAGAACACATGCCCGCTCATCTCGCCTGCCAGCGGACTGTCGGTTTCCTTCATTTTGGACTTGATCAGACTGTGCCCGGTTTTCCACATCAGCGGCTTGCCGCCCAGTTCCGCAATCCGGTCATAAAGCGCCTGACTGGCTTTCACATCGGCGATAATCGTAGCGCCGGGCAGTTCCTTCAATACCGGTTCGGCAAAGATGGCGAGCAATTGGTCGCCCCAGATCACCCGGCCTTGCCCATCGATCGCCCCGATCCGGTCGCCATCGCCATCGAAAGCCACTCCGAAATCGAGGTTTTTCTCCGCGACGAGCGCCTTCAGATCGGCCAGATTCTTTTCTTCAGTGGGGTCAGGATGATGATTGGGAAAATTGCCGTCGACATCCATGAACAACAGGTGATGCTCACCCGGCAACAGCTTGACCAGCTTTTCGATCACGGGTCCTGCCGCGCCATTGCCTGCGTCCCATCCGATGCGATAGGCGGCTCCGTCGAAATCCTGCAACAACCGCTGGACATAGCGATCCATGATCTCGACGCGTTCGGACCCCGCCGTGCCCTCCACCCAGTCACCCTGCGCCGCCATGCGGCCCAGCTTCTGGATGTCGGCGCCGAAAAATGGGCCGTGCTGAAACACCATCTTGAAGCCATTATAATTGGCGGGATTATGGCTGCCGGTTATCTGGATGCCGCCATCGACATCCAGCACCGCCTCGGCATAATATAGCATCGGCGTTGGCCCCATGCCGACGCACACGGCATATATGCCGCTGGCGTTCAACCCTTCGACCAGCGCGGCCTCCAGCACCGGCGAGCTCAACCGCCCGTCATACCCCACCGCCACCCGGCTGCCCCCGGCGCGGGCGATCAGCGTACCGAAACCCCGGCCAATAGCATAGGCGTCCTTTTCGGTCAGCGTTTCGCCGACAACGCCGCGTATGTCATATTCACGAAGGGACGTCGGGTGGAAATTGTGGGTCATGCTGTGTCCTTCTGATCGTGTCTGATCCGGGCGTTCTGGCTTAATCGCGTTCCGGCGGCACCTGTTTTTCGGTATAATGACGCAATAGCACGTCGCGCGCGGCATTGACCTTTCGGGCGAGTGCCTCGGTCCCGCCACGGTCGGGATGCGTCAGGCTGATAAGCCGGCGGTGAGCGGCGCGTATGGCATCGGGATCGGCATTCTCATCAACGCCCAGTATCGCCCGTGCTTCGGTTATATCAAGGCTGACCGGATCGGCCGGGCGGGTGATGGTGGGCGTGCGCAGACGCCATAGGGCATAGACGCCCGTCATTATCATCGGGGCCAGGCCAATCAACGGCTTGCCCTTGGCCAACAGCATCGCCCCGATCACACCCATGCCGATCGCCATACCGTCGCGACCGGTGATGCGCCGTAATTTGCCGGTCCACCACAGCCAGGCTGCAATCCCGGCAATGATCAGCGCGAGTGGCCCCATCAAACGGCGCCTTGCTCCGCCCTCAACTCCAACCCCAGCGGCAGGGACAGGCCCGACACCATTTCGCGCAATTCCTGCCGGGCGGCGATATGGCTGACACCCAGTTCACCCAATTGCCCCTTGTCCAGCAGGGTCAGGCCCGAAGGAAACAGCTCACGATAGACAACCCGCTCCGACAGGCCGGGAATCACGCGAAACCCGACCCGTTTCGACAGTTCCAGCAACGCATCGCCCACCCGGCGCATGTTGCGCGCCTCGATATGCTGAAGCCGGTTGCGCAGCAGCACCCAGTCGATGGTGACGCCATCGCTTTTGGCCCGCGTCTTGCGCGCTTCCCAGATCAGTTCGGAATAAAAGCTCAATTTGCGCACCTTGAAACTTTCGGGATCGACCTGCCCGATCAGGTCGAAATCGACGAAGCTGTCGTTCATCGGCGTCACCAGCGTATTGGCGCGCGTGGCCATATATTTGGCGAAGCGGTCATCGCGTCCCGGCGTGTCGACGACGATATAATCCGCATCCCGCGCCAATGTTTCAATGCGCTGCTCCAAAGACGCCAGATTATCGTCGTCATGTACGGCATAGACGGGGGTGGGCAGGGCGATGTCACGCCGGCGACAGGTTTCCTCCCGATTCTCCAGGTAACGCGTCACGGTCCGCTGCCGGGGGTCCAGGTCCAGCACAGCAACCGTGTGCCCCTGCATCGACAAGGCGACGGCGACATGCACCGCCGTGGTCGATTTGCCGGTGCCGCCCTTTTCATTGGCAAAGACGATATAATGCGGCTGTCCGTTCGACATATGCCTGCTCTTCCCCCAAACGCGATTCGCGATCTTGATCCTGTCACCTTGCCGCTGCATAGCAATGGGGACAGGCATGGATTGCCCTTATCGGAGCCTTTATCAACGTGCAAATCATCCGTGAACTTGCGCTCCTTCGGGAAGCGGTTGCCGCATTGCGCGAAACTGGTCCGACAGGGGGCAAAGCGCGAATCGCACTGGTGCCCACCATGGGCGCGCTGCATGAAGGACATCTGGCCCTGATCGCCGAAGCGCGGGCGCACGCCGACCACGTCGTTGCATCCATTTTCGTCAATCCGACCCAATTTGGTCCCAATGAAGATCTGGACAGCTATCCCCGGCGAGAGGCAAGCGACGTCAAATTGCTGACCGATCACGGCTGCGACCTGTTGTGGGCGCCGCCGGTGGAACAAGTCTATCCGCCCGGCTTTGCAACCGTCATTTCGGTCAGCGGAGTTAGCGAGGGGCTGTGCGGCGGCGCGCGGCCCGGCCATTTTGACGGGGTTTCCACCATTGTCGCCAAATTGTTCAATCAGGTGCGGCCCGATGTCGCTGTATTCGGCGAAAAGGATTATCAGCAGCTTGCCGTCATCCGCCGTATGGCCCGCGATCTGGATTTCGACATCGACATCATCGGCGTACCGACCCAACGCGATGCGGATGGCCTCGCTTTGTCATCGCGCAACGCTTATCTGACCGAAGAGGAGCGCAAGGCCGCCCACGCCCTCCCGCGTGCGCTGGGTCAGGCGGCAAGCCGAATCGAAAAGGGCGGCGATGTTGATTCGGCTTTGGCGAAAGTGAAGGCCGCCCTGACCGCTGCGGGCTTTGATTCCATCGACTATGTTGAATTGCGTGACGCGGTGACGCTGCAACCCGTGACGAATGCGAAACAACCGGCGCGTTTGCTGGCCGCCGCAAAGCTTGGGCAGACAAGATTGATAGATAATATCGAAGTAAAGCCGAAATAATATTACGCCATTACATCGATTTACGATCCAGCCGCGACATGCTTTTCATGGCGTTAACCATTTCTTTATCCCGCCCAAGCCAAAGTCCACCCTGACGAAATCCAAAAGGGGTTCAATGTCATGGGTAACAGTATCAAGAGTGCTGCGTTCCTGATTGAAAGCCGACTCGCCGACGCAGCACGCGGCGACCCGAATGCCTATTTCGACCTGGGTATCGCCTTTTCTTCCGGTGGCGGTGGCCGCGTCGTGGATCTGGTTCAAGCCCACAAATGGTTCAACCTCGCCGCCCTCGCTGGCAGCGAAGAAGGCCAATACTGCCGCGCCGAAATCGCCGACGAAATGTCCGCCCGCGAAATCGCCGAAGCCCAACGCCAGGCCCGCGCCTGGCTCTACGAAATCAACCGCGACGCGGCGTAAGATAGGGGGCAGGAGCGGACAAAAATGCCCCTCCCTGCCGTCACCATGCGCTGCGTGAGCGTCCGCAGTCTGGCGTCAGTTGGGCCGCTTTTATTATCAACCATGCGGGCGCTGCTCTATACTTTCCCGCCTTTCCATGGGCTTGGCTGTCCTGCCTTGCACGCGCTGCCGGGCCAGGGGGCATCCAAGCAACCGCTCATATTCTGCCTCGGCTACACCGTAGAAATCATTCGCATAGCGTTTGAGCCCTATTATATCGGTGATGGTGATCAACCCCCGTGTCGATCGGATGAGGCGCTCACCCTCCAGCTCGTGCAATGCGACGGTTATGCCTGCGCGCCGCACACCGACCATGACACTCAAAGATTCGTGGGTAAGGCGCAGGTCATTACCATCAACCCTGTCGTGAGCCATCACCAGCCAACGTGCCAGGCGCTCATTGACATTGGCCTTGCTGTTGGCAAGCACCGTTTGCGCGATTTGAACGAGAAACGCCTGGACAAACGAGTTCAAACGAAGCTGCAAGCTGTCGCTTGAGGACAGGACGTCGGTCAATGCTGCAGTTTTCATGCTCAGCGATGTGCAGGGAATCTGGATGATACTTGAATTGGGGGAGCGGTCTGTTCCCAGAATGAGCGGTAGTCCTGACACGCCTTCGCTTCCGACAATGCCAATTTCAATCTGCTGGTCCCGCGACGCGCTTGTCACCACCGAGAGGATGCCGGATTCAATAAAATGAACACGGTCGAATTTCTGATTGAAAGCTTCCAAGGTAGTTCGCGCTGGAAGCTCTTTCCGTTGCAACAAGGGCTGGAGAAGCGCCATGTCTTCCGGCGATAGCCCTGACAGCAATTTGTTCGGTGTAGTGGTTAGATCAATGGAGATGTCACTCATCGCTCTTGTCCCTTGGGCAGGAGCGCGTATTGTTGCCAACATTCTCCCAAGCGCCCGCAGGCCAGGCAGGATACGGACGATATCTTCAGTATACACCAATAATGGCCTGACTGATAGGCCATCATGCTGTTGCCTACCCATACGCTCTGCTTCAATCGACTGAAATCAGGATTCCATCATGCGAATGAAGCGAATCACAGGTTTCCGTACGAATCCGTACGGGAAAAGGCATTGCGACTCAGGTGAATAAAAGGTTAACCAATAATTCTTGTCGCAATTATGCGTGATTGTTAACGGACCATAGTCTGACAGTCATCGCTCTAAAAAAACTGGGCCGTGCGGCGGGGTATTTATATAAAAAAATAAAGAGGATGCTTGAAAATGGCTCTAAATCGACTCTCTAACGATCCCTCAAATCGCAACGGATATGCAGACCTGCGTCGCATTCTGCCGCGCTTGCCGCATCATTCATGGGAAATGAGCAGCCGATCGCCGACGCGCCGCTCAATCCCTCCGCAGGAAGCGCATGAATTGTTGAAGAGGTTTTGGGAATCCATCGACACCTGATGGTTTACGTCCGCATTCCGGAATGACCTGTAATCCCATCCATCCATTCATCTGAGTATCATCTCGATGGAGACATTCATGAAACGTGCGCAACTACGCTCTCCCATCTCTTTGCAAGGCACCGACGAAATGGCGTTCGGATCCCAGGCGAATGATGTTCATTATATAGCCAAACGGTACGAAGCTGAAATGCTATGCGCCAGGACAGCCTCCTGTGCGGAAGCGCGTTTGGCACATGAACAAATGGCGCGCGCTTATGCTAAATGCATATCCGCGGACCGGCGGGACAAGTGGCGGGAAACAGAACGTCCAGGTCGATGAGGACACCGCCAGTCATTTCTTCCGCAGAACATGGGAAAGCCGCCGTGGCTCGACCATGTCGGATACTGGCAACTTACCGCACTCGGCCGCCCCCCGTAATTGGTCATAGCCGTTTTAGTCTTTCCTGAGCGGCACCCATTCCCTCCACCGAAGCCTCCCCTTTATGATCCAGGTAATCCTGGCCGCGTAATTGTGGAATACCTCGAAAAAGTCTGCCCGATAATTGACCAAGCCATCGTAGTCTGCCCGCCCGAGGAGTCGCAATGGTGTTACGATCAAGGGTAATCCGGTCAGCGCTTGTGGACACATATGTCCATCACGTCCCTGACTTCAGAGGGAAATGGCGGCTGCTGGCGCCTTTGGCACGCGTATTGGATGGCACTCCGGTGCGCTCCCGTTATGGAGGGGTTCTCCTTGGCCTCGATGTTCGCGACCGCACGCATCAGTTGGGGCTTTCCGGCAAATACGGAGTCGTCGTTTCTGGCGAGGTTGAAAAGCTCAACCCAGGCGACTGCTTTATCGATGTTGGGGCCAACTGCGGTGTCTTCAGTCTTTTGGCCGCCGAGCGTGTTGGGCCGGACGGGCTGGTCGTCTCGTTCGAACCGTGCTTTGCGACGTTTGCAAAGCTGGTCCGTAATATCGGCCTCAACCATCTGGATAATGTCCTCCCCTTCAACATGGCGATTGCCGCGCTCTCCGGGCCGGACCTGCTAGACAGCCGATCGGAGGGTCATTCGGGTCGCTATGCCATCGCTCCGGAGCCGATCGAGACGGGTGAGCGCGTCATGTCTCTTTCGATCAGGGATTTTCCCGGACTGATGAAGCTGATTGGCGACCGCCCAATTATCGTCAAGATCGATGTCGAAGGTTTCGAACATGCCGTGCTTCAGGGGTTGGAGCGGGTCCTTGTCCTGCCCCAAACACGCAGCATAGTCGTCGAAATCGATCAGCGGAACCTGAACCGGTACGGCAGCGATCCGCAAGCCATCTATGCGCTGCTGGAGGGACACGGATTCTCACGGTCCGATGCAACGGACAGCACCATGCACTTCGATGCTGTCTTCCATCGCAAAGAGCCGGTTGCCGCCCGGTCCGAACATATCGCGCGCGCAGTGCATCCCCGGCACGCGCCGCGGAACAGGGCGGCGCTACCGACGCGTAAGGCGAACTGGCATCGCCTGCCACAGATCGCAGCGGCGATGATGCTGCTGGCCGGCGGGTGGCTTATCGGAAACGCCAGCTTCCCGTCTGGCATGGAGCAGGCCGAAGAAAATTTCGTGGAGGAAGCGCTTCAGTCCCATAATATTGCTCAGGTGCAAACAAAGCTGCGCCGCTCGCCGCCTGCTGTAGTCAATCCGGTCGAAGTCGGCTCGTTGACCCGTATCGCACTCCCCATCTTGCCCAAAGGATGGTATGTAATAAATATTCAGGTTTTCCCGTCAGACAGTGGGCCTAGCCTTCAGATGAATATCACCAACGGGAAGTCCACACCGATATCGCTATTTGCGGTGCGCGATGACAAGGTTGCGCCCTCACGACCCGACGTCACGACCCGCGACGGCAATGCGATCGCCTATTGGCAGGAGGGGGACTTGGCCTATGCTTTGATTAGCAAGAAGTCACCTGAAGAACTGGATCGCTTGGCGGAAGATATTGCCGACAATATCACTTCCTGAGTTCTGCTGGGTAAGGGGCGCATCACTATCACATCACCCCTTCCTGAACGGCACCCGCTCCCCCAGCCATTCCCGCTCCTGCGCCGATGCCTCGCGCTCCTGCTCCAGAAAGTCGCGCACTGCCCGCCGGAAGCCCGGATCGGCGATATAATGGGCTGACCATGTCGGCACCGGCCCATAACCGCGCGCCAGCTTGTGTCCGCCCTGCGCGCCTGCCTCCACGGTGGCAAGGCCGCGTGCGATGGCCACGTCGATCGCTTGATAATAGCACAGCTCGAAATGCAAAAACGGCACGTCCTCCGCGCAACCCCAATACCGCCCGTACAGCGTGTGCGTGCCGATCATGTTGAGCGCGCCTGCAATCGCCCGCCCGTCGCGCATGGCGAAAATCAGCAATATCTTGTCCGCCATCCGCTCGCCCAGCAAGGAAAAGCATTCCCGCGTCAGATAAGGCTGTCCCCATTTGCGCGCGCCGGTATCCTGATAAAAGTGCCAGAATATGTCCCAATGCGCCTCGGTGATCTCCGCCCCGGTCAGGTGCACGATGTCCAGTCCCGCCACCGCTGCGGCGCGTTCCTTGCGGATGTCCTTGCGCTTGCGGCTGGACAGTTCGGCCAGAAAATCGTCGAAACTCCCATAGCCGCGATTGGTCCAATGGAACTGGCTGTCGCTGCGGATCAGCCAGCCCGCCGCCTCGAACATCGGCAATTGCGCTTCTTCGACAAAGGTCGCGTGCGCCGACGACAGGCCGTTCTGGTTCACCACCGTTTCCGCCGCCGCCAGCAATGCGGGCGCCAGTCGGGGATCGCGCAGCAACAATCGCGGTCCCGGCACTGGCGAAAAGGGCGAAGCGATCTGCAACTTGGGATAATAGCGCCCGCCCGCCCGCTGGAACGCATCCGCCCATGCGTGATCGAACACATATTCGCCTTGGCTGTGTCCCTTTACATAAGCGGGCAGCGCCCCTGCGATCCGCCCGTCCGGCCCGTCGATGACGATGGGCAGCGCCTTCCATCCCGTGCCGGGGCCGACGCTGCCCGAATCCTCCAGCGCGCTCAGAAAGTCGTGACTGACGAATGGATTGTTCGTCCCCGCGCACGCATCCCATTCCTCTTTGGGCAGCGCCGCCACCCCTTCTGCGATCCGCGCGATGATGCCGCCTTCGGGATCGCGGTCAGCCATTGCCGACCTTTTCATAGATGATCTGATCCGCCTCGCGCATGGCCACCTGTTCCTGCGCCGCATTGGCCACGGTCCATGTCAGCACCGGCAATCCTCGCGCCCGCGCCCGCGTGGCAAAGGGGGAGGGCAGGTCGCGGATGTCATAGGCCAGAAACTCCGGCTTCCCCACCCACAGCGACGTCGTGCGCTCGATCCGCCCGCGCAGGCCCGCCTTGTTCTCTTCGCTCACCACCAACCCGCGCACAATATGACGGGCATGCGTGGCGAACCACCCGGAAATCAGCGGATTGAAGGACATGATAGCCACCTTGCCCGTATAGCCTTCCAGTGCGCGGCGCACCGCATAGCACAGGCCGGTGATATGTGACCCCTCCGCCTTGATTTCAATCAACAGCGGCGCCCGCCCGCCGATCAGCGTCAGAACATCGGTCAGGCGCGGCAGGCACTCGTCCGTCCCGGTCAGCATGATACGGTCCAGTATCGCGGCCGAGCGGTCGGCCACCGTCCCGGCTTCGCCCGTCATCCGGTCCAGCGCATCGTCATGAAAGACGAACGGCACATCGTCCTCGCTCATCTGGACATCGCATTCCATGCCGTGCCCGGCGCGGATCGCCGCTTCAAACGCCGCGCGGCTGTTCTCCGCAATATCACCGCCGTGCAGCCCACGATGGGCAAAGGGTTGCGAGCGCAGAAAGGCAACGCGCCCCGGATCGGGTGGCGGCGAAAGCCGCGCCTCAAGCCGGGCGAACAGCGACAATCGCGTCAATTTCCACAACAGCGTTCAGCGGCAATACCGGCACGCCCACGGCATTGCGCGCATGGCGGCCCGCATCGCCGAATATGTTCTGTATCAGTTCGGATGCGCCATTGGCGACCTTTGGCTGGTCGGTGAAATCGCTCGTGCTGCTGACAAACGCGCCCAGCTTCACAATCCGTTCGACCCGCTCCAGATCGCCCAGCGCCAGCTTCATCTGCGCGATCAGCATCAGGCCGCATCGCTCCGCCGCCTTCACCCCGAACGCCAGGTCCCGGTCCTCGCCCATCCGCCCGGTCATCAGCACGCCGTCATCAAACGGCAATTGCCCGGAAATATGCAACAGCCCCCCCGCCTCAACAGCAGGAACATAGGCGGCGACGGGGGCGGCGGCTTGCGGCAGGACGTGACCCAGCGCAGCGATCTTTGCTTCAATGCTCATGACGCAGGAGAAACAGCACCCGACCGCCGAGGTCAAGGGGCAGCGGCCTCCCCCCGTGCAAAAATATCCTGTATCCAGCCCTTTGCCTCCCCCCAGCGGTCGATCCGCGCATGGGCAAAGGGGGCAGGGGGAATGATCGGGGCCAGCTCCGGCTCCCCCACCATATGCAGCCGCCATGCATCGGGCGCGTGCGTGGCTGATGATTCATGATGCGTGCCCAGATCATCGACAAACACCGTCACACTCGGCTGATATTCCGCGATCACCCCGGCCAGCGGCACCCCCTTGCCACCCCGGTTGCCGATCACGCGATGGTCGATCCCCACGCGGGCAAGCTGATCGGCCCGGCTCGCCTGCGCCTCTTCGCCAATGTTGGTCAGGATGACGATGTCCGCCCCCTGCGCCAATTCGCGCAAAGCCTCCACCGCCCCCGCGATAGGCTGCTGGCGATGCATTTCCGTTTCGAAAAAGCCATTGAGCAACGGCCATACCTGCTCCCGATCGACCAGATCGCCGGTGAATTTATGCCGCAAAGCCCGCGCGAAATCGCCGCCCGCAAAGTCAAAATGAATCTGATGCGTCTCATCCAGCCATTGCCGGAACGGCACGACCATATGCAACAAAACCTCATCGCAATCGGTAACCAGCAAAGGACGGCTCATACAATCTTCCTTCTTACACCCCTCCTCTTCAGGGGAGAGGGTCGGGGAGAGGGGAAGCGCGCGTTCGCACTCCCCTCTCCCGGTTCGGCTACGCCTCACCACCCTCTCCCCTGAAGGAGAGAGGGAAACAAATTCACCCCAAAGCCCGTCCCACAGCGATCAGCAATTCCGGCTTAACCCCCATGGCATCGGCGCACGCAATCAAATCCGGCTCATGCCCCTCCAGAAATCCGATGACAGCGGCCAGCAAGTCCCGCGTTCCCGCCCTCGCCCGCAAAGTTTCGGGGTCAAGGCCGGTGATCGCCAGCAAGCGTTCGGCCCGCCGTTCATCGCTCAAAAGCCACGTCAGCGCGCCCAATGCAACCATTTCCGGGTCATCGGCATTTGTAAGATCGGCCTGCATCATTTACATCCATGGGAAAGGGGGCGGTCCGCCCGCGCCTGTATATTGGTATAAGGGTAGGTTGGTGGCAAAAAGAGTTCTCGTTGTCGAGGATAACGAACTCAACCTGAAACTGTTCTGCGATCTGCTGCGCGCCCACGGCCACGCAACGGAGCCGGTCCGCGACGGCCGCGAAGTGCTCCAGCGCGCCCGCGATTTCAGCCCCGACCTGATCATCATGGATATCCAACTGCCCCATATCAGCGGCCTGGAACTGATCGAGGCGCTGAAAAAGGACGAAGCCCTCTCCCCCGTCCCGATCATGGCGGTCACCGCCTACGCCGGCAAAGGCGACGAAGACCGCATCCGCGCGGCCGGCGCGGAAGCCTATGTCTCCAAACCGATTTCAGTGATCAAGTTCATCGAAACGGTGGAGGGATTGTTCAAGGGGAAGGTGGCGGCTTGACCCCATTCCTCCCCGGCACGGGGAGGGGGACCGCCCGAAGGGTGGTGGGGGGGGGTCGTGATTTTCGATGACAGATACGAAAACCCTGAATATCTCTCAAACAGGACCGTCGGCGACAGGCAATTAAGGGGTTATTGCACCTGTCACCGTAATTCTGAAATTATTCAAGATGTAGTGGATTATGAGAATTTTCCATATTTTCTATTACGGGTTTTAATTCATTAAGAATATTTGCTTCCGTTTCGAGATAAGTAGGAAAATCGGTAGTAAATATTGGAATGGATTCTGTTGATGACCATTCAATAGCGTTATTATCCGATTTTTTCCTTTTTCCTTTCTCGAACACCAATCGAAACCCGTTAGGAGTCACTCCAATAAACGGTAAAAAGCTGACTTTTTCTTTAGTAATTTCATCTATGGAAACGGAGTCTTCATAAAGTTCTCTAACCATGCTTTTGTAATATGGTTGGAGATATTGTACTTCTTTAATACCCGAAGCTACAATAAGTTTTGTACAGAGATGGCATGGCATTGTTGTGCAATATAATTTTCCATCTTTTGTCTCTCGACCGAAGCGAGCGGCATCTGTGATGGCATTCATTTCTGCATGAACCATTCGGCCATATTCAATAACGTCCGAGATCATTGCTTGTGCTAACGGTCCTTTGACGGTCTCGGTGTCAGTTAGAGCTTCCAAAGACAAGTCGTCTGGTGACATTCCTGCCTTGGTCACATTCAACCACCCCGCATCCCGAAGACGGGAAAACATGTCTCGAATCATATCAGATCGAACACGCGCATTGGAGTCGTAACCCAGTTGAAAATCGCGCGAATCTGGTAAATGATCTAACCAATATGTGCCGCCACCAAATGCAGGAACTTCATTGCAACCCAATGAAACGATTTCGTGCTTTGGTCCAAATATTGCTGCCCCAACTTGTCTTGATAAGTCAGTTGATCGCAATGAAGCCGATTGCGCGAGATACATACCATGTTCGTCCCTCGTAGGGCTAACGAAGGGATAGCCAAAGAAGCATTCTATAAATCTATCAAGTGATTTTCGAATAGAATTTGGACTGGAACAATCTAACACAAAATCAGAATATGGATACGCGTCTAAAAATCTCTGACCGTCTATTTCTTCTTTTTGATTTTCATCGATTCCAATAATTTCAAGAGCCTCGGCCTCTAATTTATTTGGATCAGTGCCACGTTGATTTTTTAGTGTCCCGCTTTTTGGAGGAAACCCCCCGACTTCAGTCGGGAAGAGGCTTCAGCCGTTGCCTCGGGGAATAGTCTGTATCCTCGGAAAAAATGACAGGCCCGAAGGGCTGAACTGTCATTTTTTCCGAGGATACAGACTATGGGATACAG
>NZ_JAKKIE010000060.1 GCF_021742065.1 Rhizorhapis sp. SPR117
GAATAGCATCTGCTGGCATCGTACCGGATTTGTTCGCCCTTAGCGTGCAGATACGTCACTTTCGTGTAGTCACCCCATGACGCTCCATCTCTGGCTTCAAACCTAGAAAGATGGTCGCTCTCTGCCAAATTACAATCACAATGCTATCGTATGTATAGCAGTACGATTGCGTATCGCTATAGCATGAAGGCATATCCCTCGCTGGGAGAATCGCGCCCAAGCGCGGAAAATCGGCGTCTGGCGCATGAAAGGTGAGTTTTGGGGTATGGACTCACCGTTGGCGATCGACGCCCAGGCATTGACGCGGCGGGTGATACCACGAGGATATTCACCCGCGAAGTTTGTCGCCCAGGGAGGCCGTGAAGCGCTGCTTGGAGCTTGACCCTTCAAACCCCTCCCAGAAGTCCGTAACAAGGCTGAGCGGCCCGGAAATCGTCCCTATAGCGACGTTTCGGCCTCCCCTGTCCTCTCGATTGGATCGCCTCCTATCCGCCTGGCTTTTCTGGAAAGCCAATCTGCGACGTTTCCGTTGGGCGCTATGATTGGGCGAAGGGAGCAGCGTTTGAACAGTCATCAATCAAAAAACAAATAGCGTGTCGGCGAAGCCGGCTCATCATGGGGATGCCGGGTGCGAGGATCGCTTTAGCGATCCGGGGCGGCCGTAGGCCGCGAGCCGGCGGGGCGAAGCCCCAAGAGGCGGCGCTTTTCTTCTTTTCCGGAGCTGTGGGTGCGTTGAGCGCCAAGTTACCCACAGGCAAGGCTACCCCAAAACTCACCGTTCGCCTTCTGATTCAATAATTCTTCTTAGATTCAAGATTCAGGGGTCTGCAAACCCGCAGAAAACCTAAGAAAGTGCCCGTGAAAAGTGAGTGTTGGGGTCGAGTCGCGTGAGTTTTGGGGTGGCCTTTGGTGAGTTTTGGGGCCGGTAAAAGTGAGTGTTGGGGTCGAGTCCGGTGAGCTTTCGGGTAGCCGCCTGATCGACGGTGAGTTTTGGGGTATCTCCTCACCGTTCAGCGAACGGCGAGTTTTAGGAATTGCCTGGCTCACCATTGCTGCTAAGGTGAGTGCATGTCCCACGCAACCTCACCTTTGAACGGCGCGAAGGCACAGCTTGCCCTGGTCGATACCCCGGCCCGCACCCTCGCGCAAAAAGGGCGCGGAAATCCGTTCGATCCGGCCAATTATGGGGAAATCGTCAAACCCGGCGAACTGGTCGATATTGTCGAGTTGACCCCCCTCACCCTCGCCGATCGCCGAATCTACAATCTGTTGATCGCCAACGCTTGGGAGCGCATCGGCGAGCCGGTCATCCATCGCATCGCCAAGACGGCGCTCAAGGGCACGCACCAGGGCAATGAGCGCATCGAAAGCTCGCTGCTGCGCCTGATGGGCACCATCGCGATCGTCACCATCCGCAAGGCCGGCAAGAGCTACAAGCGCCGCGTCCAGCTCCTCGGCCCCAGCGACGAAAGCCTCGAAAAAGACGGCTTCCTGCACTATCGTATCCCCGAGGAGCTGATCGAGATACTGCGCAACAGCGAGGTCTATGCACGCCTCAAGACGCAAGTGATGTATTGTTTCGAGTCGAAATACGCGCTGTGCCTCTATGAGATGATCGAGCGCCGGATCGGCCTCGAATACAAGCAAAGCGAAGAATTCACGATCGCGGAGCTGCGCGGGCTGCTCAACGTGCCCGAAGGCAAGCTCGAACGCTTCGCCGATCTCAACAAATATTGCCTCAAGGTCGCCCAGGAGGAAATCAACAAGCTCTGCCCCTTCTATGTCGATTTCACGCCGATCAAGAAGGGCCGCAAGGTCGAAAAGGTCGCGATGCTGTGGATGTCCAAAACATCGAGCGGCCGCCGCGACGCGCAAAACCTGATCGATCAGCACAGTATCGTGCGACGGGCGAAGATGCGTGGCGGCATCCCCGAAATGCCGGTACTGGTGGATTTCAACCTGCCCGCCGCCGAACGGTGAGCCCCTACCCCAAAACTCACCTTTGGCGCGCCGTGCTACGATCCGCTGCGCTTCACCCTTCGCCGGCGTCGAGCGCACGGCTGACGGTGAACTGAATCCATGCGCTGCGGCTGATGCCGCGCCGCTTCGCGGCGCTATCGACCTTCGCCAGCAAGGCGCGGTCGAAGCGCAGCATGACCGGCGCCTTGCGCGGCCCATCCTCGTCCGCCGCTGCGATCGGCGGCGTCGCCGGCTTCGCGGCCCCGGCAATGAAGGCGTCCGCCGCATCGTCATCAATGGGCGGCTTCGGATTGCTGTTCGGTTTACGAGCGATAGCCATCGCACTTCACTCCGCTATCATCATGCTATACAAACACCGCACCTATCAGCGCGGTCAGCTCATCGACTGCCTTGGCGTCGCGCGGGGATTGCTCCAGCACCCCCCTGCCCTCGGCCGCCGCGTTCGGGAACGCCTTGCGGCGCACGATCGATGTGGGCAGCACCTCGATCCCCTCGATGTCGCCGATCATCTGCAATGCCGCCTCATTGTCGCCGCCCTGCGGGTCCGCGCCATTGAGGATCGCAACGGCGCGCAGCCCCTCGTTGATCTCGCGCGCCTCGGCCACCAGCGTCGCGACCTGATCGAGCGCCCATACATCGAAGCTGCGTGGCTGCACCGGCACCAGCAACGTGTCGGCCACGGTGAGCGCGGCGCGCAGCGAGCCGGTGTCGCGCCCACCCACGTCGATGATAATATCGTCATATTTGGGCGCGAGCTGGCGGACCTGGCTGCGCAGCGCAGCGCCGGTAAGGGCGACGGCGGTATAACCGGCTTCGCCAAGACCTTCGGTGCGAAGCTGGGTGAAGGTGAGGGCGGTTCCCTGCTCGTCGCCGTCCACCAGCAACAGGTCGCGGCCGGCAAGCGCGCGGGCCACCGCGAGGTTGACCGCGAGCGTGGTCTTGCCAACGCCGCCCTTTGTGTTCCCGACTACCAATATCATAGTGCCCTCACTCTGCCTGCTATCGTTAATCGAACCAGCATGATCTGTCCATCACAGTGATATACATTTCTAAGGCCGCTCACTCTCCGGCGCTGGATCGTCATCCTCGTCAAGCGGATCGTGCCGCATGGCCCCATGGTCCTCGATCGGGCAAAGCGGCGCTCCAGCCTCTTCCAGCCATTTGCGCGCGGTCCTGACGGTATAGCCGCACGTCACGCACTCGCATTTGAGCATCCGGGGTTTCTGCTTCTTCGGCGCGGTGGACTCGCCGTCCGTATCGAGACGGGCATGGGGGAGGGGGCCAGCAACATCGAGGATCGGCACGATGGCGGCAAGGAAGGCATCGCCGGGCGTGGTGGCACGCATCGGCCCGACCAACCCCAGCCCAAGCGCGACCCGTTTAAACGCCTTCCCATGCCCTGCCGGGATGCCGACAGCGGCATGGACCAGTTCATGCGCGAGGATGGCCGCGATCTGTGCCGGCATGGCGTCGGGCGCATGGGCAAGGTCCGGACGGATGAAGATTTCAAAATGGCCGTCCGCGCTCAGCCGGTTATCCCAGCACTCGCCGATCGCCTTGCCCTTGGCTCCCGCGCTGGTGAAGCCGATCGCCACGCGCACCCGGTCGGGCAGGGGAGCTTCCAGCGCCTCAAAGAGCGGGGCCATGCCCGCCGCCACCCGATTGAGCCAGCTTTCCCGGTTGTCGTGGGTCATCGTCTCTATTCCCTTCAGATCGCCTGTCCGGCGATGGCCATGCCATCGGCCGGAACACGGACGCCCAAGAACGCCGGCGAGAGAGGGGGGCAGCGGGAATCGACGGGGTGGAGCGGGCGCAGCGAGGCCCAGCCGAGCGAGCCACGGCCCGTCTATTCCCGTTGCTGGGGAGAGGGGGGGCGGAACGTCCTCTCCCCACTGAACAAACGACATGCCGGCCAGCGCCGGCACCTTGTCCCCGAGATCCGCGCACGCGATCTCGCCCGCCATGTGGATCGTCACCGAATGGCCAAGACCGCGTGCGGGCTTGGGGAGCGCAGCGACTAGAGCCACGGTGCCGCGCAAGCGGCAGGCGCACAATGGTTGTAATTGTAGCTCAGTTGAGCTACATCGAACACGGATCACAGGAGGTTCTTATGGCCGCTACCGCTTTCGTGCGTGCGCGCATCGACGAAACATTGAAGGATGAAGCCGCCGCCGTCCTGGCCGAACTGGGGCTGACCGTATCCGATGTGGTCCGCATGACGCTCACCCGGGTCGCGAAGGATCATGCCTTGCCGTTCGAGCTGAAAGTGCCGAACGCCGAAACACGGGCAGCCATCGAAGCCTCTCGCGCCACGATGAAGGCCCGCCGCGCCCGTTTCACCGATCCTCAGGAAGTCTTTGATGCCCTCGACCAAGAAGCCCGCCAGCAGTAAGCGCGCCTCGCTCCCCCGAGAGGCGTCTTATGAAAAGCGGTTCGCGAAGGATTGGGAGCGGTTGTCGCGCAGCGGGCGCTACAACATGAAGCAGCTCAAGGAAGCGATGATGCTCCTCATCGCCAACGACGCGCCGCTTGGCCCGGAATGGCTGGACCACGCCCTCAAAGGCGATTGGAGCGATCATCGCGAGTGCCATATCGGCGGCGACTTCCTGCTCATCTACACGATCGAGGGAAATCTGGTGAACTTCGTGCGCGCCGGCACGCATTCGGAACTGTTCGAATAGCCTGCCGCTTCCTGGCGAACACAAGAAAAGCAAGCGAAGCGCTACTGTTTGGCTATCTTTTGTATATCGCTTGGATAGCGCTCGCCAGCAATGAAGGGGAAGCCATGAAGGCCATATTCATCCGCCACGGCGAAAGCACCGGCAATGCCGGCATGCCCTGTCACGATCTGGCGACGATCGAGGCCACGAACAGACGCGCCAGGTTACCGCGAGCTTGCCCGAAGCCGACCCCGCAGTATCACGTCACCTATACCCGCACCCGGCAGAGCGCCGCGCTGCTGATCGCGTTTCCCCGCCGTGCGGGTCGAGACGTGGCCCATAGGAGAGAGCTTTAAAACAATCCTGCGATGCAGCGATGGACGCCTCAGTTCACCTGACGCCGGTGCTTGCCACCATACTTCTTGCCGCAATAGTCATCCAGTTCCCGCATCTCGTTCACGGCGGCGGCGACCAGCGCGGTGGCGCAGGACAGACCGCTGTCCGGTGTAGCCATCCGGGCCTCCACGCGATTTCGCAGTTCCTCGATGTCGGCGCGCGACAGGACGTTCTTTTCTCGCAAATAGCAGATCAGGCTTTGCAACAGGATCATTGCCTTGTCGCCGGGGGCCACATTATCGTTGTTCATCATCTTTCCGGTATCCTCTGGAGCGACCGTATTCCTCGGCCTGTAATGAGAAGATGATATGATGCTGAACAATTGTCCAGTGCCCGGGGACCTTCAGCTCACCAAAATGCCAATCGAGCTGCGCCAGCCTTGGTCCGCGCGCACTGAGCAGGTCCTCAATTGCACATTGCGGCGAGTTCCCGGCGGAACAGCGACGCCATGTAGTGGCGCAAGATTTTGTGGTCTCGGTAAGGAAACAGCTCGGCCCCCGCTACCATTCCCCAGGACATGGTGATGATGAAGTCCACCACCGTTGATCTGTCCTGTGGAGATGCGCCCGGCGCCAAAGAGGCCAGCGCCGCTCCCAGGCTGGTGCGCAGCCGGACATCCGCCTTGCGATTGATCTCGGCGATGATCGGGTTACACCCCACTGTGGCCACGAATTCGCACATCATGCGGCGATTTTCATGCGATGGCTCATCGATGGCGATTCGCTCGATCCAGGCGAGGATACCTTCGCGATCCCCCACCGCGACCGCCGTCTCCAGCGTCTCTTCCTCGAGCCATTCAGCAAGGTCGGCTTCGCAGATGGCGGCAATGATCGCCTCCTTGTTGGCAAAGTCCCGATAGATCTGCCCCACCGCGATGCCGGATGAACTGGCGATTTGGGCCATCCCGGTCTGATGGAATCCGCGTTTGACGAAGAGATCGCGGGTCGTGGCCAATATATGCTGCCGCCGCGCCGCAGAGCGGGGTCCCCGCACTCTTGCGACCGAATTGTTTTTTGCCACCATACCTCCCTAGCTTGCATTCGATGCTGCGGCGCAATAAAGAGCCGCTGATCGTGAGTGATCATTCGCTCTCGTGATAACTTGGTCAACGGGCAAGCTCTATGAAAAAATGCACTCCATTCATCGCGCTACTTATTACTGCATGCGGTGGAGGAGGGCAGCAGGGGGTCGCCGGCCCGCCGGAGGTGGGGGTGGTTACCGTCCGCGAGCAGACCGTGACGCTCAGCAGCGAGCTTCCGGGGAGAACCAGCGCTTTCGAAGCTTCCGACGTGCGCCCGCAGGTCAACGGCCTGATTCTCAAGCGTCTGTTCACCGAAGGCGATCAGGTGCGCGCGGGACAGGCACTTTACCAGATCGATCCCGCTCCCTACGAGGCACAGGTCGCGAACGCGCGCGCCGCACTCGTGCGGGCCAGATCCTCAATCGCATCCACAGCCGCTCTGGCCCGCCGCTACAATGATCTGGTCAAGATAAACGCGATCTCGCGCCAGGAGGCGGAGAACGCAGTCACCAGCGCGCAGCAGGCCGAGGCTGACGTGTCAGCGCAGCAGGCGATGCTGCGCTCGGCGCAAATCGACCTGGCGCGCACCACGATCCGCGCACCGATCTCCGGCCGCATCGGTCGCTCGACATACACCATCGGCGCGCTCGTCTCCGCTTCGCAAACCGACCCGCTCACCACGATCCAGCGGTTGGATCCGATCTTCGTGGACATCCAGCAGTCGAGCGCCGATGTGCTGCGCCTGCGCCAGCAATTGCTTTCCGGTGACATATCGCGCGGTAGTGGCGCGGCGCAGGTGAAGCTCAAGCTGGAGGACGGCAGCACTTATCCGGAAAAGGGCGTGCTCAAGTTCACTGACGTCACCGTCGATCCCACAACTGGCAGCCAGATCATCCGCGCTCAGTTCCCTAATCCGCGCGGTCTGCTTCTTCCGGGAATGTACGTACGGGCCGAATTGGTCGATGGCACGAAGAGCAACGGTTTGCTCGTGCCCCAGGTCGCCGTGTCGCGTGACGAGAAGGGCAATCCTACCGTCCTCATCGTCGGTCCGGAAAACAAGGTGGAGATGCGCAAGATCACCGCGCCGCGCACGATCGGAACCAGCTGGCTCGTCACCAGCGGGCTGAAGCCGGGGGAGAAGATAATCGTGGATGGTGCGCAAATGTTGCGGCCCGGCATCGCAGTCAAGGCGGTGCCGGCCCAGCAGGGAAGTGACCAATCCGGTCAGCGACCTGCGCAGCGGGGGCAGTAACCGACCATGTCCCGCTATTTCATCGACAGGCCCATCTTCGCATGGGTCATCGCCATCGTCCTGATGATGGCCGGCGCGATTGCCATCCGCAGCCTGCCGATCTCGCAGTTCCCCGAGATCGCGCCACCGACCGTCACCATCAGCGCCACTTATCCGGGCGCCGACGCCGAGACGCTCGAACGCACGACCACGCAGATCATCGAGCAGCAGCTCAAGGGCATCGACAACCTGCGCTACTTCTCGGCGCAGTCCTCGTCTGCCGGGCGCGTGACGATCACCCTTACCTTCGAGCAGGGCACCGATCCCGACATCGCCCAGGTCCAGGTCCAGAACAAGCTCCAGGCCGCGACCGCCCTGCTCCCGCAGGAAGTCCAGCGCCAGGGCGTGACCGTCGCCAAGTCGGCGGCCAGCTTCCTGCTCATCACCGCGATCTATTCCGAGGACGGCACTCACACCGCCAACGACCTTTCGGACTACATCGTCAGCCAGATCCAGGATCCGGTCAGTCGCATCAACGGCGTGGGCGAACTACAGATATTCGGCACCCAGTACTCGATGCGTATCTGGGTCGATCCGCTCAAGCTGCGCAGCTACAATCTCACCATCGCCGACGTCAGCACTGCCGTCTCCGCGCAGAACGCGCAGGTTTCAGCCGGTCAGATCGGTCAGTTGCCGGCGTCCAAGGAACAGCAGCTCAACGCAACCGTCTCGGTCCAGTCGCGCCTGCAGACGCCTGAGCAGTTCGGCAACATCCGCCTGCGCACCACCGAAGGCGGGGCCGTCGTGCGCCTGCGCGACGTGGCTCGGGTGGAACTCGGCGCCGAAATCTACGGCTTCGATACGCAGTATAACGGCAAGCCCGCATCGGGCTTCGGCGTGAAGCTGGCATCAGGCGCCAACGCGCTTGACACCGTGGACGCGGTGAAAGCCGAAGTGCAGAAAATCGCCACGGGCTTCCCCTCGGACGTCAAGGTCGCCTTCCCTTACGACACGACCCCGTTCGTCCGCCTTTCGGTCGAGCAGGTGATCCACACGCTGGTCGAGGCGGTCGTGCTCGTGTTCCTCGTCATGTTCCTGTTCCTGCAGAACTGGCGCGCCACGATCATTCCCACCATCGCGGTCCCGGTCGTGCTGCTCGGCACCTTCGGCATGATGTCGATGCTGGGGTACTCGATCAACACGCTGACCCTGTTCGGCATGGTCCTGGCGATCGGCTTGCTCGTCGATGACGCGATCGTGGTCGTCGAAAATGTCGAACGCCTGATCCAGGAAGAACATCTGTCGCCAAAGGAAGCGGCGCGAAAATCGATGGACGAGATCAGCGGCGCACTGATCGGTATCGGCATGGTGCTGTCGGCCGTGTTCCTGCCGATGGCCTTCTTCGGCGGATCGACCGGCGTCATCTATCGCCAGTTCTCGATCACCATCGTCTCGTCGATGGCGCTTTCGGTACTGGTCGCGCTGATCCTCACCCCGGCGCTGTGCGCCACGATCCTCAAGCCCCACGATCCCGGCAAGAGCGAAGGGGACGGCCCGCTCGCCCGCTTCTTCCGCTGGTTCAACGACAAGTTCGATCGTGGTACCCGCAAGTACGAGGGCGGCGTGCGTCGCACCGCCAACAGTTGGAAGCGCTCGGGCTTCGTCTATCTGATGATCGTGGCGGCCATGGGTCTGATCTTCATGCGTCTGCCCGGCGGCTTCCTCCCCGAGGAAGACCAGGGTACAATGTTCGCGTTGGTCCAGGCTCCTCCGGGCGGCACCTTGCCGCGCACGCAAAAGGCGCTGGACGTGGTGCGCGACCACTTCCTCAAAGACGAGAAGGCAGCCGTCGATTCGGTCTTCACGGTCAGCGGCTTCTCCTTCAACGGCCAGGGCCAGAACGCCGGCCTGGCCTTCATCAAGCTCAAGGACTGGAAGGACCGCAGCAGCTCCGAGAACAAGGCCCAGGCCCTCGTGGGTCGCGCAATGGGCGTGTTCTCCAAGTATCGCGACGCCACGATCTTCGCCCTCATGCCGCCCGCAGTGCAGGAACTCGGCAATGCGACCGGCTTCGACTTGTGGCTGGTGGACAACACCAACATGGGGCACGAAAAGCTGCTCGGCGCGCGCAACCAGCTCCTGGGCATGGCGGCGGGCGACAAGCGCGTCGCGCAGGTCCGCCCGGTCACTCTCGACGACGCTCCGCAGCTCGCGGTGGACATCGATCAGGACAAGGCCGGCGCCCTCGGCCTCGACCTGGGCGCGATCAACAGCGAGATTTCCAGCGCCTGGGGCAGCGCCTACGTCAACGATTTCCTCGACCGCGGCCGCACCAAGCGCGTGTACATCCAGGCAGACGAGGCCTATCGCTCCTCACCCGAAGGCATCGAGAATCTCTACGTGCGCGGCACGAGCGGCGAGATGGCGCCGTTCAGGGCCTTCTCCACCCTGTCGTGGAAGACCGCGCCCGTCATCCTGAGCCGCTACAACGGCAAGCCCGCCATGCAGCTGCAGGGTGCGCCGGGCCAAGGCCTGAGCACTGGCGACGCGATGAACGCCATCACCGAGATGCACGGCAAGCTGCCGCCGGGCACTGGCCTGGAATGGACCGGCCTGTCTTACGAGGAACGCCTGAGCGGCGGCCAGGCACCAATGGTCTATGCCCTGTCGCTGGTCATCGTCTTTCTGTGCCTCGCGGCGCTCTATGAGAGCTGGTCGGTGCCGATCGCGGTCATGCTGGTCGTGCCGCTCGGCGTGATCGGCGCGGTCCTCGCCGCGATGCTGACGGGCCTCAACAACGACATCTACCTGCAAGTCAGCCTGATCACCACGATCGGCGTCTCGGCCAAGAACGCGATCCTGATCGTCGAATTCGCCGAGGAGCGGGTACAGTCGGGGATGAACGCCTTCGACGCGGCGATGGAGGCGGCCCGGCTGCGTCTCCGCCCGATCCTGATGACCTCGCTCGCCTTCGTGTTCGGCGTGCTGCCACTGGCGGTCTCGACCGGCGCGGGCGCGGGCGGCCAGAACGCGATCGGCCGCGCGGTGGTGGGCGGCATGCTCTCTGCCACGATCTTCGCAATCTTCTTCGTGCCGATGTTCTTCGTGATCGTCGCCCGCCTGTTCAAGCACGGACAGACCGACAGCAAGCCGCACGATCCCGACGCAGAAGAGCCTCACGCTGGCCGCGTGCAGCCGCAGGAAAGCTGAACATGAAAAAGTCGATCCTCATCCTGCTTGCCGGAACCACGCTGCTGGCCGGGTGCAACCTCGCCCCGAAGTACGAGCGGCCGGCCGGCGCGGTGCCGGTGGCGCTACCCCAGGGCGGCGTCTACCCGGCCGCACCCACCGATGCGCAGGACGTCTCGCGCATCGGCTGGCGGGACTTCTTCCTCGACGACCGCCTGCGGCAGGTCATCGAGACGGGCATCGCCAACAACCGCGACTTGCGCATCGCCGCCGCCAACGTCCAGCAAGCGCGCGCGCAGTACCGCGTCCAGCGCGCCGACCGGCTGCCCACCGTCAACGCCACCGGCACCGCGACGTACACCAATAACCTCGCGAGCATGGGCGGCGGCGCCGGCTCGAGTAGTTCCGACATCGAGGTCTACCAGGCGACCGTGGGCCTTTCGGCTTTCGAGCTGGACCTGTTCGGCCGCGTGCGCAACTTGTCGCGCGCCGCGCAGGAGCAGTACTTCGCCAGCGAGGAGGCGCAGCGTTCCGCGCGCATCAGTCTCATCGCCGAGATCGCCAATGCCTGGCTGACGATGGCCTCGGACTCCGAGCAGCTGCGCCTCTCACGCGAGACGGCGAAGGCTTTCGAGGAAACCCTGCGCCTGACGCGCGAGCAATTCCGCGTCGGCGTCGGCTCGGAACTGGAAGTGCGCCAGGCCGAGACCAGCTACCAGGGCGCGGTCAACGACATCGCCGCGCTGGAGACGAGCGTGGCGCGCGACCAGAACGCGCTCAACCTGCTGGTCGGCACCACGGTCCCGGCCGAACAGCTGCCCAACGCCTTCGGCAAGGAGCCGACGACGCGCGACGCGCTGCCCGGCGACGTATCGTCCGAAGTGCTTCTGCGCCGTCCGGACGTGCTGCAGGCCGAGCACCTGCTCATCGCCGAGAACGCCAACATCGGCGCGGCGCGCGCGGCGTTCTTCCCCACGATCTCTTTGACGGGCACGCTCGGCACCCTGAGCACCGCGCTGTCGGGCCTGTTCAAGGACGGCAGCTATACCTACACCGGCTCGCCCGGCGCCTCGCTGCCGCTGTTCGACTTCGGCCGCCGTTCGGGCAATCTCGAATATGCCAGGGCTTCGCAGAAGGTGGCCGTCGCGACTTACGAAAAAGCCGTGCAGACCGCCTTTCGCGAAGTCTCCGACGCGCTTGCCCAGCGCGGCCGCATCGGCGACCAGATCCGCGCCCAGACCACCCGCGCCGAGGCAGCCGGCGTCGCCGCCAGGCTGTCCGACGCGCGGTTCCGTTCGGGGGTGGATTCGTTCCTCGTCACCCTCGACGCCCAGCGCACCGCCTATGGCGCCGAGCAGGCGCTGGTCACCACCCGGCTGACCCAGGCGAGCAACCTGGTGGAACTATACCGCTCACTCGGCGGCGGACTGGCGGACGAGCCTCTGCATGGGGAGGCAAGGAACGGAGAGATCGACACGAGCGGTGCGCCTTGACGCGCAGCTGACCAACTGGGAGTGCAGTCCGGTGAAGGAACAGCAAGTATCGACGAGTGAAATCAACACACGTCGCCATCGGCGCGAACTTCCCAAAGCCGCCCCCAGATCCAAGGATCGGACATTTCGTCGAAGCCGGCTGATCGATGCCGCCCGAGGCCTCTTCCACGAGAAGGGCTTTGCCGCTACCACCATCGACGACATCATAGAGCGCATCGGTGGCTCCCGAGGCACTCTCTATATCTACTTCGGCAGCAAGCTCGAACTGTTCGAAACCATCGTCAGAGAGGAAGCCGATCGCTTCTCGAAAACCCTCGACGATGCATTTGCGATGGGTGCCGATGACATGGCACTCGAGGAGGCGACGCAAAAGCTTCTCGATCTGGCCCAAAGCGAAGATGCAATCGGCCTATTGCGTATGGTCATCGCCGAGCGGCAAAAGTACCCCCAGATAGGCAACATCTATCAAATGGTCGTATCGCGGGTCAAGGAAGCGGCGCGTCGGATCGTCCGACCGCATCTGCGCTGTGTCACCGGGGAAGCACAGGATTTTCTCGCCGAGATGTTTTTTGCGATCGTCGTCGCCGACACGCAAATGGCCTTCCTTACCGGCACGGCCGATGATCAGCTTGCGCAAGAGCGTGGGAGATGGATCACCCGACACCTTGCGACACTAACGAACCTCTCGGGGGAACCGAACTGCTCCCGCGCAAAAACGGGCCTTTTCAGCCCCTCCAAGACAGCTCCCTCAGTTTGAAATGGACTCGCATGGCGATCGACGATCGCACTCGTTGTCTGCGATGGTTCTGGAAACCATCGTCAGGATGGCTCCCGCAAATTTGCACTTGTAAAACCGTCTTCGCAGGTGCAGCATTCTTATGCCTTTTAGGCATCCTCTCCCAACTCTAGCCGGCGTGACGTCGGCCTCTTTTTGAGAAGGGTCAACATCGCCTAGCACTACTTTGGCAGTTTTGTATTTTTGCGATTCCCAAAAGGCAAAAACCCTGATTCATGGAGAGCCAGCTATCGAAAGGGCTGGTGATGGATACGGAATGGAAAGAGGATCTGGAGGGCTGGCTTGAGCCGTTTCTCATCGCTCTTGGGCACAAGACGCGCCGTCGGATGTGCCCCGCCTACATAGCAGGTCTGATAGGCCCAGGAGACCGTAAGAGCGTTCAGCCGATGGCATCGCGAGCGAGCGAGATCGGCTATGATCAGCTTCATCATTTTGTCGCTGCGGGGGTTTGGGGCAGCGCTCCTCTCGAGAAAGTGCTGGTGCAAGAAGCAGATCGGCTGGTGGGCGATGCAGCGGGATTTCTCGTCATCGATGACACCGCCTTGCCGAAGAAGGGAACCCATTCCGTCGGGGTAGCTCCGCAATATGCTTCATCGCTGGGAAAGACCGCCAACTGTCAGTCCCTAGTCTCGGTGACGCTGGCTTCCCGGGAAGTGCCGGTCATGGTGGGGCTACGCCTTTTTCTGCCTGACAGCTGGACAAGCGATGTTGATAAGATGACGCGCGCGCAGGTTCCCAAAGAGTGTCAGATCGCCCGGACAAAACCAGAGATTGCGATGGAGGAGATCGATCGCGTCATCGCTACAGGTGCCCGCTTCGGCTGCGCGTTGGCCGATGCTGGTTATGGATCCAGCGGGTCCTTTCGCCAGGCATTGACTGACCGCGGCCTGCTCTGGGCAGTGGGCTTGTCGCGGCGTCAGAATGTATATCCGTCTGACGTGGCGCTGATATTTCCGGTCGCTAGCATGGGGAACAAGCGCAAGTACCACATCCCTGATCAACAGCCGGTCTCAGCCGAGACCATGTTGGCTAAGGAAAAATGGAAAAAGGTTAGCTGGCGACGCGGTACTAAGGGAAGACTGACATGCTTGTTCGCCGCTCGTCGTGTAAGGGTTGCTGATGGACATCGCCATCGCATGCTCGATAACCGCGTCCAGGCCATGCCAGGCGATGAGGTCTGGCTTGTTGGAGAGCGCCGTTTGACCGGTGAGCAAAATACTACGTCTCAAATTTACCTGCCGACGCCACCCTCAAAATGCTCGCCGCGACGATCAAGGCGAGATGGATCTGCGAGCAAGCACATCAGCAGCTCAAGGAAGAACTGGGCCTCGATCATTTCGAAGGCCGCTCCTGGGTTGGATTACATCGACATGCATTGATGACAATGATCGCATACGCTTTCCTTCAAGCCCGCCGTCTCAAAGCAGCGGGGCGGAAAAAAAAGAGTCGGGGGGCCGCCGCCACAACCGAGCATGCCAGCTATCCGACAGGCGATCTTGAACATCTTCATAAGGCCTCCGCCACTTCGGTGCCCCCATTGTGAAAAGCTCCTCGTAGACAGGCCTGAACAAAAACTGCCAAAGTAGTGCTAGTCACCTGAATCTGAAGTTCGGCTCATTGTTTTTTGGCAGAATCGTTTGACGGCGGCGAGGATTTCGTCGGCGGATTTGACCCATTTGTAGGGCTTGGGGTTTTCGTTGTGCGCCGCGATGAATGCGGTGATGTCGGTCTCAAGTTCAGCGGTTGATCGGTGGACACCGCGCTGCAACTGCTTGCGGGTCAGTTCTGCAAACCATCGTTCGACCTGATTGATCCAGGACGCCGAAGTCGGTGTGAAGTGAGCATGCCAATGCGGGCGGCGTGCGAGCCAGGCCTTGATCTTTGGCGTCTTGTGGGTCGCATAGTTGTCCATCACGAGGTGGACGTCTGGCCCCTTGGGGATCGCGGCGTCGATCCGCTTGAGGAAGTCGAGGAACTCGGTTGCCCGATGGCGCTTGTAGCATTTCCCGATCACGGCGCCGGTGGCAATGTCGAGCGCGGCGAACAGGGATGTCGTGCCATTGCGGACGTAGGTATGGGTGCGCCGCTCAGGAACCCCCGGCGCCATGGGCAAGACCGGCTGCTCGCGATCCAGCGCCTGGATTTGCGATTTTTCATCCACGCACAGCACGATCGCCCGGTTCGGCGGCGACATGTAGAGCCCGACTATGTCCTGCACCTTGTCGACAAATAGCGGATCGGTGGACAGCTTGAATGTCTCGGACCGGTGCGGCTGCAGGCCGAACGCGCCCCAGATCCGGCGGATGGTGGTGTGTGACAGCCCGGACTTGGCGGCCATGGAACGGATCGACCAATGCGTGGCGTCCTTGGGGGTCGTGTTCAGCGTACGCTCGATCACCTGAGCTACTTGCGTGTCAGATACTGTTCGTGGCCGACCCGCACGATATTCGTCAGTCAGTCCTTCAATGCCAGCCTGCACGAACCGGCGGCGCCATTTGCCAACCGTGTGCTCGTGAACGCCCAGGCGTTCGGCGACTTCCTTGCTCTGCAGCCCTTCTGCACAAAGCAGGACCATCCGGCATCGATCAGAGAGTGAACGCGGCGCTTTGTGGCGGCGGACCTGAGCTTCGAGAAAACGCCGGTCATCTCCGCTCAAGACAACCAAATCCGCCCGTCTGCCCGCCATCACATTAACCTCCGTCTGATCTACAAGGGCTTATACAATGAAGCTTACTTCAGTTCCAGGTGACTAGATCAACACCCGTTCCACCTCATCGAGCGTCACGTCATCGGGCCTCCGATCGTAGAGCTGGGTCGTGCGCGTGGAGCTATGGTTCGCCATCGTCGCGGCCGTCTCCAGCGTGCCGCCGTTCTTCAGGTAAGTGGTAATCCCGGTCGCGCGGAACGAATGGTTGCCGATCGCCGTGCCGATCTCGGCCGCCACCGCGCGTCGGCGCACCATCGCGAACGCATTGGCCTGGGGCAGGGGAGTGTCGCTTAGCCGCTTGGTCCCGCGCGCGATCGTGCGGAACAACGGCCCCTTGGCTTGCGCGCGCAGCTCACACCCGTCGATATAGGCGGTCAGATAGTCCTCAAGATTATGGTGGCAGGGCATTTCGTGCTGCTTGCCGCCCTTTTCGTGCAGCCGCACCCAGAGACGGCGGTTCTGCATGAAAACGTCCTCGACACGCATGGAGAGCGCCGCGCCGATCCGCGCGAACGAATAGACCATCAGCCCGATTAGCGCGCGGTCGCGCAGACCCGCCGGCCCACCCACGTCGATCGTATCAAGCAGCCGCCGCGCCTCGTCGGGGGCCAGCACCGGCGTCTTGCCGCGCCGCTGACTATGCGCCGGCCCGCGCACCGATGCGGCGGGGTTCACCGGCATGACCTGGCCTATCACCAGCCAGTCGAACAGCCGACGCACGCCGGCGAGCTGCTGCTTGACGCTGGGCGCGCTCATCTCGCCTCCCAGCGCCTCGATCCACGCGCCGACGTGGAGCGGCTGCACGGCCCCAAGGGACGTGACCCCGCGCGCCGCTACCCAGGTCAGGAAGTCGCCAGCCGCGCGCGCATAGGCGCGGCGCGTATGCGCGTTGCGGATGGTGACGGCGAAAAACTCCAGGAACCGCAACCGCGCGCGGTCGTCGGCCGACGCGATCAGCGCCGGCAAGGCCAGCGTGGGCGAGGGAAGGGGGGCGAGCTGAGCCATTACCCCTCTCTCCGCCAGCGTGCGGGCGCGGCGCGCGGTTCGACGCGACGGCGCGCCATCTCCGCTTGCACCTGTTCATGGGGAGTGCCCGGCCTCGGATCATCGACCGCCGCCTGCAACAACCGGCGCAGCAACGCGTCGCGCAGATCACGATGCGGCTCCAGATCGCGGAAGTTGCCGACGATCGCGAACACCGCCTCCGAAGGATCGGCGAACATGCCGCGCTCGATCGGTTCCAACAGCCAGTCGGCCAGCGCCGGGGGCAGATAGGCCTCAAACCGCAACCCGCCCGCGCGGGCCTGCTCCCGCAAGCTCTCGGCCTGGGCGCGGGACACGGGATTGTCATACGGGTAATCATCCTCGTCGTGCATGTCGGGGACACCGCCGATCTGGGTCATGGCCGGCCCCGGACATGGGCGGCGGGATCGATGATCGTGATGGCGTCGCGCGAGCCGTTGGCGACGGCATCGGCGATCCCGAAGATCTCGACGCGACCGCCTTCGTTGTAGATGCGTCCCGCCACCGTGCCATGGATGATTGCGCGCGCGCCGGTCTCGATCGTCAGGTTGCCCGTAATTGTGCCGTGGAGGATGAAACGGATGCCCCGATGCAGCGTCGCATCGCCAGCGACCATGCCATAGAGGGCGATATTCTCCTCGATGGCGAAGGGGCCTTCGATCTTGTCGTGCACCGCGCGCATTATGCCGCCGCCTCTATGTCCGTCAGGGCAAAATCATTGCCCTTGAACAACAGCGGCTCGTCGGTCGCCTTGGCCAGCGCATAGGAAAAGCAGTCGCCAAAGTTCAGGCCCGCTTTGTGGCGGCCCTTGCCGAAATCGAGAAACGCCTGTCGCGCCAGTTCGCCATGATCGAGCGTCACCGGTTCGATCGTGATGCCGGCGCGGCGAAAGAAGGCTTCGGTCTGGCGCATCCCTTCGGGACCGAGCTGGCGTTCGATGACCATCGACAGCTCGACATAGCTGGCGACGCTGATGCGGCAGGCATCGGCATCATGGATGGCTTGTGCGAAGGTCGCCGCTTCGGGTTCGCGATAGAGGATCGCGACCAGGGCCGAGGTGTCGAGGATCATTTCGGCAGGCCATTATCGTCATAAAACAGTTCGGCATGATCGACATAGGGGCGCTTCACATGCGTGGCGGCGCGATCGGCGATCGTTAGCAGTTCCGCGACGCTCGCCTTGCTTTTCTGACGCTCGATCCTGGCGAAGCGCTCGCGCAGCGCCTCCGTCACCACGCGGGTCATGCTCTGGCCGGTCGCTTGGGCGATGGCCTGCGCAAGCCGATGGGCTTCAGGGTCTTTAACATTGAGGCTCATGGTCCGCCTTTCTAGAAAATTAGCCACCTTTCTACCATGCAGCGCGCCTAAGGGGAAGAGTGTATGATAAAGGACATTATCACACATAGAACAGGACGTGAATCCATCCATTCGCGCGCATCAGATTTGATCCAAGGTGCTGATGCTCAACACACGTCGATTCGATAATTGGCCTGTGCGTTCCACGAGAGGACCATTCTTCCCGGTCGAGCGCCTGCTTTGTGAGTTGGCGTGAAGCCGATACGTTCGAGAAGCGCCCACGATCGCCGGTTGTCTGGGTGGCACTCCGCTATGATGCGGCGCTCAGGATGAAGAATAGCCAAATCCCTCACCATCGCGCGCACGGCTTCGGTCGCAAGCCCTTTTCCTCGGGCGCCAGTTGAGAACCAGTAACCGACCTCGATTTCTCGATCATGCGTCAGATGCACGCCGATTACCCCTCGAAGGTCCGTGCGCACGCTGTCCCATACCCCGAAAAAACGATGTTCTTGGTTGGAGCCGATGAGTGCTCTCGCATCGGCAACGGTGAACGGCTCGGACAAGAAGTGAATGTGCGAAGTGACGGAGGCGTCGGTTATCGCCTGCAATGCCTCGGCGTCATCTTCCTCAAGTGGGCTGATGCGACAGCGTTGGGTTCGGATAGCATCGAAAGGCTCTGTCATGGTGGTCTCTCCGGAGGCCGCCGCGACGAGTAACGTGGTTCTGGATGACCATGCGCCTCAAACACGGCGGCGATGGTCACGATTGATGACGACATGCCGCTCCCTAGGCTCAGGACCTGTTAAATCGCTTGCGTAGATAGCGATGGATTGATTCAATGGCGGCGCGAGGAGGCGCTGCGATGAGTGATCTGATCTGGTTGTCGGAGGCGCAGATGCGCCGGATTGAGCCGTATTTTCCGCTGTCGCACGGCGTGCCGCGGGTCGATGATCGGCGGGTTATCAGCGGGATCATCTTCGTGATCCGCAATGGCTTGCGGTGGTGCGATGCGCCTTGCGAGTACGGACCGCCCAAGACGATCTACAACCGCTTCATCCGCTGGAGCCGGCTGGGCGTGTTCAACAAGATCTTCGCGGGGCTCGCGGCAAAGGGTGGCAAGCCCGACCGGTTGATGATCGATGCGACCCACCTGAAGGCGCACCGGACGGCGGCAAGCCTGCTCAAAAAGGGGCTGTTCCCCGACGTATCGGCAGAACCAAAGGCGGCCTGAACTCCAAGCTCCATGCCGTGTGCGACGGCAAGGGACGACCGCTGATCATGCTGCTGAGCGAGGGGCAGATGAGCGATTACAAGGGCGCGGCTCTGATGATTGATGCTTTGCCAAGAGCCAAGGTCCTGCTCGGCGATAGGGGCTACGATGCCGACTGGTTCCGCACCGCCCTGGCAGACCGCAAGATCACCCCCTGCATCCCGTCAAAATCGAACCGGAAGGTGCAAATCCCGCATGATGCAGCGCTCTATCGCCAGCGTCACAAAATCGAGATCATGTTCGGCAGGCTCAAAGACTGGAGGCGCATCCACACCCGCTACGATCGCTGCGCCCACACCTTCATGTCCGCAATCTGCATCGCAGCAACCTTCATCTTCTGGATCAATCAATGAGTCCTGAGCCTAGTCACCTGAATCCGAAGTTCGCTTCATTGTTTTCTGGCAGAAGCGTTTGACGGCGGCGAGGATCTCGTCGGC
>NZ_JAKKIE010000061.1 GCF_021742065.1 Rhizorhapis sp. SPR117
CCCGCAACGCGGGACATAAACCAGCCGGGTCACTTCTCGATGAAAATACCGGGTCACTTCTCAGCGACAATCAACACCGTTCTGATTAAATGAATCTGCTTAACGAGATTTGGCGAGGGGAAAACTCATTAGGCTGCGTGATTTCATGAATGGTCCGGAAGGCTGGGGCCGCGCGGACGGACGTGAAGTATATCAGCGTCTCCTCGCTTACGTGGAGGCCAATGCGGGGACACCGATCTTTCGAGCGTCGATGGAGGGCGTGAAACGCGTGGACATATCGTTTGCCTCCGAGACGATCGTTGAACTCGCGCGGCGTTATCGCGGCTCGAAGGGCTTCTGCCTGACCGATCTTCACGATGAGGATATGATCGAGAACTGGGACGCAGCGGCCGAGCGCAAGGCGCAGCCGCTGATGCTGTGGACGAAGGATCTGCCGCGCGTGCTTGGACCGACTCCCAGCGCCGGCAACCAGGCGGCGCTGCAGTTTGCCCTGTCCAAGACCACCTCACGCGCAAGCGAGTTCGCGGAGACAGTCGAGAACATGTCGATCGCGAATGCGAGCAGTAAGTTCAAGCAGCTTTGGGAACAGGGCTTTCTACTGCGCACTGAATCCGCGGCCGACACCGGCGGCGTCGAGTATTCTTACCGGAGGATCGCATGACCACTTTTTCATGCGAGTCGTTAAGCGGATTCACTGAACGAGAATTTGCTGGCTCCGTGTGGCGCCGTCGCTTCTGTGTTTCACCACGCGAGGAGATTGACCATGTTGCTTGATCAGACTGGCTTCGACCGCAAGAGCCGGATCGTCACCGTTCTCGACGAGATGATGGCCGGGCTGGAAATCAGTCCGTCCCAGCGCGAACTGGCCCAGCGCCGCTACGAGGCCGCAGGGAACTGGCTCGCCGAGAGCGGTAATTCTCTTCTCCGTGGTCTGTTCATCTACCTTCAGGGCTCAACTGCGGTGGGTACGACGGTCAAGCCGATCGGCAGCAACGAACATGACGTGGATCTGGTCGCCCACCGTCCGTCATACGCATCGATCGAGCCGGCCGAGCTCAAGAAGGCGATAGGCGACCGTCTCCGCGAGAATGGCCACTATGCGCCGCTGCTCGAGGAGATGCCGCGTTGCTGGCGGCTTGTCTACGCCAACGAGTTCCACATGGACATCACACCGGCCATTCCGAATCCGGCGTGTGGGAATGGCGGCGAATTGGTTCCGGACAAGGCCATGCGCTGCTGGAAGGCGTCCAACCCGAAGGGTTATCGGGAGGCGTTCGAAAGGCGCGCGGCCATCAAGCCGCAGCTCCGGCTGCGCAAGCTTCAGTTCGACTCCGCGCGCCCCGGCGCCAATGTCGAACCCTATCCGCAGGCGACTGGCTTCAAGGGGATTCTTCGGCGCATCGTCCAGATCGCCAAGCGTCATCGCGACATCCACTTCTTGGGCCAGGAAGCCTGTTTGGCGCCGATCTCGGTGATCGTCACGACGCTGGCGGCTTGGGCCTATGAATATTGCGTCAGCCGCAACGTCTATGACTCGGAGCTCGATCTCGCCTGTGACGTAATTCGGCACATGCCTAGCTTCATCGAGGAGCGGCTGGTTGCTGGACGTAGGCAATGGTTCATCTGGAACGACACCACCGAAGGTGAGAATTTCGCGGAGAAGTGGAACGGCGATCCGCGCCGCGCCGAAGCCTTCTTCACCTGGCATCGGCGCCTCTCCGCTGACCTCGACGCTCTCAGCGCAGTCGAGGGCATGGACCGGCTCAACAAGAATCTGCGCGATTCCTTTGGGCAGGCGCCCGTCGACAAGGTCTTCGGGCGCATGACCGACGAAGTCTCGTCTGCCCGCCGCTCCGGGTTGCTCGGGCTTGCCCCCGCCGTCGGTCTCAGCGTCGCCACGAGCGCGACCCCGGTTCGTGCCAATACCTTTTTCGGAGCGCTGGTGCCGTGATCCCGGTTGAGCCGCGGCTGCTCACCGCCGCCCAGCAATTCCTGCATCTTCAGCGCAATCCGCTCTGTCCGGGTGACGGAACGCTGCATGCGGGGGGTCTGGCTTGGCGGTTCGCGCTGCGGCCGACGCCGCTCAGTCGCGAATATGGAGTGCGCATCGACTATCATCAGGGCCAGGTGCCCGATGTGTTCGTCGAAGACCCTGATCTCACCCTGCTCGCCGGCGACCGCACATTGCCGCATGTCTATTCGCAAAAGCCGACCCGCCTCTGCCTTTATCTTCCGCGCGCATTCGAATGGCGGGACTGGATGCGGCTCGATGAAACGATCGTGCCGTGGATCGCGATCTGGCTGTTCTATTTCGAGGAGTGGCTGACCTCGAACGCGTGGAAAGGCGGTGGCGAACATCCAGATCATCCGCGATCGCGCCGCCGCCGCCCGGGGCGCCGCTGATGGCACGCGCCAAGGGCATCTCGCCGCGCTCGCGTGCCGTCATCTGGGCGCGTGCGGCCGGGCGCTGCATGTTTCCCGGGTGCAACAAGGATCTGACCGGTGATCTGATCGCCGGTCAGGAAGACCGAAACTTTGGTTTCATCGCCCATATCGTCGCTGATATTCCAGGCGGCCCGCGCGGCGACCCGGTACGGTCTCCGGCATTGTGCGATGCGCCCGCGAACCTGATGCTCATGTGCGCGGTCCACCATAAGACCATCGATGTCGACGCAGTCGACGACTTTCCCGAGCCCCGTCTGCTGGCGATCAAGGCTGAGCACGAGCGCCGCATTACCATCGCTGCCGACATTCAGTCGGATCGCGCCTCGCATGTGGTGCGGTACGCTGCCAACATTGGACATCACGAATCTCCGGTCGCCTACGAGCATATCAGCGCTGCCATGCTGCCGGACCGATACCCCGCGCAGGGCCGGCACACCCTTGATCTCGAGATGCTCGGCTGCGCCTTGGAGGATCACGAGCCTGGCTATTGGAACTTCCATCGCGAGAATTTGCGGCGGCAATATGCGGCGAAGATCCAGGAACGGATACAGGCCCGTGAGATCCGCCACCTCTCGGTATTCGCGCTTGCGCCACAGCCACTGCTGATCGAACTTGGCCGTCTGCTCGGCGACATCACGCCGGCGGACATTCGGCAACTCTACCGCGAACCCAAGGGCTGGGCATGGGCGGAGGATGCACCCCCGCTCACGCTTAGCGAACAATATCCCACGGCTGCCACCGGACCTGTGGCGCTGGTCCTAGCGCTGAGTGCGACCGTTTCGGATCAACGGGTCCAGGCCGTCCTTGGCCATGACGCCGCGATTTGGCGGATCGCAGTGGAGCGCCCACATAATGACATCATGCGGCGGCGCGACGACCTTGTGAGCTATGCCCGAGCGCTGCGGCGAATGTTCGACGCCATCAAAGCTGCGCATGGCGAAAGCCGGCAAATCCATCTGTTCCCGGCTTTGCCAATTTCAGCAGCGATCGAAACCGGCCGCGCGTGGATGCCGAAAGCTGATCTCCCGCTCGTCGTCTATGATCAGAACCGGCGCGCTGGCGGTTTCGAAAAGGCCCTGACGATAGAGGGCAGGGAATGAGTTCCGTCGTGTCGTGCTTCGTCTGGGCGGCTATGAACAGCCGGCAGTGTCGCTTTCGAATGATCCGAATTACCGGACAATCGCTGCGTTGTGGCAAGATCGTCTTTGGGGGCGATTCGGCAAGGAAGCGGTCAAGCGCGTGAAGAAATGGGGGGCAGACAGCTTCGATAAGTTGCAGGAGGCGCGCGCTGGAAGCGGCGCCAAGCGCCTTCGGCTTGTCGAACAGATCAAGGCGCGCAACCAGCGCGCTGCCGATGTGGCGGCCGAAGCCGACACCCATCATCGGCGTTTCGATGCGATCGACATTCCCCGTGCACTGTCTTTTGCGGCCGGCTTGCGCGTTCAGCGCTTCGATTTGGTCCTCGGCGAAAAGGGCGTCCCCAATCGCCCGATGCTGTCACTTGTCGAGACCTTCCTGCAAGGATTGGTGGGGAAACAATCGTCCATCGTCCTACAGTGGCCGATGGGCCAGCGTGACATGGCAATCCTCCACCCGCTCGCCATGCTTGCGGCGCTCGGTAGCGCATCGCCTCAGGTACAGGGTGGACACCGCTGGTCTCCTGCAATTCCCGACTTCCGGACGCTGTTCTTCCCCTGGCGCGGTGGCGCCGGACGCGATCAGCGTGGATGGCTGGTCGATCGCGCTTGCATCCTCGGTCCTAATGCCCCCCATCTCACCCGCCGCCTGGTGCAGGAGCCCGAGCACTCGCAGGCGCTCGGTTACCTGCATGAAACCTTCGGTCATCTCAGCCGCCTGTCACTGCGCGACGGTACGTATCCGCACCTTGCCCATCCGACCCTGGCGGAGGTGTTCCCGATATTTACGGCGGACGGTGGCGAAGCCGCGGTGGTGCCGTTCACGGCGGTGATCCACGACCTTTTCGGCCGTGTCCGACACGGCGCAGCCATCGACCGACTGACCGATCATCGCGCGACCCTGACCGACCCCGCGCGGGCACCGTTCGCTCTTTTCGGCATCACGCCGCGCGCCGATCTTCGAACAGCCTTCGCCCATCCGTCCCTCGATACCGAGCAGGGCGGACGGCCGCCCGATATCTGCCTGGTCGATCTGTGTTTCCCGGCACTGCGTCGGCTCGGCTTCGGCTGGGAAGACGCTATTGCAAGATTCCTCGAGCGGCTGCTGACCGATTGGCCGACGCTTCCGATCGTTGCGGTGACGCAAGACGCTTATGTCCAGCGTCGCTTCCAGACTTTGCTCAGGAAGTCGAAAACGGCCCGAACCGCTGAGCGCACGAGCATTGCGGCGCCGGTGCTTCTCCGGCGGACGTCGGATCTCTGCCTCCCCGATCCACCCATTACGAACGCCACGCCGATCACGGCCGAATTTCAGTCGACCTCCGGACCGATCGTTACCGCGCTCGATGCGCTTTCGGCTGCCGCCAGCGGCTGTTCCGATGCCAATATCGCCGGCGCCCTTCGGCGCAGCGCCGCCAATCTTCGGCGCGCCGCGTCGCTCCCTTGGGGCATAGGACCGGCTTACGAGGCGTTGCGCGACCTGGAGGGCGAAGGCGCGGCCGAGGCTTTTCTCGAATCACGCGCCGAAAGCAACGTGCTACTGAGCATCAAACGCGCGCTCGACAGCGAAATCAGCGCAGCGGATCGGCGGCGGCTTGACGCCGCCGACACCGCGGTGCGCGCAGCCTATACGGCGATCGCCGACGACACGCCGATCGGCTCAGCCTTGGCCGCGCTGGCACTCAGCATGAAACGATCCTCCTCGTTCAGCATCGTCGTGTTCGCCGACGAGACCGAACAGCGGCTGGCGCAGGCGCGTTTCGCCGGCAATCGCGAAGTCCTTGGCGTGCTCGCACCGCGGATGGCCAAGGGGCAGGTCAAGATCACGCATGCTGCTGGGCTTGAAGCAATATTGGCTAAGATCGACGCGGGGGCCGAGCGCAACAGCTGGAAGCGGCTGATCCTGGTGGCGCCGCGGCTAGGCTTTCTGGATCAACTGATGATCCGCGAATGGTTGCCCGAGCAGCTCGTGATCCTGTGTGACCGCAAGTTCGCGGTTCGGGTCGCCGCGAGCTATCAGGGCTTGGCGGGCCACGCCGATCTGCGCGGCGACCAGCCGATTGGCGAGCGATTGCGGGCGGTCGCCGCCGCGGCCAAACGCGAAGCGCAGGCCCGTGCGGTCGCAACGATCGATCTCGAGCTGGAGGCTCGTCCCGTACTCGATGTGCCGGATCCGGTGGTCGATCTGACCGACGGTGACGTGCCCGATGGCGAGGCCGTGCTCGTCACCTTGCAAAGCGGTCGCGTTCTGCGAGCACGCCCAGGCTCGCCAGTGATCCGCCATCGCTGCGACGCACCGATCAACCCGTTCGACCGCGAAACCGCGCGCGACCTGCGGCCCGGCGACACCATTGTCGTGCCCGATCGCGCCTTCGTCGACGCCGCCAGGCGCGTGCTGCCGATCCAGGTGCTCGCGCAGGAATGGGTGAAGACCTATCACCACGCGGTCGTCGCGGCGCTGCCGGGAATTGCCGGGTCGACGCTGGCTGCCAAGGCGCGGACCGTCTTTCAGGCGCTGAGACCGCAGCTGGTCAACGTGACCACCGAAGCCGCGGTTCAGGATTGGCTGCGCGCCGAGCTGTATCTCACCCAGCCGAGTGCACTTGTCCGCCCGCATGCGCCGGGAGACCGGAGCGACTTCGAGGCTTTCGCGGGGCTCCTCGGTATTCCGGGGGCCTGGGTGCCGCGGATGTGGATCGAAGGCATCGAGCAGCTTCGCGGCGACCGGCGTCGCGCCGGGCACCGCATGGCGCAGGCGTTTATCTCGGTGCTCGTTGATCCCCATGGCGCCGCGTCAGGGCTGCCGCCTGAACTGCGCGAAGCGGTCGCGCTGCTGAGGATCCAAGCGCTGGACCATCTCGACACGGTGATTGGGCGTGAAGACCCGCAACGCGACCAGAGGAACAGTCATGACAGATAGCCGTGCCGATCTCGCTTGCGGCCTTTCGATCGCTGACCTCGACCGGTTTGAGCGCACGCTGCGCGAGACCGAAGGGGTTGACCTGACCGAAGCGAAGGAAGGGTTGGTCGATGGCCTGCTCGGCCTGGCGCTCAACCACTGTAGTGGGGCAGGACCCGAAGGTGCGGTGCTTTACGCGGCAAAGCCGTCGGCGCAGCTGGTCAGCGGGTTTCTTCGGCCGCGCTTCAATCAGGACGGCGACGATGAGACCAGCGATATCCGAATCGCGACCATCGGCATGGATCTTCAGCTTGCTGCCGAAGCAACCGGGGCGATCGAGGTTGTGCCCGAGCTTGCGATCTATGTGCGGGTGTTGCCCAGCTGGACCGAGATCAGCGACCCCCGCCACGACATGATGCCGCAGGTGCAGCTTTCGCGTCCAGCCCGGCAGCAGGTAGACGCGCTTGCCCAGACTTATGTCAACGCGGCACTCGCCGAGCTTGAACCCGTCGTAGACGTCGATCCGGACGAACGCAGCGGCGACGCGACCGCCGCGGCCGATACGGCGCGGGAACGCGCCGATGTCGCCGCCGACGAGGCAGCCGGCGGTGATGCCGACGCCCGCGGGACGGCGCAGGCCGCGGCGCAAGCTGCCGACCGTGCCGAGCGTGATGCCGCCGCGCTGGCGGCGCGGCAGGTGCAACGCCGCGCCTCTCAGCAACGCCGGCAGGAGTCGGTCTCGGCGATCCGGCGTGCCGCTTACGAGCGGGCATTCCGCGAGCTGGGCATCCAGATCATGACCGCCGACGGCAGCCGGCCGATTACGCCGGGCGACCTCGAAGACCCTGAGACGAGCGACGCGGCGGCGCTCGATGGCGCGGCAGCGCTCGACGATGCGGAAGTGCCGCCGGTTGGTCCCGAAGGCGGGGACGAGCAGGCTGACGATGATGGGCCGCCGCCGGCCACCGGGAGTCTCGGGCCGCTGCGCCCCGAAATCGGCCGGCTCGAAGACCGGCATGCCGCGCCGCAGCCGATCCCGCAAAAATGGCGGCGGTTCGCCCTGCCGGTCGCGCCGGTTCTGCTCGACATTGCCGATGCTGACGCTCGCGACGCGGCCACACGCGGCTTTGGTGCCGTCGTGGCGGGCGCAGTCGACGCGGTGCTGATCCCCTGGCTCGCCAGCGAAGAAGGGCAGCGCGAAGCCTATCGACCGGGCGAGCATGTGCTGCCGAGCCACTTTGCCGACGAAGCAAGCTGGAACGCCTATCTTGATGCGATGCGTGCGCGGCATCCCGCCGCCATCGACGAGATCCGCCCGCAGCTTGGTGGCGTCACGCTCGTCGCCGACATCGATCCCGACTTTGTCGATCCCGCTCGCGTGAACTGTCGCCTCGCGATCGAAAACGCGGCGAGCGATCCCCCCACGAGGCGCGCGATGTCGGTCGAGCATGCGATCTTCCAGGTCGCGTTGACCGCGAACATGGCGCCCGGGGCGCATCGGCCGTTGCGGCTCGATCGCGTACAGCCATCCTATCGCTTCCGCGACTGGCTCGATTATCCGGCCATGGGCCTGAACTGCGGCGTCGAGCCGCTGGTCCGTTCGGACGGACAGGTCAGCCTGCGCACCTCCTGGGCGCCGCGCTACGCGCAGCCGCGCATCGATCCACGGGACATCCCGGGGGTTCCAACCAGCTATGCGGCACTGAGCGATCCTGGCATCGACATCGCGCAGCTCCTGGCGCTGCCCGACGCCTATGATCGCTGGATCGACCACCAACGCGGTCTCGATGCAGGTGCCGGACTTGATGCGGAGCTCGCCGAACGAGAGCGTGCGCAGCACGGCCGCGACATCGAGGCCTATGTCCGGGAAAGCGGCTACATCCGCGCAGGAATCTTGCTCCTGATAGATGCCCGTGCCGCCGCGCAGGCGCTCGAAGTCGGTGCGACCGATCCTGATCTGGCAGCGCGGGCTGCCCCTTGGCAGGCTTGGCTGCATACCAACACGACCTTCGCCGCCTACGGTGGCGCGCGCTACACCGATTGGCGGCTCTTCCAGCTCGCCTTCATCCTCGCTCACATCCCGACACTGGCGAGCCGTATGCCGGCCTATGCCGATCGCTTCGATCCGTTTCGCGACGAACTGTCGGCGAGCCTACTCTATTTTCCGACCGGCGGCGGCAAGTCCGAGGCCTTTTTCGGTCTGCTCATCTTCAACCTCTTCCTCGATCGCCTGCGTGGCAAGGACCGCGGCGTTACCGCGCTCGTGCGCTATCCTCTGCGCCTGCTCACTCTCCAACAGGCGCGCCGGCTGATGCGGATCCTGGTCTGCGCCGAGCTGGTTCGTCTCGACTGCGGTATCGGCAGCTGGCCGTTCGAAATCGGATTCTGGGTGGGGTCGGGCAACACGCCTAACCGCGTCGCGCAAGGCTTCGGCGGCGTGCCGACGATTGGCAACGGTCCCGCCGATGACGCGGCGCTGCTGCAGCCCCCGGCCGGATCGAACGCCGCCGCCTGCCGCCGCTCCTACCGCTATCGTGAGGCGCTCGACTCCTATGACAAGCTGCGCAGCTGTCCGGCCTGCGGTCAGCCGACCGGCATGCGACGCTATCCGCTTCAGCACGGCCGGGTCGGCATCGTCTGCTTCAACGATGCGACCTGCGCCTGGAATCTCGCCAATCCGGCGCGACTTTTACGTGTGCCGCTGCCGTTCCTACTGACCGACGACACGATCTATCAGCGGGCGCCGTCGGTGGTGCTCGGCACGATCGACAAGCTCGCGCTTATCGGTCAGCACGACCGCACGATCAATGCGCTTGCCGGCATGTTCGGGGCGGCGCGCTATCGCGATCCACAAAGCGGCCATCTGTTCATGCCGCGATCGCGCAGCCAGCTCGAGGATGCGGAGCACGCCGGCTGGACTCGGCTGGCGCCTGCCTTTGCGCAGGGCGAGCCGATTTTTCTCGATCCGTTTCCCAGTCTCGTCATCCAGGACGAGGGCCATCTCCTCGACGAGAGCCTCGGCACTTTCTCGGGGCTGTTCGAGACGATCTTCGAGCAACTGCTCCGCCGCTTGGGCGCGACCAGGCTCTCGCCCAGCGTGGCGCAATGGACCCCTGCGGGTGGCGCGAGTATGACGCGGCTTGCCAAAGTGATCGCCGCAACCGCGACGATCTCCGATCCCGATCGGCAGCTGCGCGTGCTCTACCAGCGCGAACCGCTGCGCTTCCCCTGTCCGGGTCCGAGCCTCTACGAAAGCTTCTACTCGACGCCGCGCGAGCCGCTCCGCCCAGAACGGATCGCCTATCGCGAGACATTGGCGCCGCGCGACCGGGCCGAGGGCGCGACGCCGCGCATGCGCGTCTATGTGTCGGTGATGACCAATGGTCGCCTGCATACCATGACGACCTCCGCCGTGGTCTCGGCCTATCATCTGGCGTTCACCCGGATCTGGCAGGCGCTGGAGGCAGGGGACGCGCATGGTGCGGTGAACCGCTTGATCGGGGCCCTGTCGCCCAACAATCCACTGAGCGGCTTTCGGACGGCAGCACTTCGCGCACTCGTAGACCAACCTAACGTGCTGGCGACGCTTCTCGACCTGCAGCGCATCTCGCTGACCTATGTCACCAACAAGAAGGGCGGCGATCAGATCATCGAGACGCTCGGCGCCCAGGTTGAGCGCGATCAGCGCGCCGCCGGAATCGCCGACCAGCCCTTCGTCACCGCGCTGATTTCCGGCGGCGTGACGATCGCCGAGATCCAGGAGGTGATGGAGCGCGCCGAAGGGCCGGGACGACCGGGCTCCGACTTTCCAGCACTGGGGGAGAGTCTGCGCAACATCGTCGCGACCTCCGCGATCAGCCACGGCGTCGACGTCGACAAGTTCAACGCGATGTTCTTCGCCGGACTGCCCGCCGACATCGCCGAATATATCCAGGCATCGAGCCGCGTCGGTCGCACCCATGTCGGCTTTTCGATACTGATTCCGACCCCGCACAGTCGCCGCGACCGGTACGTGGTGGAGACGCACGACCAGTTCCATCGCTTCCTGGAACGGATGATTCCGCCGCCGGCGGTGCAGCGCTGGGCGGATCGCGCCATCCGCCGGATCATCCCGAGCCTGCTGCAGGCCTATCTCTGCGGTGTCGTCGAGCAGGAAGCCTTCCAGGCCGCGCCCGACAACGCCAAGGACAGCGCACAGGGCTTCCGCACGGCCTCAGCGGTCAAGACCTGGGCCGATCGCATGAGCGCTAGCCGCGCCGGCGGTGGCGCCGTCGGTGCGGTCGCTGATTTCGCATTGGACGCGATCGGCCTTGAGGGCCGCGAGCCGGGCGCAATCGGCGCCTCGCCGCACGCCGACCACTATCGCGATTTCGTCGAGCGCCAGGTCAGCATCATCCTTGAGCTCTTCACCCACCGCTTCGACCCCGCGACGCTTGCCAACTTCTGGACGGTCAAGCAGTCGGAAACGATCCGTAAGCCGATGACCTCGCTGCGCGACGTCGATGCCGGCGGCGTGATCCAGGCGGCGACCCGCGATCCGTGGCGCGAGCGCCGCGTCAATCTCGAAACCGTCCGGCAGGTGATGCGCATCATTCGCGGGCAGAGCCGGGCCATTCGTTCCGATGTCGATGCGGAGCCGAACCTGATCGATACGGAGGATCCGCGATGAGCGACACCCGCAGCTATGAGCACGGCAGCCTGCCGCCGCCACCTCAGCCGCCGCGCATGAATCGGTCGCAGCCACAGCTGGCCACCGTCTATGCGCCGGGCGCGATGTTCACCTGGGAAGGCGGCAAGGGTGCTTGTATCGCAGCGCCTGTCGAAGGCGCGCCCACGATCGATTTCTCGAACAACTCGACGCGTCGCGAGCAGATTTTCGAGACAATGACCGAATATTGCGAAAGCTGGCTTCAGCGCGGACTCAACATCAACCGACCGGTGCCGGTCTACGGAGTCCAGCTTCTCGACGGATGCTTCTACAGCGAATCGCGCACCGGCGTTCCCACCGTCTCGATCGCCAGCGATCGGTTCGACTTCTTTCGCCCCGACCGCATCGGTTATGTGCCGGGGCCGCTGGTCTATCGCTGCGATCATTGCGAGATCGTCCGCGAATATAGCTCACCCGCACACCAGATGGCGGACCCGTTGCCGACCGCCTGCCGCGCGCAGGAGGGTGGAGAATGCCGTTGGCGCCAGCTCGACGTCGTCTATGCGCACTGGTCGGGTGGGCTCGAAGGCCTTTCGCCCTATCGCTACTCGCTCGGCGCCGATGGGCAGTTGCGCAAAATTCCGCGCTGCCAATGCGGCAACGAAACCTTCCGCCTCATCAAGCGGGGCAATCAATTCTCGCGCTGGCGCTTCAAATGTACCGGCTGCCAGGGCGAGCGCGAACTCTACCAGAACGACCCCTTCACTCTGGGATTGCTCAAACCGCGGATCGAGGCCGGTACGGCGCATACCAAGGCCGAGATCCATATGAACCCGGTCTCCTATCGCGCTTCACCGGTCTTCTACGTCCAGGCGGCCCGGTTCATCGTCTATGACAATGACGCCGAGATCGTTACGATCCTCGGCCCCAACCGCCAGCCGGAATTGACCGCCAAGCTTGCCGCGCTACACGGATTTGGCGGCGCCGATCCGACCCCCGATCAGATCCGCGCGCAGCTCGCCGCCAAGGGACGCGACGCGATGTATCCGGTCTATGAGCGCGTCCTGCGCCAAGCCGTCGAAGCTGAGGCCAGCGGTGATGCGGGCACGGCCCAATCGCTTGGCGACATGGCCCGCGACATGCTTCAGGGCTGGTATGATGTCGGCGACGTCGTTCCCGAATCCCAGGCGAGCCCGGCCCTACGCCAGCAGGTGATCGATCGGCATGATCGCCAATATGCCCGGCGGTTCGATCCGATGCGCAGCACCATCGAGCATGATGCACTGCGCCGCCGCAAGCTCGAGCCCACCGGCCAGTCCGCCAATTTGCGCCATGCGCATGCCGATCTCGCCCGCGAATTCGGCGATCCCGCCCGCCAAGCGAGCTATGAGCAGCGCGTCGCCGCCGAGCTTGCTCGCGCCGGTATCGAGGATGCCCGGCTCATCCGCGACCTCGACATGGTCGAATTCTCGTTCGGCTATACCCGCGTGGCGGCGACCCCCGAGACGGTCCAGAAGGACCGGCCGATGCCGGTTCGCCTGATGGGCTTCCCGCGCCTCCAGAACAACAAGCGCCCGATCTATGTGATCGAGCAACAGAATGAGGCGCTTTATTTCCGGCTCGACGCCGCTGCGGTCGGGGCGTTCCTGCGCCGCAACGGCGTCATGCCGCAGATGCCGCCTTCGCCCAAGACGATCGGCGGTGAGCTGATCGAGAGCTATGATGATTTTGGGTTGTTCCTGCGCGATTTCGCCGTGCGCGACGAGGCGAGCCGGGTGCGGCGCCGTGACATCGCATCAAGCGTGTTTCTGCTGCTGCACAGCCTGTCGCATCACGTAATGCATGGCATCGCGCGCTTCTCGGGGCTCGATCTCGGCTCGATGAGCGAGGCGATCTATCCTGCCGACCTCGCCTTCCTCGTCCACCGCCGCGGCATGACCGAGGATCTTGGCAACATCTCCTCGATGTGGCGCGACCACAATGCCGCCTTTCTCGACTATCTTGTCTCGCGCCGCGAACTCCGCTGCGGCTCCGGGACCTTGTGCGATCACCGCGGCGGTGCCTGTCCCGCCTGCATCATGATCCCGGAGAGCTCGTGCATCGCCGGCAACCAGCTCCTATCGCGCGCCTCGCTCGTCGGCGGCCGCGCGCCGATCTGGGATCTCGATCAGACTCCGCTTACCGGCTATTTCCAAGTGGTGCGCGATCTTGCGCAGCCTCAGGCCGACACCGCCTGAGCTTCGGTCGGCTCCTCAATCTCCGCGGTATCGGCCTTGCCCGCCTTCGGCACGAGAATGCCGTCGAGCGCCGCGAGCAATGGCCCGAGCTTGCTATCGAGAGCCTCGGCGGTCGCCGGCAACGTGTCCGCCGACGGCAGCGCGAGGCGCGCAAGGAGGCGTGCCGACACGCTGAAACTGCCTGATACCGCCGAGAAGCGCTGGTTGATGATCGCGGTGTTGAGCAGGGCCGCCAGCAGGTCCGGGGAGACCGCGACCTTGTTGGCGATCGGCTCCAGCACGATCACGTGGTTCTCTGCAACATAGCCATGCATGGCATGCGCGTCTGCGAAGGCTTGGCTGACTGCGGCGGCGTTGAGGCGGCGCTGCTGGTCGCGGTTGCTCGTACGCTGGACGAGTACCGAACGGCCAAAACTCGCATAGCGGACCGCCGCGAGATCGTGCGGTTCATACCACGCCGCCGTCGCGGTGCGGGTGCCGCCCTGGAAGACGAAACTGCCATCCGGTCGCACATCCGACGCCCAGAGCACCGGCAAGCGCCCGGGCCCTGGGTCAGCATGGAGGCGCTTGCCTTCGCGCGTTGGCACAACTTTGCCGACCCGCATCTGATACCCATAGTCGGCGATGGTTGACGCCGCCTTGGTCCCGACGAGCTGCTGATGATCTCCACCGCCCCCGGCGCGTGGGACCGGCAGCGTCCAAGGCTCGCCGCCGCCCGGCGTGTCGGCGGTCCCAAGCGCCATGCGGCCGCCGGCCGCGTCGATCACCCCAAGTGCATAGGGCTTGGACTCTGCCAGGGCATTTTCGCGATGACGCCGCAGCACGAGGAGGCAGACATCCTGCGTCGCGTCGAGAAACAGATCCTCGCGCTGCTGGTGGAGATCGATCCGGATGACATCGGCGCGATCGAGAATTTCCTCGCGCAGTCCGGCAAAATAGGGACCGGCGACGAAGCTTGTCGGCAACACGAAGGCGAAAGCGCCACCGGACTTCAGCCAATCCAGCGCTCGGATCACGAAAAGCGCGTAGAGATTGGTGTGCCCGCCGAGGTCCGCACGCCCGGCCAAAGCCTTGGCCTCCTCGGCGCCCGCTCTCCACACCTTGCTGTAGGGTGGATTGCCGATCGCCACATCGAAGGTCGCCGGCAGCTCCGCGGTCAGCGCATTGGCGCACAGCACCAGATTGCCAGTGTCGACCTCCTGTTCCCATTCGCGCCGAATCATCCGCTTCAGCAAGGCGGCCGAGATGCGGGCGAGGCCCGGATCGATCTCCACGCCCCTTAGTTGACCGATCACGGCGGCGCAGGCCTTGCCCGGCGCTTGGCCTTTCGCGATCCGGCGCTCGATCAGTAGCCGCGCCGTCGGTACGAGGAAGGAGCCGCCGCCACACGCCGGATCGAGGATACGCAATGGCGCGGTGAGATCGACCAATTCACCGATTGCGGCCAAAGTCGCAGATGCCAGCCCCGGCGGCGTGAAATAGGCCGAGAGCGCTTTGCGTCTGGTGTCGCCGATCAGCCGAGCATAGGCGCTCGCGATCGCATAATCCTGCACATCGGCATCGAGCGGGGCGGCCAACGCCCGCGCCTCCGCCACAAGGCCGGCGCCGTCTTTCTCGTCGATGAGCGCGAGACAGAAGTCGTCCGGCGCGAACCGCTCGAGGATCGCCTTGGAATGGAGGCGCACGAAGCTCAGCAACTGACGGAAGCTGGCGTCGCCTGCCGGGAGAGGAGCGGTCGCCATCAGCTTCTCGCAAATGCCAGCAGCGGCGCGAAGTCGTGCTGGTCGGCCGCGCGCAGCGCGGCGATATATTCGGCGCGCAACGTACCGATGTCGCGCAGCGTCCCGCCACCCCAGCTGAAGGGCGCGCCGCCGAGCTGGACGATGATCAAATCCGCCATCAGCCGGGCGTGCCGGCCGTTGCCGTTGGGAAAGGGATGGATCGCGACCAGCCCATGATGCAACCGGACCGCGATCTCGTCCGGCGGGAAGGACCCATGATCTATCCAATAGCGCGCGTCTCGCAAAAGGCCGCCGAGCTGGACGTGGATCTGCACGGGATCGATCCCGATATTCTTGCCCGTCTTCCGGGTCGAACCGGCCCACGACCAGACGTCCCCGAACATCCGCCTGTGTAGTTCAAACACAAAGCCTTCAGTCAAAAGTTCGACATCGCGACGGCGTTCGGTCCAGGCCACAGCCTCGTCGATGTTGGCCTGCTCCGCTTCGTTGAGATCGGCGCGAGTCGTGATCCACGTCTGCAGCAGCCCCTCGCGCTCTTCGGCGTCGAGGGGTGTCGCATCGTCAGGCTGCGCGAACAGATCCGTCACACTGATTCCCAGAGGTCCCGGTCGCGCAATGCCGTGTCGATATAGGTTTGAATTCGCTTCTCCAGATCGCGATCAACCTGCTGGTCTTCGAGCGCCATTGAATGGGAGACGCGCCGTAGTGCGCGCAGGGCAAGTTCGCGTGCCCGCCGATCAACCATCTCAGTCAGGCTAGTATTGGGCACTAGCGCATAAACCAGTACGCAATCCATCGCCTCGGCGGCGCGGCGCAGTGTATTGAGCTGGATCTTGCCGCTCGCCTCTGAGCGCTCAAGGCTCACCACAGCCTGAGCGGTCATGCCCAGACGGCGGCCGAGCTGCCCTCCGGTCATGCCGATTGCGTCACGGATTGCCCGTACCCAGCCTTTAGGGGGCATAACAAACCTGTCCGCCGGCTTGATTGCAGCTAATTTCATATCGAGCCTCTCTCGGGCTCGGGTGCGAATCGCGGGTTTCATTAGGCCACAACTTTATTATTCGTATCGATAAGTCAAGTCGTAGACTGATTTTTAGGCTAATAAAATCAAGGTACATCTTGTTCGGATTGTGCGACTCTTAAAGCCAAAGCTTTATCAGTGCACGCAACTCCACGGATCCCTGCAGTCGGCACGACGAACTCGGGATTGGCTGTAACGGCGCGGGTATGGCCTTTCTGAGAGGATGACCTGCAGCGTGAAATGGCCGGCGCTCCGGGCAGCTCGAGCCCGAGGGCATCCTCCGTCCGGTGTGCCGCGGCGTAGATTTGGAGGAACTCGTCGGTGACCGCAGCGCGCTCGATCTCGAGCTTCTCGGCCGTCGGTCGGATAGGACGTCTTATAGGAATTGCGCCCCAGCTTGATAGCGAACGGGTCGGACAGGAGCCCTCTCATCCGCATGCGCGAGGCGTTGCTTGCTAAGCGTGGGCTTCAGCCTTGGTTCGGCGACGTCGTGGCGCTTCGGACTCCGCTTCCAGATCACCAATCTCCTTGATCGTGACCGGCGGACGATCGGGAAACTCCGCGACCAGATTGAGATGCCCGCCCATCGCTTCGATGTAACCACGCAGGGTGGACAGGTGCATATCGGTGCGCTGCTCGACGCGAGACACGCCGTCCTGACCCATCTTCAACTTACGCGCGATCGCCTTCTGCGTGAGGTTTCGCGCTTTGCGAAGATCGCGAAGAGTCAGCTCTTCAGCGACCAGGGCGCTCGCGCGCGCCTTGACGCGTGCCTGCCGCTCCGGCGACATGCTGTTGAAAATGTCATCGATGGGAACGGTTTTATAGTCATTCGCCATGGTTGGCCTCACTTGCCCGCAAGAGCTGCTAAATGTTCGTCGAAACGCGCATCGGCCTTGTCGATGAGTTGCCGATAGAAGCGCTTCTGCTTCACCCCTGACTTGTCCCCTCCCGTCAGTAATATGGCCTGGCGGTCCGGATCGAATGCAAACGCCACCCGCCAAACCCCATCAGCTGCTTCAAATCGCAGCTCTTTCATGTTGGCATGCCGCGACCCGGTCAACGTGTCGCAATGCGGGCGGCGCAGCTGGGGGCCAAACTGCTTGAGCAACTCGGTCATGGCCACCAGCTCATCGACGACTTCTTCCGCCAATTCGTCAAGCTCGACGCGAAACCGGGGGTGCAGGTCTACCGTCCAAGCCATCACGGCATATATGGCTTACACGACATATGTTGTCAACGCCATATTTGCCTTGCGAGCTGGCTAGGCCAGCGGGCGACGAGAAGATAGTCGGTGCTACAGAAACTGCGCGCCGGCGTGATCGTCGAACAGCTCGGCGCTGCGGACATAGTCCGAGAGCACCTGCACCGACTTGTGGCGGCTGACGTCCTGCATCTTGAAGATGCTCGCCCGGTTGGCGGCCGCTTCGGTCAGGAAGCCGGCGCGCAGCGAGTGGCCGGCATAGTGCGCCGGATCATAGCCCGCGGCCGCGGCGCACCGCTGGACCAGGCGCGCGATGGCGCGGTCGGACATGCGAGCATCTGTGAGCTCATCGCGGCGCGACAGCCGGCGGAAGAGGGGGCCTTCGGCATGACCGGCTGCGGCCATCCAGGCGAGCAACAGCGCCTTCGGCCGGATGCGCTTGCCCTCGGGGATGGCGACGACGGCGCCCTCGCGGGTCTGGTCGGTCTTCGACTTGGCGATCATGAGCTCGATGCCTTTGTCGACGAGCCCGACATCGGGCACATCGAACGCGACGAGTTCGGATCGGCGCAGCGCGGCCGACATGCCGATCGCGAGGATCGCGCGGTCGCGGACCGCGCGCAGACCATCGCCTTTGATCGTATCCAGCATGTGCCGCAACGCCGCGGCGTCGGCGGCGCGCTTGCGGACCTTGGGCTTGCCGTGGGTGGCGCGGATGCCGGCGAGCACCTCGAGCAGCCGGCCCGATCCGGGCACGGTGTTCGGCGGGGCGTGGCCCGCCTGGCGGTGGTAATAGGCGATCGCCGAGATGCGCTTGCCGATCGTGCGCGGGTTGGTGCCGGCGTCGGCGTCGGCGCTGGCGAACACGGCGACCGCATCGGGGCTTGCCGGCAGCGGGTCGATGCCATGGCGATCGCACCAGGCGGTGAAGATCTTCCAGTCGGCTTCATAGGCCCTTCGGGTCGACGGCGCCCGCGACGCCTTGGCATAGTCGGCGGCGCGCTTGATCTGCGCGTGGAGGATGTCGGGCAGCGCGGCCTGCGCGGACACCACCGGCAAGAGCCGCGACGGATCCTCTTCCTCGGTCATCGCACGACCCATATCTTACCCCCCTCCGCGCAGCAATCCACTGTCCGAGAATCACACTTCTCGGACATAAACCCACATGGGGAGGGGAGCACGATGCGGTATTTCCCCCAGCGACACTTCGTGCCGCTCACCGAAATCCTCGGAACGATCGACGACGCGACGGGCTTTTCCGAGAGTCTGACCCATCTTCGGCGCCAATACGCCCGGCCGGTTCAGCGCGCGGTGCTCTTCGCCGGCGTGGTCGGCATGGGCTGCGGAATCGGCCTGCGCAAAATGGGCCGGATCTCCGGCGACATCAAAGAGGACGCCCTGGAGCACGCGGCGGACTGGCACTTCTCCCACGAGAACATCGTGGCCGCCAACGACCGGATCGTCGCCGTCATGGACGGCCTGGACCTCCCCGAGGTCTATCGCCGACGGAGCGGCCAGACCCACACCGCCAGCGACGGCCAGAAATTCGAGGTGACGGCGGACTCACTGGAGGCCAATCGATCCTACAAATATTTCGGCAAAGGCCAGGGCATCAGCGCCTACACCTTCGTCGATAGCCGCAGTTTCCTCTGGTATTCCACGGTCTTCAGCGCCGCTGAGCGCGAAAGCGCCTACGTCATCGACGGGCTCATGCACAACGACGTCGTTAAATCCGACATCCATTCGACCGACACCCACGGCTACTCCGAAGCGGTTTTCGGCGCGACCCATTTCCTCGAAATCGCCTATGCGCCGAGGATCAAGTCGCTCAAGCGCCAGACCCTGTACGCCTTTCGGTCGATGCCGCAGC
>NZ_JAKKIE010000062.1 GCF_021742065.1 Rhizorhapis sp. SPR117
GCCTGCCGACCTAGCATTGTTCATCTCCTCAAAGAGGCGTGAATCAATGAGGTGGATTACAGTTCCGGGTGACTAGAACTCATTGATCACAGCCAGAAGAGGGAATCGAACGGCTGAAAGCGTGATTTCGGCATCGTGATTCGAGGCACATCGCAAACCCTAGCTTTTTGGTTAAAAATTAGCCGCAAGGCATGGCGCGCGGACATTCAAACCTTCATTGAAAGTCAATGCCGTTAACCCGCGATTGTAGAAAAATATTTTTGTGCAGAGCCCGTTCGCTGCGGCGGTGCGCATCATAAGCGCGCAAAACCGCAGATAGCCTCGCCTTGTCACACTATTGTGATCTGAACTGCCAGTGGCGCAAGTCCTTTTGACGACGAATCGAATCGTCGGAGCTTGTTTTACCCTCTTGCATCAAGATTCATCTGTGCGACTATCTGTTGTATCAGGGCTTACGGGGGTAACCCAATTGATTGTGTTTCGCAATCTGGACCTGACAACGAAACACGCCAGCCCAATCAGTGAGGATTAGACTGGCGTGGATTGCAACAGAGCCCTTCGGCAATGCAGCGTCAGCAACGTTCTTATCCACAATTCGTGGGCAAGGTGCAAGGTCGGAGGGCTCCATATGGAGTATTTTTTCGATGACTTGTTATCTGATTTCCTATGATGCCCACAAAAATCGCCATTATCAAAACGTATACGACCTCATGCGCAATTGGCAGGCGGTCTGGATGACTGAATCCTGCTGGCTGGTAAATTTGAACAGCACGGCTAAAACTGTTCGGGATTTGGTACTTACCGCCCTCGATGGAGACGATAGCGTATCGGTGATTCAACTCCAGACGGGCTCTGACTGGGCCACAATGAACGTCAATAATGTGGCAAATGATTGGCTATCGGCCTTCATATGTCCGTCACGTATAGCAGCCTGATACCGTGAGCAGAGGGGGCCTTTATAAAGCCCTCTCTGCGAACTTTATCACCCATTTGTGTTTGTCATGCGGATAATCGACAGGGGAGGGAAGAGAGCATTATGACTTGCCATGAGCAAGCTGTCCGCAAGGGCGTTCAAACCTGGAAAAAACTGTGAGACAATTGTGTGATATTTTAGGGTGTAAACTCATATTAACGCATTGAAAAACAAAGAATGGTGACCCCGGCGTGACTCGAACACGCAACATCCTGCTTAGAAGGCAGGTGCTCTATCCAGTTGAGCTACGGGGCCGCTCGGTTGTGCGCTGCCCGGTACGGGAAGTGCTTCGTTGCGGGGCATAGCGCGGATTGCAAAGCGTGAAAACCGGGATATTGAAGGGGCATGACGGAAAATCCCACGCACCCCCTTCGGAAACTTGACGCAAGCGCGATTGGTGGACGGCATTTCCGCTATTATGACTATGTGATGGCGGCGTTCGTCACGGTTTTGCTGTTATCCAACGTATTGGGCGCGGGAAAGCGGGCGGTGGTGGATTTGCCGCTGATCGGACTGTGGCCCTTTGGCGCGGGCATCCTGTTTTTTCCGATCAGCTATATCATCGGCGATGTGCTGACAGAGGTATATGGCTATGCGCGGGCGCGCCGATGCATCTGGGTCGGCTTTGCCGCGACGCTGTTCATGGCGTTCATGAGTTTTGTCGTCGTCGCCCTGCCGCCAGCATCCGATTGGGATGGGCAGGCAGCCTATGAAGCCGTGTTCGGGCAGGTGCCGCGTATCGTGTTCGCCTCCGTCATCGCTTTCTGGGTGGGCGAATTTACCAACAGCTTCGTGATGGCCCGGATGAAAATCTGGACCAACGGCAGATATTTATGGACCCGAACCATCGGTTCGACCGTTGTGGGGCAGGGTTTCGACAGCCTGATCTTCTACCCGCTCGCCTTTTATGGTGCGCAGGGCTGGCCGACCGACCAGATTTTGCTGGTCATGTTGAGCCAGTTCGTCCTGAAGACCAGCTGGGAAGCAATCTTGACGCCCGTCACCTATGCAGTGGTGGGTGCATTGAAGCGCCGGGAGGGTGTCGATGTCTATGATATGGGCACGAACTTTACACCCTTCAGGACGAAAGTCTGAATTATGATTCTTACGAAGATTGCCGATATGTGGGGACCCATAAAATCGGGGTTCGAGCATAGTCTTGGTTTATCGGCCGATGCCATCCACATCCATGTTGGCGTTGCGCTGTTGCTGCTTTTCGCATGGGTGACACGGCGGCCGCTGCACGACTGGAGGCCTTGGCTGATGGTGTTCGTGGTCGAATTGGCGAACGAAATTATTGACATGAATCAGAAGGCGGGCAGTATCGAGAATAATTGGATCGCCTCGCGCCATGATCTGCTGAATACGATGTTTATCCCGACGCTGCTGGTACTTTATTATCATGTTGGCCGATTGCGGCAACGTACCGTGATGTTGCGGCAGGCGGCGAGGACGCCTGCCGAATAATCACGCGACAGGTGGAGGCTGCGCTTCCAGGCTGGGTAGATCCGGATTGATGCAGGCCCATTCCGGTGCCTGGCTCGTCCAGATGGTTGCTTCCGGCGCGGCGAGATTGGGATTGTCCAAGGCGCCTGCTCGGATGAAAGTCAGGTGCGGCCGACTTTCGGCATTGCTGAACAGTGGCGTGCCGCATTGCGGACAAAAGCCGCGTTGCATGGAGTTGCCGCTATCCGCCGTATTCGCATGCCAGCGTACCGCGCCCCTTACGCTTAACGCTTCGGCCGGAAAACAGGCGTTGACCGTTGCCGTGCCTGCGCCCAGATATTGGCACAGGCGGCACCAGCAGGTCCGGACCGCCATGGGTTTTTCCGCATCCACCGTGAAGCGCACCGCGCCGCACAGGCATCCGCCCGCGATGGTCACGCCAGGACGCTCGCAAACAGCCCTTCGAACAATCGGCGTCCGTCGGTGCCGCCATGGGCGGCTTCTATGACACGCTCGGGATGCGGCATCATGCCAAGGACGTTGCCGGCGCCATTGAGAATGCCCGCGATGTCACGTGCCGAGCCATTGACCTGTTCGGCATAGCGAAAGGCCACACGGCCTTCGCCTTCCAGCCGGTCGAGCGTTGCGTCGTCAGCGAAGTAATTGCCGTCATGATGGGCGACAGGAAAGATGACGCATTCGCCAGCTTCGTAACAATTGGTGAAGACACTTTGGCTGTTTTCGACGGTCAGTGCGACATCGCGGCATACAAACCTGATTCCGCTATTGCGCATCAAAGCGCCGGGGAGCAGGCCCGCCTCGGTCAGCACCTGAAAGCCATTGCAGATGCCGATCACGGTGACGCCGCGCGCCGCCGCTTTCACTACAGCCTGCATGATCGGCGAACGTGCCGCCATCGCGCCGGATCGCAGATAGTCGCCATAGGAAAAGCCGCCCGGTACGCCGATCACGTCGATGCCACCGGGCAGTTCATGATCGCCATGCCAGACCATGTGCGTCTCGCGCCCCGAAATCTGGCTGAAGGCCACCGCCAGATCGCGGTCGCAATTGGAACCGGGAAAGACGATGACCGCGCTTTTCATCAGGCCGTCACTTTCTCGATGCGGTAGTTTTCGATGACCGTGTTGGCGAGCAGCTTCTTGCACATGGCGTCGATGTCGTCATCGCTGGTGCCATCGGCCAGATCCAGTTCGATCAGCTTGCCCGCGCGCACGTCATTCACGCCGGAAAAGCCCAGTCCCTCAAGCGCGTGGTGGATCGCCTTGCCCTGCGGATCGAGCACGCCGCCCTTCAAAGTCACGAAAATGCGGGTTTTCATGTTGGCCGATTCCCTGAAATTGTCTGTTCGCCGTCTCCCTATGCCGGGCGGCGGCATGGGGCAAGGCTTAACCTCTTATATGCCGCGCTTCTTGCGGTGTGAATCAAGGTCCAGAACCGCCGTATCCGCACCTTCAGGCAACAGGCCCAAGCGGCGCGCGACTTCCTGATAGGCTTCGACTTCGCCGCCGAGATCCTGACGAAAGCGGTCCTTGTCCAGCTTTTCGCCCGTGGTCATGTCCCAAAGGCGGCAGCCGTCGGGGCTGATCTCATCGGCCAGAATGACCCGGCTATAGTCATTTTCCCACAGGCGCCCGAATTCCAGTTTGAAATCAACCAGGCGGATACCGATTGCCGCGAACATACCGGACATGAAATCGTTCACGCGGATCGCCATGTCGGCAATATCGTGCATTTCTTCCTGACTGGCCCAGCCGAAACAGGCGATATGCTCTTCGGTGATCAGTGGGTCGCCCAGCGCGTCGTCCTTGTAATAATATTCGATCAGCGTGCGGGGAAGCTGCTGCCCCTCTTCAATGCCCAACCGCTTGGAAAGCGATCCAGCCGCAACATTGCGGATGACGACTTCGATGGGAACGATCTCCACCTGCCGCACCAGTTGTTCGCGCATGTTAAGGCGGCGGATGAAGTGGGTGGGTATGCCGATCTGGCCCAGCAGCGTAAATACATGTTCGGAAATGCGGTTGTTGAGCACGCCCTTGCCGCTGATCGTACCCTTTTTCTGGGCATTGAAGGCGGTCGCATCATCCTTGAAATATTGGATCAGCGTACCGGGTTCAGGTCCCTCATAAAGGATTTTGGCTTTGCCTTCATAGATTTGGCGGCGACGGGCCATGACGGGTGCCTACTCGTTGTTCATGCAATAAAATAATACGCCCCGGCTACGCGAATCCAAAGTGATCAGCGCGGGCCGGGGCTGCTTGAGGCCGCCCATATACGAAAGCGCGGGGTGGTGCAATGCAAGTGGCAAAGCTACTATTTCGCCGTCATCAGTCGCGGCTGCTGTTCGATTGGTCGTGACGGAGCCTGCGGAGGCGCCAGCAGCGCCACGAACCGTTCGCGCCACCATGCGACGTCTTCCCGACCGATATTGTCGATCATGGCTGCCCAACGGCTCTTGCGTTCATCCAGCGGCATTTGCAACGCGCGCAATATGGCCTCGGAGACTTCCTCCGAGGAATAGGGATTGATGAGCAGAGCTTCGGGCAGTTGCAGCGCGGCGCCGGCGAAACGGGACAGGATCAGGACGCCTGGGTCTTCCGGATCCTGGGCTGTCACATATTCCTTGGCGACCAGATTCATGCCATCGCGTAGCGGCGTCACCAGTCCGATACGAGCGGCGCGGTAAATGCCCCACAGGCGGTCGCGGGCATAGCCCTGATTCACATAGCGAATGGGCGTCCAGTCGACATCGCTGAACTCGCCATTGATCCGTCCGGTGAGGGAATCGAGCTTGGCCCGGATTTCGCGGTAATTTTCCACGTCCTCGCGCGACGGCGGGGCGATCTGCACGAATACGACTTGTCGATGATAGGACGGATTGTCCTTCAGGAATCGCTCATAGCCGGCAAAGCGTTCCTCCAGCCCCTTGCTGTAATCGAGCCGGTCAACACCCACGATAAGGTTGCGATCCTGGAGCGATGCGCGCATCTGACGCTGCATCAGCGTGGCACTTTCGTTTTTTCCGGCGGCACAAAATTCGGTAAAATCGATGCCAATGGGGCAGGCGACGGCCTTGATCGTTCGGTCTCCGACAGTGCAATTGTCGCCTTCGATGGTTCCGCCCATTTCCTTTTCGACATAATGACGGAAGGATTCCAGCCATTCCTCGGTCTGGAATCCCACGACATCATAGGCAAATAGCGTTTCGACCAGTTGTCTGTGGTGGGGAAGCGAGACGAGCAGCCGTGTCGGTGGCCAAGGGATATGCAGGAAAAATCCCATCCGGTTTTTCAGGCCCCGGTGGCGCAACATCTGTCCCAGCGGGATCAGATGATAATCATGTATCCAAACCACGTCATCCTTGTCGATCAAGGGTGAGGCCGTGTCGGCAAAACGTTCGTTGACCCGGTTATACCCGCCCTCGAACGTCCGGTCATATTCGGCAAGGTCAATGCGGAAGTGGAAAAGCGGCCAGAGTGTCCGGTTCGCATAGCCGTTATAATATTCGTCGATATCCTGTTCTTCCAGGTCGATCGTGGCGGTTTTGACGCCTTCATCATCGGCAAATGCGATTTGTCCTGTGAACCGATCCGTACTCTCTCCCGACCAACCCACCCAAATTCCCCGGCTTTCGCGCAGGGCCGACGATAAAGCGACGGCAAGTCCCCCTTGTGCCGCGCCGCTGCCAGGGCGGCGGACCCGGTTCGATATGACGATCAGACGGCTCATCGACATTCACTCCATGGCTTGCTCAACAGGACGGCGCAGTTGATGATTCCGACCAGCGAATAGGTTTGCGGGTAGTTGCCCCACAATTCGCCGGTAACGGTGTCAATGTCCTCCGATAGCAGACCGGCGGCGGTGCGGCGATCGAGCATTTCGTTGAACAGATCACGCGCTTCTTCTTTTCTTCCAGTCAGGTACAACGCCTCAATGAGCCAAAAGGTGCATATATTGAACGCTGTCACCGGCTCGCCGAAATCGTCAGGCGCACTGTAGCGCAACATGGACGACCCACGCCGCAACTCTCGTTCAATCGCATTAAGCGTACCCAGAAACTGGGGATCGTCGGCGTTCATGAAACGCAGGTCGAGAAGCTGAAGCAAGCTGGCGTCGGCAGTATCGCCTTCAAATTCAGCAGAAAGCGTGGCGCTGTCGGGTCGCCAGGCTTTGCTTAAAATCTTGCGTTTCATCGTGATGGCGCGTTCACCCCAATGAGCTTCACGATCATAGAGTCCCAGGGCGCGAGCAGCGTGAGCCAACCTGTCGCAAGCGGCCCAGCACATGACTGCGCTATAGGTGTGAACACGGGCGCGGGTCCGCAATTCCCACAGGCCCGCATCCGCCTTGTCATAAACATTCCATGCGCGCTCGCCCACTTCCTCCAGCGCGATGAAATCCTCCTGTCCGCTCATGCGGTACAAACGTTGGTCGATATAGGACTGAACGGACGAGAGAACGACCTGCCCATAGGCATCGTGCTGGATCTGCTCATAAGCCTGATTGCCGACGCGCACCGGACCCATGCCGCGATAGCCGGGCAACGCCTTCGCCTCTCGTTCATCGAGGCGCGGATTGCCGCGTACATCATAAAGCGGCTGGATATGTCCGCCGCTATCTGTATCGCGAGCGCCGTCCACGATATTGCGCAGATAGGCGAGATAGCCCTCCAATACATCCAGCGCCCCTAGCCGGTTCAGCGCTTCCACCGTGTAATAGGCGTCGCGCAGCCAGCAATAGCGGTAGTCCCAGTTGCGGCCGCTATCGGCATGTTCGGGGATCGATGTGGTAAGCGCGGCGACAATGGCGCCGGTTTCTTCATACTGGCATAGTTTCAATGTGATAGCGCAGCGGATGACCACGTCCTGCCATTCGGGTGGAGTGGCAAGGCCGCGCACCCAATGTTGCCATTCTGCGATGGTATCGTCCAGCATCCGCTCCACCGCCGGGCGCAGCGTGTCCGAAAAGCTTTCGTCCGGACCAAGGAAGAAATGCATGTCGCGCTCCAGCCGGAACGGGCTTTCCTGAGAAATCAGGCCAATAGGCGCATCGGTCGACAGCCGCATCGGCATGGCAGAATGCGGAATGCGGATATGATTGGAGCCATAGCGGACTTCGACTTTTTCCTCTCCCCAATCGGAGCAGGGGCGCAGACGGATGCGAATGCGCGGCGATCCGGCGATGGGGCGCACGATACGGGCAAAGGCAACCGGGCGATAAATACGGCCCTTTTGTTTGAAACGGGGACAGAAATCGAGCATTTCGACGATATTGCCATGCATATCGGTCTGGCGCGTGCGCAGGATCGGCGTGTTGCGGATATATTCCTGAGTGACGCTGGCCACATCTTCCAATTCAATCGACCAGTAACCGCGCGCCTCCGGATCGGCAAAATCGTCGTCGGTCAACAAGGCGGAAAAGATTGGATCGCCATCAACGCGCGGCAGGCACGCCCAGATCATACGTCCGGCCCGGTCGATCAGGGCCGATGTCTGGCAATTGCCGATCGGCCACAGGTCCAGCGTCCGTTTCGTCATCTATCTCCCTCCGATATCCGGTTGCCGGTAATATTCTGCGCGCAATATTGTGACAGCCAGACATGTACTGCCGTTACATCCATCAAGCGGTAATGCGCTGCTGTTTGACGGTGGGGGCCGACCAATATGCCGCTGCCGCCTTGTTGTGCCGTGGCGATAAAACCAGCTTCATCGGTAATATCATCGCCAATGAAAACGGGGCGGCCTGTGCCAAGTTCTGTTTGTTCGAGCAAATGCACGACCGCGCTGCCCTTGCCGCCACTGCCGGGACGCAGTTCGAAAAGCATTTTACCATATTGGAGATACAGTCCGGTTTCGCGGGCCAATTGCCTGCACAATTCCAGGCATTCCGCTTCGCGTTCGGGCGCGAGGCGGAAGTGCAGGGCTGCGCCCAGACTTTTTTCTTCAACCAGCAGCCCGGTCTTGCCAGATGCAAAAGCGCTCAACCTGTCTAGAACAAGCTCTATCTCACTTGGTCTGGGAGGGGCTTGCACAGGCTGATCGGGTGAGGCGTGCTCCAGGCCATGGCTACCCGAAAGCAGAAAATCGCCAAGTCCGAACTCCCTGCGCAATGTGGCGACCGATCGACCGCTGACAATGGCGAGGCGCCCCTCCAGCATCTGCCGCACGTCATGGAGAAGCTGGTGTAAATTATCGCTTACCGACACATTTTCGGGCCGGTCGGCGAGTTCCACCAGCGTCCCGTCGAAATCGAGGAAAAGGGACGCGCCATCGAGCAGGTTTTGTGGCGGCGCGGCGAGTATATGGTCTGCCTGATCTGTCACGAGCCCAATGTGGATGCTGCGCTGCAAAATGGCAAGGGTGCTTTGCTCTTTCTCCCGAATGGGATGTTGGGGCTGAAGCTTTGGGCTATTGGACGATCGGGTAGGACAGATGATTCTACCCTCTCGCCAAGCCGGAACGCGGCTGCTATCCGGGCGGGTGATGAGTGAATTTTCAGACCCTTTCGACCAGATTGTCGATCACCCTTTCGATGCCGCGCTTTCAGAACGTTATCTGGTTTACGCGCTTTCCACGATCACCGCCCGGTCGCTGCCAGACCTGCGCGACGGGTTGAAGCCGGTGCATCGCCGGCTGCTCTGGGCGATGCGGCTGTTGAAACTCGATCCGGCGAGCGGGTACAAGAAATGCGCCCGCGTGGTGGGCGATGTCATCGGTAAATATCACCCGCACGGCGATGCCTCCGTCTATGACGCGATGGTCCGTTTGGCGCAGAGCTTTTCGTTACGTTATCCGCTGGTCGACGGGCAGGGCAATTTCGGCAATATCGACGGCGATAACGCCGCCGCTTACCGCTATACCGAGGCACGGCTGACGCAGGTTGCGATCGACCTTATGGCTGGGCTGGACGAAGGCACGGTCGAATTTCGTCCCACCTATAATGGCGAAGATGAAGAGCCGGAGATCATGCCGGGCCTCTTCCCCAATCTGCTCGCCAACGGCGCAAGCGGGATTGCCGTGGGGATGGCGACCAATATCCCCTCGCACAATGTTGCCGAGATTATCGACGCCGCGATGTTGCTGATCGAACAGCCCGAGGCAAGCCATGAACAGGTTATGGAGCTGGTGCAGGGTCCCGATTTTGCGACCGGCGGCATCGTGGTGGATAGCGCGGCCGCCATTCGGGAGGCCTATGCCACCGGACGCGGTTCGTTCCGTGTGCGATCCCGCTGGCACAAGGAGGACGAAGGGCGCGGCACCTGGGTCGCTGTTGTCAGCGAAATCCCGTATCAGGTGCAGAAGGGCAAATTGATCGAGCAGATCGCTCAGTTGATCAACGACAAGAAGCTGCCGATCCTGGCCCACATTCGGGACGAATCCGACGCTGAGATCCGTATCGTGCTGGAACCGCGCAGCCGCACGGTCGATCCCGACGTGCTGATGGACAGCCTGTTCCGCCTGACTGACCTTGAAAGCCGGGTCTCGCTCAACCTGAATGTGCTCGATGAACATCGCACGCCCCGCGTCATGGCGCTGAAAGATGTGCTGACCGATTGGTTGAGGCATCAGATCGAGGTGTTGGTTCGTCGGTCGCAGCATCGGCTGGACAAGATCGACGGGCGGATGGAATTGCTTGAGGGCTATATCATCGCCTTCCTGAATCTGGATCGGGTGATAGAGATTATCCGGACGCAGGATGAACCAAAACCCATAATGATGGCGGAATTCCAGCTTAATGATCGACAGGCAGAGGCTATTCTCAACATGCGCCTACGGTCGTTGCGCAGACTGGAAGAGATGGAGCTGCGGCGCGAGCGGGACGAACTGGCTGCCGAGCGTGAAGGCTTGGTGAAGCTGATCGAAAGTCCGGCACGGCAGCGCACGCGGCTCAAGAAGGATATGGCGAACTTGCGTGAGCGCTATGGCCCCGAGACGGAACTTGGTCGCCGCCGCACGTGCGTGGAGGAAGCCGCGCCACCGCGTGAAATCCCGCTGGAAGCGATGATCGAGCGTGAGCCGGTCACCGTCATCATGTCGCAGCGCGGCTGGATCCGGGCGATGAAGGGGCATGCTGACCTGTCGCAAAAGGACCAGTTCAAGTTCAAGGACGGCGATGGACCCGCCTTTGCCTTTCATGCACAGACGACCGACAAGATACTGCTCGCCTGTAGCAATGGCCGATTCTACACATTAGGTGCGGACAAGTTGCCGGGCGGACGCGGCTTTGGTGAGCCGGTGCGGCTGATGGTCGACCTGGAAAATGAATCGGACATCGTGGCGCTTCTGGCTTCCAAACCGGGCGGAAAATTGTTGCTGGCCGCCGATAATGGCAGAGGGTTCCTGGCGGCCATGGACGACATAATCGCCGAAACCCGCAAGGGCAGGCAGGTTGTCAACCTGAAAGCCGGGACTACACTGAAAACCGTACGGATGATTCCCGCCAATGCCGATTTTGTTGCGGCCATTGGAGAGAACCGCAAACTGGTAGTGTTTCCGCTTGCTGAACTACCCGAAATGGCGCGGGGGCAAGGCGTACAGTTGCAGCGCTATCGTGATGGCGGGCTGTCGGACGTCATTCCCTTTCGCCTGGAGGAAGGTCTCAGTTGGACCATGGGCGGCGACAGCGGACGTGTGCGGACGGAAACGGACCTGACCCCATGGCGTGTCGCACGCGGCGCGGCCGGCCGGATGCCGCCAACTGGATTTCCGCGCAATAATCGTTTCGATTGACGTCTGCACGACCCTGGTCAGATCCCTGCGTATCATTTCGGTAAGGATATAAGTCGAGGGAAAGAAAGAAAGAATTAGACTGATTCAGCAATAATTTACATGATTTGCCGTAATTAGTCTCATGGGTGCGATACCATCAGATTTTTTGACGGATTCCTCTGGTCCGGATTTGCCCTTCCCGGCGCTCACACCCGTTGCCAATGGCGGGGCAGTGGAGACACCGGACTGGCTGACGGCCATTCCGCTTCCGGCGGCCATATTGAGCATTTCCGGCGATGCAATTCAGATTGAAGCCTATAATGCCAGCTATTCCATACGTTTCCTCGAACAGGCAAGGGCTTGGGTAGCAGGCAAAGGTGCCGAATATCCGCTAAGTTATGCGCGAGTTGTTCGCGCTGCAAATTCCGGTCAGCCTTCATCAAGTTTCGACGTGGTCAAGGATGGTGCGCTGGGCACGGAATATTGGACCTGTGCATTGGGTCGTTTGGCTGATGGGACGGATGGAGCGCGGCGCCTTCTGATGACCGTCGTTGACCGTACCAATGAACGGCAGACGGAAAAAAATCTTCGGCGCGAGTTGGTTTTGGACAGTCTGACAGGCCTGCCAAACCGTACGGGTTTTGGCGAGGAAATTGACGCCAGACTTACAGATGGAGAGCTGGAGCCGATTACTCAATATGCTATCCTGACCATAGATCTGGTCCGTTTTAGCCGAATCAACGAATCCCTTGGGTCGCTTGCCGATGACGAATTGATCATCACGGTGGCCCGGCGATTGAAATCGAGCCTGCGGCAGGGTGATATATTGGGTCGGCTGGGCGGCAATGAATTCGGAATTTTTGCACGGTTGAACAACGGGCTTTCCGATGCCCTGCAAATCGTTCAGCGCGTCAATTCCGCACTGGGGCCGCCGTGCCGTTTGTCCAACTTGCAACTCAGTATTGAAATTGCCGTTGGCTGTGCCTTGTCGGAGGATGAGGCTGAAACACCAGAGGACATTCTTCGGCAATCGCAGGTGGCGGTGAAGCTTGCCAAGAAAAGCGGCAAGATGGAAATCTATCGGCCAGGCGTCCTTCGGCAGGCGTGGCGTCGCTTCAACATGGAAAGCAATTTGCGTGAAGCGTTGGCTAATGGCCAGCTCGACCTGGCTTTTCATCCGCTGATCAATCTGAAAAGCGGGGCGATTGCCGGCTTCGAGGCACTTGCACGCTGGAATGATGCCGAATTGGGGTGTATTTCACCCGTTGAGTTCATCCCCGTGGCCGAGGAATCGGGCCTGATCAATCCTCTTGGCCGCTGGGCCATGTATGAGGCCGCACAAACGCTGGCGAAATGGGACAGGCAATTTGGCAAGCCGCTGCCCATTGGCATCAACGTCAACCTGTCGCCTATCCAGATGGCGCGTGATGATGTGCCAAACGTGGTCGAGGAAGCGCTGCGTTATTCCGGCATTTCCGGCAAGCGACTGACCGTGGAATTGACAGAAAGCGCGATCATCGCCGACCCCGAAAAGGCGCGAAAGGTGCTTTCCGTGCTCAAGGCGCTGGATGTCTCTGTTGCTATGGACGATTTCGGTACGGGTTTTTCCAACCTGGCCAGTTTGCAGCGCTTGCCCATAGACATATTGAAAATCGACCGCAGTTTCATCACCGAAATGCTGATGGACAAGGACAAGAAAGCTATTGTCCGCGCGATCCTGTCGCTCGCCAAATCGCTGAAACTTGCGACTACGGCTGAGGGCGTCGAAAGTGCTGAACTCAGCCATGCCTTGGCCAGCTATGGGTGTGAGCATGGCCAAGGTTTTCATTTCGCCGAGCCGATGCCTGCAGAGCAAGCCTATGAGTTCTGGTTGGCACGCAATAGTTGAGCCACCACCATATCGGCAATAGCGTCTACGCGCTGTGCCTTTGGATAACCTTCATCGATCCATAGCTGTTCAACCCTTTGCAGGGCTTGGGAGATTTCCGGTCCCGCGCTAAGTCCCTTTTTGATCAGTGCGCCGCCGCTTATGGGCAGTTGAGGTTTTTCCCATAGGGTCAAGGCTGCGGCCTCTGCCACTGGACGGTCGGGATCAAGTAATAATCGGTCGATCGCGCCTTCACGACCAATGCGGTAGGCAAGTTCGCTCGCCTTGGTAATCTTCGCCCAGGTGGGATCATGCGCCATGGCCAGCCGCTTGCGCGCCTTGTTCGACAGTTTGAGGCGTGCGCCAACCAGATCGGCGATCCGGCTGTCAGGCGGCAGGAGTGCAGCCAGACGCCGCAATGAGGACGGTTCTATGGTGGCGCTGACTTCCCGCGCGATCAGGCTGTCCAGCCGGTCCACTCCCGCAGATTCGATTTCCGGTAGGACCGATGCGAAAATTCCACCCCGGATCATCAGGCGCAGCGCGGGAACTGGATCGTTGGTAACCAGCAATTTCAACAACTCGTCGGCGATCCGTTCACGCGACAGCGCCATCAGGCTGCGCGCCTTGGCAACGCAGATGCGATAGGCCTCCGCATCGGGATCTGGCGTTCCAAAGCGCGCGAGAAAGCGGAAATAGCGCATGATGCGCAAGTGGTCTTCGTCGATACGATCCGCGGCATTCCCGATAAAGCGAATGTTCCGGGCCTTCAGGTCGGTAAATCCACCGAAATAGTCACTGACTTCCCCGGACAGCGGATCGGCGTAAAGGGCGTTGATGGTAAAATCGCGGCGGGCCGCGTCCTCGCGCCAATCATCGCTATAGGCGATGGTCGCGCGCCGCCCATCCGTGTTCACGTCGCGGCGCAAGGTCGTAATTTCGACCGGCCAGCCATCGAGTACCGCCGTCACCGTGCCATGATCTATTCCGGTTGGCACTGCCCTGATTCCTGCCGCCCCTAACCGCTCCATCACATCCTCGGGCAAATGGCGCGTGGCGATATCCACATCGGCAACGGGCAGACCGAGCAGGCTGTCGCGTACCGCACCGCCCACATAGCGCGCCATGTCCCTGTCTGCTTCCAATACCGCCAGCAAGCGGTCAAGGCCAGGGTGGTGACGCCATTCCGTGTCCGGCAACTTCACGCTCACCAGCCCAGCCTCTTGCGCAGATTGACCAGGATGGCGGCCGTCACCCCCCAGATTCGCCGGTCATTCCAGATGATCTCGTAATAGGGGCGCTGCGCTCCTTGAAAATCGATCCAGCGTTTGACCTGCTTTTCAGGATCAAGCGCATATTCCAGCGGCATTTCAAACCAGTCGGCGACTTCATGCACATGCGGAACAAGCGGCAGATTGGGCGGCACGACACCCAGTACAGGTGCAACGTCGAAACCCGTGAAAGTTTTATACCGATCCGAAACGCCGATAATTTCGACCTGAGCGCGGGGCAGGGCGATTTCTTCTTCCGCCTCCCGCAGCGCGGCGTCAATTTCATCGGCGTCGGTTTCATCGACACGTCCGCCCGGAAAAGCGATTTGCCCGGCGTGTTTGCGCAGATGTGCGGTGCGTTGGGTCAGAATCAGGCCGGGTTCAGAGCGGTCCGTCACAGCGATCAACACAGCCGCCGGGGCAAGCACCATGTCAGATATCAGTCGTGGATCGGTCGAATCGGAACTTGTCAAGGTCACATCGTTTTCATGCCCCTTCAGAAATGCCTCTCGCAACCGTGCGGTCAGGGTCATTCTGTGGCGTCCATGGAGAAAAAAGCGCCATCGCTCCATAGCCCGAACGGCGCTTCACCGTCATCAAGCGCCATATTGGCGAGCTCATAATAAACCGGACGAGCAATCAGTGCGTCCAGACCTCCGCGCACATGCAGATATGGATGCACGCCATGACCACGATCTTCCATGCAGATCGCATGCTCGTTGTCAGCGACGACCAGATCGTCAGTATTCAGGCGGAAAGCAAGGCGACGATCCCGCCCTTTGCCTTCGCTTCGCAATTCTATCGCCAGAAAGGGGGCGTCCTCGACATCGATGTCCAGTTTTTCGACGGGGGTAACCAATACATGCCGCCCGTCCGGCTCCCGCCGCAATATCGTCGAAAACAGGCGCACCATGGCTGCGCGACCGATTGGCGAACCTTGATGGAACCATGTGCCGTCGCGGCTTATTCGCATCTCGCTATCGCCGCAATGTTGGGGATTCCACTGATCGACAGGCGGCAGCTTTTGCGCAGCCAGAAGAGACATGATCTCGCCCAGCGGCATCGCGTCCAGAGCAGGTGGGTCCTTCATCGGCATGCAGGTGAGATAGGATGTTACGCCCCAGAAGGCAAAGGGGATGAAGCCAGTGCGAAGATTGAAACTCGCGAAAGTTTTGCAGATAATGTACTTGATTAATCGATTTTATCGATAAGTATGGCCATTTATAACGGTTGGCGGACCCGGCTCTTTTTCCTGTTGATAGGCGTTGTAGCGGCGGAACGTTGCTCGAACCGCACAGTTAATAACCATTAGTAACCAAAGGAGTAAATCATGCTTGGACGCCAGGTCCCCGATGTTGTTTTGAAAACCCGCGTGCGCGACGAAAGCGTCGGCGGTGAAAATCCGTTCCGCTGGCAGGATGTTCGCACTGGCGATCTGTTCCGTGGCCGGCGCGTTGTCGTTTTTTCGCTGCCAGGTGCTTTCACGCCAACCTGTTCGACCGAACAGTGTCCGGCATTTGAACGTTTCTATGATGAATTCAAGGCTGCCGGCGTCGATGAGGTGTATTGTATTTCGGTCAATGATGCTTTTGTCATGTACCAGTGGGGCAAGCATCTGGGCATCAGCAAAGTGAAGCTGCTTCCCGATGGTTCAGGCGATTTCACGCGCCGCATGGGCATGTTGATCAAGAAGGACCATCTGGGCTTTGGCGATCGCAGCTGGCGCTATGCCATGGTCGTGGATGACGGCAAGATCACGGCGTGGTTCGAAGAACCCGGCATAAATGACGTTGGCAGTGATGCCGACCCCTATGGCGAAACCAAACCGGAACCGGTCCTGGAATGGGTCAACAGCCATCCCAAGGGCTAGAGCATCGTGCGGAAAAGTGGGAACCGGTTTTCCGTAGTAAGCGATGCGACAATAAAAACTTAGAGCGGGCGGTGTGATTCAGATTTCACGCTGCCCGCTCCAAGAAGATGCAGGGCCCCTCCGCAAAGTCGGGGGGCGGACTTCAGGCCAGCCCTACTTCCTTGAGCGGAATCGTCGCATCGGCCAGTTGCGCCTGCTCGAGTGCAGCACCGGAGAGCACATGTGCCCGACCCTGGACATAATCCTTGGTCGCGTTGACGCAATCGAGTGCCAGAACCTTGCCGCCCTTCAGGTAAATGACAGAAAAACTGCGCGTGGCAGGATCGCCACGGACAATCACCTTGTCATGACCACCTGACAGGCCGACGGTCTGCAACCGCAGATCATATTGATTGGACCAGAACCAGGGGACGGCGTGATATTCGGCGGACTGTCCCAATATGTCGGACACCGCCACCTTTGCCTGATCATTGGCGTTCTGTACCGATTCGAGCCGAATCTGCGCACCCCCGGCAAAGGCATTGGAATGCGCGGCGCAATCGCCAACAGCATAAATGTCAGGCAGGCTGGTGCGGCAAAACGCATCGACGTCAACGCCGTTGCCGCCACTGGCCCCGGCTGCGAGCAGCGGACCCGTTTCAGGGATGATGCCGATGCCCACGATCACCATGTCGGTCGCAATGCGCTCTCCATCGGCCAGCAGTACAGCGGACACCCGGTCGCCAGTTTTTTCCAAAGCCTCCACCATCGCGCCGGTGCGCAGATCGACGCCATGGGCGCGATGTTCGGCTTCATAAAAACGCGACAGCGGTTCACCTGCTACGCGCGCCAGAACCCGGTCCAGCGCTTCCAATACCGTCACCTTCTTGCCCAGCTTGGTCAGGACCGCCGCAGCCTCCAGGCCGATATAACCACCACCAATGACGGCGACATGCTCGACTTCAGGCAGAATGCTCATAATCGCATCGACATCATCGCGGCGTCGTACCGCAAAAACGCGTTCGGCATCGCTACCAGGGCAGGAAAGCATGCGCGGCGTGCCACCTGTTGCCCAGATAAGCTTGCCATAGCCGATTTCGCTATCATCGGCGATCGTCACCTTATGGCCTGCAGGGTCAACCTTCGTAACGCGTTTGCCCAACAGCATATCGACGTTGCGTTCTGTCCAGAAATGTTCGGGACGAATCAAGATGCGTTCGAATGGTTTTTCGCCAGCCATATATTCCTTGGAAAGGGGCGGGCGTTCGTAGGGGAGTTCGCGTTCATCGCCCAAAAGGCCGATGCTGCCTTCGAATTTCATCTGGCGCAGCAACAACGCCGCCTGCGCGCCTGCATGGCCGGCCCCTACGATCAGGACATCAAAAGACGACATATAATCCCCACCAAAGCTGCGTATTTCCTGTTCCCAGCGCTCATGAACGATATATGCGGGGTCAAGCAAGCCCATCTTGTGCAGAAATAGCAGTTTGATATGGTTGACCACCGTCAGGAGGGTGCGTATAGGCCCCGCACTACCGTGCAATTCGGCATCCGTGGCGGAGTAGCTCAGCTGGTTAGAGCAGCGGAATCATAATCCGCGTGTCGGGGGTTCAAGTCCCTCCTCCGCTACCATCCCCTTTTCCGGAAGCTTCCACAGACTTCCGGATTCTTCCAGAAAACCGCAGATTTACTTGGGGTTGCGGGTGATTCGCGTCCATGTCCCGCCGAGCGCTTCCGCATGCAGCCAGATTTGGTGTGGGGGTATTTTGGGGGTATTTTCTCGGGGTCCGCAAATGGAGCGATACCCCCAATGCCTCTCAAAGAGTTGGAAGCCAAAAACGCTAAGCCAAAAGACCGTGCCTACAAGCTGGCCGACAGTGAGGGATTGTTCCTCCTGGTGCAGCCAAACGGCTCCAAGCTTTGGCGTATGAAGTACCGCTTTGGCGGCAAGGAGAAGCTGCTGTCGTTCGGCGCCTACCCCGATCTGGGGATATCCGCTGCGCGCGAGAAACGCTGTGCGGCCAAACAGTTGCTCGCCCAGGGCAAGGATCCGATGGCCAATAAGGCGGACATGATGCCTGAGGGCGCGGCTACATTCTTGTCCGTTGCTCAACGCTGGCATGAGAACCGCGAATCAAGCCTGGATGCGGCCCATTCTCAGCGTGTTTGGTCACGGCTTGAGCGAGACGTGTTCCCGGCCTTGGGGAGCAAGATGATGCATGAGATCACTCCGCCAGACGTGCTTGAGATGATCCGCAAGATTGAGGCGCGAGGAGCCCTGGATATCAGCCGCCGGGCCAAGCAGGGTGTCGGGCAGATTTTCCAATTCGCGATCGCTTGTGGATTGGTGTCTTCAGATCCAACTACCCACCTGCGGGGCGCCTTGAAGCCTCGTCCGCGCGTCAAGCATATGAGCCGGCTGCCGTTGACCGAGTTGCCTCAGTTTTTGCTGAAGCTCCAAAGGTATGAAGAGGAGGGAGACCGGCGGTCTTCAATCACACGCGACGCGGTTACGTTTGCGCTCCTGACTTGGGTCAGGACCAAGGAGCTTCGGTTCGCTGTGAGATCGGAGTTTGAAGACCTAGACGGCAAAGCACCGATCTGGCGGATACCCGCTGAACGGATGAAGATGGGACGAGAGCACTTTGTGCCGCTCTCGAAGCAGGCTGCAGCAATCGCCCGGCGAATGATTGTCACCAGTACCGGCGAATTCCTGTTTCCCGGGGCGGTGCCGAAGATGTCAACGTCGGGGTAAAATTGTGCAAGATTCCGGTGTAAAACTGTACCAGTTGGATTGAACAAAAAGCCTCAGA
>NZ_JAKKIE010000063.1 GCF_021742065.1 Rhizorhapis sp. SPR117
TCGACCGCCATACCCACAGCACAGGCTTCAGCCACAACCCATGAACCTACCGGCATCAGCCGGTCTGTCATTCAGTTCAGCCGCTGAACGCATGTTCCAATATAATGAGAGCGAAGTCCTGGGCGAAGACATCAGCATGTTGATGCCATCTCCGGACCGGGAGCGGCATGGCCGTTATCTCAACAACTATCTTGAAACCGGCGAACGCAAGGTGATCGGCATAGGGCGGTTGACCAATGCGCGGCGGCGCGATGGATCGATTTTTCCTATCGATCTGTCGATTGGGGAGGCATACGGGACTGAGCAACGGATATTCACCGGTTTCATCCGCGACCTTACCGAGACGCGCAACCGGGAACGGCGGTTGCAGGACCTGCAGCATGAACTTGCCCACGTGTCTCGTGTCACGGCGATGGGGACACTTGCTTCCGCACTGGCGCATGAATTGAACCAGCCGCTGACCGCCATCGCCAATTATATGGAGGCGTCGGCGGATCTCGTCGATTCCACCGATCCGCAGGATCGAGATATGCTGCGCGAGGCCGTAGGCGAAGCCGCAGGACAGGCACTGCGCGCGGGTGAGATCATTCGTTCCCTGCGTGAATTCATCCAACGTGGCGAAACCGATCGCCAAAGCGAGAGCCTGCGCCTGATCCTCAATGAAGGTGCGGCGCTCGCCTTTGCCGGAATGGACAGCAGCGGCATCGATTTCGACCTGTTGGTCCCATCCGATGCAGATCATGTTCTGACCAACCGGGTGCAATTGCAGCAGGTCATCATCAATCTGGTTCGCAACGCGGTTGAGGCGATGCAGGAACGCCAGGGCCGCAGGTTGCGCATCAGCAGCAAGCGAGAGCCCGACGGCAAGATCAGGATTTCAGTGGAAGACAATGGTCCGGGTCTAAGCCCGGATATACAGAAGCGGCTCTTCACGCCGTTCAATACGAGCAAGGCACGGGGCATGGGTGTAGGCCTGTCCATATGTCAGACGATTGTGGAGGGGCATGGCGGCCGCATATGGGCGGATCGTTCGGTGCTGGGCGGTATGGCATTTCACTTCACGCTCGACCCATGTGAGGAGGCAGACAATGACTGACAAGGTGCTGGTCCATGTGGTTGACGATGACGAGGCGATTCGCCGATCGCTGTCGTTTTTGCTCAAGACAAGCGGCTATGCCGTGACAGTGTTTGCCTCGGGTGAGGAGTTTCTGAAGGAAGCGGGGAAGCTGGAGCGCGGCTGCGTCCTTCTGGACGTGCGCATGCCCGGCCTCGACGGGTTGGAGGTGCAGCAGCGTTTGCGTGAGATGGGCGTGATGTTGCCCGTCATCATTATGACCGGCCATGGCGATATTGATATGGCGGTCCGCGCGATGAAGTCGGGCGCGACGGATTTTATCGAAAAGCCTTTTGAAAAAGCATTGCTCCTCGATGCGCTGGAATCTGCGCGTCAGCGACTGACAACCGATGTGCTGTCCGATCGCCGGTGCGACGAAGCGCGGGCGCGGCTCAATATTCTTACCCCGCGTGAGCGTGATGTGCTGAAAGGGATGGTTGATGGTTTGCCGAACAAGACCATCGCCTATGATCTGGGAATCAGCCCGCGGACGGTGGAAATCCACCGGGCCAATCTGATGCAGAAGCTGGAAGTGCAAAGCCTGTCCGAAGCGTTGCGTATCGCCTTTACCGCACGGCTGTTCGAAGAACCCACTGGCGACGACAGCACTGCACAGGATGAGGCCCAGGGCTGACCGCCCAAAGCTATTCACTGGCCAGCAAGCTTACCCGTGGCTATAAAGCCACATGATTTTGACCAAAGGGCGTATTGCCAATCTTGTTCCCGCCATAGCATTGGTGCTGGCCGGAATATCTCCCCTTGTTCCGCTGCAGGCGCAATCGACTGCCGCATCCGCCAGACAGGAAGTCCCGTGGCTTTACAAGGGCAGCGACGTGCCGGTGGATACCGCCTGGCTGTTCGGGACGCTGGACAATGGCCTGCGCTATGCCATTCGCGATAATGGTGTCCCGCCGGGGCAGGTTTCGATCCGCGTTCGTGTCGATGCAGGCTCGCTGATGGAGGAAAATCACGAACTCGGCTTTGCTCATTTCCTGGAACACCTCACCTTTCGCGGTTCGAAATATGTGCCCGATGGCGAGGCAAAGAGGGTATGGCAACGATTGGGCGCGACCTTTGGCAGCGACAGCAATGCGCAAACGACGCCGACCGGCACGGTGTATCGTCTCGACCTGCCCGACGCGAGCCAGGACGGCCTGGATGAAAGCATGAAGATATTGGCGGGCATGATTGCCGAGCCGACGATCAACGATGCCAGCGTCAATTCCGAGCGTGCTGTCATTATGGCCGAACAGCGGGAGGGCTATGGTCCGCAAGTCCGGATTGCCGACGCCACGCGCGCGCTGTTTTTTGCCGGTCAACGGCTTGCCACGCACAGTCCCATTGGCACGACGCAAACGCTTCAATCTGCGACTGCCAAGGACCTGCGCGCCTTTCATGATCGCTGGTACAGACCCGAAAATGTCGTGATTTCCATTGCGGGAGATGGCGATCCAAAGGTTTTTGAAACCTATGTCCGCAAATATTTCGGCGGCTGGAAAGGGAAGGGCAAAGCGCAGCCGATCCCTGATTTCGGCAAGCCCAACGGCGATTTGCCGACCAGCGAGGTGCTCGTCGAACCGGGTCTGCCCGCGATGCTCAGCATGGCCTATTTGCGGCCATGGGTGCTGAAGAACGACACCATCATCTATAATCAGGAGCGGTTGACGGACATGCTGGCGCTGCAGATGATCAATCGCCGGCTGGAGGCGCGGGCGCGGGCCGGGGGCAGCTATTTGCAAGCCAGTGTATCCCAAGACGATGTCAGCCGCTCGGTCGACGGCACTTTCATCAGCGTTTTGCCATTGGGTGAGGATTGGGCGGCGGCGCTCAACGATGTGCGGGCGGTGATCGAGGATGCCAAGGCTTCTCCACCCTCGCAGGCGGAAATCGACCGGGAGTATAACGAATTTGAGTCGCTGATGGCAATCTCGGTCGAAAACAAGGATACCGAGGCGGGCTCGAAGCAGGCCGACGATATCGTCGGCGCGGTGGACATCAGGGAAACTGTGGCATCGCCCGAGACCGCGCTGAAGATATTCCGTGATATGAAACCGGGACTGACGCCGCAAAAACTGTTGGAATCGACCCGAAGGATGTTCACGGGAGTGGCCATGCGTTCCATTTTGACGCTGCCCGCCGAACAGAAGGACGCAGAGGCGAAGCTGGCATTGGCGCTTGCCAGTCCGGTTGAACCGGCGAAGGATGTACGTTTATCGGGTCCGGCGGTAACGGCCGATGCCTTGCCAAAGCTGGGGCCGCCGGGAACCGTCACGTCGCGTGAAACGCTGTCGGATCTCGACATAGAGATGGTCAGCTATTCCAACGGCGTCAAATTGTCACTGTTCGCCAATGCCGCAGAGAAGGAAAAGATTCGCGTCAACATACGCTTTGGCCGTGGATATCAGGCTTTTTCACCGACGAAACCTGTGCCGAGCTGGGCCGCTGGCTATGCTTTGATGCCTGGCGGCGTTGGCGATCTGGGGCAGGAGGAACTGGACAGGCTCACCACCAGCCGCCGGATTGGTATGCAGTTTGCTATAGACGACGATGCCTTTGAAATGAGCGCGATCACGCGATCGGCCGATTTGAAGGACCAGCTTCACCTGCTGGCCGCAAAGCTGGCCTATCCGCGTTGGGACGCGGCGCCGGTTGAACGGATGAAGGCTGGAATGCTGGCAGGGTATGACGGCCTTTCAACGTCGCCGGATGGAGTGATGGGGCGTGAATTGGGTCAGTTACTGCGGAATGGCGATGTACGTTGGCGCACGCCCAGCAAGGAAGAGATCGCGGCGCTGACCCCGGAAGCATTCCGCGCGACTTGGGAACCACTGCTGAAAAGTGGACCGATTGAAGTACAGATTTATGGCGACATAGATGCCGATCAGGCGATCAAACTGGTCGGTCAGACATTCGGAGCGTTGCCGCCGCGTGAGGATGTCCCCGTCAATCCCGCTTATGTGAAGACGACTTTTCCCGCCCATAACGATGCGCCGGTGGTAATGCGACACAACGGGGCAAAGGATCAGGCCGCTGCCGTCATGGCTTGGCCAACCGCCGGAGGCTTTGCCGATGCGCGGGAGAGCCGCCAGCTGGAAATATTGACGCAGGTTTTTAACGATCGGCTATTTGAAGGGCTTCGTTCACAGGATGGTGCGGCCTACAGTCCCAGCGTCGATAATAGCTGGCCATTTTCGTTCGACAATGGCGGCTATATTTCCGTAACCAGCCAGTTGAAGCCGGAGAAGATCAGCTATTTCTTTACAGTGATCAACCGGATCGCCGCCGATCTGGCCGCCAATCCGGTCAGCGCCGACGAATTGCAGCGCACGGTGGCCCCGATGAGGCAATTGCTGGCGCGGGCCAGTACCGGCAACGCCTTCTGGATGTCGCAGATGGAAGGCGCAAGCTATGACAAGCGCCGCCTCATCATCATGCGGTCCATGCCGCGGGATTTGTTGCAGGTAACGCCTGCCGATATTCAGGCATTGGCGAAAAAATATCTGGTGGCGGACAAAAGCTGGACGGCGGTTGTGCTACCCAAGGGCGTTGAGGCTGAATGAAACGAGGCTGGCGCTGACCGGCGCCAGCCTTCGATCAGGAAAAGGCCTTGGAGATCGAGCAGGCTGCCGGGCCAAGAATGACCACGAACAACACCGGCAGGATGAACAGGATCAGTGGTACGGTCATGATCGCGGGCAGGCGTGCAGCCTTTTCTTCCGCACGCATCATGCGTTCATTGCGGAATTCGGCCGACAGGACACGCAGGGCCGATGCCAGGGGCGTGCCGTATTTTTCGGTCTGGATCATGGTTGTGACCACGCCCTTGACGGCATCCAGTTTGACACGGTTTGCGAAGTTTTCGAAGGCCTGCCGCCGCTCGGTCAGAAAGCTGAGTTCGATGGCGGTCAACGAGAATTCATCGCCAAGTTCGGGATAGGCCTTGCCCAGTTCGCGGGCGACACGATTGAAAGCCGCATCGACGGTCAACCCGGCCTCAGCGCAGATGACGAGCAGATCGAGTGCGTCTGGAAGCCCTTTGCGGACCGCCGCGGATCGTTTGCCAACCTTGTTATCGACGAACAGGTCAGGGGCCTTGTAGCTCAGGATCAGAGTGCCAGCGAAAAGGCCGAACTTTTTGAACGGACTCCAGTCCGGAAAAGCATCGACGCCATAAATCATCAGCGCTGCAAAGCCGCCAAAGACAATCGGCAGGACCATGCGGCCAAAAATGATCGCAATCGCCCACTCCTTTGAACGGATGCCCGCCTGCGCCAGTTTGATCTGCGCATCCTTCAACTGGTCTTCCTGCAGCACCTTCAGGTTTTGCAGAACTGAGCGCATGTTGTCGGTCGTCTGGTTCTTTTTTACCAGTTTTGCGCGTCGGCGCGCGGTTGAGGCGGTGATGCCGGCCTTTAGCTGTTCACGCCGTTCATTGAGTGCTTTGACCCGCTTGGCCATGGGATCGCGCACCGTGGACGCGGCATATAGTGCAACCAGCACGGCCAGGGTGGCCATTGCCGCCAGCAGCGTTCCAACATCCGTGCCGGTAAGGCCAAAAAGGGTCGTTCCGGGAGGTGGGGTGACGTCCATTGCTTAATTCTCCCCCATCAAATTTCGAAATTGATCATCTGGGCCATGATGAAGGCGCCAATGGACATCCAGCACAGGCCGCCAATGCCAATAATCTGCATTAGGCCCAACCCGAACAGACCCGCAGGATCACCCGTGAAGAAGGGCGCCATGTAGTTGTAATTAATATAGCAGATGAGCCCGAAGACGATGAACGGCAGCGCACCGATAATGTAGGCGGACGCCTTGGATTCTGAAGACATCGCCCGGATTTTCAGCTTCATTTGCGCGCGTTTGCGCAGCACATCGGCCAGATTGGACAGGGTTTCGGCGAGGTTTCCGCCCGTTTCCCGCTGAATATTGAGCGTGATGACGAAGAACTGGAATTCGGCCGTACCGAGCCGCTCAGCGGTTTCCTGCAACGCGGCATCCATCGTGCGGCCGATCTTGATCCGCTCCACGATCATCTTGAATTCCTCACCCACAGGGCCGGGAACTTCGCTTGCGACAACGCCCAGCGTTTCGGAGATTGGCAAACCTGATCGCAGGCCACGTACGAGCAACTCCAACGCATCGGGAAAGTTCGTCGTGAACTTCGCGATCCGTTTATTGATCAGATATCCGACGACTTTGTGCGGCAGACCAAGGCCGACGAAAAGGCCAAGGAAGATCGCCATCAGTGGAGCAAAGCCACGCAGCATCAGAGCAAGAGTGACGAAGACGGCAAGTCCCACGCTGGCGGTCGCATATTGGCTGAGCGTCCAGCGTTTGCCTGTCATCCTGATGCGTTTGTGCAGGGTTTCGGGATTGGGAATGAGCGAGGTGAACATACCAGTCGTTTTTGGCATGTTCGAAATCGCCTTGCGCATCTGCGCGTCGACAATGGCAGTGGCGGAATCGCTATGTCGGCCGCGTAGCATGGCGAGGCGGCGCACCTGTGCCTTTCCTGCCGAAGGGCCGGAAAACGCAAAGATGAGCAACGCATATATGCTCGTCAACGCGCCTATCAACAGGATGAATTGCACATTCGACATCGTGATGTCCCGTTATACGCCGGAAGATGGACCGGCTGTTTTCGGCCTGGTTCCTCTATTTTCTGGCAGGGATCATGGATTTGAGATCGGTGATCTTGCCCAGAAGCGAGGTGCCTTTCTTTTTGGAAGTCGCACTGTCATCTGCCACTTCGTCAATTGCGCCCATTGCCAGCTTCATGGTGCTTTCCAGCCCTTGCCCGACCTTGCTACCTTTGGCGACTTCGGCGAGCGTCTTGCCCAGCTTTGCCGCCTGTGTGGCAAGTTTGATGTCAGCCGGAATCATGACGTCGATTTTGCGTTCGATCGACTGTTCGAAATCCTTGCGGCTGATTTCCAGCGCGCCGGCATGGACGCGGTTGGCAACGACAAAGACTTTGGACCCTGGCGCATTGGATTTGAGCCAGGACAGGATACGGATGGCATCGCGCGCCGCCGCCAGTGTCAGTTCCGTCACCACCACCGTTGCATTGGCGTCATTGATGAGGTGCGGATGCTGAATCAGCATGTTGCGCGGCAGGTCGAGGACACTGCATTCAAAGGCGCTGCGAAATTCCTCCTGAAGCTGGAAGAAAGCGGCTCCGTCCGTCATCATCGGCTGGTTGATCGGTGCCTCGGCTGACAAGATGGACAGCTTTTCACTGGCCTTCACCATGGCGCGTTCGATGAACAGGCCGTCAATGCGGCTGGGGTTTTCGATGGCGTCGGTAAGGCCCCGTCCAGGTTCCAGATCCATCGCGAGCGCGCCAGTGCCGAAATGCACGTCGAGGTCGAGAAGCGCGGTGAGGCGCCCGGCCTTGGCGCTCATCAGCCAGGCAAGGGAGGTTGCGATCGTCGATGCGCCGACCCCGCCGCGTGTGCCGATGACAGCGGTTGTCAGGTGCGGTCGTTCGCCGGATGCATCCGCGATCTTGGGTGCGTTGAATACTGACTGTGCCGTAGCGAAGGCTTCGCGTAACTGGTCCGGACTAAAGGGCTTGAGCAGATAGTCCTGAATGCCGCTGGCGATCAGATCACGATAGAGACGCACATCATTGACCTGCCCCGCCGCAATGACGACGGTGCCCGGTTCACACACCTCGGCAAGGCCGTTGATGTCGTTCAGCGGATCGCCCGATTCGGACATGTCGACGAACAGGATATTGGGGCTGGCTGTTACCGACAGCGATTGCACGGCATTGCGCAGTCCGCCCTTGTGAATTTTTTCAGGCGGCCAGCCCATTTCCGTACAAATGCTGCGGATCAGGTCGAAGCTGGCATCGTCGCAGACGAAGGCGTTGAATGAATCACGCAGCGCTGCAGGACCGCTGGGTTTCCAGGGAGCGTTCATCAGTTACTTCCTCCTGCGGTCAGCGTTTTCAGATCGCCAGCGCCTGTGTTGGCCTTTTGCTGATAGGTCTTGATGGCTTTGGTTCCCTCGGTCGGCGACCGGCTGATCGAGCCGGGCTGGCCAAGGACCAGATCCTGCGGATTGGCGACCATGGCAGCAAGGTTGCTGTTGACCGCACAACCAAAGTTGGACGATGTGCCTCCGACAAGATCGGATTCCTGCTTCGTGCGCCAGTCAGGGCAACCAGGCACGCTGGCGACCGAGTGGCTGACAACCACACGCACCGACCCGGCCGGGACATGGCCGACCGTTGCTGGGGCGATGTCACTCAGCAGCAGGCCGTATTGGCCCAACAGCGGCGCTATTTCATCCTTGAGGCGGGCATTGCTGTAGGGGCCCGGATTGTCGATGGACACGCGGTCACCATAGCCAAGGCCGATGGATGCGAACCAACCATCCAGCCGTTCGATTTCGTCTGCTGACAGTTCTCCGTTGGCATCTGGATGAATGTCAAAGACATAGTCGGTGCGGCTGACCACCGGCTGATGGACCGAATCCATGCTGCGGTTGCTTGGCCCGGTCTGACAAGCCGTCAGCGGCAGGGCAAGGACCGCCAGCAAGGGCAGGGCGACGATCCGCATTTTAAAAGCCTGTTGCATAAATGACGTCCTTCTCATCAGAAGCTGAAGCCCGGCGCGACTTTGCGTGCGTCGGCGGTCTGTTTGCGGCGTTCGTTCACCATGGGGGGCGTCGTTGCCGATCCCACCTGTGGCGCGGCTGGTGTCGTCGGTTCGACGGTTGGTTCAGGGCGCTTGGCCCCGCTGATGCCGTCGCTCTGCTGCTGAAGCAGCAGGCCCTGTGCATCGGTCGCATTGCGGAAACCGTCCGTCGGCAGGTGAATGTCCTGCGCATTGACGGGTTTCACCAGATAGGGGGTGACCACAATGACCAGCTCGGTTTCGTTACGCTGAAACTGCTTGGACTTGAACAGGCTGCCAAGGATCGGGATGCTGCCCAGACCCGGCGTCTTGTTGACGTTGTTTGCAGTTTCGTTACTCAGAAGACCCGCAATCATGAAACTTTGGCCGGAACCAAGTTCGACGGTTGTTTCCGCTGACCTGCTCTTGAGAGCTGGGACCTGCGAATTGATCGAGAAATCGAGCTGCGATACGGTCGGACGGACCCGCATCGAGATGCGGCCATCGGACAGCACCGTCGGCGTAAAGGCAAGTTGTACGCCAAATTGCTTGAATTCGATCGTATTGCCCTGCAGGCCGTTCGATACCGAATAGGGATATTCGCCGCCCGCCAGGAAACTGGCGGTTTCACCGGAAAGCGATGTCAGATTGGGTTGGGCGAGCGTTGTCGCCAGACCCGTCGTTTCGGCCAGGTCAAGCGCGCTCACTACATCGACGCCGAACAGATTGCCCAGGAAGGCCAGGCTGGTGCCGCCGTCGGCGACGTTGTTGAGTGTCACCGTGCCGTCCGTGCCGATGGTCGCGAAATCGCGTGTGGCGCGGCTGATGCCAAACTGGAAACCGCCGGTCGGGTCGCTCGTCAGGATGTTGGTGCCGACACTGCGCAGCAAGGTGCGGTTAACCTCTGAAATGCGGACCTGCAGGTTGACCTGCAGCGGCGTTGCGGTGCGCAGGCGGCTGATGACCTGCATTTCGGCGCCGACAAAGGCCTGTACGAGCCGTTCGGCCTCGGCGGCATCTTCGGGCGCCTTGATCGTGCCGGTAAGCAGCACCAGACCGTTCATCGTGCTGATCTGAATGTCGGCTTCGGGCATGGCAAGGTTCAGCATCTGGTCGATGCTGGACAGATTGTTGCCCACCCGGATCGTGCCGGAATACAGGATCTTGCCGGTTTTGCTGGTGACGAACAGGTTGGTTTCGCCCGGCGCCTTGGCAATGATGTAAAGCTGGCGCTCGGAACGAACATGCACATCGACGACACTGGGATCGGCGATGACGACGTCCGACATGGCTGCAGTCAGGTTGACAACCCGGCTACCACCGACGGACAGCACCATGGCGTCCTGACCGGCACTTGCCTTGACCGGAGCCGCATCAAGCTGAACCGGGACGCTGAGTGTCGCGACCATGGCAAGGGCAGCGGCAAGGGCGGTTCCGCTGTTACGGAACCGATGTTTTCTCATCATGGACATCTTACTTGCTCCCCACCGGAACTACGGAAACCGCAGCGCCGCGTGCCACACGAACGACCGGACCATCGGCCGACGATACACCGTCCTGAACCTTGCCGGGTACGCTGCGGCGCTGAAAGCGTGATACGTCAGCGCCTGTTGCAAAGGTCGAACCATTGGAAATTGGACGATTGGCGACCGCAAGCATCATGGTTTTTTCAGCAGCAGGATCGTCACCTTCAGGGACGTTCACATCACCGCGGGCAATAGCGCTTTCCAGTTCGGACGCATTGTCGGCGATGGAGCGCAGCGACAGCGAGAGCGATCCGACGGTCTGGGAAACGGCGATCTTTTCTGCAATTTTAGGCGTCACTTCCAGGGTGACGTTGGAATAGGTCACGACCTTTGGTTTGCCATCCTCTCCGATTGCATCGGTACGCTGATCGGTGGCGAGGACGCGCATATTCTGCACGATGGTTTCGGAAACCTTGAGGGGTTGCCCGTCGCCGCCGCCAGGGACCTGTTGCGTCAGCACCAGATCGACCCGGTCACCCGGAAAGACAAAACCTGCAACCGAACTTTGCATGGAAACGGGAACGGTCACAGCGCGCATGCCGGGGCCAAGCGCGGCGGCAAGGAAGCCGCGGTCACCCGGCTTTACCAATGCGCCCTGCGTGGCTGGCTGACCAGCGGTGATGGCGTTGCGGACGACCGATCCGGCGAGCGAGGCAGGGTCCGTTTCGCCTTTCAGATAATAGACCTGTTCGACCAGTTCCTTCGGCCATGGCTGAAAGCGAAAGCTGTCCGGTTCGATGATCGTGCCGACTGGCAGGGCGCGGGTAGCGACCAATACCTGTGGCCCGGAGAGATCCGGCTGCATATTGGCCGCAGTGGCCTGTGGTGCACCGGAATTGCCGAACATGCTGCGGGCCATAAAGGCTGTGGCGATCGCTATGATCAGCGCCCCTGCCAGCAGTACAATCTTCTTTGCGTCCATGACGAATCTCGCCTCCTGAAGCCGGGTCGAGTAACCCGCTAGAGCCCCGTTGTTACGTAAAATGGTTAAAATATCGTTCGCCAACCACCCACAGGCCAGCGAGCGATATGGCGACCCCATAAGGAATTTCGGGTCGCCCGACTTTGCGCCCGATCTTGTGATGCGCGACCGTAATCAGCGTAACCAGTCCGCCCAGGATCGCCATAATCAGCAACAGAGTCATCATCGGCTGCCAGGGAAACCAGAGCGCGAGTGCGGCCAATAGCTTGACATCACCCCCACCCATCATGCCGGCAGCGAACATCGCGGCGAACAGCGCGAATATGACGCCCGCCAGTGCGACCTGGATCAGCATGTCCGGCCAGAATGAAAGGCCGTTGGCGAGCCAGAATAATGGCGCGAGAGCGGCAATCGCGATATTGAGCCAGTTGGATATGATCCGGCTTTTGATGTCGGTTATCGCGGCAATGACCAGCAGGACGGATAGCACCGCCGCAAGCGCCAATATGAAAAACTGCTTGTCCATGGCGAAAATGCACTAGACGTTTTGCCTTACCAAACCGTAACCATAGGCTATGATTTCAATTCAGACGGTCACAAGAACCTATCCTCCAGGCAGCAAGATCACTTATTGGAACACGCCCGACAGCTGGCCGCTGCGCCGGTTCGACTGGTCTGTTCCTGCAGGGTCCGATTCCGCAGGCGCTGAGCGCGGATCGCTGTTGTTCCTGACCGGACGCGGTGATTGTTTTGAAAAATATCTGGAAGTCTTTGCCCATTTCCATGAAGCAGGCTGGAACATCACCAGCTTTGATTGGCGCGGGCAGGGGGGATCGGGCAGGCTGTCGGACAATCCCCATGTCGGTCATGTCGAAAGCTTCGATATCTGGATTGCCGACCTAGCGAATTTTTACCGTCAATGGTCCGCCGGTCATCCCGGTCCAGGCGTCATTGTCGGGCACAGCATGGGCGGCCATATCCTGTTGCGTGCCATCTCGGAAAAAACGATCGATCCCGGTGGGGCGGCGCTTGTCGCACCGATGCTGGGCATGAATAGCGGTATTGTGCCCTCGGCGGTCGGCGCCTGGATTGCGCGCGTGATGTGCATGATCGGCGATGCCGCCAGACCGGCATGGAAAAATACGGAAAAACCCGGTGTCGGGGCTTCGTTGCGCCAATCGCTGCTGACGCACTCGCGCGAGCGCTATGATGACGAGCTGTTCTGGAAGAAAGAAAAGCCGGAACTGCAACTGGGACCGCCAAGCTGGAAATGGATGCGCGAAGCCTATAAGTCGCTTGTCATGCTGCATGCGCCCGGGACATTGGAAGCGGTAGGAACACCCCTACTGATGTTGGGCGTGGAACGAGACGGGCTTGTCGATCCATGTGCGATCCGGCGCGTGGCCCGGCGGATCGTAGGATGCCGCGTTCATATGTACGGCCCGGAAAGCGCGCATGAAATATTGCGCGAGGTTGATCCGGTGCGTCTTGACGCGCTGGCCCGGATCGATGCCTTTTTCGATGAGGTAGCGCCCAGGCGATGATACAAGCTGATGTCGTGATAATAGGGGCAGGCATGGCGGGGGCCAGTCTGGCGGCGGAGGTTGCGCCGCATGCATCGGTGCTGCTGCTTGAAATGGAAGGCCAGCCCGGCTTTCATGCCACTGGCCGCTCCGTTGCCTTCTGGAGCGAAAGCTATGGCGGCCCTGCCATTCAGCCGTTGACAACGGCGTCGGGTCCGTTGTTGCGCACGCCCGATCCCGCGTTTTCAAGCGAGCCATTTTTGCATGAGCGCGGTGCAATTCACATTGGCACGGCATCGAGCGCCGAAGCTTTTTCCGGGTTCGAAAATGCGTTTTCCGCATCCGGGATTGAGCTGATACGGCTCGACAGGGACGTACTGGAAGGACGCATTGGCGGCCTGCGCTCCGAGTGGACGCAGGGCATTGCCGAACCGAGCACAACCGACATTGACGTCGCTGCCCTTCTTGCCGCCTATATGCGGGCGGCACGCAAGGCAGGCGCGGAACTGGTCAGCAACCGCAAATTGCTGTCGGCTCGGCGGGATGGAGACGGCTGGCGGATCGAAACGAGCCAGGGATCGGTCGCGGCGGGCGTACTGGTCAACGCTGCCGGAGCCTGGGCCGACGATGTGGCGCGTGCCTGTGGTGTCGCGCCGGTCAGGATACAACCGCTGCGGCGCACTGTCCTGCAATTACGCATCGATCCATCAGTGTCGCCCGAATTGCCGCTCATCATCGATATTGAAGGACGCTTCTATTTCAAGGGTGAGGGTAGTGGCCGTCTTTGGCTTAGTCCGCATGACGAAACGCCCAGTGCCCCCTGTGACGCCGCGCCAGAGGAATTGGCGGTGGCCGAAGCCATCGCACGTTTCGAAGAGGTGGTTGACTGGAAGATCGAGGTGGTGGAACGCAAATGGGCGGGGCTGCGCAGTTTTGCGCCCGATCGGCTGCCGGTATACGGCTTCGATCCTCTTGCGCGCGGTTTCTTCTGGTTTGCAGGGCAAGGCGGCTTTGGCATCCAGACCGCGCCCGCCGCCGCGAAACTGGCCGCTGCGCTGTTACTGAATATAAAGCCGGATACCCGTGTGGCGCATCTTGACCCTGCCACCTATGATCCCGGGCGGTTTGAATAGGACAAGCCCGGACGGTCGGGTCTTTTATCGCTGCCCCCGGAACCTCTTCATCCATGCTCTGAAAAAATGTTTAGTCTTGGCATTTGACGGTGCGAGTCCAATTTGAATCTATCTGGTTCATTTGTTCAGCATTTACAGATGAACTCGTATGGATGGTGCTGCCCGATGGCAGTGAGGATGTGGCGATCAGGCGAGCGCCTGCCCGACGTCCGCGATCAGATCGTCGATATTCTCGATGCCGACCGAAATGCGGACCAGCGCATCCGAAAGACCGATTTCTTCGCGCAACGCCTTGGCAACACCCGAATGGGTGGTGGAGGACGGGTGACATACCAGCGTTTCGGTGCCGCCAAGGCTTACCGCCAGTTTGCAGACCGCAAGCTTGTCGAGGAAAGCGAAAGCCTCTGCCTCGCCGCCTTTGACATCGAAGGAAAAAGTCGAGCCCGGCGCGGTCGACTGGCGTTCGAATACGGCTTTGCGCGGGTCGCCATCTTCCAGAAAGCCGAGATAATCGACCTTTGCGACCTTTTCATGCTCCCGCAGAAATTCGGCGAGTTTGCGGGCGTTGCTGCACGCGCGCTCGGCACGGATCTGCAACGTCTCGAGCGACCGGAGCAGCATCCAGCAGCTATGCGGATCAAGCTGTGTACCCATGGCGCTGCGCATCTGCACGATCTTGCGGACATGCTCCAGTTTGCCGGTCACCCCGCCCGCGATGAGGTCGCTATGCCCGCCCGCATATTTGGTGAGCGAATAGATGGCGAGGTCCGCGCCGTGACGTAGCGGCTGCTGGAACATGGGGCCAAGCAGCGTATTGTCGACCGCTACCAGCGGTCGGCGACCGTTCTGACGCTTGCCGATCTCATCGGCGATCGTTTCCATGAGGCGGAGGTCGATGATGCCGCTTGTCGGATTGGCCGGCGTTTCGACGAAAATCACGCCGATCTGGCCGTTCGCCATGGCTTTTTCGGCGGCTGCGCGGACGTTCTCTCCGTCAACGCCGTTCACGAAACCTTCCGCGATGATGCCGAAAGACGACAATGTGTTGCGGATGAGCGTCTCTGTACCGCCATAGAGCGGGCGGGAATGGAGGACGACATCGCCGGGACGCAGGAAGGTCAGCAAACTGATGGCGATCGCCGCCATGCCTGAGGAAAAGACAGCACCCTTTTCAGCACCGTCCCAGATCGCGATGCGATCCTCCAGAATCTCGAAATTGGGGTTATTGAAACGGGAATAGACCAGGCCTGCATTCTCGCCCTTGCGCGCTTCACGACGGCCGGCGGTGATGTCGAACAGGTCCTTGCCCTGCTGCGCGCTTTCGAACACGAAGGTCGATGTAAGGAAAATTGGCGGCTTGAGCGCCCCTTCGGAGAAAGACGGCGAGTAGCCATAGCCCATCATGAGCGTTTCGGGGTGCAGCGTATGGCCACCCACTTCGCGTTGCTTGTAATTCTTCGACTTCATCTTTGTGCCTCCAATTGGCTTTGATGATGTAACCGCCCCCCGACGTCATGTTTGTGCGAAGGTGGGTTTACGACAATCCATCATAGGAGGCGATCATAAAGCCGTGCTTCCAGCACTGTGTCTGTCATCTCGGGCGGCAACGCCCAGCCCAGCCCCGACCGCTCGAACAGCCTCACCATCTCGCGCGCAACACCTGCCCGCTGCGCCGCTTCGAAAGACCGGCATCCCTGTATCATCGCAATTTCTCGCGCACCCGGCGCATCGACACTCTCCTCGTCGGAATGGTGGGCGCGATCACCTCGGAACTCGCAGCCATTGGTGCTGACGGGGAACAATCTGCTGAGATTTCCTCGCATTTCAATCCGGATCGTTTAAGGCGCGAGCAATGAACACAGATAATCGAAATGCAGGAAATTCCGTATTGGTCGGGGCCGCTGTGGCGTTGGCGGGATTACTGTCCACCACGATTGGCGCGGCCTTTGCGAAAACGCTCTTCCCGCTGGTTGGCGCGATAGGTGTTGCGGCCCTGCGGCTCAGCCTGGCGGCGGTCCTGTTGCTCCTGTTTCTCCGTCCATGGCGACGCCCCGTGCCCAAAAACATGCGCTGGGGGCTATTGGGCTATGGCGTGATGCTGGGCCTCATGAACCTACTGATCTATCAGGCCTTCGCACGCATCCCGATTGGTATTGCCGTGGCAATCGAAGTAACGGGTCCGCTCGCTGTAGCTTTGTTTGGATCGCGTCGGTCGCGCGATTTCCTTTGGCTGGCGGCTGCCGCTGCGGGCCTGCTTTTGCTGATGCCGCCTACTGGCGCGGCACCGCTTGATCCAGTGGGAGTCGCCTTCGCGGCGGCGTCTGGCCTCTGCTGGGCGACCTATATCCTTACTGGCAAGCATATTTCCGAAAAACTTGGAGGGGATGCGGTTGCATGGGGCATGCTGGTCGCGGCGGTGGTGGTCTTGCCGTTGGGGATCGGCCATGCCACAGCGGTGCTGCTGGAGCCTTGGGTATGGGGCGTTTGCCTGGTGATCGCCCTTCTGTCGAGCGCACTACCTTGTTTGCTGGAAATGGAAGCTATGCGGCGATTGCCAGCTTCTGTCTTCGGATTACTAGCGAGTGCCGCGCCGGGAGTCGGTGCGTTGTCGGGCTATGCTATATTAGGAGAGCATCTGACCCAGATGCAGTGGCTTGCGATCTTGTGCATTATTGTGGCGTCGGCGGGCAGTGCATTGTCCGCCAGTCGTCAGGTGAGCATTGAAAGAGCGCTGCTGTAGGAAGCTGATCTCATAGCTTCTGCAACACATATTCTTTGCCATGGGGGGTGCAGGCGTCTTCTCACAAACAAGGCGTACCATTTCAGAATGGCACATATTCGGGACGCTTTGGTCGTGTGATTTGATCAAAAAAGACCCCGGAACCAGGTGGCTCCGGGGTCGATCATGTCCTGGCGTTAATGCGCTCCGAACGGTACGCGCAGGGTCGCGCCGTAAGTGGCCGGCGGGGCATAGATTGAGGTCACGCCGAGAATGCCCAGATTGAGAGCATAGGCACGATATGCCTTGTCGAACACATTCCGCCCCCATGCGGTGAGCGAAATGCCCGTCGCTTCGTGCCGATAGGTCAAGGAGGCGTTGGTGACATTATAAGCCTTTTGCTGCGAGCCCAGACCGTTGGTCACTTCCAGATACTGATCGTCATACCATACACCGTCGATCTGCGCGGCTATATTGCCGCCCGGGATGTCTGTATTGTAACGCAGCAGGTAGTTGATGCTGAAGCGCGGTGCGTTTGGAAGCTCTGCGCCTTTGATGTTCTTCTGCGGGAAATCGCAGCGGAACAAGCCGCCCAGATTGGTGCAGTATTGACTGTCAGGTGCCCCCGGGAAAAACTCAGGCCCGAATTGGACGTCTGTCGCCGGAATGCTGTCCACCGACGATGTTTCCCACGTGCCGCCAAGTACAACATCGAAGTTTTCGGATGGGGACCAGAATGCTTCCAGCTCTGCGCCGGTTGCATGGGCATCGCTGTTGAAAACATGCGGCACGCCAGCAGCAAGGGAGAAGGCCTGATAATCGTCGTAGATATAATGGTACACTGTGCCGTTAAGGCGCAGCGAACGGCCTAGCAGCGACGTTTTGAAGCCTGCTTCCAGGCTGTTGAGCGTTTCAGGGCGGTGCTGGAAATCAGACGGCGCGATATTGGACGAAAGCGACCAGTTGCCGCCCTTGATGCCCCGGTTCCACGATGCGAACAACAGAGTGTCTGGGGTGGCCTGAAAATTGAGGGACACGCGGGCTGCCCAGTCCTCGTACTTTTCCCGATTTACGCCGGGAACGACTGCTGCCAAATCCTTGTCGGTGAACAGCACGACGGGGGTGGGCTGCGGCGCATAGGTGGGATCGCTGAGAACGTTTATATAGTCGATGGACTTATCGTCTTTCGAATACCGTCCGCCCAGCGTCAACGACAATCGATCGGTCAGCGTTATGTCACCTTGAGCGAACAACGACCAGTTTTTCGACTTGATCTTGTAGAATTGATCGACTGTCGGGACGGAGAAGCCGCCATTGCCCGATACCGCCAGATCGTAAATTGGCGCGCCGGTGACGCCGTGAACGCCGTCATAGAGCATATTGAGGTAATAGGCACCAACCTGCCATTTCAACCAGTTTGTATCGCCAGCAAGACGCAGTTCCTGCGAAAATTGGTGAAACCTGATCGAGGTATCGACATTGACGATAACGAATGGCAGCGCATCGCCATCCTCCGCATAAACCTTGTTCATCTCCAGATAGTTCGTGATGGACGTCAGCTTGGCTGCACCCAAATCCCAGTTCAACTCCGCCTGGTAGCTGTTCACCACCCGGTCAAGCTTACCTTTGCGCTCACCGAAATGCACCCATGGCGACGCTGGCTCGCCAGTGACACCGTTGATGACTCCGTTCTGGTCGTCGCTGAGGCCTGCCGCATTGGTGTTGCAATAGCCATTGTCGAGATAGACGCAGTTTTCAAAGACGTAGCCACCAGTCGCGACGTGGTTGTCTTCGGCGTGCTTGTACCAAAGGCTGAGCGTTACATCCGGCGAAAAGTCCGCCTGAATGTTGAGGCGGGCCGCCCATCCGTTCTTTCCGCCCAGATCCTGTCCACTGCCTGGCGCGATCAGCGAACCATCGGGTGCCAGCGTATCGCGGGATTTGATATAGCCATCGGCCTTTTCCATACGGCCAGCGGCGCGGAAGCGTAGGCCGGGCGTCAGTTGCCCCCCAACGGCCCCTTCTACCGACCTGTCATTAAACCGGCCATATTCGCCCTGAACATAGCCATTGAATTCATCACTGCTAGTCACCTGAATCCGAAGTTCGCTTCATTGTTTTCTGGCAGAAGCGTTTGACGGCGGCGAGGATCTCGTCGG
>NZ_JAKKIE010000064.1 GCF_021742065.1 Rhizorhapis sp. SPR117
TCGACCGCCATACCCACAGCACAGGCTTCAGCCACAACCCATGAACCTACCGGCATCAGCCGGTCTGTCATTCAGTTAAATCTCGACTCTTTACTCTGCAAAATAGTCATCCAATCGAATATTGACGTCAATAATAAACTTTGTTTTCTTTCATATATTCAAACAAATCGCGCATTTAGGAGTGTAAAGTACTGTCATAATGCTTACAGCCCCGAAGGCCGGATGAAGCGTCCGCGCAAAGGCCGGTTCGGCCCGCGCGGCGGCTTTGACGGTGGCTCGGCAGATTTGGGCTTGGGAGCTGGCGGCGCTGCCGGAGCGGAAAGAAATTTCGACCGGAAAGCCAGTCGAGAAAGAAGTGCGCGAAGTCCGCGCCTGCGGCGGTTCTTGCCGTGCGGCTTCTTCCTCGAACCGAGGAAACGCGAAAGTACGCGGCGGAATGTGGGCATGAAGGTCGGCAGCAGCTCGGGCGGATCGTCGGGCACGTCACCGTCCTTGTCCGTCTCGGTTCGGTTGGTGATCGGCGGCAGAGCCGCGTCTTCCATGTGCAGGAAGCGCGATGCGGCGGCGGCTTGCAGCGCCGCGATGTCGAAGAGCCAGGCGAAGGCGCTGCCCTGGATGCTGCCGCTCTTATCCGTGGCAACCTTTTTCTTTTTGGTGCGGCCCGGTTCCGGTTGCAGGAAACGCGAGCCGCTTACTTTGTCCTTCCGGGCGGGCCGTCCGGCCCGCTTCCCTGCCGCCGCGCCTGTTCCTGCATGCGGCGGTCTTCTGCGATCTGCTCCAAGAGCCGTGTCGCGCGCGCGGCGTCCTCCGCGTAGCGTTCGCGCTCGCGCGCGAAGAGCGCCTGCTGTTCGCGGCTTTGCTGCGCATGGCGTTCTTTCAGCTCGTCAAGCTGCTCGGCCCTGTTCTGTGCGAGCAATACTTCCATGTCGGCGCGCTCCCGTTCCTGCCGCGCATACATCTGCCGCCATTCCTTCTTGCGCGCCGCCAGCTTTTCGGCTCCCCGGCCCGGATTCAGGCGATTTTGCAGCGCCTCGATAAACCCCTCGATGCCGCTACTGGCTTCGCGCTGCGCGCGTTTGAGCCGCTCGCGCTCTGCTGTGTGCTGGCGGTCGAGACCGGCGAGCTTCGGCGCGTCGTCAAGTTTCAGGACATATTCTGTCTGGCGCAGCTCGGCGGCATGCCATTCGGCCAGCTTGGCCGCGTCGGCCTGCTCGCGCGCGGCAAGTGCCTCTGCGACGCGCGGATCGAGCGCGGGAGCCTCGGGAATCTCGCGCGGTGCTTCCGGTGCGGCGAGATCTTCGATGGGCGGCCTCTGCATTTCAATATCGGGGGCGGGAGTTGCGGTCTCCGCACGGGCGCGCTGCGCGGCTTTGGCCTCCGATGCGGTCGGGAGAGCGGCGCGGTCCACGTCCGCCATGAAGGTACGCACCTCGGCGGCCTTCATTTTAAGCTCGCGGCTGAGGCTGAGTACGGAGCCTTCCGCTGTCACCAGCACGAAGTCGCGCTTGTCGCCCTGCGCCAGCATATAGCCCGCTTCCTCAAGCGCGGCCTTGAAGGCCGCGCCATTGTCGCTGGCTTCCTTGAGGGCTGCGATCTGCGCGCGCCGTTCGGCGACGCTGACGCCGCTGCGCTCCGCCTGCTGCCATTCGCCGTGATTGATTTCGGCGCGGGGGAATTCGGGCTGCTTGTTCCGGTCACGCTTGGCGTGTTTGCCGGGCACGGGTTCGTGCCCGAATGCGAGTTCAAGTTTCTGGCTGGCGCGTTCGTGGGCGAGATAATTGTTGCTATCCGAGCGCATCGTCATGGTCTCAAGGTCGGTGCGCGCCCAGACGATATGGATGTGCTGGCGGCCTTTCTTTTCATGCAGCACGACGGCACGGGGCTGGCCGTCGAAGCCCAGCTCGCGCTCCAATACCGCCACGGCCTCGGCCCATTGCTGCGGCGTCATCGTGTAGCGGGCGTCGGGGTCGATATTGACGTGGTAAAGCCCCTTGGTGCCGCGCGTGCCCTCGGAGAGGGTCTGCCAGTCGCGGAAGGTCGCGGCGAGATCGTCCACGGCGGAGTCTAGCTCCAGAATGTCAACGCGCTCGTTGGTATCGGCCCGCAGGAGGTGGGCGGCGAGCTGCTGTGGACCGGCGCGTGAACCCCCTTTGATAATCATGACCGCCCCTCATGATTCCGGCGGCGGTGGGGGTGATGACGGCATGACCGGCGCGGCAGCGTCCGGTTCCTTGCCGAGAGCGTCGTAGATCATACCGCGAATGCGGATGAGATCGGCGAGTGCCTCGCGGATGTCCGGCAGGACGGTCTGCGCCTCGCCGCCGGTATGCAGGTAGCGGCTGATCTGGTTCAGATTGCTACCGGTTTTGCCGATATGCCCCAGCACCTGACGCAGGACGGCGGCATCGGCGGGGACGCGCTTTTGTGCGCGGGGTCCGGCGTTGCCGATTGCGGCGGCGCGCAAGAAGGCTGCGGAGGTCATTCCGGCCTTGTCGGCGCGGGCAAGAAAGACCGCCTTCTCGGCGGGAGACAGGCGGGCATAGAGGGTTTCGGTGCGCTGCCGCTTTTCGGACTTGCGCCGCGCGGATTTGCCGTGATCGGACTTGTTCGGCTCGGGGCCGGTATCGTCGGTCAAGCGCACCTCCTTTCAGCCGGTTTTGTCCGGCGGCGGGTCGAGGGGTGTCCCCTCGTCAGGGTGCAGGGGCATGAAAGCCCCCTGCGCGTCGTCCAGAGCGCGCAAGCTCTGGTCGTGGGTGCCGGGATGCGAAAATCTCCGGCGAGTGGTCAAGGGCGCGATAGCCCTTGTCAGGGTTCCAAGGGGCGCGAAGGCTCCTTGGCGGGGCTCTTTCCATGCCGCGCTCGCGCGGGTGGCAAAGCCCCGGTCAGGGTTTTCAGGGGCAGGAACGCCCCTGAATGGTGTCGAGAGGCAAAGCCTCCGGACGGGTCCACGGGCAGTCAAGGTCCTGGTCGGGAGGGATGCAACGGGAGGGCGAAGCGCCACCCTTGCCAAGCCTAGCCCCTTTGGGGGCGGGTGCGGACGGTCAGTCCGCACATGGCTTGCACGCTCTCCTAAGCCATATCTCAGGATAGCACAGGACGTGCGGGAGCGTGGGGTAGGAATGTATGCGGTGGCACGACTGCCGTTCTGTCCGCATGCCGCAGCGACTCGCAAGAGCGCCGCAACGCTCGCATTATAGCACAAGACGCGCGTGTGCGGCGAAGGTTTCACGGCGCGCGCTCCGTCAATACGTCGCGCGCTTCGTTCAAAAGCTGCGCGATGCCGTTGGAGCCGCCCGTGTCCGGATGCAGCTTCTTGATGAGCCGCCTGTGCGCGGCGATGATCTCCGCAGGGGTCGCCCCTTCGGTAAGGTCGAGGATCGACAGCGCCCGCTTTCGGCTCATGGGGCCGGAGGCGGCCTTGGGCGGGTCGGCCTTGCTCTGGCCGTCCTGCCTCGCACCGTCGCCCTGTTTGTTGCCGCGCACAAAATACGGGTTGTCATCCCAAGCCAGCGGCGGTTCCCAATAGAGCTTCGGATAGGTCGCGGCGAGACTGGCGAAGGCTTGCGGTATCTGCCAGTAATCGACGGGGCGGACGTAGTGCGGGCGGCCTTCGGGGTTGAGAACAATCGCCACATCGCGGCCAAGCGACAGCACCTCGTCGGGCATCAAGAGCGGCCTGCCGGTCTCGCCGTAATTGACGCTCTCGCCCTTGCCCGCGCCGCCCGGCCCCTCGTTCTGGTTCTCGCCCCGCCCGACGGTGCGCACGGTCTGCTTGCCGAGCGTGTCGGAGAGGTACTTCGCAGACTCAAGGTCGTTGACGTTGCAGAACCATTTATAGGCGCAGTTGGATAGGATCGTGCCCGCCGCCGCGCCGTAGATGTCCTTGAGCTGATCGAGCCCCTGCACGATCAGGGTAAAGTCGATGCCGTAGCCCGACATGGTGGCGATATCGCGCGGCATGTCCTCGATCCGGCCCAGCGCCGGAAACTCGTCCATCAAGATCATGCAGCGGTGCGGCGGGCGTCCTTCAAGCGGATGGCGCTTGAAGGTGTGCATGGCCGCCGTGGTCATCAGCCGGAGCCAGGTGCGCTGCGTGTCGATGCGGTCGGGCGGGATCACGAGATAGACGGTCACCGGATCGCGGATCAGGTCGGCCATGTCGAACGAGGACGTGGCCGTCGCGGCCTTCACCTGCGGGTCGGAGAGGAACTTCGTGTTCTCCGACAGATTGGACATGATCCCGCTGTAGGTCTCCTGCGCCAAATCCAGATAGGGGCTGACCATTTCGCGGATCGCGCCGCCGAAGGCGCTCGATGCAGCCATCTTCACCAAAAACCCTTCGGTGAAATCCTTGCGGCTCAGGCTCACGATCTCGCGGGCGCGGGCGAGCGTCTTTTGCTCGCCCGGCTGGTCGGTGATCCATAGCAGCACGGCGGCCAGCACGTTCGCCGCGCTGCCCTGCCAATAGCGGTCTTTGTCGGCGGGACTGGCAGGACAGACCGCCCCGGCCAGCGCCTGCGCGACGGCAACGGCGTTCGGATCATCCCGCACCAGCACGTCGAGCGGGTTGAAGGTGGCGGGCGCAAGGCCGCGCGCCTTGAACGTGGCCGCAAGCTCGCCCCACGGATTGATGACATGCACCGCCTGCGCGAGAAGTCCCGCGCGGACGCGGGCGGTGACCGCCGCGTTCTCGCCCTTTGGGTCGATGACGATGGCGGAGCCCGCGTAGCGCAGCAGCGTCGGCACGATGACGCGGGTGCCTTTGCCGGTGCGGGTGCGAGCCACGATCAAGGTGTGATGCTCGGGCGTCGAGAGCACCGGCGCGCCCGGCTGCTCGGCGAGCGGCACCTTGTCCAGCTCCGGCGCGCTGCTCTTGCCGAAGAACACGCCTTTGAGGGCGTAATGGATATTCGGCATCAGCGGGCGCATTTCGGCGTAGCTGGCCGTGCCGTAATTATCCGAGAGCGGCGGCAAGTCCTTGGGCGGCGCAGCCTTGCCAAACCGGAACAAGAGCCATAGCGGTATCGCGATCACGGCGATCAGAAGGATCGTCGAGAGGATGCCGCCAAGGCCGGTCAGCAGATTCGAGAACAGATAGGAGGCGGTTTCGCGGAACTCGTCCATGCGCGAAGGCCCTGGCGGTGGCGGCGGGGCGTTCTGCGCATACTTCTCCCGCTCGGCGAGGTGGCGCGGCGCGGCCAGCGCCTCGGCGCGCGCGGCGAGACGGGCGTCGCCGTCCCGCGCGCGTCCGCGCCATTTCGCGCGCAAGGCTTCGATCTCACGGTCGATCTCGGCGCTGCGCGCCCGCCGCTCGGGTTCGCTGAGCGGCGTGTTCTGCCCGAGAAACACATTGCGTTTCTCGACCAGAAGATCGGCCAGCCGGTCGGCGTCGCGCTCCAACTCCGACGCTTGCGCCGCTACTTGCGGCGGCGCTGGGTTGGGCTCCGCCGCTGCGGGAACCGCGAAGGCCAGAAACAAACCCAGCAGCACGACAAGCGCATGAAAGCGAGGTCGTGCCGCCCGGCGCATCAGAAAGGCCCTTCCTCGGCCTGCGGCGGCGTGGGCTCCGCCGTGCCCGTGGGCACGGCCAGCTCCGGCGCGCCTTCCGCCGCGCAAAGCGCGTTCCATACCGCCGCAAAATGCGGGTGGCCGGTCGGATCAGTAACAAGCCTGTGCAACAGGTGTTCAAGATAATTGCTGACGATCTGGCTCACGGCGCGCTCCGGCGGTGCGGGCACGCGGCCTGCAATGGCGGCGTCCAGCGTCTCGATATGCGCCAGCAGCCGGAGCAAGCCCGGCTGCACCGCCACCGTCACCGGCACGGGATCGTCCGCGTCGTTCATCGCGGCGTCGAGCGCGCGCGTCAGCGCGGCTACATCCGGATGCGCGGCGAACAAGGCGCGAAAATGAGCCAGCTTGGGATGCGGCGCGGGATCGGGCGTGTCGCCTTCCCCAAGTTCCCAAGCCGCCAGTGCGGCATCGTCGGCGTCCTCTTCGGGTTTGTCGTTCGCCATGGGAGCCCCCAATAGATCAGGCACGGTCATGTCCGTGACTGACGGTAAATCTTGCAAAGGCCAATCTCAATGATCGGGCTTTGCTCTGCATCCCCAGCCAAGCTTTACGGGAATTGGATATATACTTGTGCGAAAACGCATTTCCGCACAATCTTAAGGTGAGTGGCGCGCGTCAGAATCTACGAACCGGACGCGTGCATATTTTCGTTGCGCACGAGCGCGCCGCAGCAAGGCGCGTACGGATCGGGGGAGACGTGAAATGGCTGTCATGCGGCACTGAATTTATCGTGGCGGACGTGATTCGCTGGCGCGAGCCGATCTGGAAGCCGCAGCCGCGTTCCTCGAAGAAGAAGCCCACGATGATCGGCCAGCGCGCCGTCACGGGGCAAGTCCTCAAGATCGACCGCAACGGATGGGCGCATATCCAGGTCGCCGCCTGCACGGTCGAGCCGTCGCCACGTTCATGGTATCCCGTGCATCCCCTGAAAATCGGCGAGACGATCCGGCGGCGGCGCAGCAAGATCGGACAGGGAAAGGTAGATCGTCTGCTTTGGAGCGACGAAACCGCCCGCGCCGCCATTGTCGGCTCGCGGTTCTTGAAGTCGTAGCAGCAAGCGGGGGCGCGGCTATGGTCGGCGCAAAGGTATTCTGTAAAGTGTCACTTTACAGGCAACGGCGCATTTTGTAGGATCGCGCGGGTTGGGCACTGTCCGTGCGGAAGGCTGCAATGACCCATAAACATAATGCTCGGCTGAATGAACCGGTCCATCCCGGCGGCTTTGTTAAAATCAAAATTGTGGAAGCTCATGGCCTTTCGGTGACGAGCGCTGCCCATGCGCTTGGCGTCACACGTCCGGCTCTCTCGGCATTGCTAAACGAGCGCGCCCATCTTTCAGCAGAGATGGCGTTGCGAATCGAGAAAGTTTTCGGAATCTCGATCGAGACTTTGATGCGTATGCAAAACACCTATGACATTGCCCAAGCGCGGAAGCGAGCCGGGGGTATAAAGCTTTCGCCATTCAAGAAAAAAAACGCTGGATCTGCGATCTGCAATCATGTAAGCTGATGGCCAGGCTTAAGTATTGGCAAATTAGAAAAAGCCAATGGATAATATTATCTCAGGATTAAGAAGATGGCACGTCAAAGCGCACGAATGAAGACCGCAAATGTCATTCCTATTCGGAAAACGAAAGCCGTCATCGAGTGCCAAGATAACCTGGACTTTATGCGCTCTTTGAAAAAGGGCAGCATGGATTTGATCGTCACTTCCCCGCCTTATAATATTGGCAAAGAATATGAGAAGCGAACCACCCTCGATATTTACATCGAAAGTCAAGCGGCGACGATCGCAGAAGCTGTCCGCCTTCTTCATCCTCAAGGTTCAATCTGCTGGCAAGTGGGAAATCACGTTGATGACGGAGAAGTCTTTCCCCTCGACGTGATACTTTATCGGATTTTCAAAGATCATGGCTTACAGTTGCGAAACCGAATTATCTGGACCTTCGGCCATGGGCTCCACTGTCAAAATCGCTTCTCAGGACGGCATGAGACAATTCTTTGGTTTACCAAAGGCGACGACTACACGTTCAATCTCGACCCCGTTCGTATCCCCTCAAAATACCCTCACAAGAAGCACTTTAAGGGGCCTAATAAAGGCAAACTATCCGGAAATCCGCTGGGCAAAAATCCGTCCGACGTTTGGGATATTCCTAACGTGAAATCAAACCACGTTGAGAAAACGGATCATCCCTGCCAATTCCCTGTCGGTTTGGTTGAACGCTTGGTTCTTAGCATGACAAATCCGGGGGGTAACGTGCTGGATCCATACCTAGGCGTGGGATCGAGTGCTGTTGCCGCTTTGAAGAATGGCCGCAACGCTTACGGCTGCGATATCACCGAGGAATACGTTGATGTGGCGCGCGACCGCATAGCGCAGCTAGAAGCCGGGACGCTCCGAACCAGAGCTATGAATCAACCCATCTATGAGCCTCCGGTGAGAGAAGATTGATGCAATTTGCTGAAGCTTATTCCCACCACAACGGGCGCGATCAGTGGGCGCAAAGGGAACTCGACGCCTGGCTGATGGACGTGTTCCAGAAGCCAGACCTGACCGTTGGTCCTGGCTCAACGACGGCCATCCGCGATCATGTGAAAGCGGAGCTTGCCGCCGAGGGCTGGCCGTTCGATGTGAAAATCGATCAAAGTTATGATCTGACCGTCTTCGGGGTGAAGGATGATCTCTCCTTTCACCTTCAAACCGGTAATGCCAGCCGCGCTCCCTACGACCTATTGAAGCTACAGCATCTATGGAGCGTTCGGCGGATTGAGGCTGCCGCTTTGGCCCTGCCGACGAAGCAAGCTGCGGCGAGCATTGGCAGTAACATCGCCAGTTTCGAGCGCATCATGAACGAGCTGCGGTTGTTCGACCGCACGATAACAGTACCGATCTTCCTGATCGGATTTGAATAAGGGGGTCGCCCGCATGGGGTATACCGTAAATGTGGAACCGGCTCATATCCGCGAAGCGCAAATTGCCGAGCGTGCCACGGAATCCGACAAGACCGAGCCGTTCTATGAATATCAGAGCCAGCCTTACGATTTGCCGGTCATCTTGGTGCCGTTGGGCTTGCCGATATATCGCATGGCGAACTTCCGGACACGCACTGCCCAGCAGGCTTATGCGCGCCGCGAAGGCAAGCCAGCCGACTACTTCGCATCCGGCGAGGAAAACGAAGCGGCGCAGCAACGCCAGCATGAGTTTTTGCTGAAATATGCCAATACCGGGCGGGAAGGCTCGGTTGCGCCTATCATCGACGTGCTCAAGGCCGAACGCCAGCGTCAGCCTATCCTCATCACGCGGCGCGGCGTCGTCGTCAACGGCAACCGCCGATTGGCGGCGATGCGCAGTCTCTTTGAGGAAGATCCGAATCTCTACCGCGAATTTGCCACTGTAAAATGCCAACTTCTGCCCGCAACCGCGACCGAGAAAGATATTGTCGAGGTAGAGGTGCGCTTGCAGATGAAGCAGCGCACAGAACTCGATTATGATTGGATCAATGAGTGCATCGCTATCCGCGAGCTGCGCGACAGCGGGCGACCGATGAAGGAACTCATGGCCCTCATGAACAAGAAAAAGGTCGAGATCGACGATGCGATCAACGCCCTGACGGAGGCCGACCTGTACCTTGTTGAATGGCTTAATCGCGGCGGTGACTATGAAGCGATTGAGGACGCCAAACAGTTGTTTTTCGACATTGGCGAAAACGTGAAGGCCAAAACGGGCGATGCCCAGGAAGTCAGTCGCAGGATCGCATGGCTGCTCGCCGATCGGCGTAGCAAGCTGAAACGGCGCGTATATGATTTCAAACCTATGTTCGGGAAAAAGGCTGACGAGGTGGCGGCCAAACTTGCCGAGCGCTTTGGGGTCGAACTGGACGAAAGCGGTCCATCGGATGATGAGGATAGCGACGATTTCGCCGTCGATCTTGGCGGCAATACGGGGCCGACGCTCCGACCCCTGATTTCCCTCATGGACGATGCCACGCGCCGTGACGAGGTGTCGGACCAGCTCGTTGAGGTGTGCGAGGGGATCATCGAGATCGAGCGCGACAAGCGCGACGGACAGATGCCGCTCAATCTGATTCAGTCGGCAAATGGTAAGCTGTCGGAAGTCGATATGACGCGCGCCGCTCCTGGGAGCTTGGACGCGATCGGCAAACAACTCGACGCCGTTCAAGCCAACGTAGACCGGCTCCGTGGATTTCTCGAACGTCAGCGCGCCGAGACGAAATCTGGCGTGGCCTGACCGATGGAAGCAGGTGCCGCCCAGGAGCCGCTGCATATCGTCGTCCGTTACGACGACCAGAACCGGCGCGGTGTCTTGCTGGTCGAAGCCCCGACCGGCAACACCGTATGGGAGCGGCTGAAACAGTCGGCTTCGGTGATCGGCAGCGATGCCAGGATTACGGAGCTGGCGATTGAGCTAAGCTGGCCCAGCGTTCTCGACATATTGCGCGATTACGGCACACGCGATCAGCAACGGGCATATAACTTCAGGTTCAAGCCCGACGCCGACGCGCAGGCCCGCATCCAAGATTTTGCCGCCGCGCGAAGGAAGGTGCAGGAAGCACAAGGGAGCCTGACGCTCACTGTTACGGAAGAGGAGGTCCGCAGCCGCCTGCGCGCACTCGGCTTCAAGCGTGATCTCAAATGGTTTCAGGTCCGGGATATCCGCCACCTGCTTTCCATCCAAAATGGCGCGAATTTTTCTGTTCCTGGCGCGGGAAAAACGACCGTCGCCTTCGCTCTGCATCTGCTGACAAGTCAGCCCGGCGCGCACGTCCTCGTAGTTTGCCCCAAAGCGGCTTTTCCGGCCTGGGATGAGATCGTAAACGACACGATGGATGCCAACGGCCCTGATACGGAAGCGTTTCAGGTTTTAAGTGGCACAAGCCATGCGATTGAGACGATGTTGACCGGTGGCGGCAGGCGCTTCGTCATCAATTATGATCTCCTGATTCAGCATCCTGGGATCATCGGCGCGTATTTGGCGCGACAGCCGGTCCATCTGATACTTGATGAGTCTCATCGCATGAAGGCTGGCGAGGCTTCGCAGCGCGGTGCGCTGTTACTGAACCTCGCTCCACTTCCGATCCGCCGCGACGTGTTGAGCGGAACCCCTATGCCGCAGTCGCCTTCCGACCTGGTTTCCCAACTCAATTTCCTATGGCCTGGTCAAGGGCTTGGCCTCGAAATTAGCCGTGGGACACCACCGCGTGAAGTGCTGGGAAGCCTTTACGTTCGGACCACGAAAGAGGAGCTGGGCCTCCCCGCCCGCTATACCCACTTTCATCAGGTCGGTATGGGTCAGGGGCAACTGGCTCTCTATAGCCTGGTGCGCAGCGAAAGCCTGCGGCAGCTCAGCAATATTAGATCCGGCGCTATCGATTTCGCAGGTGCGCGGAAATCGGTCATGCGCTTGCTGCAACTTTCGTCAAACCCGTTGCTCGCCCTGCGCGCGATCACATCGGATATCACTGGCATAAATTCCGGCCTCGTGGATCAGGTCGTCGAAGACGGCCCGTCACCGAAAATGCTGGCTGTTGCAGCAAAGGCCCGCGAACTCGCGCAACATGGTCGGAAGTCGGTGATATGGACGATATTCACCGACACGATTGAGCAGATGTTGTTGATGCTGGCCGATCTTAACCCGGTCGCGCTCTACGGCGCTGTCCCTTCTGGTAACGCCTCCGATCCGGAAACCAGGGAAGGCAGATTGCGGCGCTTCCATTTGGACGATGATTGCATGGTGATGATCGCCAATCCGGCTGCCGCCGGTGAAGGGATCAGCTTGCACACGGTCTGCCATGAAGCCCTGTATCTCGATCGGAGCTATGTCAGCACGCATTTCCTCCAATCGATCGACCGGATACATCGCCTTGGCTTGGATCCCAACGAGATCACCAACGTCCACATTTTCCAGACACGCGCGCCGCAAGGGCTGGGCTGTATCGACCATTCCGTCAGTCGGCGGTTGGCGACCAAAGTCCGTGCAATGCAACAGCTCCTAGACGACCGCGATTTGCATCAAATCGCCCTCGACGAGGAAAACGCGGAAGAACCTATCGATTATGATGTCGATTTGCAGGATATCGTTGATCTGGTGGAGGAATTGGAAGGCCGCGCCCATTTTGACGAAGACGAGGGCGGATAATGGACGAGGACCGCATCTTAGCGATGAGCGCTTTTGAAGCGGCCTACCTCATTCGGACCTTTCGGGACAAAAATCCCGAACTCAGCACTCCCGATCTCATCGCCACCGTCCGCTCCGTAAGAGCGGATTTTTATCCGCACGACTATGACGCCGGTGCCGATATCGAAGGCCGCATCCCGCCCCAGCTTATTACGCCATTGGAGGCATTTTTTACGGCTGCGATTGAAGCCATCATCGCCGACCGATCGCCCATTTGGGCGCGTCTCGCCCCAGCAGGGCGCAATCATGTGCTACAGGCGATCGGCGTGAACGGCGTGCAATGCCTTCGTTCAGCGGGTCTTCTCGGCTCGGATGCGCGCGCGACCGATTGGTGGGATGCACTTGCAACGCTCAATCGCGGCGAACGCGATGCAAGATTGCTTGCCCAAGGCCGGGAGGGAGAACGCCTGTCGCTGGCATATGAGAACACCCGGTTGCAGCAGGAAGGCATATCCCGCGCACCCGTGTGGGTCGCAATCGACGACAACACCGTAGGATATGACATTCTCTCGTATGCTTGGCATGAAGGCAGTCAGATCAATCGCCTGATAGAAGTGAAAACGACACAGGCACATCCTCCACGTATAATCCTATCTCGCAACGAATGGAAAACAGCTGAGCAATATGGCGTGGCCTTCGAGTTTCACCTTTGGAATCTCAACAGTGAAGCACTGACGATCTATACAGTCGAACAGCTCAAGGTGCACATCCCAACAGATAACGGGGCTGGCAAATGGGAAAGCGTCGAGATTCGTCCTGGATAGATTATCCTGATGGTTCTCTTTTGGACATTCCAACCAGAAATGCACCTTCTCGTCAGCTCACCCTCAAAAGAGGGTGAGCTGGCGGGTAGCGGCCACTTCCCGCTGCCATTCGGGCGACGCGGCTTCTTCGTTAAGCCATGTGAGAACAAGGGCCACCGGCCCGCCCATCGCGGCGACGGCGTGAGCCGTCGTGAAGTGCGAGCGGTAGCCGGTCTCGGTGATCGGGAGCGGCGCGCGCTCGGGCGCGATGGCCTCGATTTCGAGGTGGGCCGTGTCGAGGCCGTAGTCGTCGGCGAGGCTGAGCCAGCGCGGCTCGTAGCTAATCGCGATTTTCACCCCGTTCCAGACGGTTTCGTGATGCTCGTAGTGGCGTGTGAAGGTGCGGGTCATGCTGCACCGCCTTCCGCCGCTTCGTCGGCTTTCGGGGGCAGAAGAACGATGCGACCATCCAGCGGGTAGAGATCGAGCTGGAGAGTGTGGCCGTCGCCGTTCTGGTGCTGCCATGCGGCCCCGATGCGGGTCCAGAAGGCTTTGCCGCCTTTGGCTTCGCGGACGTGCCAGGCAATCAATGCCGGGGCTTTGGTTTCGGATTTTTTCGTCATGTCTTTTCTCCTTGGTTTGCATTGCCCTTTCGGGCGTGCCCACGGAGAGCCAGGCGCGATGGCGCGGCGTCACACAGGAAAATTGGGGGAACCGTCCGCTTGCGGATGGGGGAGCCGAGGCTTCCTGTTGACGGCAGTAGCGCCCGCGCATGGCAGGGGGCTCAAGCTGCCCGGTAGGAATGCAAACAGGACAAGGGAAAATCAGGACGGAGCCGGGAACCGAAGCGCCGCCCTTTGACGGCACGGCGATGCCAAGACTCGGCACAGGCACCCGCACTCGGATCGGGACGTGGCGTGACACACTGCACGGTCATGCCTGCTCGTAGAATCCTGTGATGGTCGGGGGGATTGTTTTTCCTCCGCTATCAAGGCCGATACAGGCGCAGACGGTGCAACTGCACCGCCGTGCGAAAGAGCGACACGGCTTGAAGCCGGTCAAGTCTGGTCGGTGTGTTCGCCGATTCCATTGCGCCAGCGGCGCATCGTCGAAAGGCGATCCCGCCGGTTCGTCCGGGCCGGACGCGGGATCGTGGGTCAGCGCGGCCTGTTGCGCTGACCTCGGGGCTTGGACGGCGCGGGCCGCGCCGTCTTGTCGCGGGTGGCGGCGGCTTTGGATGCCTTGGCCTTCCCGCTTGCAAGCCCTTCATCGGGATTGACCGTCACGGGGTCCCATCCCTCCATGCCCACCAGCACGCGGTCGGCATGCTTGATCGTGTTCACATGGCCGTAGTGCTTTTCGATCATCTGGACGGACGTGCCCATTTGCTCGGCGAGGAAATAAACGTCCACGCCCATCTGCAAGCGGAAGGTCGCATAGGTGTGGCGGAAGCTATAGGTCGTGCGTACCGTGCCGTCCGCGCCCTTGCGTAGGCTGGCCTCGGTCAACAGGTCGCCGATAAGCGATTTGTAGAGCGTAATCGCCGGTTGCCCGGTGATTGTGGTGAATACGCGGTCGTCCGGCTCGGTCGCCCTCGAGATTGAGCGGATGCGTTCAAGGTAGTCGCCAACGCTCTTGGGAGCCACCAGCTTGCGCGACTTGCCCTTGCCCTGCACGAACAGCACGAAAATGTCGCGCCCTTCGCGGTCTTTGGCGGGCCAAACGTCGCGCCAGCGCAGGTTCTTTAGCTCCGGCGGACGCATGCCGGTGTTACAGGCGACCAAGACCATGTTGTAGGTCATGGTGCGGTGCCACTTGCTGGACTCGGTGGTGGCGGCCTTCACCCATGCGCGGCCTACCGTGTGGAGCTTGCGGTATTCTTCGACGGTGAACTCTTCCCGATGCATCGTCTTGAGCGCGGGAAGATCGTCGAAGCGATGGCTGGCGGGAACATAGCGTTTCTTGACTGCAAAATTCATGATTGCGGAAAATAGCTTCATTTCCATGCGGATCGTATCGTCGCTCACATAGGGCACAGGCTTCGCCATTTTGGCCTGCACGGCGGCGTCGAATTGCTCCTGCGTAACGGGCTTCGGACGAATGCGCCGCGTAACCTGCCCCTTGCTCCGCCGGGCGAAATCTGCCGTCACCATCCGCGCGGCAACTTCCGCCGATACCATTCGCGAACCGTTGCGCTCGATCCGGCCTTCGCCATTCTCGCGACGCCAAGAGGGGTAGTCGCCCCAGCGTTCATCAGCGATTAGATGCACTTGTACGGAGCCGATATATTCGTCGAGAGGCCCTTCGATGATGATTTTGATTGTTTCGCACCGCTTCGCGGTAATCTCGCCGCGCTTCGCGCGCACTTGCTCCTTGGCCAGAAACTCCTTCGCCACATCGCGGAAGGGGCGGTTGAAGAGCGCCACGCCGTGCTTGATGGCGTAGCGCACCTCGCCGTCCTGATCCCAGGCCAGCGCGCGGGCAGCATTGAGGTCTTGGGTCTTGAGGGAAACGGTCTTGTAGCGGTCTTCCTTCGGCACCTTCACGCGGCAATACCAGTTGCGGTGCTTCACGTCCGACCGGCGGAAGAGGATAAGGCCGGGCTTCAATTCCTCTTTGTCGATGATGAATTTGCTACTGTCCGACGCCATTGCCGCCTCTTGCCTGTGCAGTTTCTGTGCAGGGCGGCAGCGTAAGTGATTGATCTACCGTACCTGTGCAGGTGTTGTGTGGTAGATAGTAGCAAAAAATGTCTATTATTACCAGTTATTTATGGTATATTCTCCATCCCACAAGGAGAGAGGGAGAAATGTCAGCGAAGGAAATCATATGGACATGGGCGATGCCGTGGCGTGTGAGGCGCTGGCGTTGGTTGGCGTGCCTTTTCGGTTGCATGGGCGGTCGGCGGAAACCGGCGTGGATTGTGTCGGGCTGGTCGCATTGGCGGCATGGCAGGCGGGGCACAGGGGGCAGGCGCCGGATCGATATGCGCTGCGGGGCGGGCTGATCGAGCGGTTTGAGCGCTGGCTGGTACGGGCGGGCCTGGCACGGGTTCAGGAGGTGCGGCGGGGTGATGTCGTGCTGGTGCAGGCAGGACCGCGGCAGTTTCATGTGATGGTTTCGACCGGCACCGGCTTTGTCCATGCCCATGCCGGGTTGCGGCGGGTGGTGATGACGCCGGGGGAAAGTCCTTGGCCGGTGCTTGGAATCTGGCGCGTGGCGGAGGAATGATGCATGGCTACTCTTGTTTTGACGGTAGTGGGTACGGCGCTGGGCGGGCCGGTGGGGGGCGCGATCGGCGCGGCCATCGGCAATGCGTTCGATCAGAATATTCTGTTCAAACCCAAGGGTCGCGAAGGACCGCGCCTTGCCGAACTGGATGTCCAGACATCGACATATGGCAGTCAGGTGCCGAAGATTTTCGGCGGGATGCGGGTTGCGGGAACGGTGATCTGGGCCACCGACCTGCGCGAAACGAAGAACAAGAATGGCGGGGGCAAGGGGAAGCCAAGTGTCACAAGCTACAGCTATTCAGTGAGCTTTGCCGTGGCATTGTCGAGCCGATCGACAGTGCGGATCGGGCGTATCTGGGCCGACGGCAATTTGCTGCGTGGCGCAGCGGGTGATTTCAAGACCGAAGTGGGGGCATTTCGGCTGTGTAGAGGAAGCCCTGATCAGTCGGTCGATCCGCTGATAGCATCGGCGGAGGGCATGGCGCTGACGCCTGCTTATCGTGATATCACCTATGCGGTGTTCGAGGATATGCAGCTTGCCGATTATGGCAATCGTATTCCCTCGCTGACCTTCGAAGTGATTGCCGATGAAGGGGCTGTCACCCTGACCAAGATCGCCGGGAGCCTTTCCAGAGGGGTTTTGGAGGGGAGCGGGAGCGGGGCTGTGTCGGGTTATGCTGCTTCCGGGCAAAGCATAGCCGATGCGATCGAGCCGTTGGTGTCGACCTATGGCCTGCGTCTGCGCCCTGTTTCTGACGCTCTGGTGCTTGACGGGTCAGTGACGGCATCGAGGGAAATTCCGCCAGTGGCGCTGGCGGGGCGGGTGAATGGGCGCGCGGTGATGCCGCTTTCCGTGTCCCGGCAGGCGGCGGCGCTGGTGCCGCAGTCGCTTTCGTTACGCCATTACGATGCGACGCGGGATTATCAGGCAGGCTTGCAGAAGGCAGCGCGTCCGGGGCCGGGACGCCGGCAGGCGCAGATCGATCTGCCCGCAGTAATTTCGGCAGGGCAGGCAAAGCAGCTTGCCGGGAAAAAGATTGCCGCCCTGTGGAAGGGACGCAATACGATGGATCTGGTATGCGGTTGGTCGCAACTTGCCGTGTCGCCGGGGAGTGTCGTTGCGGTTTCGGGAACACCGGGTCTGTGGAGTGTCGAGAATTGGCAATGGGAGGCGATGGCGGTCAAGCTGTCGCTGCGCCAGATTGCGACCGCGTCGATTGCGAGTGTGGAGGCATCGTCCGGCGGATCGGTGCGAGAGGCCGATGTGCCGTCCGGGATCACGACGCTTTACCTCGCCGACTTGCCCAGGCTGGAGGACGGTGCGGCGAGTGTGCCGATTGTCGTCGCGGCAGCGGCGGGCGCTTCGACGGCGTGGCGCAGGGCCGCGTTGTTCGTCGAACAGGATGGAGAGGTGACAGGCATCGGCCAGACTGGCTTGCCCGCGATTATGGGGTCTACCCTGTCGAATCCGATGATGGGCAGCGCAGTATTGTTTGACGATGTCGCCACGTTGGATGTGGAATTGCTGGCCGAGGATATGGTGTTGGCTGGCGCGAGCGATGACGCGTTGTTGCGGGGTGCCAATCTATGCCTGGTGGGCGAGGAATTGCTGCAGTTCGGGCAGGCGCAGCAAACAGGGCTGCGGCGCTATCGTTTGAGCCGCCTGTTGCGTGGTCGTCGCGGGACCGAATGGGCGATGGACGGTCATGCCAGCGGTGAGAGGTTTTTGCTGATCGATGCTGATTCGCTGCAAATCGTGCCGGACCAATATGTGCGGACCGGCGACAGTCTGGCCTTGCTTGCCATTGGCGTGGGCGATGTGGAGCCAGTCGCTGCCGACATCATGGTTGCGGGCAACGCGTTGAGACCGCCTTCGCCAGTGCACCTGCAGGTGGTGCTTGGCCCGATCGGCGATCGATCTGTGAGCTGGGTGCGGCGTAGCCGGACAGGCTGGACATGGGACGATCATATCGATGCGCCGCTTGGCGAGGAGTTTGAACGCTATCGGTTGCGCATATTGGCAGGGTCAACGGTGCTGCGAACCGTAGAAACATCAATGGCGGGGTTTCTTTACAGCGCCACGATGGCGGCGACGGATGAGGCGGCCGGTGGAAGTGTCCTGGCGCTGGAGGTGGTCCAGATTGGCGCGCGCGGCATGAGCCGCCCACTGTCATGCCCGATCATATTATGAAGCCTTGAGAGGAAGATCGCATGTCCAACGATACAACGCCACGCTTTGCCTTTCCCTGTTTGTACAGCGGGCAGGCGCAAAAAGAGATAACGCACAATGAAGCCCTGACATTGATTGACATGCTGGTCCATGCACAGGCGCAATCCGCCGCGCTTTCCGACCCTCCGACCACCCCGGCAACGGGGGAAAGCTGGATCGTTGGCGATTTTCCCACAGGTGAGTGGAATGTGCATGCTGGTGCTCTGGCCTGCTGGACCGGTGGTGGTTGGCGGTTCATTGCGCCGCGAGCCGGAATGCGGGTTGCGGTTCTGGATGAAGGGCTGGATTATTTATACGATGGAAGCGCGTGGGTCCAAAGCGCCGTCCGGCCGGATGGTTTTTATGTATCAGATGTTCGGGTCTTAGGCGAACAGCAGGCCGCTATCGCCGCACCAACCGGCGGTTCTGCTATGGATAGCGAAGCCCGGACGGCAATAGTGGCGATTTTAAATGCGTTGCAGATCCATGGACTGATTGACGGCGGGATTTGATGAACTAGTCACCTGAATCCGAAGTTCGCTTCATTGTTTTCTGGCAGAAGCGTTTGACGGCGGCGAGGATCTCGTCGGCGGATTTAGTGTCCCGCTTTTTGGAGGAAACCCCCCGACTTCAGTCGGGAAGAGGCTTCAGCCGTTGCCTCGGGGAATAGT
>NZ_JAKKIE010000065.1 GCF_021742065.1 Rhizorhapis sp. SPR117
GATCCTCCGTAGTCTTCCTAAACCACAGAGAATCACAGCTCGCTGAAATCACTCAACATAATTTTCGGTTGGGCTCTAAGGCTAAAGCCAGTATCCGACTGAAGTCGGAGGGGTTCCTCCTCCAAGAGGACTCTAAAATCGTTTTCTGAAGCAGCAGCATGAGCTTCCCGGTCGTCCCATTTTGTTGAGGTTCGACAGAGAATTAGCAGGTTGAGGTAAAGCTGTTCTTAATATGCGCTAGCGATCCGAGCCGAAGAATTCGAGATCGGTCGCCGACATTCGGCCATCACGGCCAGTTTTCAAATCGAACCTCCAGCGCTGGCCTTTTTCGATAGCTTCGAAGCCAACCTTCTGAACCTCGGAGACATGCAGAAAGACCTTGGGTTGCTTGTCGTCGCGCGCGATGAAGCCCCAGCTGCCCTCAGGCCCCACATATTTGACGGTTCCGGATGGCATGACTGGGTTCAACCCTCCCTTGCACACTCGATGCAGGTCGTGGCGGCAGGATTGTGTTCGAGCCGGGCAGGCGCGATTTCGTCGCCGCATTTCAGGCAATAGCCAAACTCTCCTTCGTCGAGGCGCCGCAGCGCGGCATCGATGGTGGCGCGTTCAGTCTGACGTCGGCGCGCTTGAGCAAGGGCCATCGCCTGGACCTGCATCGCATCGATGCGCGAAAGCCGACCGACGCTATCCTGGTCCAAGGTCACGGGTGCGCGAACCGCCTGCGACATACGGTCCTCGGCCAAAAGCGCCTCGCGCCGCGCGAGAAGCTTTTCACGAAAGCGGGCAAGATCGAGCGCCATCTTACCGCACAAGCAGGACCGGAACGTGAACGGTGCGGATCATCGTGGTCGTAGTGCTGCCGACGATCAGCGTTCGGATCGGCGAATGGCCGTAGGCGCCCATGACCAGCATTGCACCTTGTGTCTGCTCGACGACCTTAGCGATCACTGCTTCGGGCTTGCCGCGTTCGAGAGTCGTCGTGACCTCTCGATCTGCTCGGAGCCGTGATGCGGCGCCGTCGAGCGCTCGCCGGTGCGCGTCCTTGTCCGTGTCCGCCATGACGATGTTGACGGGCAGGCCGGTGAAGAGGGTGGACTCGACAAGTCGGCCCAGCGCCCGGTCCGCGGCGGGGCTGGCATCATAGGCGAACACGATATTGCGCGGCTCGTCATATTCGCGCGATGCCACCAGGACTGGCTTCGAGCTTGCCCGTACAACGCGCTCAACCTTCGAGCCGATATGGCCACTGGCAAATTCATGGCTCGCGCCGCGCTTGCCGATCACGACAACGCGTGCGCCCTCTTCACGCTCGAGGATCGTCTCGACGATACCGCCATGGCGGTGGAGTGTGCGAACATCAAATGCGCCCTTTTCACGCAGGCGCTTCTCGCCGGCAGCGAGCAGCATCCGGCCGCGTTCCACCTTCAGCTTGGCATCGGCGGCTTCCAGTTCGACCAGCTCTTCCATCAGGCTGGTCTTGACGCCAAGGCCGATGGCGCCCGACAAATCACTGCGGGCGGCCACCGCATCTGTGCGCTGGACTACGTGAAGCAGTTCGACCGGCATAGCCAAGCGCTTGGAAGCCCAAGCTGCGAGATCGCAGACGCTGTCGGCATAGCTCGACGCGTCAATACATGCGAGGACGTGTTCCATAGTGCTAATCCTCTCAATGCCCGCCGAGTTGCGCTTGCGCGCCCGGCTTGTCATGTATGGCGAAGCGATCGACCATCGAAGCGCTCGCTTCGTTGAGCCCGATCATTTCCACTTCGGTGCCCTCGCGGCGGAACTTCAGAATTGCCTTGTCGAGCGTACCCACCGCCGAGATGTCCCAGAAATGTGCTTGTGACACATCGATCACGACGCGGTCCAGAACTTCCTTGTAATCGAACGCTTCCACAAAACTGTCCGACGAAGCGAAGAATACCTGACCGGAGACCCGGTAGCGGCGCGTGAGGCCGTCGGCCGAAAGCTCCGACTCCACCGTGAAGATACGCTTCACCTTGCTGGCGAAGAACAGGCCCGACAGGATCACACCGGCAAGAACGCCCTGAGCGAGATCGTGCGTCCACACCACGATCACCACGGTGACCACCATAACGACAGATGATTGCCAAGGGTGATGGCGGATGTCCTTGATCGATCGCCAAGAGAAGGTGCCGATCGAGACCATGACCATCACGGCGACCAGTGCGGCCATGGGAATGATGGCGACCAGCGAACCCAGCACCAGAATCAGGAACAGCAGGAAGGACCCGGCGACGAAGGTCGACAGTCTCGTAAGGCCGCCCGACTTCACGTTGATCACCGACTGCCCGATCATGGCGCAGCCGCCCATGCCGCCCAGGAAACCCGTGAAGAAGTTGGCGATGCCTTGCCCCTTCATCTCGCGCTGCTTGTCCGATGGCGTGTCGGTGAGATCGTCGACGATCTGCGCTGTCATCATGGATTCCAACAGGCCGACAGCAGCCATCGTCAGGGAATAGGGCAGAATGATCTGGAACGTGTCCATCGTGAACGGCACATTGGGGATCAGCCACGCTGGCAGCGATGACGGCAGTTCGCCCATGTCTCCGACGGTGCGCACGTCTATACCGAGATAGAACACCAGCGCTGTCAGGATGGCGATGGAGATCAGCGGCGAGGGAATGGCCTTGGTGAGGTAGGGAAAGAGATAGATGATCGCGAGGCCGCCTGCTACCAATGCGTAAGTCATCATCGGCACGCCGGTAAGTTCGGGCAGTTGCGCCATGAAGATCAGGATGGCCAGCGCGTTGACGAAGCCGGTGATGACTGAGCGCGACACGTACTGCATCAGGACGTTAAGCCGCAGGAACCCGGCGATCACTTGGATCACGCCCATCAGGATCGTGGCGGCGAACAGGTAATCGAGGCCGTGGTCCCGGATCAGCGGCAGCACCAGCACGGCGATCGCGGCGGTCGCGGCCGAGATCATGCCCTGACGGCCGCCGACCAGCGAGATGATCACCGCAATGGAGAAGGAGGCATAGAGGCCGACGCGCGGATCGACACCGGCGATGATCGAAAAGCCGATGGCTTCGGGAATGAGCGCAAGCGCGACGACGATACCCGCAAGGATGTCTCCTCGCGGGTTCGACAACCACTCTCGCTTGATGGATTGCATATTTGGCATGAATACTCCGGTGAACTTAAACAAGAGACAGTGTGCGATCATGATCGGCGATGTAATCGCGGGTCAGCGGCACGGCATCCATCCGCTTGGCGAACTGAATTTGGAAGTTCATGTGCCCCTGTCCGCGAAAAGCGGAATCTGCCGGCAGGTTTTGCTGATCGGTGTGAGCTGACACGCTCGCCATCTATATAACCCCCATTTAGCTTAGCATGGCGAATGGGCGAACGCACCGAAGCGAGCTGCCCGAAGGATCATGCCCAAGATGAAATGTCAGGCGCTGCGGGACGATCGGTACCGATCGTGTTCGCGCTGCCTGGTTTGCGGTTACCCCGGGGATAGGCGCCGGGCCGAGCCACTCGGCAGAACCGAGTCCAGCGGATGACGGGGCCGATACGTCAGTTCCCCTCGTGCCGCAAGTGCGGAAAGGAAAATTCTTGCGGGCCAATCGGCGCCGGTCAGTTTAGACAGCCGCTATGAATAAGATGTTCGAAGAAATCGCCTGGGAGAACACGCCGATTGGTGAACTGGTTCTTAGACGGCGTCGCCTCCGCCCGGATGGAGAGGATATCTGGGAAATCAAGCTCAACGATGGCTATCTGATGTCGAGCCAGTTTATCGACGGGGAGGTCGCCCTCGCCGATCTGGCGTTGGCTATGACGATAGGCACCGAACTAGACGTGGTGATCGGCGGCCTGGGCCTGGGCTATACGGCGCAGGCTGCCTTGCGGGACGAGCGCGTCGGCAAGCTGACCGTGATCGAATTGATCCCTCAAGTCATCATGTGGCACCACGAGCGCCTGTTGCCGCTGGGCGAGGCGGTTGCAGGGGACGCTCGTTGCCATCTGCGCGAGGGAGATTTCTTCGCTTTGGCGAGAGAAACAGGCGGATTTGATCCCGCCGCACCGGAAGAATTGCATGATGCCATTGTGATCGACATCGACCATTCAACGACGCATTTCATCGATCCGGCAAGTGCAGGTTTCTATGGTGCCGATGCGATTGCCGCGATCACTCGCAAGCTGAAACCGAACGGTGTCTTCGCGCTCTGGTCAACCGACGCTGAAGACCGGGCATTTGTTGACGCTCTCCACGATAGCTTTCGGGATGTGCGGGTCGAGCGCGTGGAATTTCCGACGCCATACCGGGACGAACCGGCATTCAACTTGATCTATCTCGGCCGCAAACCGGATTCCGGCGCATGAGCTGACTGGGTCGCAGCGGGTTAATTCAACGCGCCCATCAGCGCGCGAAGAATGGCGAGCGACACTGTGGGCGCTACCGAAGAACCTCGCCGCTCACCGCAAGTGACCGTCGCGGAAGGGAAAACGCCCGAAACGTCGTAGCCAACCTTCAGGCGTGCCTCCGGCCAAATGTCGCCGACCAGCTTTCTAGCAGCCACGGCACTCGACAAATAAGCGGCCGGTTCCGTCTGGAACATCCGTGCTATCTCCTCGTTTATCGCCGGATCTGGAGACTCCGGGCGAGAGTCTGACGTCTTTGGCAACCGCAGTCCTAAGGTCATCGACCACCGATGAAAGATCGCGGCCGCGCACGTCAACATAGACCCAGGTCGAAAGCCGGCCGTTCTCGGTCTTGAGCATCGGTGGGCCGTCGCTGACCTTGAGCTGTGCCACGGTGCCGAGCGTGATCTGCTGCCCCTGCGGCGTGAGGATCGGCAGCGTCCGCAGCTTCTCGAGACTGTCGCGGATTTCGCGGGGATAGCGGACGTTGATCGGATAGCGCGCCAGCCCCTCCACCGTTTGACCGATATTCTCACCGCCGACGGCTCCCGACACGATCTGCTGCACATCGGCGATGTTGAGCGCGAAACGCGCGGCGGCGGCGCGGTCGATATCGACATCGATATAGCGTCCGCCGGTGAGCCGCTCGGCCAGCGCGGAGCTGACGCCCGGCACCTTCTTTGCCGCCACCTCGACGTCATGGGCGATGCGGTCGAGTTCGGCGAGGTCGGGGCCGGACACCTTGACCCCGACCGGACTCTTGATCCCGGTCGCCAGCATGTCGATGCGGTTGCGGATGGGCGGAATCCAGATGTTGGCAAGGCCCGGCACCTTGACCGTGCGGTCCAGCTCCTCGACCAGCTTTTCCGGCGTCATGCCCGGCCGCCATTCGTCGCGCGGCTTGAAGCGGATGGTGGTCTCGAACATCTCCAGCGGCGCCGGATCGGTCGCGGTCTCGGCGCGGCCCGCCTTGCCGAACACGCTTTCGACCTCGGGCACCGATTTGATCATCCGGTCGGTCTGCTGGAGCAGAGCCGACGCCTTTGCCGCCGACAGGCCAGGCAGTGCCGAGGGCATGTAGAGCAGATCGCCTTCGTCCAGCGCCGGCAGGAATTCACCGCCGAGCCGGGAGAGCGGCCAGGCCGTAGTTGCCAGAACCACCACCGCAATGATGAGCGTCGTCCTGGGCCGCGTGAGCACCCAGTCGATCGCAGGGCGATAGGCAGCGGTAAGCGCCCGGTTGACGGGATTTGCCTGTTCGGAGGGCTGCCGTCGTTCTTCACGGTGAGGTTAGCGATAGTGGCCATGACAAAAACTCCTTCGGTTGCTCGGGGACCATCCCCGATGGCGCCCAAAGGAGAGCCCGGTTGCCGACGTCACCGCAGCGTCAGCGAAGGGGAACCCCTTCATGGGGTTGACAGCATTAGGCGGCCGAGGATCGCATGCAGGCGACAAAGAGGGGTCGGTCTCCAGCAGCCGGAGAGTCCATCTGTTCTGGCCACCGCTTGCCGGTGAAGTCCGACACCGGAGGTGCGCTGCCCCTTTATCGGTACCGATGCCCATGACACCCCTGCTCAGGGCAACGTTCGTGCCGGCCGCAGCAAAGGGCCGCCACGGATCGGGGGCGATGCTACGACGCCTCGCTGCCCTAACGTGGAACCGATTCCGGGCCGCTCTGCGTCGTGCTGTGCAGCCACACCTCATCATATTGCCGCGTCGGGCGACAGTCCGATGCTGACGCAATCAGCCTGGCCGCCGGAACCCGACCCGCACCTGCTCCACTTTCGCGCGGGTAACGCAGCCTTTGGCATGATCGTTGATGAGGCCCATAGCCTGCATGAAGGCATGGACTGTCGTCGGGCCGACGAACGTCCACCCCCGCTTCTTCAGATCCTTCGACATGGCCACCGAGGCCGACGAGGTCGAGGCGAGATAGGGGACGTCGTCTCCCTGCGGTTCAAAGTGCCAGACATAGGCTGCTAGAGAACCGGCTTCACCGACCAGTTCCTGCGCCCGCCGCGCATTGTTGATGACCGCCTCGATCTTACCGCGATGGCGGACGATCCCGGCATCCTGCAGCAACCGCTCGACATCGGCATCGCCGAAGGTGGCGATCTGGTCGAAGTCGAAGCCCGCAAAGGCGGCGCGGAAATTTTCACGCTTGGTAAGTATGGTGCGCCAGGACAGGCCGGACTGGAAGCCTTCGAGGCTGAGCTTCTCGAAGAGTCGCCGATCATCATCGACCGGATAGCCCCACTCGTGGTCATGATAGGCAATGTAATCGGGGGACGCCGCGCACCAGAGGCAGCGCGGCTTGCCGTCAGCTGGCGTGAATAATGCGCTCATGTCGTGTGTCGCAGCGGCGCGTCCAAACGAACTTGCAGCCTTTTGCGCATGCGCCTCGTATTGGCGATGATCTGTTGCACGCGCGACGGCGACAATTCGAACTGGCGAGCGAGTGCGGCATGGCTCGCGCCTTCGCTATGAAGCTTTTCGATCTCGGCGTTGCGCGCGCCCCTCCACACCATGAACATCATCCTTGCATCGAATTTCGGGGCCGGTCAGGACACAGTCGTCATCAGGATTCGGAACCCTACAATAGCCGTTGGCAAGGCATTGGCGCAAGGATTTGTTTCCTATATGTTCCGACTTGGCTGTCGCCGCGCTCAACGGGCATTAGGGCCGCAAGCGAACAGGGCACAGTCGACTCGATGACAGTTACACCGTTCGTAAACACGACTCCTTTCGCCGACATTCCGGTCATTCCTCGACCGGCATTGCGCGCCTAATTCCTGCCGTCCGTTGATCTGCTGCCTGTGGGTGCGTGAGGCTCCCACCAAATCGATCAGCTTGCTGAAACGAGCGTAGCTCTCGATTTTTTTGGTCGCTTTCGCGCGAACCAGAAGGTCCAGACCGTCAAGCTGCCGAGCAGACCCAGTGCGAGGCCGGATGTGGTCATGACCAGGCGATAGGGCAGTCCGCCCACCTTGGCGGCGTGGAGCGGATAGAGCAAATTATAGATCTTCGCCTTTGTCGGCAGCCGCGAAGCATCGCGTGCGGCAACAAGGTGGCCGCTATCGGCAGCAAACCAGAGCGTCGTTCGGCCGTTGGGCAGCCACTCCTCCGCCTTTTTCAGGCGCAGCGTGATCAGCCCGTTGCCATCGCGCGGCAAGGAAAGGCTCCGAACCTCCGCTTCGGGAAAGTGGCTCCGGGCGGTTTCGATCATTTTACGCCAGTCGGGGTGGGCTGCGAGTTCCGCCGGGTGCGGATCGGGGGCTTTCAAGCTCGCATCGATGACCATAGGCGCCGAGGACCCCAGGATCAGCGCCGCCATCGGACGGAACACCAATATGGCGCCGGTCAGCAGCGACAGGATCAGAAGCGGCGCGGCCACAATGCCAAGATCGCGATGGTGACGCAGGATGGCTGGCCGGCTCAGGCGTTTGGGCAGAAGGCGGAATTCAAAGGTCTTCCGCGTTCGCCACCACAGAATGATGCCGGACAGAACGAAGAGCAAACCGGCCACGGCCGCGATCCCGCCAACGGTTTCGCCAGCGTTGCCGGCGAACAGGTGGTGATGAAGATCGAACAGCCAGATTTCGGGGCGCTCCCACTGGCTGTCCCAGCGCTGCACCATGATGCCCGCCTGATCGCTGTAGCCGCCCGCACCTTCCTTGAAGGTCAGGCGGTTCAATCCGAAGCCCTCGTTGGCAAAAAGGATCATCTGCGGCCGGGCTGAAGGATCGGCCATGATCCGTTCGACCGCCCCGGCTATGGCGCTGGTCGCCTGAACCTGAGCGTCGCCTGCATGCGGGAGGATTACCCAGGCATCCTTGTGAACCAGAAGCGCGCCCGAAATCCCCAGCACCGCCAGTACAAGGCCGATCAGCCCTCCCGTCCAGCGGTGCAAGAGATCGAGGAGCATCATCAGAAGCGGTAATCCCAGCCAAGGGTGACGTTGCGGCCGCGCCCGGAGAAGAAGTGGGCATCGTCGGTCGGACGAACGGTATCGCTGTAATAATCGATGTAGAATTTATCGAACAGGTTCTGGACACTGAGGGTGAGGGCGCCAAACCCGGTTTGATAGCGCAGGCTGGCGTCGGTCACATTGTAGCCGTCAAAGTCATAGACGGTGTTGAATGTGCCCGGCGCGCGCTCAAAACTCCGGGCCAGATAAAATTGCGTCTGCACGCGCGCGGAAATCGGTCCATTTATATAGCTGGCGGCAAGGTTGAGCCGGTCAGGCGAGATGTTTGCGCCGTCGAGGTCGCGATCTACCTGGTCAACCCCGTCAGCAGAGCCATCGGTCCGCCCGATCAGATGCGCATAGCCTGCGGACAAGGTGAGGCCAGGCACCGGTGTCTTGACAGCCAAATTCAATTCCAGTCCCTGGATTTCGACCCGCTGCCGCTGCACTTCATAGGAACCGTTGATCAGCGTCAGCAAAGAGCCATTCTTGCTGGTCGACCAGAAATAGGCGGCGCTGGCATCCAATGGGCCGCGCTTGACCTCCATACCGATTTCCCGGTTATTCGAAACAATCGGGCTGATGTTGACATAGGTGTCGATGTCGACCCCATCTGTGTTCACCGCTCGGGCAATGCGACCAACGTCAGGCACAGTGTAGCCTTCCGCATAGCTGCCATAGAGCCGAATGCCGGGAAGCGGCTCTACAATCACACCGCCATTGAACAGCGTATCGTTGAACGTGGGACTGCCGCCGGATACGAAGTGCGAGCCATAGGATGCCAGGGTCGTGTAATCGTCGATGGTGACGCGGACATCCTCGTAACGGATGCCGCCGGCCAGACGAAGTTTCTTGTCGAACAGCGCCAGATTGAACTGGGCGAAGGGCGCGAGGCTGCGATAATCGGTGGGCGGGACCCATGTGCGGTCCGTCGCAATCAGCCGCTGTTCAGTAAGGTCAAAAAGCGCGTCGAAGCCGAGCGCCGCCGTCAGCGCCTCGAAACCCGGAATGCCGCGCTCATAGCTGATCTTGCCCCCATATTTACGCGACCGGTTCTGCGATTGGTCGAACAGCGCACCAACGGGCGCGAGGGACGCATCCTGGAATGTGGCGATGGGCGCGACTTCGCCGCCATAAGTGTCGCGCGAGCGATTGAAGAAAATCTGGCTGACCAGATTGCCACCCCAGAGATTGGTGTCGGTCAGCGATAGCGCAACGCTTTCGGTCCGGTTGGTGGCGGGTGCGCCCGGCGGGTCCCCCCGGACGGAAGTTGTCGGCAGGTTGACGAGGTGATTGCCGTTCTGCGCAACATAGTCCCCATCCCCCTTCAATTCGAACCGGCTGGCGATCAGGTCCAATCGAGCGCTGTCGCTCAGCGCGTAGCCGAACCGTCCAAAGACGGACCAGCTTTTTGAATCCTGCGTCTCGCCTTGGGTCAGGTCGGTACCGAGGCGGCGGTCATGGCCATCATAATACACGCCGCGCTTTTCGAAGGCTGTGCCCACCGTCGCATCGACGCGGCCTGCGCGATAAGACAGCAGAGCCGCGGCTTTGCCGCCCAACCCGTCACCGTGAAAACCATCATCGGCGCTGCCTTGCAGCAGGACGCGGCCGGATACTCCTTCCGTCACTGGCGGGCCTACTGTCACCTGATTGACGATGCCGCCCGTACCGCCAATGCCTTGCAGAGCGTTGGAGCCATAGATCAGCTCGACCCGATCCACGAAAAACGGATCGATCGTGAAGCCATCGCGCGCGCCATCGCGCAGGGGCGCTGTCTGCGGGATGCCATTGATCGCATAGAGCGGCGAACGCCCGCGCAACGTCTCACCCGCGCCCGACAGCTTCTGTCGGGTGGGAGAGAATGAGGGCGTCAGGTTGGCGACGGCGTCCACAATCGAACCGCCGATGGCGACCTGCTGGTCCAGCGTCTCCTTATCAAGGACATCGATTGTGAGCGGAAGCGCGTTGGCGGGAAGTGCGCTCCGCGTTGCCATTACGACGATGTCATCGCTGCTTTCCGCCGCCGGTGCCATAACCTGAGCATGGGCTGCCCCGGTAACGAGAGTGGCTGCGGTCGAGAGTAAGGTCGTGAATATGTAGCGCATAAAGCTCCCCTTGGGTCAGGGGCGCCGCTAACCTGTTTCAAATACTATTGCAAGTCAGTATCAAATTGGCCTCTCTAGTTAGCCTCGTCGTTCCGTCGCGGTTTTTGTCAACATGGCCGATTACATGATATTGTTGCGATTGCAGCGTCAGGAGGTCGAGTGGACGCTCGCAGATAGCAGACTGGTGGTGTTCTAACCGCGACAGACGCCAACATTTCTGCCGTTTACGCTGGAAATTCGCGAGTCTGGAACCTGTCGTTCATTCAGGTCAGTATTTCAAGCATGTGGAGCGGCAATTTTGGGCCGGCGCGGATGGGCAAGCAGCAAGACAGCGGACTGCCATTCACCTGATGCTTATTCAATTGGCGCAGAGCGTGAAGGTGCAAATAGGGACTCAGCGGTGCCCCCAGTTTGGAGCAAAGTCGCGGAAATCAGAACCTGATTTTCGCTCCGCCCAGCACCATGCGCGGCGCTCCCGGGCGCGCACCCGCAGGAGAAAAGGCGACATTGTATGTTTTGTCGAACAGGTTAGTCACGCTGGCGAAGACCGAGAGGGGTCCAAAAACATCCCACTCGGCTGCGAGATCGACAAGCGCGCGGCTGTCGATCTTTTCCGCATCAGCTATCTCTCCTGATCCAGCCACGGCGCGGGTCTTGCTTACCAGGTTGAGCGTTGCTGAGAACCGCGCCTTTTCTAGTTCTACGCTCGCATTCAAGGTCAATTGATGCTTGGGTAGATAGGGCAGCCGGTCCCCTTTTGCCACCGATCCCCAAGGCTCATAACCGTTATCGAAAGACGTGCGGAACTCGGCATCCGTCAATGTGTAGACGACGGAAACCGGTATGGCGAAACCTTGATCGTCGACGCCGCCGAATGTGTATCCACCGGTCAACTCGATACCTTTCACATGGACTGCACCGCCATCGAACTGGTCACCGATCACGCAATTGCCGCCCGTGGAATTGGTGCAGGTGCCCACAAGGTTGGAATAGTCATTGAAATAGCCGATGGCCTCTGCGTGCCAGCTGTTCTTGGCAACTTTGAAGCCTGCCTCATAGTTCCACGAGGTTTCGGCGTCGGTCGTCGATCCGGGGCCGGGGCTTGCAAAACCGCGATGGGCACCAGCGATGAAACGCATTCCGGGCGAAAACTCCCAAGAGACTGCCACCCCCGGTATCCATACATCGACGTTTGATGTCACGACAGATGTGGGCATAGTCCGACTAGGGTCAGAGCCCGACCAGTCGGTCCGCTTCAGGTCGATCGTTTCGTAACGAAGCCCGGGCGTCAGAGTGACATCGCCCAGCGTAATTGTGTCACGGACGAAGAAGGCCCAAGCTTGCGCCTCACCGAGCCGGTTCGAGTTGCTGCCAAGAGCGCCCGCAGACGTAAGGATCATCCGGCCATCGACCATCTGGTAGATGTCATCCTGCTGGAAACGGTCTTCCTCATCTTCATGGTACCGTACCGAAATCTCCATTTCATGCGTCGCACCGCCTGTAGCGAAGCCCGCTTCAAGAACGCCCTGGACTCCGGTAGACTGATATGCCCGATTGTTATTGCGGACCCGCAGGCCATTGACGCGACCCGTATATCCGGGCGCACCGATGAGGTCGGCCATTTGAGGGGCGAATGTGGACGGATCGGAAACAACGTTGCTGATCGAATCCCAGCCGGTATCGGCCGAATTGCGAACGTCATTCAACTTGTACCATGCCCGGGTCGTATCGTTGCGATAGGCAACGATTGTGAAGCCCAGCGTTTCGGAGGGACGGAAACGATAGCTCAGCTGGTAGGTCTGATGCTCGGCATTCATCTCGTCGACTTGGCTGGCATTGTAACGCCGATAGGGCGATGCCCGAAAGTCATCAAGCGTCAGGCCCAGGTAAGTTTCTGCGCTTGTCTCATCATAGGTCTGAAACTTCAGTTCCAGGGCATGGCGTTCATCGGTAGTACGCAAGGCAAGTTTTGCAACGACGTCAGTAATCTCGAAGCCGGTGTCGCCACCGATATCGATATGCTTGAAGCCACCGGAATGCTCGTAAAGCCCCTCGATAAGACCGCCTACCTCAAGCCCGTCTGAAAGCGCAGTCCAGCCGCCCACCCAGCCATGAGCCCGGCGCGCCTTGTCCGTGCCAGCGAGAACTTTCACGGAACCGGCGCTCAACTCCGGGATTGGTGTGGAGATCAGATTGACAGCTCCGCCAACCGTCATAGGTCCATATTTGATTGCTGCAGGCCCTTTGGAGACTTCCACGGCCGACATCCGGAAAATTTGCGGGAAGTAATAGGCCGATGGCGCGGCGTAAGGCGCGGGCGCGATCAGCACGCCATCCTCCATCAGCGCAATTCTCGCTGAACGATCGCTTCCCGAGCCGCGAATACCGATGTTCGGCCTAAGGCCGAATCCGTCCTCTTCCTGGAGGTTCACGCCTGGAACCTGACGCAGAACGCGATTTGGGTCCGTATAGGAAAACTCGGCAAGGTCCTCGCTATCAAGAAACTGGACCGAACCGCCGATCTCGAACGCTTCCGGCTTGGAGGCAGTGACTAGAATTGCCTCATTTGCGGGCGCACCAGCTTCCATACCAGCTTCTTCTGCGGAAGCGTTGCCGTTCCAAGCGAGAATAGACACAAAAATGCCTGACAGCGCGGTGCCTCTGCGCAACTGAGTCTTCATAAGTTGGTGCCCCCATATCTATTTGCGAACGCTAATAAGAATAATTCGCATTAATGCAACCCCCGACTGATTCATTGATTCACATCAAGGTACTGCCGGTCAACAAACAAGGGGCGGGCAGACATTTTCAGCATCCGCTGCGAACCTGACCTTGGCGACGCGCACGGCCGTGGCTAATGTGAACCGGGGCAAGGACGTGCATCCGGCGGGCCTCCATTTCGACGAGTGTTTCGTCTAAGAGATGGCGGCGAAGGAGCATGCCTGCCACTTGCTTTTCGTGGGGATATTTCGCGCACCGACATCGGGCGGAGGCCTGTAGGAAGCGATTGCCGTAGTGAACAACGTAGAGAAATTCACACAGGTGCTTTTCTACATCATCCGTAATTGGTAGCATTATTTACCAATTTGTTGTAATATATTTCTAATTTTAACAATTATTTGAAATTGTTTATCCATATAATGGAATTCATACTTGTGACATAGAAACAATAGATGTCTCTATTTCGTTAGATATATATCTATCAATGCCAAAATGTCCAGTAGCTATACCAAATTACCTGGAGATTATCTGGGTATTCATTTCGACTCATCTTAATAATTAACCTTTTTTTGAGGCATGATGGCTACCTTTGTTGCTGAGCGAGAAACTTCAGCTTGGGTGAATTGGGGCGGCATCGCACATGTCTAAGAAATGGAAAATCCTGCGGAACCAGTCCGGCAATGCATTGTTCATTGCCACCCTGGCCATGCCGGTGCTGATCGGTGCGGGCGGACTGGCTACGGATACGATCCAATGGACGCTCTGGAAGCGCCAGATTCAGCGGCAGGCCGACTCTGCGGCGCTCTCGGGTGCCTATGCGAAAGCACAGGGCGGCAATCCGTCCGCCAGCGCGACCGCCGAGATCAACCGGCACAGCTTCGTTACATTTTCGGCAGTTCCCGTCATCGAAAACGCGCCGACGGCGGGTGCCTATGCAGGGGATGATACCGCAGTTCGGGTGATCCTGCAGACGAGCGAAGTGCTGCCCTTTTCCAGCTTCTTCATGAGTTCGCCGCCAGTGATCAGAGCCGAAGCGACAGCAGCTGCGGTCACCAATGGCGAATATTGCGTCGTCGCGCTTGAATCCACGACTGCAGCCGGTATCACGATGCAGGGCAATGCTTCGGTCAATATGGGCTGCGGCCTCGTAACGAATTCGAAAGCTGCCAACGCCGTCATCGCCGGGGGAAGTAGTCTTATCAGCGCCACGCCGGTGGCGGCTGTCGGCGGTCTGCAATCGAGTGGCAACTACGCATCTGGTACAGCGCTGCAGCCTTACACCATTGCGCAACCTGATCCATTCGCTGACCTGCCTGAACCCATACTCCCAAGCTGCAGCGGCAAGGTGACGGTTCAGCCCACGGCCACGCGAACGCTTGATCCAGGCTGCTATCGTGGCATGGACCTCAAAGGCACGGTGACGCTCAATCCCGGCATTTATTATATTGAGGGCAGCTCGTTTGGTGTGGGATCGCAGGCGACGGTCATTGGGGATGGCGTCACCATCATTCTGACCAGCAGCACGGCCGCCACCAACCCGGGCTCTATCGCGGACGTAAACATTAATGGCGGCGCGAATATCCAGCTTACAGCGCCGACCAGTGGAACTTATGCGGGCGTGGTTTTCTATCAGGACAGGCGCGCGACCGATTCCGGGACCAACAAGATCAACGGCAATGCCAGTTCCAAGATACAGGGCGCCATCTACATGCCCAAACAGGCCGTCGAGTTTTCAGGTACGTCGGGCATGGACACGAAGTGCCTGCAAATTGTCAGCCGACGCGTAACCTTTACCGGCAATAACAGCATTACCAATCAATGTCCGGCCGGGTCGGGTGCCGAATCCTTCACCGGCACGCGCGTGCAACTGGTCGGGTGACTATGATGCCGCCGAAATTCCTTCGATGCGCCTTGCGGCTGCTCGCCGACCGGAAAGGCACCAGCGTCATGGAAACGGCAATCATCGTGCCGACGCTGGCAATACTGGTCATGGGCGCATCCGATCTCGCGATGGGATTTTCGGAGAAGCTCAAGCTGCAACAGGCCGCCGCGCGGACGGTGGAGATGGCGACGGCAGGCGGCCTTAACAGCGACGCCTTCCAAAATTTGAAAGCGGAGGGTGCCAGCGCGGCCGGAGTTCCGACTGAAAGCGTCACGCTCGACACATGGCTCGAATGCGACGGCGTCCGCCAGAGTTCGTTCGATATCACCTGCGGTGATGGCGAGCAGGTCGCGCGTTTTGTATCGATCGACATCAGCGGTAGCTATACTCCTATGTTTTCCTTTCTCGTGCCGTCATCGCGCACGACGGATAATGGCGGATTCGCGCTCACGGGCTATTCTTCGGTCCGGGTGCAATGATGCGACGGTTGTGCAAATTGATCCATGACAGGCGCGGTGCCTCGGCGATCGAATTCGCGCTGGCTGTCCCCGTGCTCATCACTCTCATCATCGGCATACTTCAACTTGGCATCCTGTTTGCCGCTAATGCCGGTTTGCAACAGGCCGTGGAGGAAGGCGCCCGCTATGCCACCATCTATCCCAGTCCTTCGGACTCGGCGATTACCGCTCGGGTGACCGACAGCAAGTTCGGCCTCGATTCATCCCATATTACCGGACCGACGGTCAGCCACGGAACAAGCGACGGCGTGGGCTATGTCGACGTTTCCATGAGCTACGCCGTGCCATTGAACTTCGTGTTCTTCGAAACAAGCCCCGTCACGCTTAATCATACCCGGCGCGCTTATCAGCCGTGAAAAGTACAATGCTGGACATGGATTGTTGGCGATATTTTAAGTAATTATTCCATTGTAGAATTTAATGTAAATATTAAATATAGATTTGTTAAATGATTTCATATAATGGGCGCGTCGATACCTGCCGCTTGTTCATCAGATGATTCCGGCCCCCCGTTGCGAGCAGAGAACCGGAACCGGTGTCAAATTTCAGTCCGCTCGGATAGAGTCAGTGCGTCGTCCACATCGACGCCGAGGTAGCGAACAGTGTTTTCGATGTTCGTATGACCCAGCAATATTTGCACAGCGCGTAGATTACCGGTGGCCTTGTAGATAAGTGACGCTTTGGTCCGGCGCATCGAGTGCGTGCCGTACTCCCGCTTGTCGAGACCGATCGTTGACACCCATTCGTCAACGAGACGGGCATATTGCCGTGTACTCAAGTGACCGAGATATCGATCCTGCTGGGGAATACGAAGTCGCAGATTGAACCGCCGCGCCGATCAAGCCAAGCTTTCAGGCTCTTGCGTGCCTCGGACATGATCTCGAACTGCACGGGTCGACCAGTCTTTTGCTGGATGACAGTCGCGCGATCACGAAAGGAACCTGCGCTCATCAAGTCACTTATCCTGATCTTGACCAGATCGCAGCCCCGCAACTTGCTGTCGATGGCGAGGTCGAACAGGGCACGGTCGCGAAGGCGTTTGTGCTCGTCCAGATAGAAGCGGATCGACCAGATATCGCGAGGTTTCAATGGCCGCTTGGGGCCAACGTTTGTACCAGCATTCCAAGGGTGTCGTTTATGTACGGCAGGGTCCAGGTCTGAATGTCCCATGTGATGTCTCCAATGGTCGGAATGACCAAGGGCAAGATATCACTCTTGAATGTCTGGGGGAGTATGTTATAACTCTCGTATGAACGCGACCGTAAAAATTACCAAGATAGGCAACTCCGCTGGCGTTGTCCTGCCCAAGGAACTCCTTGCCAAATTGCGCGCTGGTGTGGGCGATACGCTTTATGTGTCAGAATCTCCCGATGGTATCCGCATAACTGCCACCAATCCGGAGTTTGAAGTCAAGATGGCGATGGCCGAACGGATCATGCGCCAAGATCGGGACATATTGCGCGTTCTAGCCAAGTAAATGCCTGAAAATAATGAACCGGTCTGGATCGAGAGCGAACTTGCACTTGCCATTCATGATCGTCAGCTGGCGGAGCACGGCGGGCCTGTCGGGCTGCGCGATGCATCAGGACTGGAATCAGCTCTCGCCCGGCCACGCAACCGCTGGGCCTATGGCGAGACCGAACTGTGCACATTGGCGGCTGCCTATGCTTATGGCCTTGCACGCAATCATCCCTTCACGGATGGCAACAAGCGCACCGCTTGGGTGCTGGCAAGGCTATTTCTTGCGCTGAATAATGTGAGAATCGAGTTCGTGCCGGAAGATGCGGTGCACGCGGTGATGAAACTCGCGGCGGGAAAACTCGACGAAGCAGAGCTCGCCGATTGGTTCAAAGCACATTGCAGCTAGTCACCTGAATCCGAAGTTCGCTTCATTGTTTTCTGGCAGAAGCGTTTGACGGCGGCGAGGATCTCGTCGG
>NZ_JAKKIE010000066.1 GCF_021742065.1 Rhizorhapis sp. SPR117
ACCCGTTCTCTATTCCAGATCAGTAACTTACGCTACGTCCGCCAACCCCATCCCATCCCCCCGGTGAATAAGACGGGCTAAATAATAGGAAATCAACCACTATATTTTTTAAGATAATATCAAATTTCAAATTTTGACTACAACATTGTATTTAAACGATATAAAAATGTTTAGACTATTTGAAATTTTTCATAACTCTTTGATTTGACTCCAAAATAACTCTGTGTGTGTAATTCACGCATGAAGTTGGAGAATCACTATGGCCCTGTCATTTCGTAAACTTACCCGCGCAGCAGTGAGATCATTGAATGCTGGCGAGTGTATAAACGAGCATGGAATAAGGGCCGAACGCCTCCACAATGGCGATGTCCGTTACGGCATAAACATAATGGTCGATAAAGCTCGCATCCATCGTGTCATTGGTAAGGAAAGTGAGGGAGTCACTCGTGCACAAGCTGAACGTGCAATAGAGGCATTCCGGACAAAGGCGCGTGAAGAGCGATTAGACCTGCCTAGGGGACGCAAAATCGCTTTATTATTTGCTGATGCGGGCAAGGCATACATAGAGCGTTTGAAGGTCGAGGGCGGTAAAACCATCGAACGAAAGGAGCGTGCCTTTTCACTTCATTTGAATCCCTACTTTGGCAAAATGTCTCTTTCAAATATTGCCACGTCCGACTTCGCTAAATATCGAACTCGACGGAAAGCGGCGGGGGCCAATGATGCAACAATCAATAGGGAAATGGCAGTTATATCCCATCTGTTTAGCAAAGCTGTCGAATGGGCATGGATAATTTATCGTCCGAAAATCATCCGAGCGAAGGAAGGCAATGGGCGTATAAATTATCTTACAACTGAACAATGCGGGCGCGTAATGAAAGCGGCAATGAAGGACGTTAGCCCCCATATTTATCCGTTTACTGTCATTGCCTTGTCCACGTCCATGCGCATGACTGAGATTCTTAGCATGCGACCTGAACATATCGATCTGGTGAAAAAGCGCGTGCTAATACCAAATGCTAAGGCAGGGGCGCGTGATCAGCCTATTACGTCCGCCTTGGCCGACTTTCTTATGATTCATGTCAAGAATCTGCCGGTGGGGGCCAAATGGTTGTTTCCGAACAGTGGGAGTGCATCAGGCAGGCTTGTAACCATTAGGAAAGCGCATCGCAGAGTCATTGAGGCGGCAGGCCTTAATCCTAACGAAGTGGTCCGACATACCTTTAGGCATACGGCTATCACGCATCTCGTTCAGGCGGGTGTAGACCTTCCTACCGTACAAAAGGTAAGCGGACATAAGACGCTTTCGATGGTGGCGCGCTATTCCCATGCAAACGGCACTCACATTGACGCCGCTATGAACCGACTGGAAGAACGGATTGCACTGACAAAGTGATGGCTGCGTGATTACACCATTATTACACACGCCTTATGGGTTCACCGTTATGTTGATAATCAACGAATTGATTATAAAGGAAAAAATGGTGCCCGGGGACGGGATCGAACCGCCGACACTGCGATTTTCAGTCGCATGCTCTACCAACTGAGCTACCCGGGCAGGAACGCACTGGCATGATTCTGCAATGCATTTGGGAGCCGTGCCTATAGGCAAAGCTATAGGTCGCTGTCTACCTCATTTTTCCGGCTTTTTTCATCCATGTCATGCACAGGCGGGCCGGGGACCTTATAGCCTTCGCCCAACCATTTCAGAAGATCACGATCACGGCATCCTTTACTGCAAAAGGGCCGGAAATCCGGTGTTTGCACATTGCCGCAGACGGGACAGTTGCTAGATTTACTTTTCCTATTCGGCATGAAACGACGCTATGCCAAAGCTGTCATCGTGGCGCAAGGTTACAGGGCCGCCGCGCCGCCGTTCAAGTTGGGCTATCCAGTCCTTTGCCTTTGCAAGCCGATCGATCACGGCAGAGGCGGCCGTCAGTGTGACTGCCCCGCCAGTTCCGTGCCGTTCGCCCCGGCGAAGCAGCGCGAGTGCGGCGGTTTTTACTGGGTCGTCCTGCACTATTTCCATCAGCGACGGGCGTTCGCGGCGGCGAATGACTTGCAGGAAACCAAAGCCGTTGACGGCGGTACGTTCAAAAGGGAGGGGCAGGTGCTTGTCGAACAGAGTGGCGGCAAGCAGGCGTTCATCCTTGTTGTTCATGGTGGGCAGGTCGATGCCGATCGAACCCGTGATGCCCATGCGACGGATGACTTTTGCTGCAAGCGCTGCACCCTGAGGGCCCAGTTGAGCAGGAAGCAGGCTGCCGTCCACATCGATCAACGTCATCGCAGGGGTCAGGAACAGGCGCAGAGATACGGTTTCAGTTCCGACCTCCCCAGTCATGGCCTGTTCCATCAATTCGCTCCAGCCATGGTCCTCCAGCCGGTCGGGCTCGTGAGCAGGGCAGAGAACGACAGGAATGTCGGTTGCGCTGATGCGCTGGTAAAGCGTGGGACCAGACTGCGTTTTTGAGCCGGGCGGGGCGATCCGCACCTTGGCAAGTTTGTCGCGGCCTTCTTCGGCGATGCGCTCGCGCAATATTTCGGCAAGCAGGGTCGCGCCTTCGGCCAATTTGGGCGGAATCGGCTCCAGCAGGGCGTCCTCGCCACTGTCGAGGCGGACAATTCCCCGGCGTTTGGGGATGATCGTGCGGACAAGGCGGCCTTGCACGATGGCCCCGGCCATTGCGCGTTTGCCGTCGCGTTCAATACAGGCTTCCAGAATTTCGCCCTTGTGGACGAGCGCGGCGCGCGTTTCGCCGATGCCTTCCTCGTACAGCCATTCAGCCATGATAATAGCCCGCCGCGATGAGCAGCGTCCGCACTTCATAGAGGGGCAGGCCCACGACGCCGCTATGGCTGCCCGACAGGGCGCGGATCAGGCCCGCTGCGCGACCCTGTATCGCGTAGCCGCCAGCCTTGCCATGCCATTCGCCGCTGGCGATATAGGCGTCGATTTCGCTAGGATGGAGCCGTTTGAAGGTGACGATGCTGGTTGACAGGCGGTGATGGGCTTGCCCCTTTGCATCGATCAGCGTGATCGCGCTGTGCACGCGATGGCGGCGGCTGGATAACAGCGTAAGGCAGGTGCGCGCCTGATCCTCGCTCTCTGTTTTGGGCAGGATTCGACGACCGACGGCAACGACGGTATCGCCCGACAGGATCAGTGCGCCGGGATGCCGAGATGCTACCGCCGCACCTTTTGCCGCCGACAGACGGCAGGCGTGATGGACGGGCAGTTCGGCCTTTAAAGGCGTTTCATCAACTTCAGCCGGATCGACGGCGTCAGGTATCACGCCGATTTGGGCGAGCAGATCAAGACGACGCGGTGATGCGGATGCAAGGATCAGGCGCATGGGCGCTGCCGATCCTGTCTATTTGAAACGATAGGTAATCCGACCTTTGGTCAGATCGTAGGGGGTCAGTTCGACGAGCACTTCGTCGCCGACCAGAACACGGATGCGGTTTTTGCGCATTTTTCCAGCGGTATGACCAAGAATTTCATGGTCATTTTCCAATTTGACGCGGAACATGGCGTTGGGGAGAAGCTCCACAACCTGTCCACGCATTTCAAGCAGTTCTTCTTTCGCCATAACATCCCAAACAGATTCAAAAATCGCGCCGCCATAGCGCCTAATCCTGCAAATGGAAAGCTGTGCTATCGGCTTTCGTCAGGCGGTCAATAATTCGCCTGCTTCTGCGATGGCTCCAAATATTTTCGCCAACGCGTCATCGCCGATCGAATAGGGCGGCATGACATAGATGGTGTTACCCAGCGGACGTAACAATATGCCGCGCTCCAGAAAGAAAGTGCGAAGGCGTGGGGAGAGGTTGGAGAGATAACCCGCGTCATGCGTTTTCATGTCGATGGCGGCGATGGCACCAATCTGTCGGCTATTTTCGAAACAGGGGAAACCGGCCAATCGTGCCATATGCTCCGCCATGTTGTTCGACAATCTGGCGATGCCGCCCAGCACGTCCTCATCGCGCCAGATATCCAGATTGGCTGCCGCTGCGGCACAGGCGATGGGATTTGCGGTATAACTGCTGGAATGATAGAAAAGATCGGCCCGATCTTTCGAATAATGCGCCTGAAAAATCGCTTCGTTCGCCAGTGTTACGGCCAATGGCATAGCGCCGCCGGTAAGCCCTTTCGACAGGCACATGATATCGGGGGAAATCGCCGCCTGCTCACAGGCGAAGAGCGTGCCGGTGCGGCCCCAGCCCGTCATGACCTCATCAGCGATGAATAATACGTTATGCGCTGCACAGATCTCGCGCATCTGGCGCAATATGTCGGCGCTGTATATCAGCATGCCGCCAGCGCCCAAAATCAGCGGCTCGACGATGAAGGCTGCGGGCATTTCCGATACGCGGCAGGCCCTTTCCAACGCATCGAGTGTTGCCTGTTCGTGGCCGTCGCGGGGAAAAGGAATGGTTTCGACGTCAAAGAGCAGCGGGTTATAGGGGCGGTTGTAAACGCCGCGTTCCCCGACTGACATCGCGCCGATGGTGTCGCCGTGATAGCTGTGTTCCAGCACAAGAATGCGGTGGCGCGGTTCCTTGCGGTTATGCCAATAGCCCAGCGCCATTTTAAGGGCGACCTCCACGCTGGTGGAGCCGCTGTCGGAAAAGAAAACATGCGCCAGACCGGGCGGAGCAATCTCGATCAAGCCACGTGCGACTGTTTCAGCCGGTTCATGCGTATAACCGGCAAACATGACCTGATCGAGCTTTTGCGCCTGTTCCGTGATGGCCGCGATGATACGCTGATGGCAATGGCCGTGCGTTGTTACCCACCAGCTTGAAATTCCGTCGATCAGGACGGTGCCATCGGCGCATTGGAGCAGCGCGCCTTCCGCGCTTGTTACCGTGGGAATGGCTTCGCCGAGGCCGTGTTGTGTGAAAGGGTGCCAGACGGGGGAGGGGGTCATGCGAACATCGCCCTTATCGCCGCCAGATCGATATGTGCCCGCATCGCAGCCAACAGGGAAGGGGCGTCCAGGTGATCCAGCGTCGGTAAGCGTCCCAATGACGGTGCATGGGCGAGCTTTGGCACGATCCGTTCATTTTCCTCATGCGGGTCGCCAATGAAAACGATCCCGGCCACCGGGACATTGCGGGCGCGCAGAGCTTCGACCGTCATCAGGCTGTGGTTGATCGTGCCCAGACCCGTTCGTGCACATATGATTGCAGGTATTGCCCATCGCGCCATCATATCGGCAAAGAGGAAGGTGTCGGTGAGCGGGACGAGCGCACCGCCCGCGCCTTCGATGATCAGGGGGGCGTCCACCGATGGAAATGCAAGGTGCGTGGCATCGATTTCCACCCGGTCCAATCGCGCCGCCAGATGTGGCGAGGCGGCAGTGGTCAGGCGATAGGATTCAGGTAAAATCCGTTCCGGGGGCAGCCCGCTGAGCTGAACTGCCAAATCGCTGTCCGTTCCCTCCACAGTGCCAGCTTGTACCGGCTTCCAGTAGTAGCCGTTCAGCACCCCGGCCAATCCCGCGGCGAAGACAGTTTTGCCAACCCCAGTGTCGGTCCCCGTGATGACGATTGCGCGAGTCATGATGCGCTCTGTAGGGCTTCTGTCATGGCATTGGCTAGTGCGCTGATATCGCTTTCATCGATATTGAGCGTCAGGGAAATGCGCAGGCGGGCGGTGCCGCGCGGCACGGTCGGAGGACGAATCCCGCGCACGTCGAAGCCAGCGGCCTGCAATGCACCTGCTACCTGCATCGTGCGCTTGTCCTCGCCCAGAATCACCGGAATGATCTGACTGGATGAAGGGGGCAGGCCAAAGCGGTCGCAAATTTCTCGATCGGCATGGGTACGCAGGGCGAGCAGGCGCGAGCGCAGATCATCGCCATCCGCAATCCGGTCCAATGCAGCTGACACTGCCACGGCCATCAACGGAGACGGCGCGGTCGAAAAGATGAAGGGCCGCGCACGGTTGATCAGATACTCCTTGATGACTGACGGACAGCATATAAGCGCGCCTTCCACGCCCAATCCCTTGCCGCAGGTGTGCAGGCTGATGACATTGTCCTGCCCCTCCAATGCAGTGGCGAGTCCTTTGCCTTGTGGGCCGTAGACGCCCGTGGCGTGTGCCTCGTCAATGACCAGCCAAACATCCTCCGCCTCTGCCAGTTTGGTGAAATCGGCGACTGGCGCCATGTCGCCGTCCATGCTGTAGAGCGCTTCAAAGGCAATCCAGGCACGTCCCTTGCCGCCGCTTCCGCGCCATGTACGAATCGCCGCCTCAAATGCGCCAACATCATTGTGCCGCACCAACATATGTTCGGCGCGGGACATGCGCAGGCCGTCATGAACGCTGGCGTGGATTAACTCGTCGGCAAGGATCAAGTCGCCTTTTTGCGGCAAAGATGCAAAAATCGCGTTGTTGGCGGCAAAGCCTGTCGAGAAGAACAGGGCGGCCTCGCTGCCAAAAAAGACCGCAGCTTTCGCCTCCAGCGATTCATGCTCTACTGCATTGCCGCGCAGCAGTCGTGATCCACCCGATCCCACTGGCACGCCACGCGCTATGGCGTCGGCTACCGCTTGGGCAATGATCGGGTCGCCGGCCAGGGCCAGATAGTCGTTGGAGGCAAAATCTCGTCCTTCGCGGGCGATCAGCCGCCGCAAGCGCCCGCGCGTTTCAAGGGCGCCAAGCTGTACCGAATGGTCTCGTGCCATGCTCATGGCCGTCCTGTAAACGCAGCGACAGCGGAAAGAAAGGGCGCAAGCCCAAGCGCAGACTTGGGTATGGTTTGTCGCCCATTCCCTCCTTGTCATGAATGGCCAATGAACGTTGCCGTAACAATTACGTCATTTAGGAAAAACTCTTACTGGTTTGTATCGCGTCTCTCCCCTATATTGATTGTAACGCCGCTTCAGATCGTAGGAGATGACATTGGCGACAAATGATCTCTTTTCGGAATATGCCCGGAACTATGAATCACGCCGTCAGGCGGAGATGTCACTAGAGGATTATCTTCGCGGATGCCGCGCCGACCCCATGATGTGCGCAAGCGCACCAGAGCGATTGCTGGCCGCAATAGGCGAGCCGGAAATCATCGACACGGCGAAGGATCAGCGGCTTGGCCGAATCTTCATGAACCGGACGATTCGCCGATATCCAAGCTTTGCTGAATTTCACGGCATGGAAGAAACGATCGAACGAATCGTCAGCTTCTTTCGCCATGCATCGCAGGGACTCGAAGAGCGCAAACAGATTCTTTACTTGTTGGGCCCTGTCGGCGGCGGCAAATCATCGCTCGCCGAACGCCTCAAGTCGCTGATGGAAGTGCATCCCATTTATGTGCTGAAAGCGGGGGATGAGGTCAGCCCCGTTTTCGAAAGCCCGTTGGCGCTATTCGATCCGGAAACGCACGGTGACATGCTTGAGGATAAATATGGCATTCCGCGCCGTCGTCTATCCGGTCTGATCAGCCCTTGGTGTCGCAAGCGGCTTGATGAATTCGGCGGTGACATATCCCGCTTCACAGTCGAAAAGATCATGCCTTCGCGTCTGCATCAGGTGGGCATCGCCAAGACTGAACCGGGCGACGAGAATAATCAGGACATCTCCTCGCTGGTCGGCAAGGTTGACATCCGCAAACTGGAAATGCTCTCGCAGAACGATCCGGATGCTTACAGCTATTCCGGTGGGCTGAACCGCGCGAACCAGGGTATTCTTGAATTTGTCGAAATGTTCAAGGCGCCGATCAAGATGCTCCACCCGCTGCTGACGGCAACGCAGGAGAGCAATTATATAGGATCGGAAAATATCGGGGCCATACCCTTTACCGGCATTGTCATGGCGCACTCCAACGAGTCCGAATGGCAGAATTTCAAGAATAACAAGAATAATGAAGCCTTTATCGACCGTATCTACGTCATCAAGGTGCCTTATTGCCTGCGCGCAACCGAAGAGCGGATGATCTACGATAAGCTGTTGCGTGGATCGGAACTCTCCGCAGCGCCTTGCGCGCCTGGCACGCTCGACATGCTGGCCCGCTTCTGTGTCCTTTCCCGCCTGCGCGAGCATGAGAACAGCAATCTTTATTCGAAGATGCGCGTCTATGATGGCGAGAGCCTGCGCGAGGTCGATCCCCGGGCCAAAAGCATGCAGGAATATAAGGATGCGGCCGGGGTCGATGAGGGCATGGATGGCATTTCGACGCGCTTTGCCTTCAAATCATTGTCGGCGACCTTCAACCATGATCCATCCGAAGTATCGGCCGACCCGGTCCACCTCATGTATGTGCTTGAGCGCATGGTCCGTCAGGAGCAACTTCCGGCGGAGACCGAGACCAAATATCTGGAATTTATCAAGGGTGAACTTGCCCCGCGTTACGCCGAATTCATCGGTAATGAAATTCAGAAGGCCTATCTCGAATCCTATCACGATTACGGCCAGAACCTCTTTGACCGCTATGTCGCCTATGCCGATGCGTGGATCGAGGATCTGGACTTCAAGGACCCCGACACCGGTCAGCTATTCGACCGCGAGCTGATCAATCAGGAGCTCACCAAGATCGAAAAGCCCGCGGGCATTGCCAATCCCAAGGATTTCCGCAACGAAGTGGTGAAATTCGCGCTCCGTATGCGGGCAAGCAACCATGGCCGCAATCCGTCGTGGACCAGCTATGAGAAAATCCGCGAAGTTATCGAGCGGCGCATGTTCAGTCAGGTCGAGGACTTGCTGCCGGTCATCAGCTTTGGGTCCAAAAAGGATACCGAGACCGAGAAAAAACATCATGAGTTCGTCGAGCGGATGATTTCTCGCGGTTATACCGAGCGGCAGGTTCGTCGTCTGGTCGAATGGTATATGCGGGTGAAGCAGGCTGGGTAAAGGAGGCAGGTTAGCGCTCTAATGTATGTTATCGATCGACGCCTGAACCCCGGCGGCAAGAGCCTCGTCAACCGGCAGCGCTTCTTGCGGAGGGCGCGGTCATTGGTCCAGCGGGCGGTTCGAGACAGTCTGAAAGACCGCAGCATAAAGGACATTGATCAGGAGGGCGAAGTTTCCATCGTCCGCAAGGGGGTGCAGGAACCAACCTTGCATCGCACCAGCAGCGGCGGCAACCGCGAGCATATATTACCCGGCAACAAGGAATATGTCGAAGGCGACACAATACCTCGCCCGCCAGCAGGCGAAGGTGGTGGCGGGAGTGAGGCCGGAACCGGCGAGGGTGAGGATGAATTCCGCTTCGTCCTGACTCGCGAGGAGTTTCTGGACCTTTTCCTTGAGGATCTCGAACTGCCTGACCTTGCCAAGCGTCGATTGACCGGAGGCAACGCCTACACATTGCGCCGCGCCGGTTATACCATGTCGGGATCGCCGGCCAGCCTTTCAGTCGGTCGAACGATGCGCAATGCCATGTCGCGCCGTATCGCATTGAAACGCCCCAAGTCAGAGGAGATCAAGCGGCTGGAAGAGGAAATTGCCCGGTTGGAGGCGCAGGGGGCTGATACGGACAAGATCGCTGGCTTGCGCGAAGAGCGCGACAGGCTGGAGCTGCGCCGCCGCCTTATCTCCTATATCGATCCCATCGACCTTCGTTACCGCCGTTACGAACAGCACCCCAAACCCATCGCTCAGGCGGTAATGTTCTGCCTGATGGACGTGTCGGGTTCCATGAGCGAGCATATGAAGGACCTTGCCAAGCGTTTCTATGCGCTGCTTCATCTGTTCCTGACGCGCTGTTATCGGCATGTCGATGTCGTGTTCATCCGTCATACTGACCGGGCGCAGGAAGTGGATGAGCAAACCTTTTTCTACAGCCGCGAAACCGGCGGCACTCTGGTGTCGAGCGCGCTTGAGAAAATGCTGGAGGTGGTCAAGGACCGCTACCACCCAGAAGACTGGAATATTTATGTCGCACAGGCGTCCGATGGCGACAACATGGCCAGCGATAACCCCACATCGATCAGTCTGATGCAGGACGGCATCGTGCCGATTTCCCAATATGTCGCCTATCTGGAGGTTGGGCGCGAAGAAGATCCGATGGCGGGCGGCACGCTGGCGAGCCAGAGTGAACTTTGGCAGGCCTATGAGGCCGTTACGGCGCCAGAAGGGCGGTTTGTCATGCGCAAGGTGCATCATCGGCGCGAAATCTACCCGGTTTTCCGGGAGCTGTTCCAGCGTCGGGGCATGGGAGTGACGCAAAGATGATCGATCGCGTCGGCACGCCCCTGTTTGAAGGCGGCGACTGGAATTTCGAACTGATCCGCCGGATTTATGATGCGGTGGAGGATATCGCGCTCAATGAGATGAAGCTCGACGTCTATCCCAACCAGATCGAGGTCATCACCGCCGAACAGATGCTGGATGCCTATTCATCGACGGGCATGCCACTTTTTTACAAGCACTGGTCCTTCGGGAAGCAATTTCTTGCCAACGAGATGATGTATCGCAAGGGTATGCGTGGCCTTGCCTATGAGCTGGTGATCAATTCCGATCCCTGCATCAGCTATATCATGGAAGAAAACACGGCCATGATGCAGACGCTTGTCATTGCGCACGCGGCCTTTGGACATAATCATTTCTTCAAGAGTAATTATCTGTTCAAGCAGTGGACGGATGCCGAGGGCATTCTCGATTATCTGGAGTTCGCCAAGGCCTATATCATGAATTGCGAGGAGCGGTATGGGCAGCAGGCTGTCGAACGGCTGCTCGATGCCGCGCATGCATTGATGCATCAGGGCGTCCACCGCTATCCACGCGCCAAGGTGCGTGACCTGAAGGCTGAAGCCGCGCGTGAGGCAGAGCGCCACGCGCATCAGGAAAGCATCTATAATGTGCTGTGGACTACCTTACCCATTGAGGAGAAGGAGGAACCGACCGCCGCCGATTACCGGCGACAGGCATTGAACCTGCCGCAGGAGAACATCCTCTATTTTCTGGAAAAATCCGCTCCGAATCTGGCTGCATGGGAACGTGAAATATTACGCATCATCCGCCTGATTGCGCAATATTTCTACCCGCAGATGCAAACCAAGGTGATGAACGAGGGCGCGGCTACCTATTGCCATTACCGTATCATGACGCGTCTGCACGAAAAGGGGCAGATCACCGATGGCGCCTTTATGGAATTTTTGCAGTCGCATACCAACGTCACACAGCAGCCGATGTTCGATTCAGGCCATTATGGTGGATTCAACCCCTATGCTCTCGGCTTTGGCATGATGCAGGACATCAGTCGCATATGTACTGATCCGACAAGCGAAGACCGCAGTTGGTTTCCTGATATTGCGGGTTCAGGCGATCCGGACGAGGTGATGAAGCATATCTGGGCCAATTATCGGGATGAAAGTTTTATAGGACAGTTTCTCAGTCCGCATCTCATCCGGTCGTTGAAGCTGTTCAAGCTGGGTGATCAGGAAAAGGAATCGGCGCTGAGTGTGGACGCAATCCATAATGAGCGCGGCTATCGGGAAATCCGCCGGACATTGGCGCGGCAATATGATATTGGCTGGCTGGAACCCGATATTCAGATTGTCGACGTGGATATGGCGGGTGATCGCCATTTGATATTGGAGCATAAAGTCACCAACGGTATCATCCTGGCCGCCGAGGATGCCGATCAGGTCTTGCAGCATCTGGCCAATTTATGGGGTTACGGGGTCCGCATGAATGAAGTGGAGGCAGAAAATGGCAAGGTGTTGAAGGAGCACCGGGCCGAACCTCGGACGTCCGATAATTGACCAGTTCCTGCCACATGGGAATTTATTTTCTTTTTACGTCATTTGCGCTAAGTAACATGGACTGCATTGATTAGGATCGGAGCATTTACAGGCGATCGGAAGGCTGGAACGTCCGCTTGCGGGCATTGAATGAACAGTTCGAGAGCCAAAACTCAATCGACAGACGGGAAGACGCAAGCGCCGCTGAAAAGCAGGCTGCAAGGGACGCATCTCCCCATATTCCGGGCGAAAGTGCCCGACAATGAACGAAGTACAGGAGTGTCCTTCATGATCATTACGGATAATCCGGCCGCCTATCTGGAACGCGCCGAAATGCACGAACAACTCGCAGCCGGAACCTCGGATGAACCGGCGCGCAAGATGCATTTGGCGATGGCGGCGGAATACCGGCGCAAGGCCGCTGAAATCGGAGCTTTAAGCATCGCACGTTCAGGAACCGACCACGGATTGAAGTTACACGCCTCCGCCGGGTAGGTGAACCAGGACGCAGCTTGGAAAATTGCGTCGCTTTGCGCGACCATTTTGTGTGCGCCAGAGCCAGCTTATTGCCGTGCTACACAGCCAGTGATGCAGTGGTACGGCTTTTGTTGCAAGGCACTATGGAGCACCCTTATCCTTCCCGGGTGCGGAACCGCTTTTCCTTGCAGATGAGGCCGCATTGGCAGGTGTAGTCCGGCTCTGACCGGGGGCACTTCCACTTTTACCGGCCGCATTGTTGGATGCCGCCGATGGAATAGCTGGTGAGCCTCCAGCTCCGGCATCGATGGATACCGAGGCGATCAGATTGGCGGACCTCGTAATACTGTCTATTGTAGCGCTGGTCAGCGATATAAGGGCCATCACGAGGCCGATGCCGATCACCGCCAATATAAGCGCATATTCAGCTGCGCTGGCCCCGGAAATTTCCCGTAACAAAAAGCTCTTTGCCCTAGATCGCATAACTACCCTTCAGTTGCGACATGCGTCCGCAGCAATGAGTGGTACTCTCTTTTGACGATTCATGCAGAAAAATTCATATTACGCCTCTTCACATGCACGTCGCGGCTTTTCCTCAACATAATTCACATGTATTTTCAAGGAACAGATACGGAAGGGTCGATGCGTATTATCAAAATGGGATATGCCTGTGCATTGGTCCTTTGCGTTCCCATGATCTGTGGGATTGCCCATGCTCAAACGAACCAAATTGAATCACAGAGGCATCCGACACCCCTGATAAATGCAACCCTGTCGGATGCCGCCCAAGTGGTGCCGGCGGGGGAGGATGCGCTTGCTACGCTTTCTTTTTTGATGGAGCGTCAGCAAATTTCCGATAGCTCATCAGCAAAGGACGGTGACTCCGCGCCGACAAAATTAACGATACAAGAGCCCTTGGCGCAGCGTAGTTGGACTGATCATGTGCCAAGGGGCGAGAGTGCCTATCCCACATTTGGAAGTCAGGTGAGTGAGATCAAGTGGGAGACGCTAGGCTTGATCGGATATTTCACCGCGATTAATTCGCCCAAATTGTTCAGGGAGACAAAGCCCTTTCATTTCAAGGACGAGGGCTGGTTTGGCAAATCAACTGACAATCTGGGTGTCGACAAGCTGACTCATGCCTTTAACAGTTATTTGCTGGCCGAGTTTCTGCACGATAGGCTTCACAGGAAAACAAATGGTGCGAGTGGGGATGCTCTGACTGCCGCACTCCTGGCATCGGGCGTTATGATATACAGTGAGTTGTATGACGGTATCGAGACAACGAGCGGATTCTCGTTGGAGGATGTTGCCATGAACACTGCTGGGGCGGCATTTTCAGTCCTGCGCAATACAGTGCCTGGGCTTAAGGAAAAGCTTGATTTCCGCCTTCTCCTGATCCCCAATTCGGACATTTATACCCGAACGGGCAAACGTCATTATGCCCAACAGCGTTACTTGCTGGCTTTGAAAATGTCTGGCTTCGAGAAACTAAAGGAGACACCTTTACGCTTTGCCGAGTTGCATGCCGGCTATTATGCCTCTGGCTTTACGCACCAGGCCATTGCACGCGGAGAAACGCCAAGGCGCCATTTGTTCTTTGGTGTAGGCCTTAACCTGCGCGAGCTATTCTTTCCTAGTCCCAAATCGAATGTCAGCAGGATCGCGGCCACTTCACTCAACTATATACAAATTCCATATACTGCGTTTCATTGGGACTGATCTATTGCCTGCTGCCTGATTTTGTCGGAACAACGCACGGCCTGTCGCTGGAAAGTGGGGCAATTCTCGATAGTTGATATGGTGCCGCTTATCCGACTCGAACGGATGACCTACTGATTACAAATCTCATGGTCACTTAATCATTGCTCCCTTGATTATACGTCCAGCCCCGGCCACTCGGACCGTTCTTCGCCCATCGGCGGCAGGGCGAACATGTGGGTGAGATACTGCACTGGGCCGTTGTTGTGCTCCATGTAGGCAATGCCGGGCGGCATCCGTCCCTGCTCGCGAAGCATTCGCGTGAGCCTTCGCACGACCACCGCACAGCGGTAATAACCGAAGATGATGTGCCAGTCGAGATGGCGAGCCTCCATTCCGGTCAGCTGCTCCCAGTAATGCACCAGCTGTCGCCCGGTCCCAAAGCCGCCGAGCCGCGAAACACCGAGACCCGAGGTAGCCCCTACATCGAGGCAGATCCACCAGGCCAGGTCAGCGACTGGTCCCGCAAGCGAGACCATGTCCCAGTCGAGGATCGCCGCGACTTCGTGATCCTTGCCGAAGATGATGTTCGACATCCTCGAATCTCCCCACGAAAAGCCGGGGATCGGGTCCGACGGATAGTTGGCGAGCAGCCAATCGCGCGCATGATCGATCACGCGATGTCTCTCGCCATAGGGCTCGTCGATCTGCTGGATAAAATAGTCAAGATTGGCGCGCAGCCCATCTTTCCTCCCGGCGTCGGGCAGAAAATGAAACAGCTCCGAGTCTACCTTGTGGAGCCGAGCCATCGCTTCGATCGCCCCGCACCACATTTTCCTGCGCTCGGCGTCCGCAAGTTCCGTGACCCATCCCGAGACGGTATAGGGCGGGTTGTCCGGCGGCACCCGCCCCTCGATCTTCTCCATCAGGAAGAATGGCGCCCCAAGCAGGCTGGGGTCCGGCTCGATCCCGATCACCCGCGGAGTCGGAACGTCGTCGACCGCTTCGAGCGCACGGTACATGTTGAACTGCAATTCTGTATCCGAACCGGGAGATAGCGGCTCTGCGGCTTCGATCCGCGCGACGAACTCGGCGGTCCTTCGGCCGCCCGCTTCCGTCCGGTCTACGCTCATCAGCAGCGTTTCGTTAGCGACCCCTGATCCGTGGGGCATGTCGATGGCAGTGACCCTTATGTCCGGATCGGCGAAATGCCTGCGAAGCCATTGCTCCATCTTTGCCTGCAGCTCCACCGGATCGCGTGTCTGGTCCTTTGTCGGGATGATGTTCGCCTCGTCCGCCCTCGCATCCCCAGGCGCGGACCTTTTACCCACGTCCGGCCTCCCTGAGCTTGCGCCGAAAAAGCAGCATGTCGTCGGCAAGAACATCGGGGTGCTCCAGCCCGGGGAAGTGGCCACCGCGCTCGGCGCGGGTGACATGAATGCAGTTGTAGGCGCGGGCAATCCTGCGGTCCGGCGGCGGCGGGGCGACGTCGTCCGGGAACAAGCAAAAGCCCGACGGCACCTCCACTTTCCTCCCCTCGGGCAGCACAAATGCGGAGTAGTCGAGCAGCCAGCGGTACATCCACGACACCGCCTGAGCATTGCCCAGCCAATAGAACATGATGTTGGTGATCAGATGATCGAGGTCGAGTGGAGGGAAGCCGTCTTCAGACTTGGGCGTCCAGCTATGAAACTTTTCAAGAATCCACGCCGCAAGGCCGGCAGGGGAATCCGTCAGCGCGTAATAAGCGGTCAGCGGCTTGGTCCCCTGAACCCACTGATAACCAGTTTCACCGACCTGCCGTGCGGCCGTCTGTTCGGCATGAGCCCGCTCTTCGGCGTCTGCGGGCGCCGCCTCATAGGACCAGGGCGCGTCCAGCATTACGTTGTTGCAATGCAGTGCGATCACCTCATCGGGAAAGTCGAGCGCGTGCCAAGATGAAATCACCCCGCCCCAGTCACCGCCGTGGACCATGTAGCGTTCGAAACCCAGCGCTCGCATTAAACGCGCCCAAAGCGCGCCGACTTCACGCGGCGAAATCGGCTCCTTCGGCGCGTCCGAGAACCCGCAGCCCGGCAAAGCAGGGATCACCACCGTGTAAGCATCCTCCGCTTTGCCGCCATGCTTTTCGGGGTGCGCAAGCCGGTCTGACAAGCTGATCAGTTCGACCGGCGATCCGGGCCAGCCGTGGGTCAAGATTACGGGCATGGGATTACGTCCCGAGCCGCGCTCTATCGTCACATGAATTTTCATGCCGTCAAGAGTAACCCGGTGCTGTTCATGCGCGTTGAGTCGCGCTTCCGTATCCCGCCAGCTGTAATTATCGAGCCAATGTGCGACGACATGCTTCATGTAGCGAAGGCTCGTGCCCAAGGCCCATTCGGGGCCTGCGGGCGCGACCGTCCAGCGTGTACGCGACAGCCGCTCCCGAAGATCGCTCAGCGACTCTTCCGGCACCGCGATCGTGAACGGCTCGACGTGCGCTGCCAGGTTCATTCTCTGCACCTCTCCTGGATTCTGCCCATTGGTTAAAATCCAGTGCATCGTAAGAGGAGCCTCTGGAACTGACAACCCATTGGCTTACCTAATGCAAGGTCAGAGCAGTCTTGTCTCCGGAAACGGGCGAGCCTAAGAGATTGCATCTGGGGAGCGGTTCGGAATTCCGAAATATCGCGGCCGCGCCGCACATCGGTCGGTGGTGAGGCAGACTTGGTCAGGTAGCTTCAGCGTTGGTTTTTCAGAGCGATCCAGGGAGGAAGACTATGATCAAGACGGATTTGTCGGGCGGCTTGCCGATCGAACGCGAAATGATCGTTGCCGAAAGGCCTGACGAGCCTTTCTGGTGCGAAAACCTCCTCTTCGCGCTTTACGATCCGGATATCGACATCGGCTTCTGGCTGCATCTTGGCAGCGTGCCTACCGAATGGGCGATGTGGGAAGATCTCGTTTTCGGCTGCTTTCCCGGCGAGGACATCTTCTCGACGTGGGGTTACTACTACACCCCACAGGAGAAGAAACCGGCCGGTTCGAACCTCGCGGCCAAATGCATCGAGCCGTTCAAACGATGGAAGGTCACCTTCGACGGCTTTGTGAAGCACACAACCGATGCCGAGATGCAGGCCGGCCTCGCGCCCGACGGCATGCGCAAGCGGATGATAATCGATCTCGATATCGAATGCGCGGTCCCGGTCTGGGATGCGCACATTTCGTCGCGCAGCCGCGGCGGCAAAGGCGAGATGACTAACCAGGGCTGGGCCAAGGAGTGTTGATTGTCGCTGAGAAGTGACCCGGTATTTTCATCGAGAAGTGACCCGGCTGGTTTATGTCCCGCGTTGCGGG
>NZ_JAKKIE010000067.1 GCF_021742065.1 Rhizorhapis sp. SPR117
GCCTGCGCCTTCGCGCTGCTGGTGGTGGTCGAAGGAATATTGAAGGTGCCGATCGAGGGATCGATCCCGCTGTTCCTGACGGGTGCGGCGCTGCATTTGTTCGCCACCACGTCGATCGGCATCTTCATGGGCACGATCGCGCGCTCGATGCCGCAGTTCGGTCTGTTGCTGATGCTCGTGCTGCTGCCGCTCCAGCTGTTGTCCGGCGGTATGACCCCGCGCGAGAGCATGCCCGAGTTCGTGCAAACGGTGATGCTCGCCGCGCCCACCACCCATTTTGTGAGAATGGCGCAGGCGATTCTCTACCGGGGAGCGAGCTTCGACGTGGTCTGGCCCCAGTTCCTTGCCATCGCCGTGATCGGTGCAGTGTTTTTCCTGATCGCGCTCGCGCGGTTCCGCCGGACGATCGGAACGATGGCATAAGCAGGCACATGGTGATGGCCGCCTCAGTAACACTACCAATATGCCCAACAGCGCGGCTGCGCGAAACTTTTCTCACCACAAAGGGGAGAATCTCCATGCACGCCCTGGACAGAATTCGTCAGTCGATCGACGTCATTTTCCTGTATGGATTGACGGCCGGTCTGGTGATGGCGATCGCCTCCATCATCATGGCGAAGCTTCCCGAATGAAAAGGAAGACGCGTCTCAGGCGTCTTGCGCCGCTCGTTCTGAGTGTTCTTCTTGGGCTTTCTATTCACACCGCCGCCCAGTCGGCGCCCGCTGCCGCCGAAGCGACCGCCCCGGCGGGCTTCCGCCTCGATTCCGACGGGACCTTGGTGCATGTGGGAAGCGGTGCGCGCTTTCCCCATATGCTCGCCGGATTCACCCGCGTAGCCGAGCAGGGATATGATCCCAGCGGCCAGTATGTTTCCGTCGAATATCGTTCGCCAGTGCACGGTTCGACGATCGTTGCCCGCATCTCGCTGGTTCATATCGAGCAAATGTCGGCGAAGGAGCATTATACGATCATGAAGTGCTTGCGCGCAGCTATTTCGATGAAAGCACGCCGCTGTCCGAGAGGCCGGTCGTTCTTCCCGACATGCCAAAGGATGCCGTCTGGCGCGGACGGTTCCGCGGCAGCCGCGAAGGCGTTCCCTTTGAATTCAGCCTCACGACGGTCGATTTAGGCTGTTGGGGCGCTCGCGTCGCGACGGCCTATCCCGAGGCTGATCAAGGCGAAGCCGAACAGCGGCTCGACACGCTGATCAGTGGGTTGCGGGCGTTGGCGCCGTCCGCACAGCGCAAGTAGAGTCGATCTCATCGGAGGCGTTGCCGCCCAGCTCCCAGGGCTGGGGCAGAAAACGCCGTCGCGCGATCAGAGATTAGATTGGATCGATTCGATCGCATATTATGTATGCCGACGATCCACTCGCTGACATTGCCCGAGCCCAACGACTCGATGGACGCCAAAGGCGAGACGATCGGAACGCCCTCCAAGCAAAGAAGAGGAAGAACCATGCTCGCAATCACCGGAGCGACAGGACAACTCGGACGGCTCGTCATCGCAGCACTGCTCAGGACGGTGCCGGCTGGCGAGATCGCGGCCCTGGTGCGTGACGTCGACAAGGCGTCCGACCTCGCTGCGAAGGGGGTCGTCGTGCGCGAAGCCGATTATAACCGGCCGGAGACCCTCGGCCCGGCTCTCGCGGGCGTAGACAAGCTGCTGCTCATTTCGGGAAACGAGGTCGGGCACCGCGTACCGCAACATAAGGCGGTGATCGATGCCGCGAAGACGGCCGGCGTGAAGCTCATCGCCTATACCAGCGCGCTGCACGCGGATACGTCACCGCTCGGCCTTGCCGAGGAGCATCGCCAGACCGAGGCGCTCCTCCGCGAAAGCGCACTGCCGACCGTGTTGCTGCGAAATAGCTGGTACACCGAGAACTACACCGCCTCGATACCCGCCGCTCTCCAGCATGGCGTCATGATAGGCTCCGCCGGAGTCGCCCGCATCGCCTCGGCGACCCGCGCTGACTTCGCCAACGCAACCGCGGCCGTGCTCGTCGCGCCGGAGGATCAGGCTGGACGCGTCTACGAACTGGCGGGCGATGAGGCCTATACGCTCGCCGAATTCGCGGACGAACTCTCTCGTCAGACAGGCAAGACGATCACCTTCCAGAACCTGAGCGAAGCTGACTACAAGGCGGCGCTGGTCGGAGCCGGACTGCCGGAGGCGGTCGCTGCGATGCTCGCCCAATCGGACGCGGCGGCGGGCCAGGGCGCCCTGTTCGACGACAGCCATGACCTTGGCAGGCTGATCGGCCGGCCGACCACGCCCCTGAAGGACGCGATCGCCGCAGCGCTGAAGGGTTGAGCGCCGACACCGGGTTCAACCGGCGCGTAGAGTTTTGCTGACCAGCACCAGGGTCGAGTCTCCAGGATATTCCTCGACCGAGAAGCCCATGTCGCGTTCGAGTTCGATCGCGGCGACATTGGCGCGGCTCTCGATCGACTCGATTTTCGAAAGACCCCGGGCTTCGGCCCGATCGGCCACGAAGGAGAGGAGAGTCCATCCGACGCCTCGGTGCCGATAGTCGGCGTCAACGGAGATCGCCACCTCGCCCCGCTCGCCCGCTGCATCGGAGACGAGCATCGCGCTTGCGACGGCGACACCGCTCTCGGCATCGAATGCGAGGAAGCTTACCGCGTTGCCGTCATCTATCGGGGTCAGCGCGCGCAGTTGCTCTGGACCGATTTCGTTCAATCCCGACAGGAACCGGAAGCGCAGATCCTCATGGCTCACATGGTGGAACAAGTGCGTCAGGATCGGCCCGTCCGTCGAGCCCGCCTGCCGCACGCAAAGGCGAAGCCCGCTCCGCGTCACGAGTTCCACGGTCTTGTCATTCATCTTTCTGGCCTTTTCCGGATGGTGGATTGGAGGACGCGCTGCGGCTGGTTTGCGCCGTCCAGTCGACGAGTTGTGCCGCATAACGGGTCACCGCCCGGTCGAAAGCCGGCACGATCCCGCTCGTGCTGTTCGCAAGCGCTGGTTCCTCGACCGAGAAACGGCGCGACGCGACCGGCTGTCTGTCATCGGCACCAAACAGGGTCACCTCCCCGGCGATGACGACGGTGGGCGGGGTCTTGCCCTCGGCTTCCGGCGTGTAGCGCGCCTCAAACCTGTCGATGGTGACCTGCAGGGCCTGCGAGGCTCCCGTCGCGCTTCGGGGCGAAGCGAGGCGGAGGTCGGGCGCGCGCGCACCGAACTGCCGCGTCAGCGCCTGCGTGAAAAGATCGGGGACCGATGCGACCCAGCGGGCGTCCTTGATATAGAGCGCCTGCGCGCCGCGCGTGGTGAGGATGCGATCGCCCTCGATTTCCGGTGCGAAGCGAAGCCGCAACAGCGAAAGCGGCCGGCGGGCGACCGCCGCCTGCGGGGCGGTGTCGTTCGTCCGCTCGATCACGCCGAAACGGAAGAGATCATCACGCTTGCCACCCCCCAACAGGCTCCCGCAGCCGGCCAGCAACAGCGCTCCCATCAGGGTCGCGGATGTCCGATATCCAGGGGAATGCCTCATCGCGGTAGCTCCAGTTCCTTGCCACTGTCCTTGCCCAATGCCTGACGGGGATTTTGCCGGATCTGACGGATGAGCCCGTCCAGGGATTCGGCCGTCTCCTGCAGGCTGCGCATCGTGGCGTTGATGTTGGGGAGAGTGGTCGTGCCGATGTCGCCGCTCTGGGTATCGAGCTTCGCGATGACGCCGCGGGCCTCGTGAACCGCGACCTTGAGTTCGCCAGCCGCCCCGGAGATGTCTGCAAAAGCGCGTTTGCCGTCGCCATCGGCGATGTGACGGACGGATGCCGCCGCTCCCTGAATATCGGTGGCGGCGCGGTCGAGCTTGGTCAGCGCCGAGGCGGCGTTGGCGATCATGGTCCGGTTCGCCGCAAGCTCCCCAGTCGTCGTCCTGATGTCGTGGATGGCCGCGCCGACATCGGCAATGTTGCGATCGGAGAGCAGCTTGTTCACGCGGGTCAGGGCTTCGGTCGCGCTCGCGACCATCTGCCCTCCTCCCTGCAGCAGCGACGAGAGCGCATTGGGCTTGCTCGGAATGACCGGGCGCTTGCTATGATCGACCTTCCGTAGAAGCGGCTTGATCGCGGTCCCGGCGCTGATCTGGACGATGCTGACCCCCGAAATGCCCTGCGTTTCGGTCGACGCCATCGAATCCACGCGCACGGGCGTCCCGCGGTTGACCTCGATATCGGTGACCACACGGTTGGGATCGCGCTCGTCGAGCCTGATCCGCTGGATCTGACCGACCTTGATGCCGTTGAACTGGACCTCCGCCCCCACGCTCAGCCCCCGCACGGGACCATGAAAGACGATCTGATAGGGATCGTGCTCCCGTCTGAACTGCGAGCCGCCCAGCCACACCACGAACACGAGCGTCGCGATGAGCAGCACGATCGAGACGGCGCCCACCAGGGCATAATTGGCGTGGCGTTCCATCAGCCTTCTTTCTGCTTCTTGGCGGCACGGCCGCGCGGCCCCAGGAAATAGCTTTTGATCCAGGGATGGTCCGATTGCTCGAGCTCGGCGACCGGCGCGACCGCGACGATCTTCCTGTCGGCGACGACGGCGACCCGGTCGCAGATGGCATAGAGCGTGTCGAGATCGTGGGTGATCATAAAGACTGTGAGACCGAGCGCATCGCGCAGTGTCTTGACGAGGTCGTCGAACTCTCCCGCCGCGATCGGATCGAGACCGGCTGTCGGCTCGTCGAGGAACAATATGTCGGGGTCGAGCGCGATCGCACGCGCGACGCCCGCGCGTTTGCGCATGCCTCCTGAAAGTTCAGACGGTTTCAGGATGCCGGCATTATCGGGCAGGCCGGCAAGCTTGATCTTCAATCGCGCGAGATCACGCACGAAGCCCTTGGAAAGATGCGCATGCTCGAGGAGCGGCGTCTCGACATTTTCCTGCACGGTCAGGAAGGAGAACAAAGCGCCCTGCTGGAACATCACGCCGATCCGCCGTTCGATATCGGCCTGCGCGTCCGCATCGTCGATGTTCCGTCCGAAGATTTCGACGGTCCCGCCATCGGGCCGTTTCAATCCGAGTATGGTGTTGAGCAGGACTGACTTGCCGGAGCCCGATCCCCCTACGACGCCGAGTATTTCGCCGTGCCGGACCTCGAGATCGAGATCGTCGTGAATGACCTTTTCGCCAAATGCGGTCCTGAGGCCGCGGACACGGATCGGAGCATCGACGGCGTCGGTGGTCGATGGAGCGCTCACAGGTCCAACACCATGAAGAGCACCGCGAAGATCGCATCGAACATGATGACCATGAAGACCGACTGGACCACCGCCGAGGTGACGTTGCGCCCGAGGCTCTGGACATCGCCGCCGACCATCAGGCCATGCCGACAACCCGCCGAGGCGATCACCAGCGCCAGGAACGGCGCCTTGCTCATCCCGATCCAGAAATGCGTTATGCTCACCGTCTCGAGCGTGCGCTGGATGAAGAAGACCGGGCTGATGTCGATCGTGGCCCAGCTGACCAGCAGGCCGCCGGCGATGCCACCGATATCCGCGCAAAAGGTCATCAGCGGCATCATCAGCAGCGCTGCCAGAACCCGTGGAATGACAAGGGCGTCGAAGCGGTCGACGCCCATCACCTGCATCGCATCGGTTTCCTGGTTCATCCGCATCGAGCCGATCTGCGCGGCGAAAGATGATGCGGAGCGGCCCGACAGCAGGATCGCGGCGATGACCACGCCGAACTCGCGCAGGATTGCCACGCCGACAAGCTGAACCGTGAACACCTCGACACCAAGCGTCGTCAGCAGGTTGGTGCCGACGAGCGCGATCACCGCCCCGATGAAAAAGGTCATCACGAACACGATCGGGAGCGCGTTGACCCCCGCGTCCTGCATCATCGCAACCAGCGGCGTCAGACGCAGACGGCGCGGGTGCACGACCGTCCGGCCGAGCGCCACAACCAGCCGGCCGGCGAATTCGAGCATGTCGTAGGCGTCGCCGCCGAACTGGACGACCTGGCGGCCGAACCGGTCGAAAAAGCCTGTCCACCCCTTGAGGCCCTGTTTCGTCGGGGCTTCCTTCTCGAGGGCAGGTCGCACGAGGTCGATCAACCGCCGCAGATCCTCTCTCGGGCCGCAGTCGACATCGCCGCCGTTTGTCATGGACCGGAGCAGCGCCAGCGCACCGGCGGTATCCACTCGCCCCAGTTCGGAGACGTCGAGGCGCTGCGCGCTCCCGAATTTCGTGGCCAGGCGATCGGCAGCGTCGCCCAGATCAAGCGCCGTCCAGTCACCGCTGGGGTGAAGCGTCGGGACATCGGTGTCGTCGAGGCGCCAGTCGGCCTCGGTCACCGGACGAGCGCCACACCGATGCGCAGGCGCGTCGTTCGCCGGTTATGGTCGAGCAGGTTCTCGCCATAGCCGGCGAAGCTCTGGCCGAAGGGATAGACTTCCGGTCCGTCGCCGAGCATGCAATTCAAGCAGACGGCCGCCGCGTCGGCAAGGGAATCCGCGTGCTGCCGGTTGAAACCCGTCATGCGAGCAGGTGCAGGCCGCTATCGACCGGGATGACCGTGCCGGTGATCCGCTCGGCAGCATCGCTGACCAGGAACGCCGCCAGCGCGCCGACATCGTCGACATCGACGAGCCGGCCTTCCGGGACGGCCGCCGCGGCGCGCTCGATCAGTTCATCGAAGCGTTCGATGCCGCTCGCCGCCCGCGTCGCGATCGGACCCGGGGAAATCGCATGGGCGCGGATGCCCTTGGACCCCAGTTCGGCGGCGACATAACGGGTCGCGCTTTCCAGAGCCGCTTTTACCGGCCCCATCAGATTATAGTGCTCGACCACCCGGTCCGATCCGTAGAAGGTTACGCACAGCAGGCAGCCTCCGTCGGGCATCAGCGGTTCGGCCAGTCGCGCCATGCGTAGGAAGCTGTGGCAGGAAACATCCATGGCGATTGCGAAGCCTTCCGCAGAGGAATCGACGACGCGGCCATGAAGATCCTCCCGCGGCGCGAAGGCGATCGAATGGAGCAGGAAATCGAGGCCGCCCCATTTCGTGTTCACCTCGTTGAACAGCGCCTCCAGCTCACCGGGAACGCGGACATCGCAAGGCGCGGTCCATTCGACCCCCAGCCGTTCCGCGACCGGCGCCACATACTGTTCCGTCTTGGCGTTGAGATAGGTGGCGGCGAGCCGTGCCCCGCAACGCGCGAACGCCTCGGCACAGCCGGCCGCGATGCTGTGTTCATTCGCAATGCCAACGACGAGCCCGCGCTTGCCGGCAAGATCGACCAGCGGTTTCATGATTGTCCTCCTGCCGGGGTCAGCGCGGCGAGTGTGTGAATGGCGATCATACGCTCCTCGTCCGTGGGAATGACACGAACGGCAACTCGGCTGTCCTCCGCGCTGATGATGGGGGCGTTGCGCGCATTGGCGAATGGGTCGATGACGATGCCCAGCCAGGCCAGTCGCGCGCAGATCGCTGCGCGGATGACGGGATCATTTTCGCCGATACCCGCGGTGAAAATCAGCGCATCGACGCCGCCGAGCGACGATATGAGGGCCGACGCCTCGCGCGCTGCCCGCCAGATGAAGAGATCGATCGCCTCGGCAGCGCGCGGATCGTCGCTGTCATGGAGTGCGCGCATATCGCTGGAGATGCCGGATACGCCGAGCAGTCCGGCCTGCTTGTAGAGCAGCGTCTCTACCTCAGCCGCGCTCATGCCCTCCTGGGTCTGTAGATGAATCACAACTCCGGGGTCGATCGCGCCGCACCGTGTGCCCATGATCAGCCCATCCAGCGCGGTGAAGCCCATCGTGGTATCGACACTGCGGCCGTTCTGCATCGCGCAGAGACTGGCACCATTGCCGAGATGGGCGGCGATCACGCGACCCGAGGCGAGCCCCGGATCGGCCTCCCCGAGCGCGCGGGCGATATATTCATAGGACAGGCCATGAAACCCGTAGCGCCGGATACCCTTGTCGTGCAGCGCGCGCGGCAGCCCGAAGCGGGTGGCGACCTCGGGCAGCTCATGATGGAAGGCGGTGTCGAAGTAGGCGACCTGCGGCAGATCGGGCGCGAGCGAGCGAATGGCCCGGATCGCGGCGAGATTGTGGGGCTGATGGAGCGGCGCGAGCGGACATAGCGCTTCCAGCCCGGCAAGCAGGGCGTCGTCGACGACCAGAGGGTGGAAGAACTTTGTCCCGCCATGGACAACGCGATGCCCGACAGCAACGATGTCGTGATCTGGCAGATGATCCCCCGCCCACGCGAACAGGTCATGCAGCAGGGTCTCGTGGCCGAGCCCGCTGCCATCGTCCCAGTTCCGGTCGATCAGGATAGTTCCGTCCTTATCGCGCGCGACGAGGTGCGGCGCGGTGCCGATCCCCTCCAACTTGCCGGCGGCGGCATGCTGAGGGCCGTCCGGCCCCAGCGTGAACAGCGCGAACTTGATGCTCGACGAGCCGGAATTGAGGCTGACGACGGCGCGGCTCATGTCAGAGCCTTGCCTTCGGGCAGGCCCGGCGAAGCCTTGGTGGCGGCGCGCGCCAGCAGCACGGCCACGGCGCAGGAAGCCAGGCGTGTTCGCGCGGAGTCGGCGCGGCTGGTGAGCACGATCGGTACCCGGGCGCCCAGGACGACGCCCGCCGCGTCCGCACCGCCCAGAAAGGTGAGCTGCTTGGCGAGCATGTTTCCGGCCTCCAGATTCGGGACGACCAGGATCTCGGCCTTGCCCGCCACGGGCGAGACGATCCCCTTTTCCTTGGCCGCCGCCTCGCTGATCGCATTGTCGAACGCCAGCGGGCCATCGAGCACGCCGCCTGAAATCTGACTGCGATCGGCCATCTTGCAGAGCGCGGCGGCGTCGAGCGTCGATCGCATCGACGGATTGACCGTCTCCACCGCCGACAGGATCGCGACCTTGGGACTTTCGATCCCGATCACATGGGCGAGGTCGATCGCATTGCGGATGATGTCCGCCTTTTCCTCAAGGCTCGGCTCGATGTTGATCGCGGCGTCGGTGATGATGAGCGGCGTCGGGTGGTCGGGCACGTCCATCAAATAGGCGTGGCTGATGCGCCGCTCCGTCCGCAGGCCAGTCGAGGAGGAGACCACCGCGCTCATCAGTTCGTCGGTGTGAAGCGATCCCTTCATGAGCAGCTTCGCTTCGCCCGAACGGACAAGCGCCACCGCGGCGGTCGCCGCGGCATGGCTGTGCGCGGCGGGGACGATGCGATAAGCGGAGATATCCTTCCCCGCTTCTTCCGCCGCCGCGCGGATTCGCGCTTCCGGCCCGACCAGAATCGGCAGGATCAGACCGGCTTCGGCGGCGTCGACCGCCGCGGTGATCGCCGCGGCGCTGCAGGGGTGGGCGACAGCGGTCGGCGGCGCTGCGTCCGCCCTCGTCCGTTCGATCAGCTTGCGATAGCCGTCATGGTCGGAGATGCGAACGTCGGGAAGCGCTATCCGTGGAAGGCGGATCTTCTCGGTCGGCGCCCTGACCTCGGCCTGGCCCGTAATGACCTCGTCGCCATTCTGGTTGACGCAGCGACAATCGAGCAAAAGCACATGATGCTCGGATCGTTTTTCGGTCACGGTCACCGAGGTTGTGATGGCGTCGCCCAGGCCCACCGGCCGGGTGAAGCGCAAAGACTGGCTGAGGTAGATTGCGCCCGGTCCCGGCAGCTCGGTGCCGAGCACGGCCGAAATCAGGCCGCCGCCCCACATGCCGTGGGCGATCACGCGGTGGAACAGGTCGGTCGCCGCATAATCGGCGTCGAGATGGGCCGGGTTCACGTCGCCCGAGACGAGGGCAAAAAGCTGGATGTCCTCTTCGCACAGCGTGCGGGTAACGCTCGCCGTATCGCCGATGGCGATCTCGTCGAACGTCCGGTTCTCGATCATTTCCGGAACGGCTATCATTCAGTGCTCCAGCACATAGCGGCCTGGAGCGCTCTCGATTACCGGATAGCCCTTGTCCGGGGCGCCCAACGGCGGCGGGGCGACTGCCTCGCCCGAATGCGCGGCCAGCCAGTCTTCCCAAGCGACCCACCAGGATCCGTCCCGAACGGGGGCATGCGCCATCCACTCATCCGGATCAAGCGCGGCGCCGTCCGTCTCGCGGGTCAGGATATGATAGCGCCGCCCCTTGTGTCCGGGTTCGGAGACGATCCCGGCATTATGCCCGCCGCTGGTCAGCGCGAAGGTGATCTCGGCGCTGCTCAGCATATGGATCTTGTGCACCGAGCGCCACGGCGCAACATGGTCGCGCTCGGTGCCGACAACGAACATCGGCTTGCGCAGCGCGGACAGGCTGATGGTCCGCCCATCGACCTTGTAACGTCCCTCGGCAAGATCGTCGTCGAGGAACAGGCGGCGCAGATACTGGCTGTGCATCGCGTAGGGCATCCGCGTGCCGTCGGCGTTCCAGGCCATCAGGTCCGACATGGGTTCGCGCTCGCCCATCAGGTAGGTGTTAAGGATCCGCGACCAGACGAGGTCGTTGGAGCGCAGGATCTGGAAGGCGCCGCCCATCTGAGCCCCGTCAAGATAGCCGCGGCTCCACATCATGTTCTCTAGCACGTTGAGCTGCGCCTCGTCGATGAACAGGCCGAGCTCGCCCGGCTCGCTAAATTCGGTCTGCGCGGCGAACATGGTGATGGTGGCGAGCCGTTCATCCCCGTCGCGCGCCATCGCCGCCGCCGCGATGGACAGCAGCGTGCCGCCGATGCAATAGCCGACGGCGTGAACGGCCGGCGCCCCGGTGATCGCTGTCACCGCGTCGAGCGCCGCCATCGGGCCCAGGCGCCGATAGGCCTCCATGTCGAGGTCGCGGTCCGCGCTGACGGGATTGTGCCAGGAGATGATGAAAACCGTATAGCCCTGCCCGGTCAGCCAGCGGACCAGCGAGTTCTCCGGCGACAGGTCGAGAATATAATATTTCATGATCCAGGCCGGCACGATCAGAATGGGTTCCGGCCGCACGGTGTCCGTGGTCGGCGCATATTGGATCAGCTCGATCAGCTCGTTTCGGTAGACGACCTTGCCGGGCGTGGCGGCGACGTCCTTCCCGACCTCGAACGCTTCGGTCCCCGCCGGCGGCTCGCCGCGCATCGTGCGCTGCATGTCCTCCAGCAGCAGCCTGGCACCCTCGACAAGGCATTGCCCGCCGGTCTCGAATATCCGCTTCTGGAGGACGGGATTGGTCGCGACGAAATTGGTCGGCGCCATCGTGTCGAGGATCTGCCGCGTCCCGAAGGCGACCATGTCTTCATGATGCCTCGTGACGCCCACCACGCCGGTCGTGGCCGCGTGCCACCATTGCTGGTTGAGAAGGAAAGCCTGCGCGATCAGACTGAAAGGCGCTTCCTTCCAGGCCGGATCGACGAAGCGACGATCCTGCGGCAGCGGCTCGATTGCGGGAGCGGCGTCGTGGTCACCGATGCTGCGCACCGCATATTCGCCGAGCCGCATGAATTTGCGTGTCGTCTTGGCCGCCAGCTGCAACTGCTTGCCCGGCGAGCCGGCAAGATGCATGCCCCAGTCCGAAAAGGCTTGGAAGATCGTTGCGGGCGACAGGCCGTGGGTGATCTGTGCGATGCCCGCGATCGCGGCCCGGTCCAGGGTTTCGGCAATGCCGTCGAGCGGATCGGACGCGTCCTGACGTGAATGCGCTGCTGCCATCTTGGAGCTCCTGAAAAAATCCTGTCTCTACTGCGGCTGAACACGCGCAAGCGCATTACGTAAATGCCCCATGCCGCATGTCCCACGGCATTCCATTGCTATCACTTTCGCCTGTATTCTCAGGTATTTTGGGCCAGGGCTTGATCCGTGCCTTGGAAAAGAATCGCACCTTCGCAACGGCAATAAACGGTACTGCAAAGGTTAGATACAGCGCAAGTCCGTCGGTTGCTCCCGAACATTTTCGTCAGCGATCCATCGCCGCGCGCGTCCTCTGAAAAGCAGCTTGCCTTCATGGATGACATAGGTGCGACACGGCGGAATTGATCTTGGTAAACCCAATGATCGAGCAGAAGCAGACGGTCTTGCCCAGCCGTCCTTACATTGTGACCCTATAGTGCGGCACCAGATCGCGACCGGACAAATGCTCTCCGTACGGTCATCCAGAGCGCGCTTCTTGCCGCTGTCGCCAGGGGGTTCGCAGGATCGGTCGCGGATGGATTGAGATCGCTCCCCTCGGAGGGGAAATCAGCAGTGGCGCTATCCGTCACTTGGGAAATCTACGTAGTTCAGAGCGGCGACGTTGCCGTTAGACCGAATCGACCGGACGATTCCGGCAGTCCTTGGTTTGTTTGGCACGAGTGACACATAGGCCCACCGACCCGCAGATTCCTCACGCTGTGATCCTCCTTGTCGAGAGCGACACCGGATTGAGGCGCGCGTTGCACCTGTTGTTTATGGCTCGCGGCTATAGCGTGAAAGCCTATGCAGAGGAGACCCGCCTCCTGGCAGATCCGATGAGAGAGGAGGCAGCTTGCCTGATCGCCGAGCATCGGCCCGTTCATGTGGATGGAATCGACCTTCTGCGTCAGCTCCGGGCGGCGGGCTGGCAGCGCCCGGCCATTCTAACCACAGCCGATCATTCCGCGGAGACCGAACTCTGCGCACGCGGTGCGGGCTACGCGCATATTCTCCACAAGCCGTTCGCGCACCATGTGCTGCTTGGCCTTGTCGATGGAGTCCTGCCTCTGGGTCTCGGTTAGACGCAGCAATAGGCAGGGGTACGCGCTCCCATGCACGCGCTGCAGCGGCCAACGCCGCTTCGCCGCTCACGAAGATGGGGCAGGGGAGGCGCGGGGCGGGGCCGTCAATCGCGCGACAGCGTCAGCGAGCGCATGCTCGCGCAACGGTTTCTCGATGACGATGCTGAAGCCCTCCTTCATCGCCCGCTCGACAAGATCTGGCGAGCCATAGGCGGTGACGAGGATGGCCGGTCCCCGCCATCCGCGCGCACGAAGCGATTGCAAGACCTCCAGACCGTCCATTTCGGGCATGCGATAGTCGGTCACCAGGCAGATCGCGTCGTTCACAAGCGGATCGGCAAACATGGCCGTGCTCGATGCGTAAGAGCGGATGTCATAGCCTCGGGCGTGAAGGAGAAGCTGGAGAGAGCGGCGGACGGCCGGCTCGTCCTCCACCAGTAAAATCTTAGGGCGCTCCACCGGGAGAGGTGCAACAGTGCCATTCATGATCGTCTCGCATTGATCCGGTTCCTAACGTCGACCGGATGCAAGGAATCGCAGGAAAATCGCGGCAAGTCGCTACGTAGAGGTCCTATGAGCGGTCGCCGCCGAGATTGGCGGCGAATGCGATACGCAGCGCATCGGACAGGCTACGGACCCCCAGTTTCGTCATCAGATTGGCGCGATGCACCTCGACGGTCCGGGGCGATATGCCGAGATCATAGGCGATTGTCTTGTTGGGTAAACCTTCGGCCAGTCCCTTGAGCACGTCCTGTTCGCGTCCGGTCAGCGCGGAGATCATCACGGCCGCGTCGGCCGCCCTTGTCGCCCGTTTGTCGCTGTCGTCGAGCCGTTCGAAGGCGGCGGCGATAGCATCCAGTAGCACGGCCTTTTCGAAAGGCTTCTCGATGAACTCGACTGCGCCTGCCTTCATGGCCCGCACCGCAATCGAGATATCGCCGTGCCCGGTCAAGATGATGACGGGCATGGCGACGCCGCGCTCGAGAAGCGCCTGCTGCACCTCCAGTCCGTCCATCTCGGGCATGCGGACATCGAGAAGGATGCAGCCGGGCTCGGCGTGCCGCACCTCGCGCAGGAAGGCGACTCCGGACGCGTAGCTCGCCACCGTGAAACCCGATGTTTTCAACATGAATCCGGCTGATCGCCGGATCGCCTCCTCATCATCGACGATATGGATCATACGTCTTTCGGTCATTCGATAGTCTCCGGCTCGGCTTCGACGAGCGTGAAATGAAACTGAGCCCCGCCGCCGGGACGTGGCTCCAGCCATATCCGACCGCCGTTCGCCTCGACGATGGTGCGGCAGATCGAGAGCCCCAGACCCATGCCCTCGCTCTTCGTGCTGACGAAGGCGGTGAAGAGCTGTTCCGCGACTTCAGGCGAAACGCCCGGGCCAGAATCAGCAATAGTTAGCCGAATGAAGCCAGCTTTGTCATGGCGGGATGCAATCCACAGATGCCGTTCGGACGATTCCGCCATGGCCTCCACCGCATTGCGAAGGAGATTGATTAGCACCTGCTGGATCTGCACCTTGTCGAGAAGCACTTTCGAAGCGTCGGGAGCGAGATCGAACTGGGCGTCGATACCCTTCTCCCTAGCGCCCATCAGCCCGAGCGCCGCCGCCTCGCCAATGAGGGTGGGAAGATTCTCGACGGTCTTCTCAACCTCCCCGCGCGCAACGAAGTCGCGCAGCCGCCGTACGATCTGTCCGGCGCGCAGAGCCTCTCGAACCGAATCATCCAGGGCTTCGCGGATCATCGGCAGATCCTCGGGATTGGCTTCGGCGAGCAGGTCGCGCACCGCCTCCACATAGTTGGCGACGGCGGTGATCGGCTGGTTGAGCTCGTGGGCGAGCGTCGAGGCCATCGTGCCCATCGCGCTCACCCGGGCGACATGAATCAGCTTGGACTGCAGTTCATCGAGGCGCTCCTGGGTCTCCTGGCGTTCGGTCAGGTCCCGGATGAAGCCGGTGAAGACGGGCTGGGTCTCGCCAATGGCTTCGCCCACAGATAGTTCCATCGGGAAGGTCGAACCATCACGCCGCGCGCCGATGACGACGCGCCCGATCCCGATGATCCTTCGCTCGCCGGTTGCAAGATAGCGTTCGAGATAGCTGTCATGGCGTTCACGATCGGGCGACGGCATGAGCAGGCTCACGTTCGATCCGCGAATCTCAGCCTCTGAAAAGCCGAACAGCCGTTCGGCCGCGGCGCTGAACGAGAGGATGATGCCGTGTTCGTCGATCACGATCATCGCATCGGGGACCGTCGAGAGGATCGAGCGGAGATGGCTGGCGCTGGCTTTGTGCGCACTCTCGGCGGCGCGCTCCCCCGTTGCATCGCGGACCACCTTGCCGAAGCCGCGCAAGGCTCCGCTTTCATCACGCAGCGCAGTGATCGAAACATGCGCGAGGAACTCGGAACCATCCTTCCTGAGCCGCCAGTCTTCCTCCTCGAATTTGCCTTCGTCGCGCGCGCGTTTGAGGTCGGCTTCGGGCTTGCCGGCCTGGACGGCGTCCGCCGGGTAGAAGATCGAGCAATATTGGCCGACGACCTCTTGCTCTCTCCAGCCCTTCAGCCGCTCGGCGCCGTCGTTCCAGATCGTGACGCGGCCTTCGGGATCGAGCATGTAGATTGCATAACCCTGTGCTCCGTCGATCAGCAGGTTAAGTTCGTCGGCGATCTCCGAGAGCTGGTTCTGGCGTCTCCTGTCCCAGGCTGCACGCCGCCGTCGCAAGGACGCGTTGCGAGCGTCGAGCAGGGCGATGCCTGCGGCCACCAGCAGCGAAAGCAGCAGATCGAAGGGTTCAAGACCAGGCAATGGGCGCAATAGGGCAAACAAGGCCCCGACCAGAATAGCGAGAATAGCCGCGCCCGTTGCGGCGCCCGTTCCACCCAGCGCGGCTGCAACGATGATCGAAAGGATGAGCAGCAGATAGGGGCTGTGGTTGACGCCCCCCGCGCGGAGAGCAAGATCGGCGGGTACGGCGAGGAGAACGGCCACGATGCCAATCGCATAGCCCCAGCGGGCCTGCCGTGTTGAGCTATCCTGCGCGTCACTTTCCATATGGAATCCCGTCTGGCTTTGATCCATCCTCTCTGGTTGCACCTTGATTATATTCCGAGCGTCGGAACTCGTCAGTTGACTACATCAGAAAATGCTACTCGATAGAACAGAAGGACTTTTTGGAATGAGATCGTAGCCCGTCTTCGCAACTCCACTGCCGTCCTTCTAAAAGCCTCGAATCGGCCCAAGACCCTCGCAGGTTCCGTCTCACTTTGAGACCTTTATCTGGCAACCTTGCCTTGGAAAAGCATCAAAACATCCGCGATGCCAGGCATCGTTCGGGTTCGCAGCCGAGTGCAATCCTGCCAACAGTGGGCGCCAACGCATCGGTCGATGCGTGAGCAAGCCAAGAGGCATCGCGGGTCATGAGGCATACGTCATTGGCCGTCCCGTGCCTGCCGCGCGTCCCGCCAGTCGGGACGGTTGATCGCGCGCAAACATAGGAAAACGCGCCCGGCGTATTTCCCGAAGATTTTGTATTCCGCAGGCCGCCCGACCGAAGCCGAGAACCCATGTTTGCCGCGCGATGCGGACCCCTCTTCACGATCAAGATCGATCGGTCCATTGGATGTCTCATTGGTCTAGCTGTCGGTGATGCTTTGGGCACGACCCTCGAGTTCAAGCCGCGGGACACCTATCCCCACATCACAGATATGGTCGGGGGAGGGCCGTTCGGCTTGGACGCGGGGACTTGGACCGATGATACGTCCATGGCCCTTGCGCTTGGAGAGGCTCTTCTGGCCAGCGCAGCAAAAGGCTCGGCCTTCGAACCGGAAGAAGCACAGCGGCGGTTCATCGATTGGTGGCGGAACGGCGCCTTCAGCCCCACGGGAAGTTGTTTCGATATTGGCATTGCAACTCGCCAAGCCCTTGCACGCTTCGAGGAAACTGGCGACCCGATTGCCGGCTCGACCGATCTGCATTCAGCAGGCAACGGCTCACTAATGAGGCTTGCGCCTGTTGCGATTTGGGGGATCCGGCCGGATCCCGCTGTCGTAACGCGAGTAGCCCGCCGACAGAGCATGACCACGCACGCTGCAGACGCGTGCCTCGACGCCTGTGAAGCGTATGCACTAAGGCGTGTGGACATTTAAGGGATTCCTTTTTCCGCGCGGATCGGATTCAAGACTGGCGAAGGGAGCGCCATCTT
>NZ_JAKKIE010000068.1 GCF_021742065.1 Rhizorhapis sp. SPR117
CGGTCCGCTCCTTTCCTTCTTAAGCACCAACATCATAACCGATGCCGGGGAAAAGGGGCGGGCCATCCCATAAAGCCCCGGTGTTGACCGGGGCTTTTCCATGTGGGTTGCTTGTGCCTCAGAGTTTTTCGGTTAGTTCTGGTACGATTTTGAAAAGATCGCCGACGAGGCCAAGGTCAGCGACCTGAAAGATGGGAGCATCCTCATCCTTGTTGATGGCGATGATGATCTTTGAATCCTTCATGCCCGCCAAATGCTGGATCGCACCAGAGATGCCGACCGCGATATAGACTTCAGGTGCAACGATCTTGCCGGTCTGTCCCACCTGATAGTCATTGGGCACATAGCCAGCATCGACGGCCGCACGCGATGCGCCGACGGCCGCGCCGAGCTTGTCAGCCAGCGGAATGATGACCTGCTGGAAGGTTTCACTGTCCTTGAGTGCCCGACCGCCCGATACGATAATCTTCGCGCTGGTGAGTTCGGGACGTTCCAGCTTGGCGATTTCGGCGCCGACGAAGCTGGAGAGGCCCTTGTCACCCGTGGCCGATACAGCTTCGACAGATGCCGAGCCGCCTTGCATTTCCGCCTTGTCGAAGGCGGTACCGCGCACGGTGATCACTTTCTTTGCGTCCGAGCTTTTGACTGTCGCGATGGCGTTGCCCGCATAGGTCGGCCGTGTGAAGGTGTCCTCGCTTTCGACGGACAGGATATCGCTGATCTGCATGACATCCAGCAGAGCTGCGACCCGCGGCGCGATGTTCTTGCCATGGCTGGTAGCCGGCGCAACAAAGGCGTCGTGATGGCCCATCAGCTCTACGATCAGCGGAGCGACATTCTCGGCAAGCGCATGTTCGTAGGCGGCATCATCGGCCACATGCACTTTCCCAACGCCTGCAATCTTTGCGGCCTGTTCGCCCACACTGCCGCAACCTTTGCCGGCGACCAGCAGATGCACTTCACCCAGCTTGCCCGCAGCAGTGACAGCGGCCAGCGTTGCGTCCTTGACCGACACATTGTCATGTTCAACCCAAACCAGCGTCTTCATCATGCCACTCCCAGAGCTTTGAGTTTGCCGACCAGTTCATCGACATCGGCAACCTTGATGCCCGCTTCACGCTTGGGCGGTTCGGTGACCTTCAATGTTGTGAGGCGCGGCGCAATATCGACACCGTAATCAGCGGGTGTCTTCTGCGCCATGGGCTTGCTCTTGGCCTTCATGATATTGGGCAGCGAAGCATAGCGCGGTTCGTTCAAACGCAGGTCCGTGGTGACAATGGCGGGAAGCGAGAGTTTGACTGTTTCCAGACCGCCATCGACCTCACGCGTCACACTGACGCTATCGCCATCTACGTCGACCTTCGACGCGAAGGTGCCCTGAGGACGGCCCAGCAGCGCAGCCAGCATCTGGCCCGTCTGGTTGCTGTCGTCGTCAATCGCCTGCTTGCCCAGAATGACCAGACCCGGCTGTTCTTCCTCAACCACCTTGGCAAGCAGCTTGGCAACGCCCAGCGGCTCAACCTCTGTCTCACTGGTGATCAGGATCGCACGGTCGGCACCCATGGCGAGCGCGGTGCGCAGCGTTTCCTGCGCCTTCGGTTCACCAATCGATACTGCGATAATCTCGGTCGCAACGCCCTTTTCCTTCAGGCGAATAGCTTCCTCGATCGCAATTTCGTCAAATGGGTTCATCGACATCTTGACGTTGGCGAGGTCAACCCCCGTTCCGTCCATCTTCACCCGCGGTTTGACGTTATAGTCAATTACCCGCTTCACGGGTACCAGGATCTTCATTGTCTTACCTCCAGTTCAAGCTTCTTCCGGGGAAGAGAAGAACCTGCCTGTGTGCCGGCCTCTTTGGAGGTCCGCACACAGGCAGGGATAGCCTATTACGCAGCCAGTTTGACCTGGCCCACGATCTTTTGCGCAGCGTCGCCGAGATTATCTGCGGACACAATCGGTAAACCGGAATGAGCGAGGATTTCCTTGCCCTTCTCTACGTTGGTGCCTTCCAGGCGGACGACAAGGGGAACCGACAGGTTCACTTCCTTGGCAGCAGCGACAATGCCGTCGGCAATGATGTCGCAACGCATGATCCCACCGAAAATGTTGACCAATATGCCCTTTACCGCCGGATCGCTCAGAATGATCTTGAATGCCGCCGTCACTTTCTCTTTGCTGGCGCCGCCGCCCACGTCGAGGAAATTCGCAGGGAACATGCCGTTCAGCTTGATGATGTCCATAGTGGCCATGGCCAGACCTGCACCGTTTACCATGCAGCCGATGTCTCCATCCAGCTTGATGTAGGCGAGGTCGTACTTGCTCGCTTCCAGTTCCATGGGATCTTCCTCGGTCTCGTCGCGCAGTTCCATCAGATCCTTGTGACGGAACAGGGCGTTGCTGTCGAAACCAACTTTGGCGTCAAGCACAACCAGTTGGTCATCGGCGGTGACGGCGAGCGGATTGATTTCGATCTGCGCGGCATCGGTGCCGACAAACGCATCATAAAGCGCCTGCGTGACTTTTGCGGCCTGTTTGCCGAGGTCGCCTGAAAGGTTCAGCGCTTTGGCGACCGAGCGGCCATGATGCGGCATCAGGCCAGTCGCAGGATCGACGGTGATGGTGTGGATTTTTTCGGGGCTGTTATGCGCCACGTCTTCAATGTCCATTCCGCCTTCGGTGGACGCCACAATAGCGATACGACCACTGACGCGATCGACCAGAAGGGCCAGGTACAATTCCTTGGCAATATCGACGCCGTCGGTCACATAGAGGCGGTTGACCTGCTTGCCCGCTTCGCCGGTCTGTACCGTCACCAGCGTATTGCCAAGCATATCGGCTGCTGCCGCGCGGACTTCATCGGCGTTCTTGGCCAGGCGGACCCCACCCTTGGCTTCAGAGGGCAGTTCCTTGAATTTGCCCTTGCCGCGGCCACCGGCATGAATCTGCGCCTTCACGACATAAAGCGGTCCAGGCAGCTTCGCCGACGCCGCAACGGCTTCGTCAACGCTCATTGCCGCATAGCCGGCGGGAACTGGTGCGCCGAACTTCGCCAGCAATTCTTTTGCCTGATATTCGTGAATGTTCATTTGGCCTGCCTGTCTGTCGAATAGGGTTTAAAGACTCATCCGCAGGCGCTTAAGCATAGGTTACAGGGAAATTCCAGCCTTGGTTGCAAATTATCAGTTTGCAAAATTGCAAATTTCTTGCAGTAGCGAATTGCAAAATCTAAATGCCGTCAGTTCACAATCGCGCAGCGAAAACCTGAGGCCGTCACAACTCGAAGCATTTCAGGATCTTGCAGCGCGCGGGTGCGGTAGATAAGCTCATCAAGCGTCATTTTGCCGAGATTGTCCTGCTTGATCGCGGATAGCGAAGATAGCCGCCGCAACTGCGACATCGACAGGCGATCGACCATCCGTCCGGCCATGCAGGATGCCATATGTTCTGACAAGCCAGCTTTCATCAGACTGTTGCGCACCTTCGTTTCCGGGGTGGTACAGGCGGCGAGAGCGAGCACGGGCAGCAAGAGTGTCAGCCTATACATATGCGACTCCTTCATCAGGTTCTCCTTATACCATGGCATGATGAAGATGAACGTTGCTTTGCCTGGTCTGCCGTTCCCAATGCGACGGACTCCGTGTTGCAGCATTGGGTATGGCATCCTACCTTCAGGGCTGCGTGCCGAACCGCATGCAACTATGAGGAATCAACAGGCCATGATCGAACTGTTCACCGCATCGACCCCAAATGGATACAAGGTTTCGGTAACGCTGGAGGAGCTTGGGCTGCCCTACACGTTCAGGAAACTGGATTTCAGCGCGCTGGAGCAAAAGCAGGATTGGTTCCTCAAGGTCAACCCCAATGGCCGGATTCCTGCGATCATCGATCATGACGAGGGCGATTTCCCGATATTCGAATCCGGCGCGATCATGATATATCTTGCTGAGAAGACCGGCAAATTAATGCCGCAGGATGTAAAGGGGCGCAGCCGCGTGATGCAGTGGCTGATGTGGCAGATGGGCGGGCTCGGTCCGATGATGGGGCAGGCCAATGTCTTCAACCGCTATTTTCCGGAAAGGCTGCCTTCGGTCATCGAGCGTTATCAACGTGAAGGCCGTCGTCTGTTCGAGGTTTTGAACGGTCAGCTTGCCGACCATCAATATCTGGCCGGGGAATACAGCATTGCCGATATAGCCAGCTGGTGCTGGGCCCGCGGTTATGAATGGTCGGGCATCGACATTGACGGGCTGACTCACCTTCAGCGCTGGATGGATGACATCGCGGCCCGCTCAGCGGTACAGAAAGGCATCACCATTCCTGAACCGCGTGCGCCTGCGTCGGATACCGATGCACGGGTGATTGATAATGCGCGCAAGATGCTATCCTGATGTTGCCGTGCCATGTTTGACAAGGTGCCGCCTTTTGTCCCCGACCAAACTTACTCCATTTTGACGCTTTCTTAACCATGCTCGCCCCATAATCTGCCTGACAAAGCCGTTCAATACGCGCTATGAAAGGTCTTCGAGGTGGTGATGATCGACCGGGTTTCACGAAGGCTTCACTGGAAGAGTGTGCAACTGGTTGCTGCATTGCAGGCGAACCTGCATTCCATTGCTATCTGGTGGGTCATTCTGATCAGTTTCGCGTGCGGATTGCGTCTGGCTTTTGCCGCGACGCAGCTTGATCCGGGCATGTCCGCTATAGGCAACGTCCTGCCTTATGCTGCCGTAGTCATGGCCCCCGTCGCCACATTGTTCTTCGGCCTTCGTCTGATTCCCCCCAACCAGATCCACGCTCAACCGGCCATCCGGCTGGCCCGATATGGTCGGTGGCGCAAAGTCAATTGCCTGGAGGCGCGTGCGTTGCCGATGTTCGGCGCAACCGGACTGATGGCCTCTCTGCTGATCGGCATGTTGCTTAATGTGCCCGTACGGACGGCGGAATTTCTGGTGTCGATTCCGGCATTGGGCAGTCATGCGCCGGGATGGTTCTTTGCCCTGTTCCACATCATGATCGCCGACGTGGTGATCATGTCCAGTCTGTATGTTTTTGCTTTTGTGCTTGCGATCCGGTTGGCGCCTTTCTTCCCGCGCTTCCTGGTGTTGGTATGGGGTATGGATCTGCTTGCGCAACTCAGCATCGCGCGGTTGGTGGCGCATGTTCCCGGCGTGCCGCAAATGGTCGAACGGGCGTTGCTCGATATGCTGGAGGGCAATCTGCAAAAAGTGTTGATCAGCGCCGCGATCTGGCTGCCGTATCTGATCCTGTCCAATCGGGTGAATGTCACCTACCGGCAGCGCATCGGGGCATAGTGGGCACAGTACGATATTCATCCATATTGGTTGAGGGGCGTTCCGGATACATAGCGAGTGGCGTCTGCTGAGCGATCAGTCCACATGAGAGCTGAAAAAGCCGTTGGCATGAAGCCGAGTCATGCCCACATAAGTTGAATGACCCTCTTATCACTTCTCGATCTCGTCCCCGTAACAATGGGTAGCGACGTACCCACGGCTCTGGCGCGTGCTGCCGATCTGGCTGCCCATGCCGAACGCCTGGGCTATCACCGTTACTGGATTGCAGAGCACCACGGCATGCTGGGCATTGCGTCGGCGGCAACGTCGGTGGTGCTGGGGCATATTGGGGCTGCAACGCGAACGATGCGAATTGGGGCAGGTGGGATCATGCTACCCAATCACGCACCGCTGGCGATCGCCGAGCAGTTTGGAACATTGGCAGCCTTGTTTCCAGGCCGCGTCGATCTGGGTCTGGGCCGTGCGCCTGGATCGGATGGTCGCGTGGCGCAGGCCATGCGACGTAACCTGACTGGTGGTCCTGATCAGTTTCCGCGCGACGTGATGGAGTTACAGGCCTGTTTTGCGGGCGATGAGCGGTTGGGATTCACGGCAACGCCCGGTGCGGGCGCTGACGTTCCGCTGTGGATATTGGGATCAAGCCTCTATGGTGCCCAACTGGCAGCGGCATTGGGCCTGCCCTTTGCCTTTGCCTCGCATTTTGCACCTGATGCACTGGATGAAGCACTGGCTATCTATCGCCGTGATTTTCGTCCTTCGGCGCAGTTGGAGCAACCCTACGCGATGGCAGGATTCAACATTTTCGCTGCCGACACACGCGAGGAAGCCGCGTTGATCGCCACATCCATGCAGCAGAGTTTTGTTGCGCTTCGTACGGGCACACCGGGGCGACTGCCGCCGCCGGTGGCGGGGTATCGTGAAACATTGCCGCCCCAGGCACAGGCGATGCTGGCGAATGTACTGCGTGCATCAAGCATTGGGACGCAGGAAGATGTGACACGGGATATGAAGGCTTTTATCGAAAGAACTGGTGTAGATGAGGTCATTGTAAACGGCATGATCTATGATCAGGATGCCCGGAAACGCTCATTCGAAATCGCGATGGCCGCTGGACGAGAAATTGGCGCCTGATTCTGAAGCGGGGTTTCTATTCGACGAATAAAAATGACGACCGGGCGCTTGGCTTAATTCTTGAAGACGACGGTGGTCGAACCATTGAGCAGAACGCGGTCCTCCAGATGTAATCGAACAGCGGTGGCCAGCACGCGCCGTTCAATGTCCCGGCCTTTTGCAATCAGATCATCGGGCGTGTCGGCATGGCTGACCGGCTCGGCATCCTGGTGGATTATCGGTCCTTCATCCAGATCGGCCGTGACATAGTGGGCCGTGGCGCCGATCATTTTCACACCGCGTGCATGAGCTTGATGATAGGGCTTGGCACCTTTGAAGCCCGGCAAGAAGCTGTGGTGAATGTTGATGCAGCGGCCGGACAGATAGGCCGCCATGTCGTCTGACAAAATTTGCATGTACCGCGCGAGCACGACCAGATCGATATCGTGGGTTTCGATCAAGTGCCTGATCCGCGCTTCCTGTTGCGTCTTGCCGTCATGGGTGATGGGTAGATAATGATAGGGAATGTCACCCAGCAGGGCGAGATTATGTACCTCTCGCGGATGGTTGGATGCGATGCCCACAACGTCCATTTTCAGTTCACCAATGCGGGCGCGGTATAAAAGGTCGCCAAGGCAATGATCGAACTTCGATACCAGTAGCAAGACGCGCTGGGGCGTTTCGCTTTCACGCATGTGCCAATCCATGCCATGTTTGTCTGCAAGTGCCTTGAAACGGGACTGCAAAGTTGCTGAGCGTATGTCTTCATTGAGCAATTCGAATGAGACCCGCATGAAAAAGCGCTGGTTGGCAATGTCGTTATACTGCTGGGATTCAAGAATGTTGCCGCCATTGTCCGCCAGAAATCCCGCCACGGCGCTTACCAGCCCCGGACGATCCTGACATGACAATGTTAACACGTGCTTTTTCTGCATCTCTGTCTCCCTGCCTACACACCCCTTTAAGCGGTACGGGCGGCTTCATGCAATTCAAAGGCCATCAGGGATCAAGCGCGATCTCATAAAGATTCGACCAATTTTTGCCAGTGATGAACAGCCTGTTCTCCCTGGCGTCATAGGCGATGCCATTCAGGACTGAATCGCTGTCAGTCAGCCCCTGTGCATCGACCAAAGGGGAAAGGTCGATCCAGCCCTTGACCTGTCCGGTCGCCGGATCAATCCGGGCGATGCGGGGGCTGAACCAGATATTGGCCCATATCTCGCCCTTTACATATTCCAGTTCGTTGAGGCGGCTGACCGGCTGGCCTTGATCGGTTACGGTTATCCGCGACAGTTCGCTGAAATTGGCAGGATCGATAACGCGCAATTGCGGTGTGCCGTCACTCATGAACATGTGGGTGCCATCCTGCGTCAGCGCCCAGCCCTCCCCCTTGTAATGGAAGCTGCCCCTGCGCTTGAAATCATGCAGGTTCCAGCGGAAGCCGATGCCGTTCATCCAGGTGAGGCTGATGATCTCATCCTTCCAGAGCACGATGCCTTCGCCGAAATATTGCCCTGGAATTGCAACGCGGCGCAGCACCTTGCCATCCTTGAGCCGGACCTTGCGGATGTCCGACTGTCCTTCGCGCCCCGTACTCTCATAGAGGGCGCCATCATGATAGAAGAGTCCTTGGGTGAAGGCGCCGGGATCATGCGGATAGGTGGCAACGACGCGATAACCCTGTGCCGATAGCGGCGTCGCGCAAAGCAGGGCGATAAACAGAAAGAGGAGGCGCAAGACTGTCAGCTTTCGGTCGGAGCAGCGGCAATGGCAGAGGCCAGCCACAGGGGCAGGTCAAGGCCGTCCATATCCTCTATGCGGCGAAGCTCGATCGACAGACCAAGTTCCGGCAGCGCGAGTCGCTGGCGTTTTGCGTCGGCCATTTTCAGCGGCACGACGACCAGACGACGGTTGACCTTTGACCTATAATGCATGCGGGCAGTATTTTCCTGCCCGACATAACAGCCCTTTCCAAAGTCGACACCATGTAATTCCCGTGCGTTCGCTTCCAGCCAGAGTGTCTGGTCGGAACCTAACTCGGCCACGCCCTCCGTCACACCCAGCGACAGGCGGTGTGCGCGGTAGGCGGCGGCATGATGTGCGTCCGCACCGTCGGCGGGCGCGATCCAGCGTTGTCCAAGTTCGGGCAGGCGCGGATCGGCGGGTCGGCCCTCTGCATCGCGCGACCAGTGCACCGCCAGCATATCATCGCGCGCAACTTCAACCTTGCGGCGCAGGCGATACAGGGAGAGTCGACGGACAAGTGCATCAGCTTGTGCTGCTTCGCAGTCGATTAAAATGTCTCCGGCATGCGCCCAGATAAAGAAATCGAACAGCGCTTTGCCCTGCGCCGTCAGCAATCCTGCCCAGCGCGCTTCGCCTTCTACGAGCGTCAGTACATCCTGCGTTACCAGCCCCTGCAGGAACGGACGGGTCTCCTCGCCAGAAATATGGATGACAGCGCGGTCGATTAGGGTGGTTTCGCTCATGGCAAACAGTTAAGGGGTGACACTGCAATTTCCAACCCGCGCGCTCGTGTAAATGTGAGGGAGCTTCCCGCCCGACCGGGATGATATGCCATGACCCAGACTTTCGACCTGATTCTGAAGAACGGCACAGTCCATACGCCCGGCGGCCCGGCACAGGTCAGCATTGGCGTGCGTGAGGGAAAGATTGCTGCCATTGGTGCGGGTATCGGGGATGGGGAACAGGTGCTGGATTGTACTGGGCTCGACATCCTTCCCGGCGTGATCGACAGTCAGGTGCATTTTCGCGAGCCGGGGCTGGAGCATAAGGAAGATCTCGAATCGGGTAGCCGCGCCGCCGTTATGGGCGGCGTGACCGCAGTGTTTGAAATGCCCAACACCAGCCCCAATACCGACAGCACACAACGGCTGGAGGATAAGATTGCACGTGGCCATCATCGCATGTGGTGCGATCATGCCTTCTATGTCGGTGCGACCGCGGCCAATGCCGATGAACTTGTCGAGCTGGAACGTCTGCCGGGGACGGCGGGAGTCAAGATTTTCATGGGCGCATCGACCGGCGACCTGTTGGTAGCGGAGGATGAAGCGCTGGCGCGGGTTCTGGCTTCGGGCAAACGCCGCGTCGCCATCCATGCCGAGGATGAGGCGCGAATGAATGCGCGCAAGGATTTGCGCGTGGAAGGCGATGTGTCCTCGCACCCGCTATGGCGCGACGATGAAAGCGCCATGTTGGCGACGCGGCGCATATTGAAGCTGGCGCGCGCGGCAGGGCGGCGGATCCATATATTGCACGTCACCACGCCTGCCGAACTGGAACTGATCGCGCAGAACAAGGACATTGCGACTTGCGAGGTAACCCCTCAACACCTGACGCTGACAGCCGAAGATGCCTATCCCCGGCTGGGCAGTCACGCACAGATGAACCCGCCGATTCGGTCTGCTGCGCATCGTGACGGACTTTGGCATTGGCTTAATCAGGGCGTGCCCGATGTGATCGGATCGGATCATGCGCCGCACACGCTGGAGGAAAAGGCGCGTACCTATCCCGCATCGCCCAGCGGGATGCCCGGTGTGCAGACACTCCTGCCGCTGCTGCTCGACCATGTGGCTGCGGGGCGAACGACATTGCAGCGAGTCATCGACCTGACCAGTGCTGGACCGCAGCGGGTTTTTGGCCTTGTCACCAAAGGTCGCATTGCGGTTGGCTACGATGCGGATTTCAGCGTCGTCGATCTAAAAAAACGCTGGACCGTCAGCGAAGGCTGGCTTGCCTCGCGCTGCGGTTGGTCGCCTTTCACTGGTATGGAACTAACCGGCAAGGCGATCGGAACAATTGTGCGCGGACATCAGGTCATGTGGGAAGACCAGCTTGCCAACGACGCAGTGGGTGAAGCTATCCGCTTTGAAAGCGTCAATTTCGGCTGAGGACACTGTCTCAATCCAATATGTGCAGCACCAACGGTTCGTCCAGCAGGCTGTCCGACCCACGCAGACGGCCAAGCGTGTCGTTAACGCATGATTCCGCGCTGACATGGGTTACGATGACAACCAGAACGCTGTCAGTATCCGTTGCTCCACGCTGGATCAGGCTTTCGATCGATACGCCCGCATCACGCGTGGCGGCTGCAATTTCAGCAAGAACTCCCGGTTCATCCTTGACACGGAAACGCAGATAGACGCGGCCAGCCCGCTTGCCCGTCCTTGCTGGCGGCAGCCGGTCAAGGGAATCAACGGGCATGGCAAAGGCGGGGCCATATTCACCCCGTGCAACGTCGATCAGGTCAGCAACCACGGCCGATGCGGTTGGCCCGTCACCCGCGCCGGCGCCTTGGAAAAACAGGCGACCGACAAAGTTGCCCTCAGTGACGACTGCATTCAGTGGTCCGTCGACATGGGACAGGGGGTGACCCATTGGCACCAGCATCGGATGGACCCGCTGGAACAGTTCACCATCGACCGTTTCGGCCATGCCGACCAGGCGGATGCGAAAGCCGAGGGCCGCGGCTTCGGCGATATCGGCTGCAATGATATGACGGATGCCCGTTGTTTCGACATTGTCGAAATCCAGCGCTGTTCCAAAGGACAGACTGGCAAGAATCGACAGCTTGTGCGCGGCATCTATCCCGTCAATGTCAAAGGTTGGATCGATTTCCGCATAGCCCAGATCCTGCGCATCCTTCAGCACATCGGCAAAGGCATGGCCGTCCTTTTCCATCGTGGTGAGAATGTAGTTGCAGGTGCCGTTCAATATTCCATAGACGCGACTGATCGCATTGGCCGCAACGCCTTCGCGCAGGCCCTTGATGACCGGGATGCCGCCGGCGACCGCCGCTTCATATTTCAGCGCGACACCAGCTTTTTCGGCGTCCTTGGCAAGGCCCAGGCCATGATGCGCGATCATCGCCTTGTTGGCGGTGACAAAGGGTTTGTGCGCGGCCAGACATTGCCGGGCAAGAGTCAGTGCGGGACCGTCCGCGCCGCCGATCAGTTCGACGATCGCATCGATATCGTCGCGCGCGGCAAGGTCGCTCATATCGTCCACCCATTCATAGGGAGACAGGTCGACGCCGCGATCCTTGGCCCTGTCGCGCGCCGAAATCGCAGCAATGGTGATCGGTCGCCCAGCACGGCGGGCAATCAATGCCTGGTTTGTTTTCAGCAGGCGAATGACGCCACCGCCGACTGTTCCCAAGCCGACGATCGCGATTCGCAATGCATTGTCACCAGACATTCGATTCCCCGATCAGAGCCAATTCGCGCTGCTGATAGCGGTGTGACGTCGGAAATCCAAGCAGGAGATTCAGCGGGAGGGAGGCAGGTTCCCCGATCCAGTCATTGATCGTGTCCGAACGCAGGGACCAAGACCGCGGAGCACCACTCCATAGTCTTCACGCGCCATGGTCAAGTTCTCGCCTTCCAGTTGCGCCGTGGCTTTCGCCGGTAGCTGGCGGGGCAGGGAACAAGCGAGGCGATACCAAAGCAGGCTGTTCGGACTGGGTGTTGTCGCCGACTCATCGACAATTTCACCCAGCGCGACGGACCATCGCGGTTCTTGCCCGGGTCGCCGCAAAATGGATAACGACACAGGAGCGCCAGTCTCTGTATTAAGGAAAATTTGCGTCTCTCCCTCGCCCCGAATCGAGCCAGCTACATGAAATGCATTACCAATTCCGGTGATTCGCGGCGGTGCATCGCTCGCGACCGCCTGCGACAGAATATTGCGCAACATATTTGCATTTTCGGCGGTCCAGTCGATCTGAGCATCAGGGCCAACCAACTGAATCGATCCAGGTTTGCCTGTCACAGGATATGCAAAAAGCAGGACATGACGCTTCTTCAATTTGGGAGCGCGCCCTCTAAAATCCAGTGGGGTATCAATCAGATAGCTTATATCCCGCCCTATACCTCCCTGGCCGCGGACAAGGTTGATAACCCGCGCCTCCACATAGAATCGTTGATGCCCCTGCCGCACATCAGGTGCACGCTCTGGCTTCACTTTGATCGCTTTTCTGATCTGGGCGTCAATGACAAGCGGAGTGTCAGCAGCCAAGTCCGCCAGGTCGGCATAGCTGAGTTGGGGCGATAAAGGAGAAACCTCTGAAAACGCCGGAGTTGCGACTGAAATTAACCCAAAAAACAGGAGCGTGAAGAAGCTTTTCTGCAACATAGTTTCCTTTGACACTTGCAAGCGTCATCAATCTGGCACAAAACGTCCATATCCGCTAATCGGCGGGCACGAAAGTTCTACTGTCGATAAAGCGTTTGCGTCCCGTGCCGGGGCGCGATAGAGAATTGGAAAAATACCAGATATATTTTCTGTCATGACGTTAAGATGAGCGCGGTCACTGCGTTCACCTTCCCGGTCAGACTGGCATTTATAGAAGCTGAGTTAAGGAGTGTCGTTGCTGAATGGCTTATGCTGACCACTCGATGAATTCGAGCCGAATGGCTTCGATTGTCATCGTTGCACTTATTCACGTTGTCCTTGGCTATGCCTTCGTTACTGGCCTCGGTATGAAGTATGTCAAGAAGGCGGCCGAACAACTCAATGTGATCGATGTTGTGGAAGAGGCTCCTCCGCCAGAGGAAGAGCCGCCCCCCCCGCCACCGGATCGTCCGATTGAGCCGCCGCCTGTTGTTGCGCCTCCGCCTATCGTGCAGACGCCTGCGCCTCCGCCTGCGGTAACCATCGTGCGGACGCCTCCGCCTGTGTTTACGCCGACGCCTGTCGCGCCACCGGCTCCACCGCCGCCCAAGCAAGCTGCAAAAGCCGCTACTCCGCGTGGCAACCCGGGCAGCTGGGTGACGCCGGATGACTATCCTTCACGCGCTCTTCGTGAGGAGCGTGCAGGGACGACGGGCTTCCGCTTGTCGGTTGGTGCAGACGGCAAGGTCACTGATTGCCAAGTCACATCGTCAAGCGGCTCTAATGATCTTGATACCGAAGCATGCAAGATGTTGATGCGCCGTGCGCGCTTCAGGCCAGCCGAAGATACCAGCGGGAATCCGATGGCGAGCAGCTACTCCAGCCGCGTTGTGTGGCAGATACCACGTTAAATTCAGGGACGGCCAGCCAGACTGTGGCTGACCGTCCCCTTTGCTATTCATATTGTTAGAGGGAATTTATAGAAATGTTCATCCAGTTTGCAGCAGCAGCAGCCGCGCCGGCCGCTGAGAACCCCTACGGCCTGATGGAAGCCCTTGAACAGGGGGGCGTCATTGCATGGACCGTGTTCCTCATCCTTTGCGGCATGTCCGTCGCCTCGTTCTACATTCTCTTCACCAAGCTCATCGAACAGCAGAAGATCATCAATCAGTCCAAGAGGGTCCGTCAGACTTTCTGGCGTAGCGCCAGCCTGAAGGAAGGCACTGCCAAGCTGGAAAAGAACAGCGCGTACAAGCAGCTTGTCGATGACGGCATTGCCGCTCAGGATCAATATAGCAAATTGACCGATCCAGTTGAAGCGCACGACTGGCTGCATGGCTCACTGGCTCGTTCAGAAGCTGCGATCAATTCCAAGCTGGGCACCGGCCTTGCCTTTCTCGCCACCGTCGGCGCCACGGCGCCGTTTATTGGCTTGTTCGGTACGGTTATCGGTATCTACCGCGCACTGATCAAGATTGGTGCCGCTGGTCAGGCATCTATCGACGCAGTTGCCGGCCCTGTCGGTGAAGCGCTGATCATGACCGCTCTTGGTCTGGCTGTCGCTGTTCCGGCCGTGCTTGCCTATAACTGGTTGCAGCGTCGCAACAAGTCTATCGCCGAAAATCTGTCAGCCTTTGCTGTCGATATATTAGGGTTCATGGTCTCTAATGGTCAGGTGAAACCGGCCCATGCCGCCGTTGCCGCCAAGCCGGCTGCTGCTGCGCCTGCCGGGGCTGTGAAAAAGGCCTGAACCAATCGGGACGGCGTGCCCTGTGTCACGCCGTCCGATTTCCGGCCCGATCTGTCGGGGCGGGCAGGTGCTTGATAGTTGCAATGTTAGGAAATTGATCAATGGCAATGAGCGTTGGATCCGAAGGCGCTGATGACGTCCCGATGTCCGACATCAACACGACGCCTCTTGTGGACGTCATGCTGGTGTTGCTCATCATCTTTCTCATCGCGATTCCGGTCGTTATCCAGACGGTTCCCATCGAACTGCCCAAGGTGGCGTTCGAACCCACGACGACAAAGCCTGAAAACGTGTCTTTGTCGATCACGACGGACCCGGATGGCAGGTGCGCGGTATACTGGAATTTGACTCGCGTTAATTCGGGAGAACTGCTCGACCGGGCAGTGGCGAAACTCACTGCAGATATTGCAAAGGCTGGAGGTGTTGAAAATATGACGCCCGAGGATATGCCAGAAGTGCATATTCGCGGCGACATCAATACGCCTTACCGTTGCATCGGCGGTACCGTCTACACCATGCAGCGCGTAGGCTTTGCGAAGGTCGGGTTCATTTCGGAACCACCCCCAGGCATGACGCCGGTGCGGCTCTAAGATTTTTCAGGAGTATAAATCATGGCCATGAGTGGCGGCCGCGAAGACGGCGAACCGATGATGGAAATGAACACGACGCCGTTGATCGACGTCATGCTCGTTCTCCTCATCATGTTCATTATCACTATCCCGATCCAGACCCACGCGGTGAAGATCGATCTACCCCAGGATCAACCGAATCAGACTCCCCCTCCGGTCGATCCCGTGAAAAACAAACTGGCTATTGACGCTGCGGGCATCATTACCTGGAACGGCTCGCCAGTCGATCTGGTTACCGTGCGGCAATATTTGAACCAGACGGTAACGATGGTGCCAGAACCAGAGCTGCAGTTTCAGCCTGATGCCCAGACACGTTACGTTATCGTCGATCAGGTCCTGGCAGAGATCAAGCGGAGTGGCGTAACCAAGCTGGGTTTCGTGGGTAACGAACAATATGGAAATTTCTGAACGCGGATTGATCGGTTTGGAATGGAAATGACAAGGCGGGGCCAGCGGTCCCGCCTTTTTTGTTTTGGTTGATAGGAGAATGCAGCAGTTGATCGCGAAATGATGAGCGATGCGATGTCTTCATGCCCAATGTGCACAAGAATCAGTGCTCTTACGGCGATCTGACGCCTAATCGCTGTCGGGTATTACCGGAATTTTGGCCGACTGGATGGTGTTCGTAGCCGCGCGTATGCCCATAGCGCGACCGATCAGCAGCAAAGCGGGGCCATCGCCAATTCCCGTCCGCACTGCCAATGGCAACAGATCAAGTCGTGTCGCCAGATGCCGTTCATTGGGCAAGCTTGCATTTTCAACCACGATCGCCGGGGTATCTGCCGCAAGGCCTGCAGCGATCAATTGGCCCGATACATCGGCGGCCGCAGCTTTGCCCATATAGACGGCAAGCGTCGCATCCGGGTCGGCGAGTGCCCGCCAGTCAAGGTCAAGCGTTTCGCCCTTGCGCGCATGAGCCGTGACAAATTGCAGGCGACGAGCCATGCCCCGAAGTGTCAGGGAGAGGCCAAGGCTGGCGCAAGCCGCGCTGGCGGCTGTAATGCCGGGACAGATCCGTACATCGATGCCACCTGCCTGCAAATGCGCGATCTCCTCCATCGAGCGGCCGAAGATTGAGGGGTCTCCACCCTTCAGGCGGACGACACGCTTGCCAGATCTCGCCGCAACAAGCAGCAAATCATTGATGCTTGCCTGATCCCTGCTGTGCCGGCCCGAACGCTTTCCTACCGGAACACATTCAGCATGGGGTGCGATAAAGGTTAATATTTCTGGGCCGACCAGTGCATCGTAAAACACGATGTCCGCCGCCGCGATCAGCCTTTCTGCTTTGCGCGTCAATAATTCGGGATCGTTCCCATACACCAGAATGACACCATCGGCTGAAACGGCGATGAACCGTCTTCCACCGACCATAGCGTTCCGGCAGATCGCACCAATGCGCCCCTGATCGCAAAACCCACAAACATCCGTTTACGAACAAGCGGTTGTCCGATCCTGTCTGGCCGGGATCGCTGACCTTGCCAGGCAACAACGGCGCGATCCTCGCCCATTGTGCCTCGTTCAATTCGTACCGCTTGATCCCCATCACATGCTCCGCGCTAAACACGGAACCTCATGAATCAGACAGCAGCACCTTTGGGAATCCTGAATGTCGATCCGCCCTAGTCACCCGGAACTGTAATCCACCTCATTGATTCACGCCTCTTTGAGGAGATGAACAATGCTAGGTCGGCAGG
>NZ_JAKKIE010000069.1 GCF_021742065.1 Rhizorhapis sp. SPR117
TTCACCTATACGGTGACCGACGCCAACGGCAACACCACCACCGGCACCATCCTGGTCGACATCATTGATGATGTGCCTGTGGCTTTTGCCAACACGAACAGCGTGGACGAGGGTGCGACGGTCAATGGCAATGTGCTGATTGACGGGACCGACGACGTGTTCGGCGCCGATGGTCCGGCCGGAGCGGGGGTGACCGGGGTTGCGACCGGCAGCAATACGGCCACGCCGGTCTCGGGCAACCTTGGCGGTGCGGGCATTGCCGGGGCCTATGGCACGCTGACGCTCAACGCGGACGGCAGCTACAGCTATGAGGCTGATCCCAATGTGGTGGTCAGCGGCTCGGTGGTTGATCACTTCGTGTACACGATCACGGACGGCGACGGGGACACTTCGACGACGACGCTCGACATCACGATCGGCGACGTGACGGTGACCGCATCGGACACCGATGCGCTGGTCAACGAGGCGGGTCTGCCTTCGGGCAGCAACCCGGGCGCGAGCAGCGAGGTGTTCAACGGGTCGATCACGCCTGCGGGTGGGACAGGTCCCTATAGCTACACGCTGACCAGCTCGGCGAACGGCGCCTATGGCAATCTGGTACTGGACCCGAACACGGGCACCTACACCTACACGCTCGACACTGCTTATGACGGGGTGACCGCGGACAACGCGACCAACACCGAGCAGGACCGCGACAGCTTCACCTATACGGTGACCGACGCCAACGGCAACACCACCACCGGCACCATCCTGGTCGACATCATTGATGATGTGCCAACGCTGGGCACGGTGCAAGACCAGCAAACGGACAACAATCCGGCGACGGCGCCAGCCGTCGGCACATTGCACTACACGGCGGGAGCCGATGGTACCGGATCGGTGATCATCACTGCGGATACGTCGAGCATCGCGGTCGGAGGCGATCCGGTGGTCACAGTGCAGAGCGGTAATGTTCTGACCGCCTATGTCGATAGCGACTCGAGCGGCACATTCAATGCCGGCGACACCACGGTGTTCACGCTAACGGTCGATCCGACCGCGGGCACTTCTGGCCAGTATACGTTCAATCTGGTCACCGAACTGGATCCGGTGGTCACCGACGTTCCAATCGGCAGCGGCAGCTCCTTCGGCAGCGGCCCCAGCGACAGCATCATCGTTCAGGAGGACAAGACCGATCCAACCAGCCAACAGCTTGTCTACGTGACCGGCTGGGAGCCCAATCCGGGTTGGGATGAAGCTGGATGGCTGGAAGGCGACATGCCCTCCCTTACGCAAAGATCCGATATCAACGGTTCGACTCAGGGTTGGGGCCTGCAAAACAACAACTTAGATTCGCCGGAATTCATGCGTTTCGATTTCGGCGGTCTGAACGACTATGACGAAGGCACCGAGTACGATCCAATCGAGGCGGGCGATGGGATATACGAGCCGCCCGCCGGAACGGACATCGCCAATGTCACTTATGCAACGTTCTCATTCTTCAATTTCGGCGTTGGCGATACGATCGAATTCGTTGCCCACTATACCGATGGCAGTACCGAAACCTGGGTTTTGTCCGACGGTGAAGTCAGCACCCTGACGATTTCGGCTGCGGGGGGACTCGAGATCGGCTGGATCGACGTTTACCAGTCTGCGGGTTCCATCAAGCTCAACTTGACAAATGTTGGTGTCGCGAGTTCGAACATCGACGAGACGATCCCCTTCACCCTGGAGTTCGTCGATGGGGATGGCGACACCACTGCGACGCAGAACTTCACGGTGCATGTGGCCGATGGGCTCGCGCCCTTCATCCCGGCGGCGCCAGTCGCCATCGATCTGAATGGCGACGGCGTGGAATATCTCTCGCTCACTGCAGGCGTCACTTACGACTATGGCTGGGGCGAGGTGCAGACGGCGTGGGTTGCGCCGGACGACGGCCTGCTCGCTCGGGCGATTGGTGAAAGCTACGACATTGTCTTTGCCGACGACGCCCTAGGTGCCGCTACCGACCTTGAGGGGCTTCGCCTTGCTTATGACAGCATCGATGGCGGCGGCAATGGGGACGGTAAGTTCACTGCGGCGGATACGGCATTTGCTGAGTTTGGCGTGTGGCAGGACTCCAACAGCAACGGCGTTGTCGATGCGGGTGAATTCACGTCGCTGACCGACATGGGCATTACCAGCATTGATCTGGTGTCCGATGGTCAGGCGCATATGGCCGCCAATGGCGACGTTCTTGTCTACGGCGAAGCGACCTACACGATGAACGGCACGACCGGGACAATCGCCGATGCGGCGTTTGCGACCAGTGCTGTTGGTGGAACGACTACAACGCAGGAGACGGAGAAGACGCTCGTCAACACCGGCCTTAACCAGGCGTTGCTCGCGGCGTCATTGATCACGGCGGTTGATTATGCCCAGGCGGAAACGCCGCCCGCGACGGATGATAGTTCGACTACCAATCTGTCGCTTGATGGCGATGCATCGGGTCAGCAGAGCGCTCCGGCGGAGGCGGACATCGCGCCTGCCGATACGACCGAGACACCGGAAACATTGCTGTCGGGGGATGAGCAACAGGAAGCACTTCCACCTGAAACCGATCTGAGCGATTCAGATGTGACCAGCGACAGCGGTTCGGGCATCGGTGATGTGACGACCGACGATAGCGGCGCCGATCTTGGGTCTCAGGCAGATAGCAGTGATCAGTCCACGGGGGCAGGCGATGCTCATCCTGTGACAGTGGATGCGATGCCGGTCTTTGCGGCCATCGTGGTTGCGGATGCCCAATCTGCCGATCCACAGCCGACAGGCGACGCACTGCCCATCATATTGGCGGATGCGCTGGGCGGCGGTGCTGGGGACGGCCCGAATATCGACGCGCTGCTCGATGCCTTGCCGCAGACGGCGCCAGATGCAGGCATTGACCTGTCTGCAGCCGCAGCGGCGATGGATCAGGCGCTCCATTTGGCCGGCAGCGGATTTAATTTCGATCTGGCGATGATGAGCCACGATGTGGTCGCCGCAGCGCACGCTGCTTGAGGTGAATGGCCATGCTTGAGGAAAAGGGAATGCAGTTGGACTTGATAGGGAGAGAGACAATGAGAACATCGCTGCTTGCCGTGGCGGTCCTGTCCTTGGCACCGATGGTGCTGGGCAGTCCGGTGGCTCATGCGGCTGCGCGGTCGTCGCTGCTCGATCTGGGCAAGGACCAGTTGAAGGGTGAAGTTCAGACCCGCTATGACGCTGCGCTGGCTGCCACTTTGGCCGACGACGTCCGCCGATCGGACGATCCACGCTTCACCTGGGCATCAGAGGCCAAGGTACAGTGCGGCATTGCTCTGGGTTTCCTGAAGTCAGGGACGGTCGATGAGGACAGCGTCAACCGATGCGATGCCTTTTCAGTGCGCATGGTAGCACCGCCGCCACCGCCGCTGCCAGAGCCCGTGGCCAGTTCCTCTTGCCCATCGGAAATGAAGGGCATCGTGTTCTTTGACTGGGATGCCGATACGCCGCTGCCGGAAGCGTCCGAAACGGTCAACCAGATCGTGGACAGCAAGGCACAGTGCGGATGGACCACATTCTCTGTGGTCGGTCACACCGACAAATCCGGATCGGATGCCTATAATACCGGTCTGTCCCTGCGCAGGGCGCAGAACGTGGCGGCCATGATGGAAAGCGCGGGAATTTCGTCGGGCGATGTGCAGGTCGATGGCCGGGGGGAAAGCCAGGTATTGGTCGAAACGGCCGATGGTGTGCGTGAGCCCCAGAACCGCCGGGTGGAAATAAGCGCCGGATCGAGCGGCCAGTGATTTGGAGGGCAAAATAATGACTGTCAGCAACACAATGAAGTGGCTCATGGCGGTTCCGGGCGCTCTCATATTGAGCGTCACAGGGGCGGGCGCCGAAACGGTGGATTTGAAAACCGCGGTTCAGGCCGCGGTGGATTCCCACCCGGAAATCAACCAGGCCATCATGAACAAGGAAGCCATTGAATTCGAACGGGATCAGGCCCAAGGGCTATTCCTGCCGCGGATTTCGGTGGAAGGATCGGCCGGGGTCCGGCGCCTGGAAAACAGCACGCGTCGTGCGATTGGTATTGAAGACCAGACGCTTTACCCGCTCGAAGCCAGCGTTTTGGGCGAACAGGTTCTGTTCGATTCCGGCGCACGCAGTGCCGAACTGAAGCGGCAGGCTGCCCGCACCGATGGTGCTGCCTTGCGCGTGGGGGAACGGTCGGAATTCATCGCTTTGAATGTCGCACGGCAATATCTGGATTATATGTTGCAGCAGCGGGTCGTTGCGGCCGCGCAGGACAATGTCACTTTCCACGATTTGCTGGTGGGTGATCTGCGTGAAGGCGTATCGAAAGGCTCGATCAGCATTGCCGATCAGCAGCAGGCCGAGGAACGGTTTCAGGCGGCCAAGATTCGCATGACCGAAGCGCAGGAAGACCTGACCAATGCGGCGATTTCCTTCACGACCCTGACCGGCATTTCGATCAGTGATGTCGTGATGCCTGAATCGTTGCAGGCTGCCCTCCCGCCGACACTTGGCGATGCGGTGGCTGTGGTACGGGAACGCAATCCGAAGGTGCGGGAAGCGCAGGCCGATGTCGACGCCGCCTATCAGGTGGTGAATGCGGCGAAGGCGGATCTGGGGCCTACCGTATCACTGGAAGGTCGTGGCCGGGTCGGCGAGGATGTCGACGGTTTCAAGGGCAGCACCAATGACGTGCAGGCGCGCGTCGTACTGCGTTGGCAGTTGTTCGACGGGGGCATCAATCGGGCGAAGGTTCAGGAAATGACGCGTCGCGCGAGCGAAGCGCGTTTTCGTCTGCATCAGTTGACCCGTGAGGCCGAGGAAGAAGTACGGCAGGCCTGGAACCGCAAGCAGAGCGAGGGGCTTCGCTTGACCGATCTGGAACAACAGAGCCGGGTGTCGGACGATCTGCTGCTGTCCTATCGTGAACAGTTCAATGTCGGTCGCCGTTCCCTGCTCGATGTGCTCGATTCCCAGAACACCCGGTTCAATGTCCAGGTGCGGACTGAAACATCGCGTCTGGCCCAAATGTTTGCGGAATATCAAATCCTTGCGGCAACCGATCAATTGCTTTCGGCGCTGGGCGTAACGGCACCCACTGGCAGCAATGCCTATGCGCGTGACCGTTTCGATGTTCCCGATACCGAGGCGGCAGAACTGATGCGGCGGCGTTATCCGCGCTAAACGCGGTAACAGCCTGACGCAGTTGGAGTGGAAAGATGAAGTTGGGTGAGTGGGCCGGTCAGGAGAGTGGGTGCCGGGACAATGACGATGTTCTGGACTGCCTGGCCCATCTTGCCCTGCTGTATGACCGGCCATCATCGCCCGTCATCATCAAGGCTGGCCTTGCACTGGCCGAGGATGGCCGTCTGCCCTTTCATCAGGCGCAGTCGGCGCTCGATCAGTTGGGCATGGGTGCCGAAATGGTCGTCCGGCCGCTTGCGAAATGGCGCAAGAAGCATTTACCCGCGATGTTGCAGCTCGCCAACGATCGGGCCGTTGTGCTGCTCGATATCGAAGGCGATCAGGTAAAGCTGTACATTCCCGGTCGGGCTGAAACGCTCTGGACCGGGCAGGAAGCATTGGCGGATATTTTCGATGGCCATGCCGTCGCCGTCTGGCCCGACCACCGCAAGGAGCGGGAGTCGGAACTGTCATGGGATTTACGGGCGCAGCGGCACTGGTTCTGGCAAGAGGTATGGCGGGTCCGCAAATCCTTCGGCTATGTGATCGCGGCAGCGGCCATCATCAACCTGTTGGCGTTCGCCATGCCCTTGTTCACGATGAACGTCTATGACCGGGTCATTCCCAACCGGGCGACGGCCAGCCTATGGGTGCTGGCGATCGGTGTATTTCTTGCCTTTGGCATGGATTTCGCTCTGCGGTTGGCGCGAGCGCGGCTGATCGATGAAACCGGCAGGAAACTGGATGCGCGCCTGTCGCAGAAATTGTTCGAAAAGGTACTCAATATCCCGCTGGCATCGCGCAAGGGCAGTACGGGCGCCTTTGTCCGGCGGGTTTCGGAGTTCGAACAGGTCCGCGATTTCTTCGCTTCCACCACGGTCGTGCTGGTCGTGGATCTGTTCTTCCTGTTCTTCTTCATTGCCCTGATCGCGCTGATTACCGGGTGGCTGGCACTGGTGCCGGTCGTCGCGATGATCATCATGGGAATAGCGGGATTCACGCTTCAAAAGGCGATGGGACGCGCCGCGCTGGATGCGCAGGCCGATGCCGGATTGCAGCACACCGTTCTGGTGGAGGCGGTCGGCGGGCTTGAGACATTGAAAGCCTGTCGTGCCGAAGGGCGGATGCTGGGTCGTTGGCGGCGCTATGCCGAAATGAGCGCGCAAACACAGGAGAAATTACGCCGCCTGACCGCGATCAGCGTCAACCTTGCTTCGCTATGTCAACAAGCGACGAGCATCAGTCTGGTCATCGGGGGCTTCTACCTGTTCAACGCGGGCGTGATCTCCATGGGCGCGATCATAGCGGTGGTGATGTTGGCGGGACGCTCGCTGGCGCCGGTGGGGCAATTTGCTTTTCTGTTTACCCGTGCCCGCCAAGCTTTCACGACGCTTGAAGGACTGCAGGGCATGATGCAGCAGGCTGACGAACGCGATAGCGGTGCGCGCAGTATCCTGCCCGAAATTCGCAATGGCGATATTGCGATGGAACATATTGCATTCAGCTATCCCGATACCTCGCTGCCCGCGCTCAATGACATATCGCTACGGATCACACGAGGCGAGAGGATCGGTATTATCGGCCGTGTTGCGTCGGGTAAATCGACCTTTGGACGGGTGCTGTGCGGCCTGTATCAGCCGACGGACGGGTCCATGCGGATCGACGGTCTGGATAGCGGGCAATATCATGGGCATGAGGTGCGTTCTGCATTCCGCTATGTGGGACAGGATTCGATGCTGTTCAGCGGGTCGATCCGCGACAATTTATTGCTGGGCGCACAGGAATCCGACGATGCGCGATTGATCGAGGCACTGAGAAAGTCGGGCGCGGGCAATTTCTTTGCGGGCGATGCCGACGGTTTCGATATGCAGGTCGGCGAGCGGGGATCGCGTCTGTCGGGTGGGCAACGCAGTTTCCTGGTGCTGGCGCGGGCGCTGGTCGAACCATCGCGGTTGCTGTTCCTGGACGAACCGACCGGCGCGATGGATAGCGGAACAGAGCAGATGTTCATCGATCATCTGCGCAAATCGCTTAATCCCCAGCAGACGTTGGTTGTATCCACGCACCGCAACGCGATGCTGTCGCTGGTGCAGCGACTGATCGTGATCGACGGCGGCCGGATCGTTGCCGACGGTCCGCGGGACGAGATATTGAAATCATTGGCGGGCAAGGCGATCGGGACATGATCGCGCGACCCTCACCCCATGGCGATCCGGCACCAGTCATCCATACAGGTGCACCGGACACCCCCCAGAATGCTGCCGGACCAAGCGGTGCAATGCTTTGGATCATCGTGGCGGTCGGAATTTTCGCAGTGCTGGTCGTGTTTGGTCTCTATCTGGCCATTAACGAGATCCGGTCTCGTTCGACCCCGCAAAAGGATGTGGTTGCAGAGCGCATGGCTATGCCTGACCTTGCCCAGCGGCGGGTTCTGGTCGCCTTGACACATGAGCCGCAAACCGAGGTGCTGAGCAAGGGTGAGGCCGCAGTAGAGGGCAATAATCGCCTTCCCTTTGCCCAAGGCAAGGTCTTGTCAGCCGCACCCTTTTCCGTTGCGCGTGCCGACGATGCCGGTCGGCAAAGGGCGGAATTGTGCATGACGCAGGCGGTTTATTACGAGGCCGGGTTCGAACCGCCGGCGGGCAAGCGCGCTGTCGCACAGACCGTGTTGAACCGGGTTCGCCATCCTGCATTCCCGCACAGCGTCTGCGGTGTCGTCTATGAAGGTGCGCGTCAGCCAGTTTGCCAGTTCAGCTTTACCTGTGACGGCGCATTGGCGCGCAAGCCCGCGTCGTCAGCCTGGGCCGAGGCTCGTGCGGTCGCGCGGGCGGCGCTTGGCGGCTATGTCGAAAAATCCGTGGGAACGGCGACGCATTACCACGCCGATTATGTGCTGCCCCGCTGGGCGCCGCAACTGGCCAAGATCGCCCGCATCGGCGCGCACATTTTTTATCGTTGGCCGGGCGGCTGGGGCATGCCGCGCGCCTTTAGTCAACGTTATGCGGGTGTGGAAATCGTGCCGCTTTTTGACGGGGGCATTGCGGGGAAGAACGATCCGGCCATTGATTATCCGCCGGTTGCGGCCTTGCCTGAACGGCGTGCGGACAATGATCTGGGCGGACGGGTCGATGTCAGCAAGGGTTGGACACCGAACATTCCCGCGCCGACCCAGAGCTCAGGTGCGCTCGCCCGGATATACGCGGCGCAATCCGTCAACGTTGCCGGGGTAACACAATGATGATGAGTCCCGCCTTGACCATGAAGCGGCTTAAAGCGCTGGATGGAGCGCAAACCGTCATTGTCGCCTGCTTTGCGGCTGTGTTGATTTTTGTCATCTGGGCATCGCTTGCCCGGGTGGACGAGGTGACGCGGGGGCAGGGGCGCGTCATCCCGTCCAGCAAGATGCAGATAGTTCAAAGCTCCGAACCGGCCACCATCCGTGACATTCTTGTCCGGTCGGGCCAGCATGTCCGCAAGGGGCAGTTGCTGGTTCGTTTGGACGATACCCAGTCGTCGTCGGAACTGGGCCAGATCGAGGCTGAAAATAAATTGCTCTCCGCACGCGCGAACCGACTGTCGCGAGAGGCGTCGGGGGAACAAAGCGATTGTACCCGCACAGCCGATGGGGCGATGCTGGTCGATTGTTCAGAGGAAGCCCGGCTTCAGGCCGTCCGGCAATCGGCATTGCAAAGCAAGATGACGGGGCTACAGGCGGCCGTTGAACAGCGCCGCCGAGAGCTGAGCGAGGCACAGGCGACGGTCAGCAGCCTTGTCAGCAGCGTGGCGCTGGCACAACGGCAGGTGGATATGTTGGCGCCATTGGCCGCAAAATCGATCGTCCCGGAGACGGAATTGCTGTCGGCACGCCGTGATCTTGTCGATTTGCAGGGCCGCTTGGCTGCTGCTCGCGAGGGTGTGTCACGTACTGCCGCAGGCATACGTGAAGCGCAGGCGCAGGCTGCTGAAGCGAATTTCCAGTTCCGACAGGATGCGCTCAATGAACGCAGCCAATTGCAGACCAAGATTGCCGTCAACAGCCAGTCCCTGCGCGGGGCAGAAGGACGGGTGCAAAAGGCGGAATTGCGTTCGCCCGTTGATGGCATTGTGAATGATGTTCAGGTGACAACAGTGGGCGGCTTTGTGCAGGCCGGGCAAAAGATCATGCAGGTTGTGCCGATGGGTGAGAAATTATTGGTGGAAGCCAGGGTCAAGCCCAAGGACATTGCCTTCATCAAGGTCAATGATCGTGCGAATGTGAAAGTGACGGCCTATGATTTTTCCGTTTATGGCGGGTTGAGCGGTCGCGTCGTGCAAATTTCCGCCGACAGCATTTATGACGAAGCGGACAAGGAAGCCTATTTTTCCGTCGTGATCGAAACGGACCGTTCTTACCTGTTGTCCGGCGAGCGGCGGTTGCCGATCACGCCCGGCATGATCTGCGATGCGGAGATCATCACCGGCCGCAAGTCCATTCTGTCCTATCTGCTGAAACCCGTGCTGCGTGCACGGGCGGAAGCATTGCAGGAGCGTTGAAAGTTAGCGTGTCAGCGAAGCCAGTTGAACCGCTGGGAGCGCGCTATCGGGGCGATAGCCATGGGTCCAGGTCCTGTTTTCATTGAAGCTCAACACCGGGCGATAGTCGCGCACTTCGGCGGACCGCAATATCCGGTTGGTTTCATTATCCAGAACGAGCAGGTCGCCGTCCATCGCAACAGCCAATATGGCATGATCGGCCCGCCGCACCAGATCGCGGGCAATGACGAGATACATTGAGTCCGCAGGAACGCCCAGCGCCTTCAAGAGCTGCATCTTGGCAATGGCATAATCTTCGCAATCGCCGCGTCCGCGCGACAGGGATTGTGCGGCGCTAGCCCAGTAATCGGCCGTGCCATATTCTTTCACATCATCGACATATCTGATCCGCGCGTTGACCCATGCGTTGATGTTCGCAATCTGGGTCATACGTGCCTGGTTGCGGTTTTGCGCGAGCAGGCCAGACCAGGGAGCGCCCGAGGCATTCAGACTTGCGCTACTCGCATGACGCCATTTGCTATCCAGTGCTGTTCGCGAGACCGCCAGCGCAACCGACCCGAATATGTCGGGTCGACCTGGCCGGATATATTCGGCCGTACTGCGCGTATAGGGTGCGCGCGGAATGCCACGATTGGCCTGTACGAACGACGAAGGGCAGTCCTCTATGTGGCGGCCTTCGTGGTTTTGCACCGCGCCGAATACGACCTGAAGGGCTTTGGGTGCAACATAGGCGACGGCTTTTGCCGCTTCGCCATAGTCAAAGTTGGCAATCGAGGGTAAGGGCGATGCCAACAAAGCGGGAAAAGGCTGCTCGACACGGACGTTTGCGGCCCTGACAATGATGGTGTTCGTTGCCGGAGCTGGTCCTGCCTGAGGATAGAGCGTCCTGGCCTGTTGCATGCGAATGAGGTCGAGCTGGCTGGGCGCACCCTTCAGGATGGCCTGACTCTTGGTGTAGCTGGCCTGCCAGACCTGATTGCCAGAGGCGGGGAGCAACGGAGCGGAGGCGCAGGGCGTTGCGGCATGAGCGGCCGACTGTGCCAGAAGCCCGGATGCAATCACGAAAAACGCATGAACAGCCAATGGCTGGCGACCAATGCGCAGTCGGGACAGTGCAGGAGAGCAGGTTCGCGTCATGCTCAGGAAGATGAGCGTTAACGTCTAATATACGGATAAGGCCTATCGTTAACATCGCCTTTGCCATATATGTATTTTGGCAATCCGCCGTCACAGGCTATAAACGGCAGACCCTTTCAAAACTGTAGGGAGCGATGAAATTTCAATCGCTCGCGCTTCTTCCCTTCGGAAAAGGCCAGCGGGTTACGCTCCCCGCAAATAGAGCCCACCAGACGATCACCGGCTGAAATGCAAGGCGCGGCGCATGATACCACCAACCAGGATGCGTTCCGCCGGCAGCAATGCCATCGATGGCGTGTTTGATATTGGCGGGATAAACACAGACCGCATAGAGCGCGAGCATGACGCCGGCGATATAACGCAATCGGGCGGTCAGCAGAGCAATCGCACCCGCGATTTCGCATAACCCAGTGATGAAGATGGTTTCGGCGGGGAAGGGCACCCATTGCGGCATGATCGTCAGGAATATGCCGGGTGATCGCAGGTGCGCGAACCCGGCGAACAGATAGGCGACGGCAAGAAGCCAGCGCAGGATCGTCCGGCCATGTTCCACCCTTGCCGATGTGTACATATTTTCGCAGGACCTTTTGCCAAATGGAGGAAACTTTCCATTAACCATGCATGGATAAACTTGCAGTCTCAACCAAGGGACTCGATATGGCCAGCAAAGAAGATGCCTTTGCCACTCTATGTGCAAGAATGCAGACGCTGATGGCCGACAGGCCGGTATCGGCGGTCAAAGCCGAAACCGTCAGCGTGAATGACCTTATTCATCGTATCGGTTCCATGCTTGATCGTCGCCAGTTTCCCTTCGTTTCTTTCAATCCAAATTGTTCGAATGTAAAACTGTAGCGTTCGTTCGAGGGCAGGGCGGCAAAGGCTGTGAGTTGTCCCTGCTCGTACCGAAAATGCCAGGCTTGACTGATTTTTGGTGCTTTGACCGAAAAGGCAGAAGGGTCGAACAAGGCGATATTCGCGCCCCTGTCGGGATCGCGCGCAGATTGATAACGGATCGCCTGCGTTTCAATCCGGCGCGCATGCACTGCGAAGGCCTGACAGGCGGTACAGTCTTCCGGATCGGCCCAGAGGCTGGCATGCCGCAGAAAGGGCTCTGCTATCAGATCGATAGTGCGCGTGGCCTTGACGGGAATGCTGAAGGCCGAATGTTCAACCACATTTGTAGGCGGCGCGAACCCCGGTGAGCGCGAAAAGAAGTGCAGCCGCCAATAGGCCGTTTCGGCGACCGCCGTGCGAATATGCTCGGAAGCGTAGAAGATGCCAGGCCGCTCACCTGCTTTGCGAAAGCGCGACTCCTTCGCATGACCATAGCGAAATGGTGTTGCGAGCAGATAATGCAGATGGCGCGCCGCAGGAGGCAGCGGAGGCTTTACCTCTTCGACCAGTTGCTCAAGCATGGCCTGGTCTTCCGCATTGGCGGCAAGGCGGTTGGTGGAGATACGATGCTGCGCCTCGACCAGCCGCCAAAGGCTGGCGGCGTAAGGGTGGAGGTCAGACGGTTGGGGAACGATTTCAGACACGCGCCCGATAATCGTCGACGTAATGCGTCACTTCGTTGAGGCCGCTTATGGTCCGGATGAGATCGATCGGACGACCGCCGAGATCGAGGTTGAAGGCTTTGAGCCAGGACATGGACGCCTGATCGTCGCTTCCCATTAATGCATCCAGGCTACGAAACAAGCGCACCAGATATTGTCCCAGCTCAAATGCTTTGCTCGATCGGTCCAGTTCGTAGGCACCCGAGCGCAACCGCGAGGCCGTGGCTGGAGACAGGCCGAGGATGGCACCAAGCTGTTCATTGGTGAGCTTCCAGCAGGCTGCCACACGATTGACCGCCTGACTGAGTACCCGCTTTTCGTCCGCTCTGTTGAGAAACTGCGTCGCCACATTCTTTCCAGTGAATGAAATATCGATATATCATTCATAAGATCAGATGCCGCATTTTGCAAGAAGCATCGGCCACAACGGCCTCAGCGGAGGGTCAGTCGTTGGCAGTGTTTCATCACTTGACACCATACCAACCAGTTGGTATTTAGAAAATTCCCAAGGAGGATGATATGCTTAAAGCCGCTGCAAAGCCGAATGCAAAGCTAAAGCTTCTGCAGGCAGCCTTGTCCCTAATCCGGGCCAAGGGCTATTCGGCAACTACGGTTGACGAACTCTGCGCGGCTGCCGGTGTTACCAAGGGTGCATTCTTTCATCATTTCAAAAGCAAGGACGAGCTTGGCGTTGCCGCTGCGGAGCATTGGTCGGAAACGACCGGTGCGTTGTTTGCCGAAGCTCCGTATCACGACCATGCCGATCCGCTCGATCGGATCCTGGGTTACGTCGCCTTCCGCAAGGTGCTGCTGCAGGGCGGCGTGCCCGAGTTCACCTGTCTCGTCGGCACCATGGTGCAGGAAACCTACGAAACCACGCCAGCCATTCGCGATGCTTGCGACCGCAGCATCAGCGGCCATGCCGAGACGCTGGAAGCCGATATCGAAGCGGCGATGCGGGATCGGGGCATGTCACCCGATTGGACCGCACAGTCGCTTGCGCTTCACACCCAGGTTGTTCTTCAGGGCGCCTTCATTCTCGCCAAGGCAAAGGGTGGAGCACAGATCGCTGCCGACAGTATCGATCATCTTGCCCGGTATCTGGAACTGCTTTTCAGTCCGGAGAATTGAGAAAGTCCACTGTGAAATTTCAGCAAGAGGAGAATTGCCATGCCCAGTACGATACGACTCCACCGTGTTCTCGCGACCCAGCCGGAAAAGGTCTATCGCGCCTTTATCGAGAGCGATGCCGTGGCGAGCTGGCTCCCGCCCTACGGGTTCGTCTGCACCGTCCATGAACTGGACGCAAAGGTGGGCGGCAGCTTCAAAATGTCCTTCCGAAATTTCACGACCGGTAACAGCCATAGCTTCGGCGGCACCTATATCGAACTCGTGTCGGGACAGCGCCTCGTCTACACGGACACCTTTGATGACCCGAACTTGCCGGGCGAGATGCGCACCACAGTGACCCTGAAAGCCGTTTCGGTGGGCACGGAAGTCGATATCGAACAGGATGGCGTGCCGGACATGATTCCTCCTGAAGCCTGTTATCTCGGCTGGCAGGAATGCCTGCAAAAACTCGCAAAACTCGTTGAGCCTGAGATCAATCAGTAGCGCCGTCCGGCATTTCTGAATCCCGTTCCTGACAGGAGAAATTCCAATGACCGATCCAATGATCACAGTACAAACCACGGTGGACGCGCCCCTGGAAATTGTATGGGAAGCCTACACAAGTCCCGAAGACATAAAACGGTGGAACTCTGCGTCCGAGGATTGGCATACGCCAAGAGCGACGGTCGATTTGCGCAAAGGCGGTGCCTTTTCCTCACGCATGGAGGCGAAGGACGGCAGCATAGGGTTCGATTTTGCAGGAACCTATACACGTATCGAACCGCACAAACTGATTGAATACGACTTCGGTGATCGCCACGCCAAGGTCCAGTTCGCGCAGGATCAGGATGGCATATGCGTTGCCGTCACCTTCGAAGCGGAAGCAGAGCATTCGCTCGATCAGCAGCGCAATGGCTGGCAGGCGATCCTCGACAACTTTAAACGCCACGTCGAAAGCCGCTGACCCTCTCTTTCCGGACAGCGGGATTGAGGACTGGAGATAGAGGACAAAGGGATGGATTCTGCGCTCAGGAAACACAGAATGCTAAAACTGACGCTTACATTTTCCGCGTTCTACCTCGCGGCTGTCGGTATCGGGCTGATGTTCTTCCCGCTGGAGTTTGGAGTGGGGGCCGTACCCGCCGATGCTTCGCCCCAGTTGATTGCCTTGATACGGCTGCTGGGCGGGCCTTTTCTCGGCATTGCAACATTGAACTGGTTGTCGCGAAAGCAAGAGCCTTTCGCCCTGAGACATGTGCTGCTTGCCAACCTGATCGGCTTCGGGGCGGTGGCTCTGAACGATCTATGGGGAGTGGCAAGCGGAGAAGCGCGAGAAATCGCGAAAATCTTTCTGGTTATCCATTGGTTGTTTGCGGGGGCCTTTGCCTTCATGATGCGGACGAAACGGCAATCTGTCCACCAATAGACTCACTTTTTGGGAGTGTGCCTGTTGCGAGTGAAACAACGAGAGATTTCTCAAGCCGGATATCCCAAGACCGGGAGGTGAAGGGAACCGCTAAATGGCCAAAAAATCCTGTAATTCTGCCATATTTCTAGGATGATGATTTCAAGATACCCCCAATAATACCCCCAGACGCTCTGGCTAGGGGCCAGATCGCAGCGAAGCTGCCAAACCCAAGTGGCAGTGCAATGCAGGACCGGCGGGTCTGATTCGGGCTTGGTGACTGGACCCGAAGTGCAAGCATAGGACTACACACCCTACGCGACAAATCGCACGCAAGAAGCCCGGAAATCTGCGCCTTTCCAGCAGTGGCAACTTCTCAGTCAGATTGACTTGGACGCCTGCCAGCACGTCATATTCAATGTCGCGCGTCAAAACGCGCTTATTTTCCAGTGCCTTGGTCCAGCCGGGGACACCGCACGCGCGACGGATATTCAAGTCAGTTCAACTGGCGCGCCGGTTGTCGCAGGCACGCCCCGCTTCAGACGTTGGCCTCCAGCAGTGCAATTTCATCGGGTGTCAGATCGAACAGGGCATAGACCCTTGCGTTGATCTCAGCTTCCAGCCGGGCGATTTCGGCGGTCAGGGCGTGGATTTCGGTGCGGCTGGTGGTGATCCAGTTTTGCCATTCGTTGCGTTCCTGAAGGGGGATTTTGGACTTCAGAGTCCTCTTGGAGGAGGAACCCCTCCGACTTCAGTCGGATACTGGCTTTAGCCTTAGACTCGGCCAGTAGCC